>JBGVEN010000010.1:0-325460 GCA_045120135.1 Monoglobaceae bacterium | reverse complement strand
ACAAACACTATATATTGTGTTAAAATACAATTGTTAATTGATTTGTGCGTGGGAGGTTCCCGAGACTTTTTCCAAAAAGTCTTAGCATACTAGATGTTGCGATTGTAATAAAAGTCAACAGTATAACTATGCCCATTTGGGTGTAGTAACTGTTGGCTTTTTTGTTTTATGCAGGTAACTGCACCAAATAGCGGAAATGAATGTAATCCATTTTAGGATTCGTTTGTTTCCGCTTTTTTTTGTGTCTAAAAAGCCTTAGGGCGTTTAGAAATAAATATTTTTTTGAAAGGTGGTAATCCACATGAATGAAACAAAGGTTTATGCAGACGGTTATTTCCAGTCGTTTGCAGGAGAAGGAGATTTTTTGAGCTTCTTAAAGAGTCGCAAAGATAAGACGACTTGGAAAAAAGAGGCATCAAACAATCTCAGGTTCGAGGCGCTTGTGAAAGATACAGCGAGAACCGAGGCAATCGCCCATGATTACAGAGTTATGGGCAAGGAAGAAATTATTGAGGATACTTTAGACGGCACACAGCTTGTGCTTCGTGCCGGAAGAGAATGTATCCCGGTAAGAAGCTGCGCTATCAAGACAATCTTGGAGCGTGCAAGAATTTCCGGCAATGCACTTTCAAAGGTGGACAGAAGCGTATTTGCAAAAATACTCAACCACTGCCTTAAGGTTGCTGACGGACAGGCACTGTTAAAGGTATCGGACGAAAAGGTATCAGCTGTACACGGCGGAGACAAAAGCGATTATTCAATTCTGGAAATGTATGAGCTTTTCACAAAGACATCAGACTACCTGAACGAGAATTTCGACGATGTTAATTACGCCGGTGGTTTCTATGACCACTCACTGTCAACGGCAGTTTGGTCTCTTGACGGAAATGATGAGCTTGTAAAGACATATAAGGAATTACTTGCTTTGCATTCTGTTAAGTGTCATGAGCTGAAGGCATCTGTACGTCTTACCACATCGGATGTTGGTATCAGCGGTGCTAATCTCTATCCGTCATTAATTGTTGACGGAAAGAACATTCCTCTTGGAAATCCGCTTAAACTTGAGCATAAAAACGGAGCAACTATGAAGGATTTTGAAAGAAAGCTGTCAATGCTTTACTCTCAGTATGATTTGGCAATCGGTAAGCTTGAAAATTTGATTGCTGTTACTGTGAAGAATCCTTCAAACACTATGATAGGTGTTATGTCTAAAATCGGAATTCCCAAAAAATACGGTGTACCTGCACTTGAAAAATTCAATGCAATACACGGTACGGGATTCTGCACAGCACATGACATATATTATGGAATTGCAGAAGTTGTTTTCCTTATGCAGTGTGCAGGTGAAAGCGGTGTCAGAGTAACACAGATGGAAGAAACTGTAGCGAGGGCTTTAAATGTCAAATGGCAAGAGTTTGATATCCCCGGAGAAATTAAATGGTAAGGGGGTAGAGGATTATGCCAAGAGGTACCTATGAGCCTGATGTTGTAGTTGAAACAGGTAATCTGACCGAAGAAGAATGGCTTGATTATCGCAGAGGCGGTATTGGCGGCAGTGATGTATCTATCATATTCGGTGTTTCGCATTTCAGATGTAATCGCGAGCTGTACTATGACAAGTTAGGTATCAAACCTCTCCGTGATGAGGAAGATGAGACCTGGCTTCAGAAGAAGATGGGACACGTGCTTGAGGATTTGGTTGCGGAAGTATTTTCAAGAAAAACGGGATTACATGTCTTTGAAATTAAGACAATGTTTTCTCATCCGCACTATCCTTTTATGCGTGCTGACGTAGACAGATTTGTTATTGATAAGGATGGAAGACGAGGTATCCTCGAATGCAGTGCGATACGTTCCTAAGTGAAAAGCTTAGGCACTAATAAAAGAACGTAAAGTTTTCTTATTAGGAGAACTGATATCCTGATTGGTGGAATGACGGGGTAACGCCCTGAAACGCCAACCTAATACTGCGACCTGCGGTTAATAAAGTAGATTATTAATCGTACGAGAGCTCGCGGAAGTCGGCAGAGAGTAACCCAAACAGAACATAAGTTGCTGTGGAAAGTTGTCCGGAGGCGGATGATGTTACCTATATGCCGGGGGCTATAAAATACTCATGGTGAGAATGTGGAACTGACAAGCCACTGACGAACTTTCGAATGTACGGGTCTAGACCATGAAGGTAGTAGAAATGCTACACCCGTCAAATGACGGGGTATGTGAGGTAAAGTAAGACTTGCATTTATGAAATACCTTATAGTGTAAATGGCACTATCAAGCATACAGGCTTATAGAAAGCACCTAAAAGTATATATGCAAAGCTAGGGATATCGGAACGTAGAAAGGTTGGAACGTGGAGGCTCTACTGTCCAAGAAGCGTTGATAGGGTAAGTCGCAAGATATAACCTATCTTTATCCAACTGAGAGTGGTGGCACGACCGTTGAAGCTCTTGTAATGAGAGTGGAGGAACAGCCACTAGCCAACCTTAAGTAGTTGTATAACTGTTCTTAGAAAATTTTCATAGGTTCGAGTATGACTAAGAAAGGCTTAATCCAAAGAAAGAAATTTCGGAGGTGATGCCGACTATGGAACAGAAAACAAAGGCAAAGAAAAAGGCAAAACTCCGTCACGCCGAGTATTATGACTTTCAAAAAGTTCAAGATACACTGTACGAAAAGAGTAAAGACAACTGCATTTTCACAAATCTTATGGATATTGTTTGTGCAGATGAAAATATACGTTTAGCGTACAGAAATCTCAAAAAGAACAAAGGAAGTCGCACACCCGGTACAGATGGAAGAAATATTTGGAATCTTGCAGATTTAGAAGAAAGTGTACTAATTTCATTAGTTAAAAAGAAATTCAACTTTTACAGACCTCAAAGCGTTAAGAGGGTTGAAATACCTAAAAGTAACGGTAAAACAAGAAGCCTTGGAATACCTACCATATTGGATAGACTAATTCAGCAGTGTCTACTGCAAGTATTAGAACCAATATGTGAGGCAAAATTCTTTGAAAGAAACAATGGTTACCGACCAAACCGTAGTGCTGAAAATGCACTGGCACAAATGTATCTTAGAGTACAAACTATGGATTTACATTATGTCATTGACATAGATATCAAAGGTTTCTTTGATAATGTAAACCATGGAAAACTCCTGAAACAAATGTGGACATTAGGTATCAGAGACAAAAAGTTAATTAAAATCATATCTGTTATGTTAAAAGCAGAAGTCGCAGATGTAGGATTCCCTGAAAAGGGAACTCCCCAAGGCGGAATCATTTCGCCACTGCTTGCCAACATCGTATTAAACGAACTTGATTGGTGGATTGCATCTCAATGGGAGAATATTCCGACAAGAGGTAAATTCGCCAACGGAAAAGTTGGACCGAGTGGTAATGCTGAAAAAGGACCTAAATATTCTGCTTTACGAAAACGTTCTAACCTAAAAGAATGTTACATAATCAGATATGCCGACGACTTTAAAGTTCTCTGTAAAAACTACAAAGACGCAAGAAAACTCTTTATTGCAACAGAAATGTGGCTTAAAGAGAGGCTGAATTTAGAAATCAGCCCCGAAAAATCCAAAATAGTAAATCTTAAAAAGGATTATTCGGAATTTCTTGGTTTCAAAATAAAGGTTGAACGAAACGGTACGAAGAAAAACGGTACACCTAAATACACGATAGCAAGTGTAATGACTGAAAAGGCAGAAGAAAAGATAAAAGTAACCATGAAAGAACTCATAAGAGATGTGCAGCATTCTCCTGAGACTAAAGTGGTTACATATATATCGCGTCTAAATGCTTACGTTTACAGTACACACAATTATTATCGAATTGGTACAAGAGTTTCAAAGCAATTATCGGATTTAGCCTATCCGTTTAAAAAGAGCCTTAAAACCCGGTTAAAATCTCATGTTTCAAAGAAATCCGAGTTAGATAAAAAGCAGAAAGATTATCGTTTTCCAAGATATATGTATGATAGGTATAAGACTTGTGAATCCCTAATGGTTGCATATGGTCAAGTGCTGGCACCACTATGGTACTGCCAACACAAAAACCCAATGGATAAACCATTCAAAGTAAACAAATATACCGAAGCAGGAAGAGCACTGATACATGACAGTATCAGATGTGTTGATATGGACATTCTTCACTACATAATGCGAAATCCGATTATCGGACAATCTGTTGAGTACAATGACAACAGAATTTCAAAATATGTAGCACAAAAAGGTCGATGTGCAGTAAGTGGTATAGAGCTTGACGTAGGCAATATGCACTGCCATCATATCGTCCCAAGAAAGCAAAATGGTTTGGATTCCTATGCAAACCTTACGCTTGTAACAAAAGATGTTCACATTGCAATACATGCAACAAATCCTGTTACATTACAAAAATATCTTGATAAATTAAATCTTGACGCTATTCAGACGAAGAAATTATTTGAATTAAGAGAAAAAGCCGGAACTGAAATTCTGACAACAGCAACGAAATAGGTTGGTGGAACGCCGTGTGCATTGAAAGGTGCATGCACGGTGTGAGGCGGGGGAAAAGTTGGAGATAGTATCAAAGGCTTACCTATCGCACATAAACCACAAATTATCAGAACAAAGATGCCTGGGCAGGTGAGAAATACCCATACCAGTACGAGCTTCAGATTAGGCATTATATGGCCGTTATGAACCTTGACTTTGCATACATTGCTTGTCTTTGGGGGAATAACGAAAATGATTTTGCTTACCGTTATGTCGAACGCGACCTCGAATTTGAAGATGAAATTATTGAGGCGGAGCAATATTTCTGGGAGGAATATATTGAAAAGCGTGTGGAACCGGAATTCACAGGTAAGCCTGACCTGGCTCTGCAGTGTCTCAAAATGTATCTCGAAGATGCAGATCCGTCCCTCGGTAAAAAAACATTGCCGGCAAGCCTTAGTTCAGACCTTGCAAGATATCTTGAACTCAAGGAAGAAAAGAGTAAGCTCGATGCAGACAAGCGAAGGATTGAAGATGAAATCAAAAGAATTTCTATTCCGATTATTGAAGAGATGGGAGCTTTCACAGAAAGCGAACTCACTGCAGGCGGAAGAAAATTCGTTGTTTCATATAAGCCTAAAAAGTCTGTACGAATACTTACAAAAGAATTGGAAAAATTGGCTATTCACCATAGAGATGTGTATGACGAATATGTATCCGAAAGTGAGAGCCGAACATTAAGTGTTAAGGAGTTGAAAGCAGTATGAATAATAAGAAAAAGGAACTGGTGTATATTTGTTCTCCTCTTGGTGCTGATACAGCAGAAGGAGTGAGACTTAATATGCTTAAGGCCAGAGAACAAATGGAAGTCGTGTCAGAGATTTATAATTGCCGTGCAATAGCACCTCATGCAATTCTGCCGGAATATCTTGACGATCATAATCCCGAAGAAAGAGCTTTAGGGCTTAAATTCGGGCTTGATTTGCTCAAAATATGCAAACTCATGGTAGTTTGCGGTGATGTTATTTCTGATGGAATGAGACGCGAAATTGAAGTGGCTAAGGAACTCGGCATTGACATCATCTACAGAGATATTGTGAAAGGACCGAAGGTGAAAATAACGATAGAAGTAGAAGGTGATTAACTTGGTTTGCACATTTGAGAAAAAGATTTTCGAGAACATTGCAACCGGTTATTGCGTTGCTGCGTTCAAGACGGATGATGAAGCATCCGTTCCGCAGGATGCCAGAAGCAAGTTTGTGTATAAGGATAAAAAAATCCGATTCACAGCAGTTGGCTACGGTATCCCGGCAACAGATTCTATTGACCTTGAGCTTGAGGGCAAATGGCAGACAACTAAGTATGGTGTTCAGCTTATTATCGAACACTTTGCCGAAATCATACCTGCAAGCATTGAGGGTATAGTAAGTTATTTATCATCAGGTCTTATCGCCGGAGTCAGTGAAATAACAGCAAGAAAGATAACAGACAGATTCGGAATTGATTCGCTTACAATCATTGAAAATGAGCCATCAAGACTTGCGGAAATCAAAGGCTTATCCGATAAGAAAATCGAAAAGATTGTAACATCATATGCTCAGAACAAAAGCTTAAGAAACATTGTTTCTTTTTTATCACCGTTTGGAATCACACTTAACAAAGCAGTGCGTATTCACGAGAGATACGGAGATAAGGCTATGGAGGTTCTTAATGAAAGACCTTTTGAGCTTTGTGATATTTCTGGTTTTGGTTTTAAGACGGTAGATAATATCGCCCGAAAAATCAAATGTAAGCCTAACGATAAGATGCGTATCAAAGCTGCAGCAAAACATGTTATTGGTGAAATGAAAAGCGAAGGTCATGTGTATATGGATCAGCAGGAATTAAGAGATAAGTGCTTTGACCTTCTGAATGATGATCTGAAAAACATTTCGGTTACTCATGAAGAAATAAGGGAATGCCTTATCGAGCTGATTCGTGCAAAAACACTCGTGAACAACAATGGCAACATTTATTCACCGTATATGTTTAAAGCAGAGGTTGAACTTGCAAAGATGATTGCAGCAAGAACATTCGTAAAGTCTTTTACTTATCCGAATCTTGATGCAGTTGTTGAGGCAGCTCAAAAGCGCAGAAGTATTATGCTGTCAAACGCTCAAAGCGAAGCAGTGAAGATGTGTTTTCGTAACAACTTTTCTGTAATCACCGGAGGTCCCGGTACAGGTAAAAGTACGGTTCTCAAGGTTGTTATCGATGTGTATAAGGCGTTGACCGGACGTGATGATATTCTACTTGCAGCACCTACGGGAAAAGCTGCAAAACGAATGGCTGAATGTACCGGAATACCCGGAGCAAGAACTATACATTCTGCGCTTGCTCTTAATACTGACGAAGCTGAAAGTGATGTGGAAATCGAGGAAGGTCTTGTTGTTATTGATGAGACATCTATGGTTGATTTAAGCATTGCATACAAGCTTATGAAAAGCATCGGGCCAAACACAAGAATCGTTTTTGTCGGAGACGCAGACCAGTTACCTTCAGTTGGTGCAGGTAATGTCTTCTTTGACATTTTGCGTTCTGAGTGTGTACCGATTACAAGGCTTGACACAGTTTTTCGCCAGAGCGGAACAAGCAGAATAGCATTAAATGCTGAACAGATACGACTAAATGGAACAAAGCTTCTTTACGGCAGTGATTTTAATTTTATTTCTGCAGACTCTGATACAGAAGCACTTGAAATTCTTAAGCATTGTTACATACAAGAGGTAAACGCCAACGGTATAGACAATGTTCAGGTTCTTGCACCTTTCCGTGCAAGAGGTGAAACAAGTGTTAAGAACATCAATGAGGTTATACGGGAAATAATAAATCCATTTACCGGTGAGCATAATGAACTCTTTTGCGATGGTAATAAAATGAGGCTAAATGATAAGGTTATTCAGCTTAAAAATGTAAACGGTATCAACAATGGCGATGTGGGCTTTATTAAATCTGTCTATCGTGATGAAGATGAAATGAAGCACGCTATCATTGAGTTTTCGGATGGTGTCCGTGCAGATTATGCAGAGCGTGACCTTGAGATTGTTGATCTTGCTTATGCAATGACAATCCATAAATCACAGGGTACCGAGTGCAGCACAGTTATCATTCCGATTATGATGAGCCATTACATTATGCTGAAAAGAAACTTAATCTATACAGCTATAACCAGAGCAAAGAAAAAAGTAATTCTCATCGGTGAAAAGCGTGCGCTTATGGCAGGAATTCATAAGAATGACAGCACAAAGCGAAACACACAACTTGCCGAAAGAATCAAGATGTACGTGGATGAATTTAGCGGAAAGGATGACACAAAATGAGTTTTTGTGAGTGTAATTCCGGAAGCTACCGTTGGCGGGACATTGCGCGAATCAATGGAGAGTATTTCAAAGTTGATGAGCCTACTGTCCTGCTTGAGGACGGTACGTTCGATATTAGTCCTATATTTGACAAGCTTGCTGATGAGCATGGTGTTGACAGAGACGATGTTGAACTTGAAACTTTTGATGCGGTAGGTTTTTCGGAAGAAATCATAGAAAAATTTTGGGATGATAAGCTGCTTGGCGGTTACTGTGCCGTATGCGGCGGGGATATTTAAAATAATTTTGAGAGGATGAAATGTAATGAATGAATTAAAAGAAATGTTATACGATGTAAACGATGCTGTAAAGGCATTAAACAGGGTAGAGGGCTTTGAACCTAAAGACTATCTCAGAGAAGAAAAGACCGAAGATGGTGTTTCTTTTTATCTCGATACAAAGTATCGTCTGCTGTGGTTCAGATTAATGTATCCGCAGGGAAAGCTTGTGAAAATTCCAAAGGCACTTAATAAGGAGTATGCAACATTTGAAGTCCGTGTTTATACAGACAAAAATGATGCTGATGATAACTTCCTTGCTAATGGATTTGCTTCAAGATACAAAGATGATGCTAACGAGAAATTCGGTCTTAACTTTGTAGAGAGCGCTGAAACTGCAGCACTTGGCAGAGCACTTAAGGATGCAGGCTTTGGTACACAGTTCTGCGACATCGCGCTTCCAAACGACCAGACAATCGTTGATGCCGGTGTTCATATTTCTTTCGATCTTGGAGACGATTCACTTCCAAATCCGGATGAAGACGGAGCACCTGTAGAAGAAGGCGGCGGAACAGAATCCGGAAAAACTACCGGAACTGAAGAAAAGACTGCGACCGTAACTAAACCTGAAGAAAAACCGAAGGAAGAAAAGGTTGTGTTAACTGCAGATATGCCTGTTGAAGAACTCCTTAAGAAAATGACAGTAGACTTTGCAAAAGAAATTGTCATTGATTATGGCATCGACAAAGGCAAAACCTTAGGTAAGCTTGCTCAGGAAAGACCTCAGGGCGTTCAGTATCATGCAAGTAAGGCTAAGAACAATCTTATAAGAGCCGGTGCTATGTTCCTTTTAGAACAGGCAAAAGTTGCATAAGGAGGGACATATGATGCTTAAAAATCTTAAAGCAAAATTTGATTCCTTTATGCAGATGGTTGAGAACGTTCTGTTTGGTACCGAAGAGGTAACTAACACTTACTGCATCCCCTGTACCTGGACAATAACAGGTAAGGTTTACATTGAAGCACCCAATGCGGATTTGGCAAAAGCATATGTCAGAACTCAGAAGATTAATCCGGATATGGAAGACTGTTACTGTCTTAAGATAAACCCGGATACGGAGCATCCGATTCTTTGCACATGTGGAAATTGCGGGAATGAATATATTGTTTCAAAATTCCATATTCACCCCAGATGTCCTTACTGCGAGAATGGCGGTGAAAACTCTTGAGTTATGAAATAGTTTATGCCAGAGAATTCATTAAGACAAATGATGGCCGGATAGTACCTTTGATACTATCCGGCAGCAATAACTGTTGGGATACAACATACCGCGGTCATTGGAGAAGGGAAAGAAGCTGGTTTCCTATCTACGCAAAAAGCGGAGAAAATCCGGCAATAACACCTGAAGCATTAATGACCAAGGTTAAAGGGTATGTTCCAAGCGGTTACAATCAGCATTTTGTTAGAAACGGAAAATGGGTGGATGATGAATGCTTTGTAAGATTCTTTGAAAACGGACTTAAAAAAGCAAAGACACTTGAAGAACTGAATGAAGAGCTTTTGTATAAGCATGATCTGAAAGGTATAGTTTATTATTATGGCGAGGGTACAGCAGTGCACTCTGTTCATGATGTGACTATCAAAGATTCAGCGGAGCTTGATATTTTCTTAAAAAAAGTTGATGAACTCATAAAGGAGTATTCAGGCAAAGAAAAGTTGCATATATCAATAGGATTTGAATGCGAAGATGTTTTAAAAAGGGTAAAAAAGCCACGCGTAAAAAAGGAAAGACTCAAGGAATTCTATGCAATCACAACTGATTACGGATACCTTAGTAAACTTACTCGTCATGGCGTTTACTCTACACACAGCACCTACCATGCAAAACAGTTCGAAAGTGAAGATAAAGCTAAGAAATGGCTTAGGAAACATGACCTTGAAAGGAGATTCCGAAAACTTACTTTTGGAGTTAGATTTGTAGCATAGGAGGTAAGCGTTATGTCTAATTATCAGTATGATTTACCATTTGACATAATGGATATCGCAAACATTTTAAATCTTCGTATAAGAAGACCTGGTAGAAAAAGTGTATATGCCGATTGTCCTTTTTGTGGAGACACAAGGGGAAAGCTCAACCTGAATTTAGAACGCAATCAATTCAGGTGTAATTACTGTGGCGAAAGCGGAGGAGCCATTGCTTTTTACGGCAAGGCTCACGGTCTTTCCAATTCAGAAGCATACCGTGAGATTTGCGAGATATTGTACGGTGATGCCAACCCCAAGGACTATAAAGCAATATCAAAGAAAAAGGAAAAGCCGGATTTGCCGACTAATTCTGAACTTGCTTCGGTGTATGACAGAAACCAGACATATGAAATGTTACTTTCTATGCTGACACTCACCGATAAGCATGTTGAGGATTTGACTAAACGAGGACTTACCTTAGAGCAGATAGAAAAGAATGGCTACAGAAGCACGCCTGCTTTTGGCTTTGACAGACTTGCAAAAATACTTCTCGAAAAGGGATGTACGATTGCAGGTGTTCCCGGATTTTACGAAAAGACAGAGGGTGTATGGAGCTTGAATTTTAAATCCTGTTGTTCAGGAATCCTTATTCCGTACAGAACTCTATCGGGAATGATTCAGGCGTTTCAGATTCGCCTTGATAAACCATTTGTTGATGAAAAAGGTCGTAAGACCAAATACATATGGTTTTCTAGTGTTGATGAAGAAAAGGGTGTGTCTTCAAAAAGTCCTGCTCACTTTGTTGGTAATCCGTGTGATGAAAATGCTGTTTTTGTTACTGAAGGAGCGCTCAAAGCAGATGTTGCCTCAGCACTTTCAGGAAGAACATTTATCGCAGTCGCAGGTACCGGATGTATTGATTCTTTGAAAGAACCGTTTGAGATTATGAAACGAAACGGTATCACCAAAGTTTACGAATGTCTGGATATGGATAAAACTGTGAACGAGAATGTCGCAAAGGCTGCAGTTAAGCTTACGGATATGATCAGTGGGCATGGCTTCAAGACCAAGACAACAAAATGGAAATGGGATAAAAACAAACCGGAAAAGAATAAAGGTATTGACGATATGCTTTTATCCAAGAAATTAGAAGAATTAAATTAAGTTATGTGAGAATGGTGTCAGCTTATGGCACCATTCTTTGCATATTAAAGAAGGTGAGTGTAAATGGATATTAATTTAAGTTATTTAATTGTTGAGGGTACACGCAGATGTAATATGAAGTGCCCGCATTGCTTAAGGGGAAGTGCCCAGAGAGTGGATATGGACACAAGGATTGCTAACATTGTTACACGGCAGCTTAGTTCTGTTTTCTGTATCACATTCACAGGTGGAGAACCTTCCCTTAATGCAGAAATAATCAGAGAATTTCAGTATGGATTTATGTTCAATGATTGTTCGCTCGGCAGGTTCTGGGTAACGACAAATGCAAGGTTCTACAAAGAGGATTTTGTAAATGCTCTTGAAAATCTGTATTCACTTTGTAGTGATAGGGATGAGTGCTGTCTGACTATAAGCGGCGACCAATACCACTTCAGACAAAGTGATAGAGCGATCAATGAGTATTCAGAACTTTGTTTTTTCTCAGATGAGCGAATGAAGATGATTGAAGATTACGCAATAATCAATGAAGGATATGCAAAGAAGAATCAGTTCGGATTCAAGGACCTTGTTCCAAGCAAAAAGATTAAAGAATATAGTCAGTACGGAGACAACCTTTATATTGACGATATGATTTATATCAATGCTTTAGGAGATGTGCTGCTTGACTGTGATATGTCATATCAGACACAGAAAAAGCATGTTTTAGGTAATGTGCTTAATGAGTCTTTGGAGGATATTCTCATCCGGAATCTTGCTGATTCAGAAATGGAGGTAGTTTATGGCTAAAAAAGGAACTTACATAAGTCACGATACGAGAGTTAGAGAAATCGTAAAATTGATTGAGAGTATAGGATACAGACATGGTATTCAGACAATTTTTGATGACTATCTTACGATTGCTTCCTGTGCGGTGAGTAATGCTGTTGATAAAGTGCATTTTGAAGAACGCGAAGCACTTTATATGGAAACAATTAAGAAATACAGTAAGGAAGAACTTCAAAAGTTTGTAGAACTTCATGCAATGGTTGTAAATGCACTTGAGCAAAGTCTTTACAGTACCGATTTATTGGGAGAGCTATTTCATAGTCTAAACCTCAGCAATTCCAGAAACGGTCAGTTTTTCACCCCGATACATATTGCAGAGTTTATGGCCGAAGCGATGCTTGGTCCAAAATGTTGTGAGATTGATACGAAAGGTCATGTCACACTTTGTGAACCAACTTGCGGTAGCGGAGTTATGGTGATTGCTGCAGCAAATTCGCTGTATAAGAATCATTATAACCCGTCGCAGAATATGTGTGTGCTCGCGTGTGATAACGATATCAGATGTGCAAAGATGGCGTATATCCAATTATCGTATCTCGGCATACCTGCAGTTGTTGTTCATGGCGATTCACTTGCTATGCAGGAATACGCACGATTCTATACACCTGTTTATATGATAGGCGGATGGATCTGGCGCGAACCGATGACACTTGCTAACGGCTTTTGTGTTGACGATGAAAATCTGAAGTGCATGATGGATCCGATGTATGGATTTTTAAAATACGGAATTAAAGAAAAAAAGGAGAATGAAGATGGACAAGTATCAGGAAATGCTTGAAAGAGCAAACAAAAAATACAAATACAGTGAATTGGAACTGGGTAAGATAATATCACTGCTTGATTATTGTCACGCGGTTGATGTTCGTATGACACACAGAAGAATGTATGAAGTTTTCTTTAAGTGTGACGCATTGCCCGGAATGGAATTAACAATTGATTCTTGTAGTGATCAATGTGCAAAGTACGGTTGTAGTAATTGTACTGCAGCAGAAGATGCGGAGTGCATAATCAATCAGGAAAAGTCGGTTTTGGACTTAGAGCCATCTGATGAATTTTATTTCAAGGATGAAGTGAAATCTATAATAAAAAGATATCACGGTGATAAGTCTGACAAAATGACTGATTCTGAACTTGAGATGATCGTTGCAGAGATCAAAAAAGAATTAAAATGTTTTAACCGTTGTATTGGTGAATAGGAGGAATGAAGTATGCATTTTAAAACCTTAGTTGCGGTAGAAGTACCAAAATTAGAAGAAAACCCGATTGCTGATCTTTTTATTGAGAAACAAATCGAGTTGTTAAAAGAAAAGCAAAAAGAAAATAAAAAGAAACGAAACATTTTATCTGATATTAATATGCGTCATTTGAACGGACTTCGAACAGAGTTCGCAAGATGCGTAATGGCACTGATGTATGACAAGATGGAACCGTATAATGAGCAAACAGCGAATCCAAAATTCCTTCAGTTTGAGGACCTGACAGAAGAACTGAGACAGGAATACGAAGAATGTACAAACTGTATTAAATTGCCTGACGGAAGGATTTTACCGGAAAATAACTGGTTCTTCCGCCACAAGTTCGTTATACATGAAGACGGAAAGGTATATCAGAGGCATTATGGTCAGCTAAAGAATGATAAGCGTTCTAAAAAGGCGAAGAAGATGACAGCCATCCTTAATTATCCGTACAAAAAGCTTTACAAGACTTTTGAAGAATTTGCAGAAGTCGGAAACGGTTTTAAATACAATGAGCATTTTGGCGGATATGGTTATACATTTAATCCAAAAGCTTTTTATGATTGGTGTGTAATCGGAGGAAGATGGCCGAGAAGATTCTTGGTAAAGGAAAGCTGTAAGGAATATTCTATTGGTGAGCGGAGCTGGGGCGATATTGACAGAAAGATTGATGCTCCAGAAGGTTACTTTTGGGTAGCTGCGGCCAGAAAAAAGGATATTGAATGGCAAGCAATGAGAGAATGGGAAATTGAGTGTGCAAAAAATGCATTCTATAAGTTTGAAGAAGCATATAAAACAGGAATAATTCCCGAGGGGAATTTCTGGAAAGTGTGCGATAATAAACTTGTTGGATATGACGGTATTCTCTATATAGAAGGAGAAACACTTGAAACATTCTTAAAAAGAAGAAATATTTCAGATACATTTAAGTATCCGGCTATTACATTTGGGTTTTTGGATGATGAGGGATACCATGAGGAAGAATATGTTTGGAGAGATTCGACAACAAGGAAAAGAATTAACAAGCAAAAACGTAAAAACAGAATTGCTTGGAGAAGAAAACTTGATGAATACATAGAATCCATACCTGACGATACTGTAATTATCGGTGTGGATTGTCACGTTTAAGGAGGAATTATTTATGGTAAGAGAATATGGAATATATCAGCAAGGCGCAATGTTTACAAGAGAGGACTTTGATCCCTACAAAACAATAAAGTATTTATTTGACAGCTATGAAATAGAACTTTCTGAAAAACTTGCCCAAGACATTAAAAATAACAAGGTAAGCGATAAAGACTTTGACCACATCTGTAAGGAACTGGAGATAACTCCTGATGAAAGAACATTGCAGAGTATAGTTATTCATGCGTTAAATCCGGTGCTTTTACATGATATTGTCGTTGATGACAGTGAGGAAACTCATTTTCAAAACGATAGCGTTTATGCTTCATATCATACCGATATTGTCGGAGAATTTCTTTTCGATGATGAGGACAAACCACATAAGGACATTGAAGACGAATGCCTAATGGTTTGTTTTTATGTACCTTGTGTATGGGACATGAAAGATGCAGATATTCCAGCAGATAAGTACATGGCATCGCTTAGAATTAAGGAAGCTGTTAAAGGATTTCTGAAGGACGATATCAACTGGGAAGAAAGACTCGGAGAATTGTATGCATCAGGCTACAATACTTGATTCAGGAGGACGTTATGAGAAAAAATGAAATCATATGTGCTTTTTACAATCCTAAGGTAGAACGGTTTGACAAGTATCACAGTTTTATGAAAGTAGTTGTAGAAAACCAAAAGAAAATTGCTCCGTTGTACTTTGAAAACGACGACGGAAAATTTTTAATCGTTTTCTACAGACGCAAATTAAAGAAACTTATTAAACTATTACAGGACGAGGCTTTAGACTTTTATGAAAAGATTATGTCCGGTAAGTACAGACATTGTGCTCAATGCGGATGCGGATATCTTTCGTATATGCCAGTTACATACCGTCGTGGTGATGGATGTGTTGGAAAAAGCTTTGAATGTGAAGTTTGTCAGGAGTATGCCGACTATGCAATCCCTGCAGTTAGTAGGTATGCAAAAAAACATGGCACAAAGGATACTTTACTAAAACTATTGAATAATGAGTTTTTCAAGGAAGACGATTTACCATTTTAGGAGGAATTATGAGATTTACAAACTTATTTGTTGGATACAACGAAATAGAGAATTTCACGATTTTAATATGTGCATTTGATGAAGATGAAGCTGCAGACCTTGCAAGAGAATACTGTAGTGATTCCAAATTCAGAGGTTCATTTGAAATCAAGAAAGCAAATGGAAAAATTGATGACATTCATTTTGATTGTGATTATGTTATCGCGTAATACATAGGAGGGAAAAGTATGACAAAAGATGTAATAAAATATAATGGATTACTTACGGCACAGCAATATTTAGAACTTGTTACAAACAATTATTATTGCTTAAAGGCCGATAATCAACTTGAAGAAGTTGAAAAAATTATGGACAAAGAGTTTGGAGAAGGTGCTTTTTGGAGTTTTGCACTTGACGATATCAGTGAGGTTATGGAAAATGACCATATTGTTGTTCTGGTAGAAGTCGTTAATATCGTTATGAAAGATGGCAGGGCAGAGCAAGAAAAACTTTATCGTTGGTTTGAG
Organism: Monoglobaceae bacterium; assembly: GCA_045120135.1. GTDB lineage: Bacteria > Bacillota > Clostridia > Monoglobales > Monoglobaceae > SIG440. The sequence continues at coordinate 309,488 of JBGVEN010000010.1, read as the reverse complement.
CTTCCTTTTGATTGTACCAAGGAAGAACTTCTTGAAAAAATTAATAATCTATAATGACTTTGGGACTTGTGCATAGCGCACAGGTCCCTTTTCTTGTAAATATGTAATAAAATATGTATTTTTTACCAGATATGTTGAAAAAAGGATAGATTTATGTTATAATAAAACAAAGTTTTTTAAAAGGTGGTTGTAGGTATAAGAACTGTTACAGGTGAATAGGAGGCATCTTTATGAGGGAACCAGTTTATTTACGGCATAAGTAGGAATGGCAGTCAAAGAAGGCTGCTGACTGCTTATGCCTTTTTAATTTCAATTTGATAAAACGATTAAATGTGGCAAAGGAGAATGTGTATGAAAAAGATAATTTCTATGGTTTTGGTTTTTACGATGCTTATGTCAATGGTCAATGTGTCCTTTGCTGCAGAAGTCGAACATGGTGATATAACTTCCTATGGAGCTTCAGCAGCGAAAGATATTACAAAAATAAGTGAAGTAACATTTAATGATGATAGTCAGTCAGGTATATCTGCTGTAAAAGAACCTGATATACCTGATATTATTACAAATAAAGAACAATTGGCGTATGGTACAAATAATGCTGCAAAGGCGGCTTTAGAAGTTGAGAAAACGCGCTCTGCTATTCCGGCAATTACTTCAACAAATTTTGTATTTAACGCAAATCTACTAACGAGTTTCAATACAATAACTGCACCTAAAATTGGTAATGGTGCAAATGAACCGAAATTTTCGTATAACAGTTTCTTGGAAGAAAATATATCAGATTACTCCGGTGAACTCACATTAAATTTTGAAGATCTCGTTCTTGATGGAAGAAACGGACTAGATTTGCGTATAGGTAGGACATATCAATCAGTTGCTTCTTCAGTTGGAAATGCAAGCCTGATGATTTTACCAAACAGTAATGGATATTTAACTAATAAGCTTGTCAATGATTATTCTACATATCAGATTGACAGATATAATTTAGGTATGGGATGGAGTTTTAGTTTCCCATCTGTGCAGGTTGAAACTGAATATATTCCTCAAGAAGTAGTAGATACATATTATTATGATGAAGAAACTGAATTATATTATCACTCAGGAAATGGTGAAGTATATCAAGTTCAATTCACATCTGATACAACTGATAGTAACCTCAAAGGCTACTATAATAAAGATATTCAGTTCAACAGAAACGATAAAAGTTATTCTAACGGACAAGTTACATCGTATTATTCTTTAACCGATGCAGATAAAACAAAGCAATACTTTGCAGAAGATGGCAGGCTTATCGGTATTGTCGATAGATTTGGAAATACAATCAAATTTGAACATGAACTTCACTCTATAACAAACCGTGTTCCGCAAGGTAACTTTGCGTATCGCGAAATAGAAATAGATGGTGACGAATTTGATGAGGATATGTGGTTTACATCTACTGCTTCTAATGGTACATATGATGCAATACAGTTGGAAGAGACAGACATTGGAAGTAATGACGGATATGTAATGTATTTCAGACGAAATAACGAGAATGGCGACAGTTATATATTGTCGCAACCGATTCAGATTAAACCTTTGACATACTATGATTTCGGTATGAGATTCAAGAGCCAGTACGGCGATGACATAAAGGTTGAAATAATAGGTTATGATACAGCCTATAACATCGAAGATTCTGAAACAATATGGATTACAGACTATGATACAGAGAATTGGGTTGATTTTACTGACCAATTTGCAATGTCAAGTGCAATCAGGTATATCCAAATTAAAATAACACCCGAATATGCAAAATATATGTATATTGATACTGTTAGTCTTGATGAACCCAAACCTCTTATTTCAAAGATAACCGATTCGGTGGGAAGAACAGTTACATTTAACTATACTGGTGGCATAGATTCGTTGAATGAGGCAGGAGCAGTTACATTAACAGTATCATCTCCTGATAGTTCTTCAAACAGAGTTCTTACATACAATAAGACTAAAATAGAGTATACTATGGCATATCAGGATCATGCTGAACAGAGATTATATTGGTATCTCGCCAACAGTGACACTGAAGGCGAAGATGGGGTGAAAGTGTATTATACATATGACGGAGGTTCAACTATTGATTCAACAGGAAATCAAACATGGCTTCCGCTATACATGAGATATGACACAAAAACACAGTCGAGCAATGATAAGCCTCATAATAAGCCTGTATTGAACAGTATTCACTATAAGGATAGAATAAAAATATATGAATATGAAACTGTTCGTAAGCATCTTGGCGATGACGGATATTATGACACATTGAGAGTAAAGAAAAAATACGATAAATATATGTATGCTCCGGCAGGTTCTACTACAGGTGTATTCACAGGCGAAGTTGGTGTTGTAAACTACACCTATGGCGGAACATACAATGGAAATTCATTTAATAATGAAACAGGTTATCCAAATTATAACTTTGATGATGAAACAACATTGAATGAACTGTGGACAGTTACCAAAGCTGGTAAGGCAACAGAGTCTATCACTTTTAGTAACTGTGCAGTTGTTAAGCAGTCGAGCAGTTCAGGCGGCGTAACAATTACATCTGATTACACGAACCACAGTACCTTTAAAAACTCTCCAACTCAAATCAAAAACACAGTTACAGAAGGTGGGAACTCAAAAGAAACCTATCTGCTGTATTCGTATAATGATTGGGGTGGATTGGCATCAGAGACAAAAGAGATTGATGCAAGTATAAAAAACAACGAGTCTCTGGTTGAAAAATACACAACATCATATAGTTATAACGATACGTATCATCTTGTTACCGAAAAACGCTTTTATAATAATGTCGATGAACCGCAGGTGAGTGAAACATATACCTACGGAACAAATGGTGTTTTAACAGAAAGTAAAAATGCTGTTGGAGAAAAGATTCAATATTATTATGAAAATGCGACATATCCCGGTCTTTTAACCAAAACAACTCAGGATGATCCTATGAGATTCCACAATCTTATGGGCGGGGATGCTGTAACCACATATTCATACGATAATTATGGCTTATATCCAACATTAATCACACAGCAATATGAAGATGGTAATTCGCAGACCGGATATGCTTATGATTACATAACCGGTGATGTATTGAGAGAAGTTCTTCCTGATGCTTCGTACACGGATTATACATATTACTCCGACGGAAAAGTAGATCAGATAGTTTCGCCACTTACACAATATCTTGATGGAAGAACATTTTTCACAGTTGAAAAACACACATATCAAAAGAATGCATTGTTTGAAGGTTATTCAGAGGGGAATCCTGTATATTCCGCAGAGAAAATCTACAAATACATTTGGTATACAGATGAAAGTGCTGCGGTACCATACGGATATGAAGCGAACCTTTACGATGCTGTTGGAAATCTAAAAGTTAATCAGCAGGGATATTTTAAAGATGGCGATGCAAGTATGATTTATATACGACCTGCCACAAAATATTACCACGATAACTATGACCGACTTATAAAAACTGTAGATAGCATTGGAAATGTCGCTTTATATTCATATGATGGATTTGACAGACCTGTCAGTGTAACCGACAGTGAAAGCAATGTATATCAGTACAGTTATGATTCAGTTGCAAACACTTCAACATTGAAACTCGATGGAGCAACAGAAAGTGCTGATAGATTGCTTTTAACGCAGGTCTTTGATAACCATGGAAATGTTATCACACAAACAGCATATCCAAGCAATTCTGCATCAGAAACTTTAACAGAAGTATATGAGTATGATTTAAACAATAATGTGATTTCATACTCAAATCCAAAGGGTAACAATACAACATACCTCTATGATGCAGCGAATCGCTTGAGAGAAACGGTGTTGCCAAATGGAGTAAAAGCAACATCAACTTATTCAACCTTTAATACACCAACCTTCGAGAAAATATATGATGACGAGGGAGATGAAAGATCAGCGAGAATCTCATATCGTAATGAAAAAGGAGATATGAGAATGAGGTTTTTCAACTATGATAGACGAATGGTTGATTCTGATGGATATGTGGCAGACAACAAAGGTAGAACAACGCAAATCAATGAAGGCGAGAACTCATTCTCGTTTATCTATGACGAACTTGACCATCCTGTTATACTGACAAGTGGAGAAAGTCAGATTCATAGAAGATACGACCAATTTGGAGAAATTGCTGCAGCATCAACAGATGGTAATACACCGACAATTCGTTATGGACATAACTATTTTGGTGATATAAGTGTGAAGTTGCAAAACGAGGCACATTATATAAGCTATGGGTATAACAGTATAGGCAAGGTTGTTCAGGGCTTAATGCCATCTGAAAGACTTGAAAATTATACTTATACTGCAAATGGAAATCTTGACACTATCGTTTCTGATAACAAAAACTTTGATTATGATTATTATGATACGGGTTATGTTAAGTCAATAACTTATCCGAATGGCTTGAAAACAACCTATAATTATGATAATATAAATCGTGTAACAAGCATGACTACAACTAAAGGCACAACTACAATAAATACCTTGTTGTATGAATACGATGCAAATGGCAATGTTGTTTCAGAAACAAGAAATGGTGCAGAGACAACATATACCTACGATAGTTTGGACAGGCTTCTGTCTGTAACATATAGCGATGGCTCGTCAGTAACATATGAGTACGATGCTTTGAATAACAGAACAAAAGAAACATATTCAAATGGTGATGTAAAAGACTATGTGTATGATACAAAATATCAGCTTAAAGAAATTAAGTTGAATGGTCAGGTTACAGACACATTTACCTATAATGCAACCGGAGCAGTTGTTACACATAATGACAAAACATATACCTATGATGAATGGGATAGAATGTCAGGCTATTCGGATGGAATTGATACCTATACATATAAGTACGATGCAAACGGTATCAGAACTCAAAAGAATGACAAACAGTACATTATTGACATTAATAACAATGTTGTTGCTGAAACGGATAGTACAGGAGCAATAACAGATGAGGTTCTGTGGGGACATCAGCCTCTTGCAAGAAAAGAAAATGGTAGTTGGTATTATTACATCTATAATGCACATGGAGATGTTGTAGGTCTTGTAAATGAATCAGGAACAGTAGTTAATACTTACGAATATACCCCTTGGGGTGAAATTCGCAACGAAACTGAAACTGTTGACAATCCAATAAAATACGCCGGAGAATATTACGATGACGAGCTTGATATGATTTATCTTCGTGCAAGATATTACAATCCACAAATCGGTCGATTTACAAGTTTTGATATCGAAGAGGGTGAAATATCTAATCCTCTTGATATGAACAGATATGTATATTGTAGAAATAATCCGATTAAGTATGTTGATCCTACTGGAAAAGTTGCCCTTACAGCATCGGCAGGTGCCGCACTGTTATATAAGGCGGCTCCGTACATAATTGCTGGTGTTACTGCTGTCGTTGGTGCTGGAATTATGTATTATAAAGAACATACTAAAGGTTCGAGACCGAGTACCAAAGGAAAACACGAAGCGGGACAAGCAAGAAAACAAAGAGATGCTGGCGGTGAAAAAGGTGATGCAAGAAGAACTCCAAGAAAGGATAAAAAGAAATAAGGTGATTATATGATAATTGAAAAGAAAGAAATAATACAGTATCACATCGACAATAAGTTTATAATGACTATAGATAGATGTTTTAATGGTGAAACGACATCTACCATGGGTTTTCCAATTTATTTATCTGAAGATTTTATTTTAACGACAGTTATAGTAGATTTTCATGATGAAGGTTATGCCATACTGCGCACAAAGGATATCGCTGATGCATACTCTAACGAAAGTGATTCCTTCAATGAACAAATATGTGTATCCGAAGGTTTGCAAGATAAAATTAAACAAGATTATGTAAAAGAAATGGATTCTTTAAAGCAAATATTGGTACAACTGCAAAAATATGATGGTTTTATATGCGTACAGTGTGAGCAACAATTAGAAAGATGCTCATTCTATATGGGGAAAATTGTAGCCGTAGACGATGATAAGGTTAGCTTTAAAGATATTGGAATGGATGGAATATGGGATGAGGAGATACATGATATTTCATACAAAGATATAACCCAAATATCATACGGCGATAACTATTCAAAAATGTACTATAAGTATGTAATAAAATAAGTATTTCGTTTGTTGCGACCACGTTAATATTGTCACGACCATTGTGTCAGCAAGACCTCCGGGGAGAAATCCTCGGAGGATTTTTATACGGCACAGAATTGGCAGAAAATTGGCACAGTTGTGCCGATGACACGCGAAGAGAAATGTGTTATAATGGTATCGTGAATAATTGTATTTAGTTATTAAATAATTTATATTGCAGAAAGAGTGATTCTGTGATATAATATTTTGTAGAATTTGGAAGAAGGGTAGGTGTTTATGAATGAATAAAACAGAATTAGTTGCAGCACTTGCAGAAAAAGCTGAAGTTTCAAAGAAAGATGCAGAAAAAGTTTTGAATGCTTTCGTTGAAACAGTTCAGGACGCTGTTAAAGCTGATGACAAAGTTCAGTTAGTAGGCTTCGGTACATTTGAGAGTAAGGCACGTGCAGCAAGAGAAGGTAAAAATCCTCAGACAGGTGCTAAAATCCAGATCGCAGCTTGCAAGGTTCCGGCTTTCAAAGCTGGTAAGGCATTCAAGGACATGCTTAAATAATCATAAAGCAAGGGCGATTGTATCTTAACGATTCAATCGCTCTTATCTTTTTATATCAGGTGATTAAGATGAGAAAAGTATCGTATAGAAAATTCAGACACTTGCTTTTAGATAAAAAAATGAAAAAGTTTCAATTTCAGGAGGCGGCGGGGATTGGCCGTTCATCGCTATACAGTTTACTTACAGACCGTAATGTTAATACAAATGTGTTGGTCAAGGTATGCGATGCACTGAATTGTGAAATTTCAGATATTATGGAATTGGTTCCCGTTGAAGATAATGAGGAACCTAAGAGTGGTGATTAAAAATGTTTTTTATAATGGGCATATCCAATGGTCAGAAGGAGCTGAACTATTCCCCCGATGGCTTGAATATCTGTAAGAGCTGTAGAGCTTACTGCAGATACAGGGTGTATTGCACTTATATGTCATTTACATTATTTTTTATTCCGTTGTTCAAATGGTCGAAAAGATACATTGTCGAATGTTTGAATTGCGGAACAATATTTAACCTGGATAAGGAGATTGGCAAAAAAATAGAATACGGAGAAAATGTGATTATTTCGTCAGAAGATCTTGAAGCATCAGCAACTTTTTCTAACGCACAAATAAAAAAATGCTTTAACTGCGGATATATGGCCGAATCTGATTTTGCTTATTGCCCTAAATGCGGTAATAAGTTATAAGTATGATTCGTTTAAATAAGCAAAACCCTCGTCAAATGAATAATTTTGAAAATACAAGGATAGAAGCATGCAGGTCAAGCTTTTATCCTTATTTTTTTGCGTAATTTTTGCTTCCTGCTTTGCAAATGGATAATTAATGATAGAAAAAATATAGAAAGACAAATATCGAACTCATTAGGAAAAAGGCAAACATAAATACTCTTTTTTTATTAAAATGTTTACCTTGTCCTACAAAGTAGAGGACATTTGTCCTCGATATTGTCGGTTTTTTTATTGTTAATTATAAGATAAAATAATAGTAAGGAAGTGATAGTGTATGCTTTATAGGCACGCTGCCCATCAGATTAAGTTGTTGAGGGTCAAAAACAAGGTTACACAAGAAGAATTGGGCGAAGCTGTTGATGTGACAAGAAAATATATTTCTTCAATAGAGAACAATAAGAAAAGGGCCTCGCTCTTCTTTTACAGAGACGTTGCAAATTTCTTTAAGGTCACATTAGATTATTTGTTTATTGATAGTTCTGATGCCAAGAAAAACATTTACATTGATACAGTAAATCTAAGGATGAATTATATGGCTGAAGAAGACCAACGAATGGTTATGAAGTTTGTTGAGGATTTTAGTGAATACATATCTGAAAGAGAGAAGGATAAAAAGTAATGGTGTTATTTAGCTTTATGAAAAGAGAACAACTGAATACACATTGAAAGTTATAATGCTTCGGCAGGAAGCAGTAATTGCCATCAGGTGAGTATAGCAGAAGCATTATAAGCATTTGCTGTGCGAGGTTCCTTTATGTTGACGAATGACGACTGTGGCGGATTGCATCCTGACCAAAGACAAATGAATATAAATTTTAAGGACAATACTTATCCCAAAACAATGGGGAAGGTATTGTCCTTTTTTATTTTCAGTAATCAATTATTCGACAATGTATTACAAAAATACAGTCGATTTATTTTTCTATTTTTAAAAAATTATTTTAATCACTTGAATATTCTGAAAATTAGTCGAAAAGTTTTATGGCTTTGTTTCCAAATTTTGACAGCATTTGCTGTTGAAAAAAAGTAAAATATTGGTAATCTGTTTGATTATTACAGAATTATGGTGCTTATTGCCAAACGGAGGTGGATTATATTGAGTTATTTAGTTTTTTGTTCAAATAAGGTAAACAATGTGAATTTATATACATTCAATTTGAAATTTGCTGCGGTAGATGCTTTTTATTCTATGGAGTGAGGCACAGGTAAAATTTCAATCAAAGAGTAAAAGCACATCGCATAACAAGATGCAAGTGTCGTGGCAATTTCGCTGCGGCACTTTTTTGTTTGTGAGGTGTCCTATGATGAGTTCTGCTGGTTATTCTCTTTTTAGACGAATAATTGAAAAAAGAACTTTAACTCGTTTTCAAGACCACATGAAAGCTGGGTGCTGGCTTTTTGCGGTCTTTTTTATTTACTATAAACACCTTCTAACCCAGTCACAGCAATGGTTTGCGTACTGCATCAGATACCCATAAATGCCTTCATTCAGACACTAAAAAATGAATGGAGGAAAAACCGTGAAAGAAAAAAATTTTGAAAAAATTAAAGAAAATTCAAAAAATCTGGGCAATTTGGGCACCCTCGATCGTGATTATATTATAGAGGGACATTTTTCACAACAAAAAATTTTGGGTGAGGAGTGTCCGAAAATGCAAGATGAAAATTTAATAGTTAATCAATTTAAAAAGAAAGTAAGTAAAGCACTATATAACCTTAAAATTGATATTTATCGAAAAAGGTTATATCAATCTGATACTGAAATTTTATCTGATGAGATTGTAGAGAGTAATGATGAAATAATTGATGACTACGATTTTCTTGAGAATCATGTTACTGTCATGAATTTTAAAATGACTATTAAAAATGATTTGCTTTATGAAGTACTAAGCTCAATGCAGCAGTATCAGCGGGATGTTGTATATTTAAGCTTTTGCGAAAAAATGAGTGATCAAAAAATTGGGGACAGGCTTAAAATTTCCCGTTCAAATGTACAAAGGACAAAGCAATCTATGAAAAAGCAGATTTACGATGCTATGACAGGAGGAAGCAGAAATGAAAAATAAACATGTTAAGAAAAGCGACTTGACTTATAAAATAATCAAAGATGCTGTGAATGGCAATGATGAAGCTGAGGAAAAGATTTTTGATTATTTTGAACCCTACATAATTAAACTTTCTAAATTGCCATATATAGATAATTCAGGCGAAGTGGCATATGTGATTGATGAGGATGTATACATGAGCCTTAAATTGAAATTGCATGAGTTAATTGTAAATTTTAAGGTTGCATAAAAGAAATTTGAATATTCAGAACAGTTCGGGGTGGTTCTATTGATTGTAAATAGTATGTAAATCAATAATTTGTTTGAAAAGGATGGTGAAATAATTGCTGCTTAAAGTAGAGAAACACAATTATAGTTATAAAAATATGATTCAATTTAATACAGAAGAGTCAGTTGCCAAGTATTTTGATAAAGATACGAATCCGTTATGTATCCAAAATTTGGCTTTATCTTTCTATGATTCCGTCAACTACAGTTTTGTAGGTAATCTTGTTATAGGTTCGTATGACATAACGCATTATGAACTGGAAAAACATTATTCAGACTACAACGACGAAGCGGACAATCTAAATATTAATAAGATTATGCAAGCCTTAATGGGTTCTTCTCTTAGACCGGAAATTAATTACAATAGGCCCAAATTATGCGTGATATGGAATCTGTACATATCTCCAGAATTTAGAAGATGTGGTATTGGAGGATGGCTTGTCGAAAATCTTGAAGATATAATATTTTTCTATACAGGAATAAGGACATGTGGCTTTGTCGCATTTCCGTGTCCCGGTGGGAAAATTGCATATGAAAAAGAGTCAGCTCCTGATAGAACTGATGAAATGTATCAAGATATGGTCAACTTAATCGAAAGATATGACTTTGCAGAAATTGACAACACAAACTACTTCTTCAAAAAATGTGACGAAGAAGTATAAATAGATTTATCAAACCATTACGGTGTGATAGATACCAGGGCTTCTCCGTGTCCGGAAACACAAAACAAACCTAAAAATTTAATATAATCTCGAAAAAATCAATCACGAAAATTTAATAAACAATCTCTGCGGGGAATCCCGTAAATTAATTATTGTTTTGTGTAACGGGGAAGCCCCCTTTAAACATATGGGCTTCTTCAGGTACGAAGGTTGCAAAAATTATGATTTTGTTTTGTTCATTCCCCTGAAAAGTGCTGATATATTTTACCTTACAATCCATGTAGCCACTGAGGAAGCCCTTTTCAATATTACAGAAACGAGGATATGAGTAATGAAAATAGAAGATTTGGATAATTTTAAGGATATACCTATTGACGAAATCGATGAAAACGAATTGGTTGACATAAGAACTTTGGAGATAAGAACAGACTTACCGCCAAAGGAACGAATGGAAGATATTTTGAAAAAAATGAAAAATCCGTACATTTTTAAGGTAGGAGAGTATGTTGTTAAAACAAAATTTGCCGGGGAAGACGGATTAACAATTGCTGAATGTTTTGAGGCACTTCTTATGATGTAAGAATCATATTTTTTAAATTTAATAGTTGGAACGAAAAAATTAAGTCTTGTAAATTGAAACTTTGTATGCTATAATGTATTTATTGAACCGCGTAATTCTACGCAAACTTAATAATAGATACTAGTGTGCATGTTAAAATTCAATTTAATGTGTTTTTTTCTATGCATATTTACTGGCCGGTTTCGTTCCAAGATTAAAGGAGCGAAATTTTTTTATGCAAAAAAACGGAAAATTGTACAGGTGTGCGATGTATTTGCGTCTATCAAAGGAAGATGATTCTATTGCTGTTGCCAGTAACAGTATTATCAATCAGGAAAAAATGATTCGCATGTATATCGATGACCACGAAGATTTGGTTTTTAAGAAAAAGTATGAGGATGACGGTGTAAGTGGTTCGGGTTTTGATCGTCCGGGATTTAACGAGATGATGAGAGATGTTGATGCAGGAAAAATCGATTGCATTATTGTAAAAGACCTTTCACGATTTGGTAGAAACCACTATGAGTGCGACAGATATATGCAGGTAATTTTTCCTCAGAAGGGAATCAGGTTTATTGCAATAACTGACCACTACGACAGTAACGACGAAACAAGCGAAACAGATATGTTTTTGATTCCTATTAAAAACATTATGAATGACAATTACTGTCGCGATATGTCAGTTAAAATAAGAACACAATTAGAAACAAAGAGGAAGATGGGCGAGTGCGTTAAGAACTTTGCACCATATGGCTACATAAAGGATCCTGAAGATAAACATAAGTTAATAATTGATGAATATGCTGCGTTTGTTGTTAAAGAAATATTCTTTATGAAGCTTAGAGGATATAGTGTCAACAGTATTGTTGATGAATTAAACGAAAGGGGTATCAAGTCACCTTCAGAGTATAAAAAGAGCCAAAACAGTAAATATACCGCAACATTGCAACGGCATTCTGTTGCTAAATGGTGCACAACAGAGGTAAGGCATATCCTGACGGATATGAATTATTGCGGCTCCTTAGTTCAGGGCCGTATAACAAAACCCACATTCAAATGTAAAAAATCAAAACCAGTTGAAAAGGAAAAATGGATTATTGTAGAAGACACTCATGAAGCCATAATCTCTCGTGCGCATTTTAAAGCGGTTGAGAGACTGCTTGAAATCGAAACGCGCATTCCGCCGTCTCAAAAAATGGTGTATCCGTTATCAGGAATGGTAAGATGCGGAAAATGCGGTGGGAAAATGATAAGAAAGGTTAAAAGTAATAAGTACGGCACTTATCATTATTTAATATGTAGCAATAAGTTAGAAAAAACTTGTGATATGCCCATGATTCCTTATGGCGAGGCTGAAAATGTTGTGTTAGGTGCATTGCAATACCACATTCGGAGCATGATGAATGTAAATTATCGACTGCAAAACCATGATAACAGTTCGATAGCAGAAAGCATCAATAATATTTTACTCATGGATATTAATGAAAAGAAAAATGAAATCAGGGCAATCGAAAACTCACTTTGCTTTCTTCATGATAAACATTTAAGCGGAGTGTTGGGCGATGCCGAATATTCGAGGCTTCGTAAAATAAAGACAGCGATGCTTGATGAAGCAGAAGAGTCTTTAGAAATTTTACGAAAAAAACATGAAACATCGCAGAATGTTGCAGACGGAAATGATTCATGGTTAGAGATATTTAGGGAATATCAAAACATAAGTGAACTTAAACGAGAAGCGGTTGCTTTGTTTGTCAACAATATCGCTCTGTACGCAGATAAAAGGGCGGAAGTAACTTTTGTTTATGATGCTGAGCTTGATGAACTAAAGAAAATCTCGGACAACCTTAAATCAGAACAGGATATATGTTCTGAGGCGGTGTAAGAGAGGAATAAGCTATGGCAAGAAAAAGCAAGCAAACTATGTTGGCTGAGAAGGCTAAACGAGAGCAAAGTGCTGCTACATACAGAACGGCGGCATATATACGATTGTCAACAGAAGATTTCAGACATAAAACCAATGTAAATACTCTTTATGACCAAAAAAGGTTTGTTACAAGTTATATTAACACCAAAAGTGATATGTTCCTTTGCGATGTCTTCTACGATAACGGAGAATCCGGACTGAGTTTTCAGAGACCAGGGTTTGAGGCAATGATTAAAGGTATTCGAGATGGAAAGTACAACTGTATTGTTGTAAAGGATTTGTCAAGATTCGGAAGGAATCATCTTGAGGCAGCTTATTATATTTATAAATTCTTTCCTCAGTACAATACAAGGTTTATTGCTATCAACGACGATTACGACTCGCTAAAAGGTAACACAGGACTTGAAGATATATTATTGCCAATCAAGAATCTGATTAACGAAAACTACGCCAGAGAAACATCAAGAAAAGTTGGAACAACTGCTCGGAATAATATAAACAAAGGATTATTTATATCTGCTTTTGCCCCGTTTGGGTATAAAAAGAGTAAAACGAAAGTTGGACGACTCGAAATTGATGAAGAAGTAGCACCTATTGTCAGACGGGTGTTCGATATGTTTGTAATTCAGGATATGTCTACTGTTGAGATAAGCAGACAACTTAATGACGAAGGGGTTATATCACCTGCACAGTATAAAATTAAAAACGGTATGTCTAAAAACAAAAGATGGGCTAATGCTGTATGGAATACTCATACCGTCAAAATTATGCTTGAAAATCCTTTATATGTTGGTTATCTCGTTCTTGGTAAAACAAGGGTAGATATGTATAGGAACGAGCCATTGAGGATAACAAAGCAAGAGGAACGGAATATTGTCCCTAATGCACACGAACCTATTGTTTCGCTCAAAATTTTTGAAATGGCTCAAAGGAAACTGGAACAAAAAAAGAGAGGTCCCATAACTGACAAGAAGAATATCCCTTACATATTTAACAATCTATATTGTGGGTGTTGCGGTACAAAGTTAGTTAAGCAATACAGATTGGACAGTACAGGTAAGGTATCGCTTATCTTTTATTCCTGTCCATCCGACTCTCGTGGGAGGCAAACGCATTGTCTTTTCAAAAAGATATATGAAGAGGAGTTGGCTGAAATTGTTTACAAATCTTTACAGTTATATGTATGTATGGCTGCTAAGAATAAAAAAGAACTTTTGGATATTAAGCCCAGACCATTGAGAGAATTCGACGAGGACATAACCAGATATACTCATATAATTGAAAACATTGAAGTGTTGCGAACAAATATTTTCGATGATTTTGGTTCTGGTAAGATATCCGGCATTGAATACAAAGCAATTGTAGAAGGATATAAAGAAAAGCAGGAGCGCTATAAACTATTACTCGAAGATCTTAAAGACAAAAGAGAAAAGTATTTGACCGACAGACTTGAAAGACAGAGTTGGGTAAAGAAATTACTTAAATTTGAAAAAGATACTCAGCTTACAAGAGAAATGGTTGACGAACTAATTGAAAGAATTAATTTGTCAGGTCATAACAAAATAGAAATTTGTTATAAATTCAAGAATTTGTTTGAAGATGTTTTATTAAACGGAGGTGTTTGTGTTGGATAAAGTTTTAGCTATTTATATGCGTTTATCTATTTCTGATGATGAGCAAATAGACGAAAGCAACAGCATTAAAGCGCAAAGAGATCAGATATATCAATTTATCAGTGAAAAAGAAGAATTCAAAGATTATGAAGTTGAAGAATTTTGTGATGATGGATACTCCGGTACGAATTTTGAAAGACCTGCTGTTCAACGAATGCTTGAACTTGCTGAAAGCGGTGTAATTAAAGTCATTGTTGTGAAAGATTTTTCGCGGTTTGGAAGAAATAGCATTGAGGTTGGACACTACATAGAAGAAATATTCCCGTATACTGGGTTGAGATTCATTGCGATTAACGATAGCTATGACAGCAATGATTATTTTGGCGATACCGGAGGATTTGAAGTATCTATTAAAAACCTCTTTGCACAAATTCTTGCACAGGATGCTTCGAAAAAAATAAGAACATGTTTCCAAACAAAAGCACGAAATGGAGAATATCTTGGGTTTCAAAAAATATATGGCTATATTGCTGACGAAAACAAAAAGCTTATAATAGATAAGGAACCCGCAGAGATAGTTAAAAAGATATTTGAAATGAGAAGCTGTGGAATAACATATGACGCTATTGCTCGATACTTAAATGACCAAAAAATTCTTGTGCCACGTCTGTATTTTAAATACGACAAGCTGAAAGATGACGGCACGATTCCTGAAATGAATCTTTGGACAAGGACAATTCTTAACAAGATGATTAACAACGAGCAATATACAGGCAAACTTATATTTGGAAGATATAAGGTAGATAAAATCCGTGGCAAAACATCTACCAGGGTTCCAAGAGACAAATGGATAATAGTTGAAAATGCTCACGAAGCCATAATAAGTGATGAGCTGTTCAATAAGACAAAATCAAAAGAGTGCAAATCAAGAAAAGGAGTTGAATTGGGTACAACATTATTCAGTGGGAAGGTTGTTTGCGGATGTTGCGGAAGAAATTTATATACATGGTCGAAAAATCATGTTCTTTTCTGTCAGACTCCAACTTTATCGGATAATAATCCGGGATGCTATGATAAAAAGATTCACGAAGATGAATTGATTGCATTAGTTAGTGATGCAATTAAATTTGTTACGTTGAATAGCAAAGAAAAAATAGCAAGATTTAGAAATGATGTTACTGCGACAACAAATGAGTTGGGTTCAGTTAAAAGGGAAATCCAAAACGAAGTAGGCAAACTTGACAGGCTGAAGATTAAAAAGGAAAAATTATTCCAAAAACTTATGGATGGTCAGATGTCAGACGATGAGTACATGAAGTTGTCTGGTGAGGTTGAAAGAGAACAAATAACAGTTGAGGATAAAATCAGGGAGTTGAAGAGAAAACAGAAAACAGTTCTGGCAAAAAAGAAGGAGAAAGAAACAACTGTAAAAACTTATAAAGAGATTGGAGCGATTAAAAAGATTGATAGAAATGTAGTGGACAAGTTGGTTAATAAAATGATTGTTAGTAAAGAGGGGAGAGTTGAGTTGGAATGGAATTTTAAAAATATTTTTGTATGTTAAAAGCACTTGGTGAAAGTGTAATTACAAATGTGAGGTGTCATTATTCAGTGAAAAAGAAGAAAAAGCAAGAATACAAATGTTTTGTTTATTGCAGGGTTGGAACTCCGGAGCAACTAACACAAACAGATGACAAAGAAAAAGAAAATAAATTGTTGAAGATAACAGAAAAACATTGATATGTTATCCAATTCACAATTATAGTTTGCAATCTTTGCATATTTATGATATAATATCATGGCGAGAAAATATAGTATTCTCGCAGGTTCTAAAGAACTTTGTTCAGAGAAAATCAGTGGAATTTTTATCGGAAATTTAGTAGGTCCTATTATTCACTGTTCGCCTGACTTGACACGAACTATAAGTTAATTAACATAGTTAATTAACTTGAGAATGCATAGGTTTAAAGGATTTTGAGTAAAATTGAACAAAAACGGGATGGGCAGAATGGCAGAATGCACAAGGAAAATTGGTCGCAAGAGGATAGGATGAAGCCTTTAAATATGAGAATGCATAACTTTTAAAATTAATATAGAATTACAAAACACATTTTGAGTGAAATCAAGATGTGTTTTTTTGTTTGTGGAAAGGAATGATGAGAATGAAACAAAATATGTTGAAAAATAAAATCGAAAACAATTTTAAGAAAGAGGTTGATAAAATGAAAAATGAAATTATCAATGAAATGAACTTAAAATCAGATTTTGAAAATGGTGATAAGATGACAAACAACTTAACAAATGAAATGGAGGAAAGAAAAATGACAAGATTAGGATTATATGAATCAAGAACATTTGGCAGAATCTCTTATGGTTTCATAAGAGATGAGAAAGGCATGGTTTACATTAAGGAAGATGAAGCCGAAATAGTAAGATGGATGTATAAGATGTGTATCCAAGGTCTGAGTTTGTTACAAATTCAAGCTGAATTAATTAGGATGGGCATCAATTCTCCTACAGGAAAAGAAGAATGGTCTGTAGTAACTATAAGTAAAACCATAGATAATATAAACAATTGCTATATAGTTTCGAAAGAGGAATATGAACTTGCAACTAAAGAAAAAATGTACCGTGCAAAGAACGATAGAAGAAAGTGGTGATATGTGAATTTGCTGATTTGTTATATAATTATTCTATATACAAGAAAGGAGTAATTGAATATGAGCAAATCGGAGATTCAAAACCAACTTCAATATGTTATTGCAAACGAACAGTATTTAAAACCATTATTAAACACTGGAAAAATTAGCGTTGAGGTTTATAACGAGGTGTTAGAAAATCTATACGATGAATGTGAACTATGGAAGTATGGTAAAATTAAAAATCCAAGAGTTGAATTCAATAAAAAGAAGAGAGAAACAAAGCAAACGATGGCAAGCCAGAATCCTGGGTACATCTCACTTACAGAATTGGCAACGGGGGTGTAGCGACAATCAAGCAGGATATATAATTCATAACTGGTTAAGGAACGAAAATACAGTTGATTTTCTTACACTTTGGGAAAGAAAACATAACGAGAATTTTGTTGATTTGATTTTGAGTGAGAGGGAAACTTTAACACCAAAAATTTGGATTAACAGAACAAAATCTATCGGAATTGTTTCGAGACAAGGAAGGGGAGGCGGTACATATGCACACAAAGAAATTGCGATGCATTTTATGTGCTGGTTATCTGCTGATATGACACTAAATGTTATAGAGAAATATCTGGAGGTGAATAATGATGAAGAAAGTAACTGAGATACCGGCTACGATATTTCCAAAGGCAAAGAATACTAAAGCCAAACTTAATGTTGCAGCATATTGCAGAGTAAGTACAGAAAGCGAAACGCAGGGAAACAGTCTTGAAAACCAGACAATACATTATAAAAATGAAATAGAAAGTAATCCAAACTGGACATTGGTAGATGTATTTGTTGATTTTGGTGTAAGCGGCTTAAATGATACAAAGCGTACAGAATTCATGAGAATGATTGAAATGTGCGAAAAAGGTAAAATTGACTTAATTCTCACGAAATCAATTTCAAGATTTGCACGAAATCAGCTTGACTGTTTAAGTTACATAAGAAAATTAAAAGTAAAAAATGTTGGGATTAGGTTTGATAAAGAGGGGATTAACACACTTGAACCATCAAGTGAAATTTTCCTGTCTTGGTTTAGTGCTTTTGCTCAGGCTGAAAGTGAATCGATTAGTATGAACATAACCAGAGGAAAGAGAATGGGATACAAGGAAGGTAAATTTCAGTTTCCATTTTCGTTGTATGGATATAAAAGAGGGGAGAATGGACAACCTGAAATCATTCCTGAAAAAGCCGCAATAGTCCGCAAAATGTTCTGTATGTATCTCGAAGGGAGTTCTCTGAATGATATAAGAAAATGGCTTGAAGAAAATGAGATAGAATCCCCTATGGGAAAGGATGAATGGACTGTCAATGTAGTAAGTGGAATTCTTAAGAATGAAAAGTATAAAGGTGATGCACTATTACAGAAAACATATACAGTTGATTACTTAACCGGGACGGTTGCAAAGAATAGGGGAGAGGTCGCTCAATATTATGTTGAGAATAGTCATCAAGGTATTGTATCAAGAGAAATCTTTGATATGGTTCAGGATGAAATTAAACGAAGAAAAAATAGTTCTGTAGGTAAATCAAATTCATATTCATCTCAATATGCTTTAACCGGAATTGTATTTTGTGGAGAATGTGGTGCCAGTTATAGGAGAGTTACTTGGGCGAGAGACGGTAAAAAGAAAATTGTTTGGAGATGTATGGAGCGACTTGAAAATGGAATACGAAATTGCAAGAATTCTCCTACAATTAATGAAGATAAATTAAAAGATGCAATTTTGTCAGGACTGGCTCAAATAGCATTGGATGTTTCTGATATAGCTGAAATGGTCAAGAGTGAAATCGGGACTGTAATTCATAAGAATGACGAGCAGAATGAATATACAATAAAATCGAGAATCAAGAAACTCGAAAAGGAAATTCAAGTGTTAAATCAAATTGTAAATGAAGCAGATGACAACCAAGTATATTTTGATAAAATTAAGGAGTGCGAGGATGAACTTACAAGATTAAATTCAAAACTTATAGAATGTTCAAAATGTGAAATGAATGACATTGAAGCTTTTATAAATGAGAATGAAGTGAACATGCTTGATTATTTCGATGCAGTAGTAAGAAATACAGTTGAATCAGTTCTGGTAATTTCACAGAATAGAATTAAAATCAAATATGTAGGCGGAATTGAAATAACAAAATCAATTTAAACACTATGTTGCAGGATGCTAAAATTCAGACTATATATTTCTCCCTATTGCCAATTGCAATATTTGCCGAAATATGGTATACTATATAAAATATTGATTAATCTGAGGTGGGGTTTGTGGATTATTGTCAGGAGATAGCTGGTGTAATTGAAGATTATAGATATAAAGATAGAAGAAATAATGCTTTAAAAATAAATATTGATAAAAATCATGTTGAAAAATGGGTATCACAATTCGATGATTATCATGAAGTAATTTTAGAAGAGACATTATTCCTTTTAAAATCCTTTTATTTTTCTAAAAAGAATATTAGAGAGTATTTAAATGGTACATTCTCTAATAAAAAAATATGGGGAGAAGATATTGAAAAAACTATTTCAAATACAGCTTTTCTAGATTTTCAAAGAAAAGGTGAGAGCCAGCATCGACTTTACAAAAAGGCAGAAAAAGAAATTTTTAGTTTGTACAATATTGATATTAAAAACAACAAAAATAATTATAATTTAAAATCCTATATATATGTTGATGATTGTATGTTTTCCGGAGTGACATTAAGTAGAGATTTAGGCAGATTAATTGACCAAATACCAAACGGCTCTAAAATTGATGTTGTATTTATAATGTTACATAGTTTTGCTGAATGGTGGGTAAAAAAGAATCTTGAAGAAAAAATTAATGAAAAAGATATTGAATTAAATCTATGGAGATATGTAACAATAAATAATTCAGGCGGAAGAAATTTAAATTACGATTGCTTATGGCCTATAACTTACGAAAGTGAGAATGTAGAGAATTATTTAAAACATATAAAAAGAGAGTCAGAGGATAATCCTGATAAAAAGGTTAGACTTTTTAGAACAGATAATTATAGGGGTAATATTTATTCGTCTGAAAAAAACAGAGAAATAATCGAAAAACAGCTAATGGAAGCCGGATTAAAAATATTAAATTTTTGCGAAAACACAAATCAATACATGAGACCTATGGGATATGATAATAGAATATCCTTTGGGTTCGGCGCTTTTTTTGCAACATACTTAAATATGTCAAATAATTGTCCATTAGCATATTGGTGGGGAGATCCTACTGCTGATGAGTATCATCCATTTAGCAGGTGGTATCCATTGTTGCCGAGAAAAACTAACAATGCAGGTGGTGATAGTTTTGAATGGTAATAATCAATTTAGAAAATATCAAGTTAAAGATTGTATATCATTTAGAAAAACTTCGGAGCAGTTTGGCGGTTTATCCAATATGGCTCCAAATTATACAATTGAGATTAACAATGTAAGAATTTTGACATCAGAAGCGTTATATCAGGCTTGTAGATTTCCTGATAATCTAGAAATTCAAAAATTGATAATATCACAACGGAGTCCGATGACCGCAAAAGATATAAGCAAAAAATATATAGAATTAACGCGTTCGGATTGGGATAGTGAACGTATTAAGATAATGCGTTGGTGTTTAAGGGCCAAACTGATATTTAATTGGTATACATTTGGTGAGTTACTCGAGTTAACGGGAGAGAAGATCATTGTTGAAGATTCCGGGAAAGATCTGTTTTGGGGTGCCAAGAGAAATGATGGTTATTTCGAAGGAGTTAATGCATTAGGAAGATTATTAATGCAGTTGAGGGAACAGTATATTCATCTGAAAGATAACGAGAAAATAAGATTAGAGCCATTAGATATTCCTAATTTTAAATTTATGGGTGAGCCTATCAAACAAATTACAGTTAATGTTAAAGATCAATTAATTGGTATTAATGAAACTTTATGGTAATATTTGCTTTTGTAAATGATTAGGAGGAGTTAATATGAGTGCATTCACTTTAGATATAAGAGGACAATTGAATAGTATAAGGTTGAGTTCTTCAAAAGTATTATGGCCATTATTTGAAGCTGTCGTGAATTCGATACATTCTATTGAAGATTCTAATAATGCTCAGAGTGGGTGTATAACCATAACTGCGTTAAGAGAAGAAATGATTCCTGACATAGAAGGAAACATACACTTGGGTAAAATCCACTCTTTTGTAATTGAAGATAACGGACTGGGGTTCAATAGCGATAATTATAAATCGTTTAATACAGCCTATTCAACATTTAAAATCCAAAAAGGTTGTAAAGGAATAGGACGTTTTTTGTGGCTGAAAGCTTTTGAGAATGTAAAAATAGAAAGTACTTTTTTTGAAAAAGATAGTTACTTTCATCGCAATTTTTCTTTTACGGCAGACGGCATAGTTCCTGAAGATAATTTAGTGAAAAAAGATGATAAAACTTGTTCAACTAAAATATTTCTAAATAATTATCTTCGAGAATTTAAAAAAGACTGCCCGTTAGAATTAGATGTTATCGCAAAGAGGATAATTGAACATTGTTTATTATATTTTATTTCTGATCATTGTCCTAAAATTATATTAAAGGATGAACAGTCGAATTCAATAAATCTAAATGATTATTTTGCAAAAAACATAAAAGACTCCCTGCATCAGGATCATTTTGATATTAAAAATAATAAATTCATTATTTACCATTTAAGAGTACCTGAAGGTGCAGCAATGCATGAATTGCATTTGTGTGCAAATATGCAGGAGGTTAGCTCTGTTGAATTAAAAAAACATATCCCGGATTTAAGTCGTAAGATAATTCCTGATGACGATATAAAAGGATTTTATTATGTGGGATATATTACAGGTGACTATTTGGATTCTATTGTTAATGTAACAAGAACAGATTTTGAATATGATGAAAAGAATGGACAAATTTCTGCTTGGGGAACTAGCAAAGAGGATATTATTTCGACAGCGGTAGATTTCGTAAAGACCTATCTTGGTGATTATATATTAGATATAAATAAAAAGAAAAGAAGACAGATAGATGAGTATGTAGCAAGCGAGAAACCTACATATAAATTCTTACTAAACAAGTGTCCGGAAGTTTATGATCGTATACCTGCGGGATTGTCTGGAGATGGTTTGGATTTAGAGTTACACAAAGCAGTACAGAACTGGGAGACGGAAATAAAATTACAGGGCAAGAGGCTTGAAGAAGAGGCGAAAAATTCAATAAAAAATAGTGAATCATATGACAAATTATTCAAAATGTATTGGTCGAATGTCACTGATGTAAGTAAAACATGTCTTGCAGAGTATGTAACGAGAAGAAAAACATTATTGAAAATACTAGAGGAAACATTGACAATCAACAGTAATGGAAAATTCCAAAATGAAAATGCAATACATTCTATTATATGTCCAATGCAACATACTTCAAATGATATTAGTTTTGAAGAAATGAATTTGTGGATAGTAGATGAAAGATTGGCATATCATAAATACTTAGCTTCTGATAAAACATTAAAGTCGATGCCAGTTGTTGACAGTTCAAGTACAAAAGAACCTGATATTGCGATATTTGATCAGGCTTTTGCATATTCAGATAGCGATGACCCACTAACATCTGTTACAATAATTGAATTTAAAAAGCCAGATAATGATACTAAAAATCCTATTAACCAAATTGGTGAATATATAGATGAAATTAAAAAGGGTAGAAAGAAGAAAGCAAGTGGTCAATCATTTAATGTGACTGATGGAACAATGTTTAGAGGATATGTGATTTGTGATTTAACAGATAAAATGAGAACACATTGTATGAACAGTGGATTGGCACCGACTGCAGACAATTTGGGATATTCTGGATATAATCAAATGCGCAGAGCATACATTGAAGTTATTTCATATAGTAAGTTACTTGCTGATGCGAAAAAGAGAAATGAAATTTTCTTTAATAAATTGTTTACTCCGCAATTGCATGAAGACATATAGTCTATTATTATGATGGTGATTATGTGATGAGAAAAATATTGAGTTGTGTTTTACATGAGTCAATATATACTGTAAGTTTTATAGAACTTTTTTAAATTGATCTATACAAAAGGAGAAATATTATGAATGGCAATACATCGTTTTTGACAGATGAAATATCATTTTTGTTGGCGGGACTGTTTTCGATATTAATTAGTATAGCTATGATGATGATTGTAACTATGAATTATAGCAAGAGAAAAAGAGAGACAAGCGCTAAAACAAGAGAAGTTTACAGATTGGTTAAAGAAAATGATGATAGTGAAAAAATAAATATAGTTAAAAAAACAACAGAAAGCATTCCGGTCGGACTGACGCAAGAAGAATATTTTGCTAAAATGAAAAGTATCTTATCTGAGTTAAGTTATAGTAATTTGAAAAATGACGATAAAAATTCAAAAGATAAAGCGATAGAGGAATTAATACGTAGTCATCATGAACAAGCATTATCTCAAGCATCTATTCAGTTTTGGTCTAGTTTAGTAGCATCAATTGTAGGATTCTTATTCATAATTTTTATGATTGTATTTGCTAATAACGCACATTGGTATGAATATGTACTTAAAGTTTTGCCTGGGGCTATAATTGAAGCGGTTTCATACTTGTTCTTTAAACAGTCGAGCGAAACTAGAAATAGAGCTTCCGATTTTTTGAATAGATTAAGAAACGATGAACAAATTTCAAAAAGTATTGTTATTGCAGATTCTATAAACAATGAAGAACTTAAGTCGTTAATAAAGGCGAAGATTGCATTACATATATGTGGTATAAATGAAGTGCAAGGATTAAATAATTTTTTTGAAAAAAGTGATAGTAATATTTAACTAGTCTAATATTGAATTTTTAATAATATAGACGTTTGAGAATTTTTTTAGTAATTAAAGAATGCTTTTTTGGCCTAACTTGACACGAGGTTGTTGTCGAAAAGGTTTGCATCTAAACCTTATGCCTCGCAATACACATATTCTGTCAAATCTTTTCGAAGTATTACACTTTGATTATATGCAATAAAACCGTTGATGTTTAAAAAGGGAGCACATTGATGAAAGAGCAAATATATACAATTCCGATAAATGAAGCGTTGGATGCAGAATGCAGCTGTCTGTTCTGCTTTTTACAAAAAAAGCTTGAAAATGAGGCAATAGATTATACACTTGGTCCTGCAATGATGGAACCTGATTTTAGGATAATTACAAATAAAAAAGGGTTTTGTAAGCCTCATATAAAAAAGCTTATTGAAAAACGAAATGCTTTGTCGCTTGCACTTATTATGGATACACATCTTGGGGAACTTGGCTCTCTTTTCGAACTTAAAAACATTGAAAAATCATTATTTAAAAAGAAAAATTCCACAGAGCCATTTGTCGCAGCTCTTAGCAATGTTGCAAGTGAGTGTGCGGTATGTTCACGTGTTAATCACACACTTGAACGATACTTTTACACATTTGTTTTTATGCTCAAAAAAGAAAAGGGTTTTCTTGAGAAAGTTCTTGAAAAGAGTGGATTTTGCTTTGAACACTTTGCAAAGCTTACAGAGATTGCTTTTGGCGAGCTTTCGGACAAAGAAATTGAAATATACTTTAATCCAATTATAGAACTTCAAAAAGATAAAATTACAGAATACCATGAATATATAAGAAAATTTGCCGATAGTTTTGATTATAGAAATGCGGGTAAAAAAATTGACATACCCCAAAATATTCTTACAAAAACTGCTGAACTGCTGAACGGAGATTTTTAAATGAAAATAATTGCACATATAAAAACCGACTTTCCGACAAAATTTGGTGTGCCTAGGCAAAGTGGTGTTATTCCTGAAAACAAGGGTAGAATAATATTTGAAAAAGAATATACAGACCCTATGTCTGTACGGGGACTTGATGAATTTTCGCATATATGGGTTATATGGGAATTTTCAAAAGCAAAAATCGAAAAATGGTATCCAACAGTAAGACCTCCGCTTTTAGGCGGTAATAAGCGAATGGGAGTATTTGCGACCCGTTCGCCATATAGACCAAACCCGATAGGACTTTCTGTACTAAAGCTTGAAGATATTATTTATTCATCTGAAAATGGCGTAGAACTTATTGTATCGGGTTGTGATATGATGGATAATACTCCAATTTTTGATATTAAACCCTACTTGCCATATGCGGACTGTGTTTGCGATGCGAAAGGCGGGTTTACTGAAAATTTACCCAAACGCAAATTATTGGTTAAAATTGATGATAATCTGATAGAAAAGATTCCTAAGGCGAAAAAATCAACGCTTTTAGCCGTGCTTGAAAGTGATCCGAGACCATCTTACCAAAATGACAGCAAAAGGATTTACGGACTTGAATTTGCCGGATTTGAATTTAAATTTTTTGTTGATAATGGAATTATTACAGTTGTAAGCGTTGAAAAACTTTGAATTTTGTTTAAATTTTAAGCACAAAAATATTGAATAGATACAAAAAAAGTGGTATACTTTTTTTTATAAAGAAAATACGGACGGTGAGATAATATGAGCATAAGGATAGGAATATACGGATACGGCAATCTGGGACGAGGTGTTGAATATGCTATTCGTCAAAATAAAGATTTAGAGCTTGTTGCAGTTTTTACAAGAAGAGACCCTAAAACTGTTAAAATTGATACAGCGGGAGTAGCGGTTTGTCATACAGATGAAGCAAAAAATATGACCGACAAGATTGATGTTATGATTTTGTGTGGAGGAAGTGCAACTGACCTCCCAGAACAGACTCCTGAGCTTGCAAAGCTTTTTAATGTTGTTGACAGTTTCGATACGCATGCCAAAATACCTTGTCATTTTGACAACTGTAACAATGCCGCAAATGAAGCGGGGCATATTGCAATAATTTCAGTAGGTTGGGACCCGGGTATGTTCTCACTCAGCAGAATGTATTCATCAGCAATTCTTCCCGAGGGTAACGACTATACATTTTGGGGAAAAGGCGTAAGCCAGGGACACTCCGACGCAATTCGCAGAGTTGAGGGCGTAAAGGATGGAAAGCAGTACACCATTCCTGTAGACTCTGCATTAGATGCTGTTCGCAGCGGTTCTAATCCCGAACTTTCCACTCGTCAAAAGCATATCCGTGAATGTTTTGTTGTGGCAGAAGACGGCGCAGACAAGGTAAAAATTGAAAACGAAATAAAAAATATGCCGAACTATTTTGCTGACTATGATACAATTGTGCATTTTGTTTCTCAGGAAGAGCTTGACTGCAATCATAGTGGTATACCTCATGGCGGTTTTGTTTTCAGAACTGGCGTTACAGGAAAAGATAAAGAACACAAGCACATTATCGAATACAGTTTAAAACTTGATTCAAATCCCGAATTTACAGCATCTGTAATTGTAGCTTACGCAAGAGCAGCATATAGACTTAATAAAGAAGGAAAGAAGGGTTGTAAAACTGTTTTCGATATTGCACCCGTGTATCTCAGTGCTAAATCACCTGAAGAATTAAGAGAAAGTATTCTTTAAGAAATACAAAAACCGCGATGGAAAATTTCCATCGCGGTTTTTTAATGTCTGCAAATTATTTCTTTGCTTTTGCTTTAACGCCTGCATCCTTCCAGGTTGCCCATACGGAACCAGCCATAAAGATTGATGAGTAGGTTCCGATAAAGATACCAATGATAATCGGAAGAGCAAATACCTTAATAGATGTAACACCAAGGATGTAAACCATACCAATTGTAAGAAGTGTGGTAACGGTTGTGTTGATTGAACGGGATATAGTCTGGTTAATACTTGTGTTTGCAATTTCAGAATATGTCTGCTTCTTTGCGTGACGTGTGTTTTCACGGATTCTGTCAAAGATAACAATTGTAGCGTTGATAGAATAACCGAGAACAGTAAGAACTGCAGCAATAAAGTTTGTATCAATTGCAATTCTAAAGAGTGAATAAATACCGCAAAGAATAAGGATATCGTGAACAAGAGCAAGAACTGCGCAAACACCTGATGTAAATTCAAATCTGAAAGTTACATAAATAAGAATTGCGAGAGCTGCAAAGATTGACATCCAAACAGCACTTCTTGCAAGCTCTTTACCTGTTGAAGGTGAAACAACATCCTTGTTTTTCATTTCAACTTCGCCGTATTTATCAGAAAGATGTTTTGTAATAGCTTCAATCTTTTCGTTGCTAAATGCAGTTCTTTCTTCTTCGGTTTTAAGAGAATTATCATAACCAAATTTGATAACAACTTCGTTGTTGTCGGACTTTTGAACTGAAGATGCCTTCTGGTTAACACCGAGAGCTTCTGAAACAACAGCTTCAACATCCTTAACTTCAAAATCACTGTTAATTCCGTATGTTACAGCCATGCCGCCGGCAAAGTCTGTGTCAAGATTAAAGCCCTGAATAAGAAGGGAAGCAGCACTAACAACCATAAGAATGATTGAAATTGTTAAATAAATTTTTTTATTTCCAACAATATTAAGCATTGATTGCGTCCTCCTTATCCTTAGATTTGTTTATGCCATAGAGCCAAAGGTTTTTAACATTCATACCAATCATCTGTTTAAGTAAGAATTTGGTAACAAAAATTGCAGAAATCATACTTACTACAACACCGATAAGAAGTGTAGTACCAAAGCCCTTGATTGTACCTGTGCCCATAAACATAAGTATTACAGCAGCAATAATTGTTGTAATGTTCGAGTCGATAACGGCAGAAAGTGCTCTGTTAAAGCCCGCATCAACTGCACTGCGTACTGTTTTGCCAAGTTTAAGCTCTTCTTTAATTCTTTCAAATATAATAACATTGGCATCAACTGCCATACCTATTGAAAGAATAATACCTGCGATACCGGGAAGAGTGAGATTAACATGAAGATTTGCAAGGATGATACCCACAATACCCATATAACCTGCAAGTGCGATATCTGCCATAAGACCGGGCAGACGATAGAAGAGAAGCATAAAGAGCATTACAAGAATGATACCGATAAGACCTGCTGTTAGTGAAGTTTTAAGAGCTGTGTCACCAAGTGTTGCGCTAATTGCTCTCAACTCAACCTGAGCAAGTGAGAAGGGGAGCTGACCTGAACGGATATTACCTGCAAGGGCCTTTGTTGATTCTGCATCAAATTCACCTGAAATAATGCATTCGTCATCATTAATTGTTTCTTTTACCATAGGTGCAGAAATGAGGAGGTCATCCATCATAATTGCAATGTAGTTGTTACCATTTGAAAGAGCAGAGACACGAGCGGTTGCATCAGCAAACTTTTTAACACCTTCGCTTGTAAGAGAAAGTCTTACGTAATGCTCGCTGTTACCCATCTGGCTTACGGGGCCATATTCTGCAGCGGCATCTTTGATGTCATTACCCGAGAGAACAACTGTACCTTCATAGTCAACAAACTGAAGCTGAGCAGTTGCACCCAAAGATTCTGCAGCCTTTTCGGGGTCTGAAACTGAAGGAATTTCAATTCTAACCTTCTTAAGGCCCTGTCGGGTAACGGTAGCTTCTGAGTAACCAAGTCCGTCCAGACGGGTTCTCATCATATTTGCAACTGTGTTCATCTGGTCGTCTGTCGGATTTGCTTCCTGTGCTTCGAAAACGATTACCGAACCGCCTTTAAGGTCAAGACCCTGAACAACGCCGTCGGGGTCAAGGATTCCGGGGAATCTTACTGACTCGGTAAAATCAAGTCCGTACAGTGCAACAAACAGAAGTGCCGCAATTACAAGCACAATTGCTGTAAGTTTAATAATACTTCTTGACACTGTTTTTTCCTCCTTGTGTCGACCTTGAGTAAATCAAGGACATATATTTATGTGTTTTAATTATTTTCAAAAAACATACTTTTTTATTATAGCTTTTTTGACATAAATAGTCAAGTGTTTATTTTAAACTTTTTTATTTGTTAGTTAAAATTTAAAGAAATATAATATAAATAATTATGCATGAAGAACTTGACAATATTGCACGAATATGTTATTCTGTTTTATATGAAAATGATGCATATTTTCCTTAAGTATGCTTAATTTTTACAGTATCCAAAGGAGGATTTATTATGATGAAAAAGGTACTTTCTTTATTTCTTGCTGTTGCTGTGCTTTGTAGTTGCTTTATCGGAGTATCTGCAGCAGATGCTACCGGCACTATTGACAATCTGAATGATTTGGCAAACCTTGTTAATGCTGTATCACCAGTAAAGGTTAAGGGTGATATTGAGGTTAAAACAACAGGGGATTATGCAGAAAGCGTTGAAGCCTCACAAGGCGAAAGTATTTCAGCAAAAGCAACAATTGATATGACGAATGTTATTAACGCATTTAAAAGAATAAAACGTGAACTTACTCCTGCTGCTTACGCTGGGTTTAAAGACAAGAAGGTAATTGGTGAATTTACGATTACAGCAGGATGGTCAGAAGGTGTATATCTTCTCCCCGCTGACCTTGAGACAGGTGAACTTAACGGTTTTACTTTTATTCCTCAAACAGGGAAGAACGCTGATGATGCGAAGGCTCTATTTATAGAGGATAGTCGTGAAAAGGACGGTAATAAAATTACAATTGTAATTAAGACAGCTGAAGATGTGACAGTAGAAAGGTTAATAGATCTTCCTAAAGAAATTTCTCTTGAATATCCAGGCTTCAGCATTCTTGCAGATTCTACTGTGTCCGGAAATGTTACGGGTTCTACAACGGTAGAAGACACAGGCATAGATATAGAATATAGTTTTGTTGACGCAGATGATACAACTAAAGCAATCCAGCCCTCACCGCTGAAGATAAAGGTAAGCAGTGGTGGCGATTCCGGTTCAGGCGGTTCAGGTGGTTCAGGTGGTTCAGGCGGTTCAACAAACAAAGAGGAAGAAGTTAAGTATGAACTCAAGTATGAAGTGAACGGTGGTACTGCTATTGCTTCAGAAAAACATAAAAAAGACCAGGTAGTTTCACTCTCTAAAAAGGTTACATCAAAAGAGGGTTATGTGTTCGACGGTTGGTACGAAGACGCAAGACTCACTAAGGAAGTTACTTCTGTAACAATTACCAAAAATACAACCATATACGCAAAATGGGTGAAGGAGAGACCTCCGGTTCCCGAAATGCTCAACGGCGTTGACCATTTTGCTTATGTTATAGGATATCCTGATGGAACTGTTCGTCCTAATAATAATATTACTCGTGCAGAGGTAACAACAATTTTCTTCAGATTGCTTAAGGATGAAGTAAGAGACGGAAACCTTACCGATGAAAATATCTTTGACGATGTAAACGCTGAGGATTGGCATAATCTGGCAATTTCAACCATGGCGAAGCTCGGAATTGTTAATGGTCGTTTAGAAAATATGTTTGCGCCCGATGAATTTATTACTAGAGCAGAGTTTACAACAATTTGTGCAAGATTTGAAAATCTTGAGGTTGGAATCACTAATAGCTTTACAGATATAGACGAACACTGGGCAAAAGATGATATTCTTGAAGCGGCAGCTTATGGTTGGATTGAAGGATATGAAGACAAGACCTTCCGTCCAGATGAATTTATAACCCGTGCTGAAGCAATGACACTTATCAACAGAGTATTGAACCGTGTCCACAAAGATCACGGCACATTGCTTGAAGGAATGGCTATATGGTCTGATAACAGTGATGAAACAGCTTGGTATTATACAGCTGTTCAGGAAGCAACAAACAGCAATGAGTATGAGCATATTAACAGTGTTTATAAAAAATGGACCAAGCTTATGGAAAATAGAGATTGGTCAGATTATCAAAAATAATCAAGTAATAAAACCAAGAGCCTTAAATTGGCTCTTGGTTTTATATAAACATTTAAAAGGAGTAAGACAAAATGATTTATGATTTAATTAAAAACAGAGACCTCTACAATAGCCTTGGCGACAAGTTTGTTAAAGCTTTCGAGTTTATCGAAAAGGCTGCAAAAGAAGATATTGCAACCGGCAAGCATATCATTGATGGCGATAATGTTTATGCAAATGTAAGCGAATATACAACAAAAACAGAGGGTGTTTACGAAGCGCATAAGAACTATATTGATCTTCAGTATGTAGTTAAGGGTCATGAATGCATATACTGGAAGAACATCAAGGATTGCACCGCTACAACAGAATATGATGCAGAAAACGATTATTTCCTTTTAACTGCAGAAGAACCTGTTGTTCTGGATATGGCAGAAGGTTCATTTGCTATCCTTTATCCGGAAGATGTTCACGCTCCTGGCAGAGCTTATAAAGAAGTATCTTCTGTTAAAAAGATTGTTGTAAAAATTAAGGTT
Source organism: Monoglobaceae bacterium (assembly GCA_045120135.1). Taxonomy (GTDB): domain Bacteria; phylum Bacillota; class Clostridia; order Monoglobales; family Monoglobaceae; genus SIG440. The sequence goes on along the minus strand of JBGVEN010000010.1, from coordinate 277,969 downwards.
GACTAAGTATAGCAAAAGAAAAAGCGATGCATATCATATGCATCGCTTTTTTTGTTTTTAGTTATTAATTTTCACTGGCTCTTGTTTCACAGTATGCACAACGATATTCACGTTTTTCGGGATTAGTTAGATTAAATATGTTGGGCAATTCCTGTTCGGTTGTAGTAATGCATCTTGGATTTTTGCAGAATATAACATTGGTCAGCTTTTCAGGCAAAGTCATTTTCTTCTTTTCGCAAAGCATACCATCGTTTATGATATCGACAGTTGCAGTTGGTGCAACATAACCTAAAATATCCATATCAAGATTAATTTCTGCATCAATTTTTATGATGTCCTTACGTCCCATTTTAGAACTTGAAGCATTTTTTATTATCGCTACAGAACAATCCAGTAAGTCAAGGCGGAGAAGGTTGTAAATTTCCATTCCCTTGCCTGCCTCGATATGGTCGATAACAATTCCGTTTTTTATTGAATCAATATTCATACCCTACACCTCCAACAACTTTAAAATCAAAGCCATACGCATATATTTTCCGTTAAGGACTTGTTTAAAGTAACAAGCTCTTGGGTCATCGTCAACAGCAACACTTATTTCATTAACTCGGGGAAGAGGATGCATAATACATAAATCAGATTTTGCTGTTGAAAGCTTTTCGGGAGTAAGAATGTAGCTGTCCTTTAAGCGAAGATAGTCTTCCTCGTTGAAAAATCTTTCGCGCTGAACTCTTGTCATATAAAGAATATCAAGCTCAGGCATAAATTCTGCCAAATCCTTTGTCTGAACATAGTCAAGACCACACTCTTTTATTTCGTTCTTAACATAGCTTGGAACTTTAAGTTCTTCCGGTGAAATCAAAACAAATTTAATTCCGGTATACCGTGTAAGAGCATTTATAAGTGAATGTACTGTTCTTCCAAACTTTAGGTCTCCGCAAAGACCAACTGTAAGATTATCAAATCTGCCTTTTTCACGATGAATTGTGAGCAGGTCGGCAAGTGTTTGAGTTGGGTGGTTGTGTCCGCCGTCACCAGCATTAATAACCGGGACAGAAGCATTCATTGCAGCAACCAATGGTGCACCCTCTTTAGGATGGCGCATAGCTATAATATCTGCATAGCAGGAAACGGTTTTTGCAGTATCTGCTACACTTTCACCCTTTGCGGCAGAGCTTGAGCCAGCATCCGACATCGAAAGAACATGTCCGCCCAGTTCATACATTGCAGCTTCAAAGCTGAGACGTGTTCTGGTTGAAGGTTCAAAGAACAATGTTGCAAGTTTTTTTCTGTCACATTTATGAGCATATTTATCAGGATTTTCTATAATATCCTCAGCAACAGCGATTATTTCTTCAAGTTCTTTGGTTGAAAGGTCTTTTATATCAATTACACTTTTCATTTTAATCTTAGCCTTTCTGCCCGAAATATATTAGTAACACCTTATCACGGGCGGATAAGGCGTTTTTAACTTTACGCACCAATCCAGCTTTCGTCGGAGGGGTTGTTGCGGAATGCAATAAGTCTTTTGATATCTTCAGGTTTAATATAGCCTTCTTCAGCTGCGACCTCTGCAATAACATCAAAGTTAGTAAGGCTTACATTTTTTACATCAGCTGCAGCAAGCCTGTCAAGACCTTTCTGCATACCGTATGTAAAGATTGATACAATACCAAGAACCTCAGCACCGGCTTCACGAAGAATGTTAACAACCTCAATTACACTGCCTCCAGTTGAAATAAGGTCTTCAACAACTACAACCTTCTGTCCGGGAAGAAGCTTACCCTCAATCTGGTTCTGTCTGCCGTGGTCTTTTGCACCGCTACGAACATAACCCATAGGAAGCCCCATAAGATGTGCTGTGATTGCAGCGTGTGCAATGCCGGCAGTGGAAGTACCCATAAGAACCTCAGCCTCGGGATAGTTTTCCTTTATGGTTTCAGCTAGGCTGGTTTCAACATCTGTACGAACATCAGTGTCACTAAGTGTGAGACGGTTATCGCAATAAACAGGGCTTTTAATACCGCTTGCCCATGTAAAAGGTTCTTCCGGACGAAAGAATACAGCCTTAATCTTAAGCAAATCTTTAGCAATTAAAATTTTTGTATCCATTACATATATCTCCTTTAAGTATAAATTTAACCAACAAATTCAGTTACGCATCTTCTGTATGCTGCAACGGGGTCTTCTGCTGCAGTAATCGGTCTGCCCACAACAATGTAATCAGAACCAATTTCTTTAGCCTGAGCAGGAGTCATAACACGAACCTGGTCACCCTTATCACCGTCAGCAAAACGTACACCGGGTGTAACGGTTATAAACTCTTTGCCACACGTGCTGTGAACTTTTTCTGCTTCAAGAGGTGAACAAACTACGCCGTCAAGACCAGCCTTTTTAGCATTTTCTGCATAGTGCATAACAACCTTGTCAATAGGTTCATTAATGAGAAGGTCTGATTTCATTATTTCTTCACTTGTTGAAGTGAGCTGTGTAACAGCGATAAGAATGGGGCGTGTTCCGTCTTCACGGGTAAGACCCTCAAGGGCACCCTGCATCATAGGAATAGTTCCCGATGCGTGAAGATTTGTCATATCTACATCAAGATTACGAAGAACAGACATAGCCTTTTTTACTGTATTAGGAATATCGTGGAGCTTGAGGTCAAGAAAAATCTTGTGGCCGCGCTTTTTAATTTCGCGTACAATCTCCGGTCCTTCAGCATAGAAAAGCTCCATACCAATTTTCACAAACGGTTTTTCTTCTTTGAATAAATCAAGAAAATCAAATACCTGTTTTTTTGTTGCAAAATCACATGCAATTATTACATCCTTACCCATTAGTGAGCACCTCCAATAATATCATTTAAATCTTTTATTCCGTATTTTTCCATAACTTCGGGGAGTTTTTGAACTATATCACGGCTTGCAAACGGGTCAACCAGATTTGCGGCACCAATTTCTACAGCTGTTGCACCGGCAAGCATCATTTCAATTACATCCTCAGCAGAAGAAACACCGCCCATACCTATGATAGGTATATTAACCGCTTCATAAACCTGATAAACCATTCTTACCGCAACGGGGAAGATTGCAGGTCCGGAAAAACCACCCATCTTATTTGCAATAACACATTTTTTTGTTTTAAGGTCAATTCTCATACCGAGAAGAGTATTTATAAGGCTTATACCGTCGGCTCCGGCATATTCACAAGCCTTTGCAATCGAAACAATATCTGTCACATTAGGCGAAAGTTTTATAAATACCGGCTTTGTAGTTACTTTTTTTACCGCTTTAGTTACTTCGGCTGCTGATTCGGGCGAAGTACCAAAGCTCATACCTCCGCCGTGAACATTGGGGCAGGAAACATTAACCTCAAACCAACCAATCTGCGGCTCGTTGTCGAGTATTTCACAAGTATATGTGTATTCATCAATCGAAAAACCGCTTACATTCGCCATAACAGGCTTATGAAATACCTCTTTAAGCTTGGGAAGTTCAACGGCTTTAACCGCCTCAACTCCCGGATTTTGTAGTCCGACAGAGTTAATCATTCCGCTGTAACACTCTGCAATTCTTGGCGTGGGATTGCCAAACCTTGCCTCTTTTGTTGTACCTTTAAAGGAAAAGGTACCAAGACAGTTTATATCGTAGAGCTTGGCAAATTCGTAGCCAAATCCAAAAGTTCCGCTGGCAGGAATAATGGGATTATCAATTGTTATGCCCGAAAGATTTACTTTTGTATTTACCATATAATTTCCTCCCTTAAAAGAACAGGACCGTCCTTGCAAATTCGCTTGTTGCCGTATTTTGTCTTGCAGGAGCAACCCATGCAAGCACCAAAACCACAACCCATTCGTTCTTCGAAACTATACTGACCGGAAGTGTTTGCAATTTTTTCAATTGCTTTAAACATCGGTTCCGGACCACAAGTGAAGAAGTAGTCATACTCAATATTCTGCATAGCATCTGTAACAAAGCCTTTAATTCCGTATGAACCGTCCGCTGTTGTTACAAACACATCTGCTCCTAGCTCTTTAAATTCTTTTTCAAAGAACACATCTTCACTACTGTTAAATCCAAGAATTACACTTGGTTTCTTGCCATCAGCAATTAGCTTTTTGCATAGATTAAACATAGGCGGAACACCAACACCCCCGCCAATTAGCAAAGGTGTAGCACCACTGAGTGTTGTATTAAAGCCGTTGCCGAGAGCAATAAGAATATCAAGCTCTGTACCAGGCTCGTATTTACTCATTTTTTCTGTACCGACACCGACAACCTTATAAATAAGCGTAAGTGTATTGTCACTGTAATCGCAAATGGAAATAGGTCTTCTTAAATACTGACCTTCAAGCTTAATGTTTACAAACTGCCCGGGACGGGTTATGTCGCGTGTGTTGCCCTCAAGTACAAGAAGAAATATATCCTTTGCAATTTTTTCGTTTTTTATAATTGTAAAAATTTCTTGTTTCACAGTAAATACCTCGATTATGCGTCAATAGTTGAGATGCCAATTGTATTTTCTTCAAGGACATCCAAGAGAACCGAAACGGTATCCAACGCAGTAAACAGATTTACATTATTTTCTGTTGCAAGAATTCTAATTTCCTGTCCATCGTGTGTAGAATTTGTACTGATATCACTTGTATTAATGAGATATGCAATGTGTCCCTGACGGATTGCTTCGGGAATTTCTTCGCTGCCATCACCAATTTTACCCAATGTATGAGTGCGTATTCCATTCTTTTTAAGGAATTCAGCTGTACCCTTTGTAGCCTGAATATTGAAACCAAGATTGTAGAACCGACGGATAAGTGAAAGAGCCTCTTCTTTGTCCTTGTCAGCAATGGTGGCAAGAACTGTTCCATAATTCTGAAGGTGCATACCTGAGGCCTGAAGAGCCTTATAGAGAGCCCTATTCAGTTTATCGTCATATCCAATCGCTTCACCGGTAGACTTCATTTCGGGTGAGAGATATGCATCAAGACCACGAAGTTTATTAAATGAGAACACCGGAACTTTTACATACCAACGGTCTTTTTCGGTAGGATACATCTTTTTGATTCCCTGTGATTTAAGGCTTTTGCCCATAATTACATTGGTTGCAATATCTGCAAGGCTGTAGCCGGTTGCTTTTGAAAGGAAAGGCACAGTTCTTGAAGAACGGGGGTTAACCTCAATAATATAAACATTATCATTTTTATCAACGATAAACTGAATGTTGTAAAGACCTATTATTCCAATACCCAAGCCGAGTTGCTTTGCATACTTAAGAATTATTTTCTTTACTTTGTCAGAGATACTGAACGAGGGATATACACTTATTGAGTCACCGCTATGAATACCTGTGCGTTCAACAAGCTCCATAATGCCGGGAACAAATACATCTTTTCCGTCACAAATAGCGTCTATCTCAACTTCTTTACCAATAATATACTTATCAACCAGAACGGGTTTGTCTTCGTCAATCTCAACAGCTGTTTTAAGGTAATGTCTGAGTGCCTCTTCGTTTGCGACAATCTGCATTGCACGGCCACCGAGTACAAAGGATGGGCGAACAAGTACAGGATAACCTATTTCTTCAGCTGCTTTAACACCGTCTTCAATTTTGGTAACTGCCTTACCCTTAGGTTGAGGAATTCCTAATTTTTTAAGAATTTTCTCAAAAGCATCACGATTTTCAGCACGGTCAATTGCTTCGCAATCTGTACCTATAATCTTTACACCGCGGTCTGTAAGAGGCTGAGCAAGATTAATTGCTGTCTGACCGCCAAGAGATGCAATTGTACCCTCAGGATTCTCAAAGAGAATAATGTTCATTGTATCCTCGGTTGTAAGCGGTTCAAAATAAAGTTTGTCTGCAGTTGTGTAGTCAGTCGAAACTGTTTCCGGGTTATTATTTATAATAATTGCTTCATAACCTGAGTTTTTAATTGTAGTAACAGCGTGAACGGTTGAATAGTCGAATTCAACACCCTGGCCTATACGGATAGGACCTGCACCAAGAACAACAACAGACTTTTTATCTGTAATTCTCGAATCGTTTTCACCGGTATAGGTGGAGTAGAAGTATGGAATATACGCCCCTGTGTGGCATGTATCAACCATCTTGTACACTGGTTTGATTTTATTCTTAAGACGCATATTGAATACATCAATTTCAGACTCATTCCAAAGCTTTGCAATGAATGCATCACTAAAGCCCATAACTTTTGCATCTTTAAGAATAACTGCGTCATTTTTGTTTGCTTTAACAACTTCCTCAAAGTCTGTTATCTTTTTAATTGTTTCAAGGAAGTAAGCAGTAATTTTTGTAATTTCGTGAATTTCTTCAACGGACTTTCCTTGTCTTAAAAGCTGTGCAACAGCATAGATGGTATCGTCACGGAAGTCTTTGATATAGTCACAAAGCTCATCATCAGACATATTTTCAAACTTTGCCATCCAAAGATGGTTTACACCAATTTCAAGCGAACGGCAGGACTTGAGCAGACATTCTTCGAGAGTTGAACCGATACCCATAACCTCCCCAGTTGCTTTCATCTGTGTACCAAGCTTGTTGTTTGCTGATGTAAACTTATCAAACGGGAATCTGGGGAATTTTGCAACAATATAGTCGAGGCGGGGTTCAAATGCTGCGTTTGTATTTGCAATTTTAATTTCTTCAAGAGACATACCAACAGCAATCTTTGCAGTAACACGGGCAATTGGATAACCACTAGCCTTTGATGCGAGTGCAGAAGAACGGGAAACACGGGGGTTTACCTCGATAAGATAGTATTCGGATGTGGTAGGATTGAGAGCAAATTGAACGTTACAGCCACCCTCTATTTTAAGCTCGCGGATAATCTTAATGGCACTGTCATTAAGCATCTTTAGGTCGTGGTCGTTAAGTGTAAGAATAGGTGCAACAACGATACTGTCACCTGTATGGACACCAACCGGGTCAATGTTCTCCATTCCACAGATTGTAATTGCTGTATCGTTAGAGTCACGCATAACCTCAAATTCAATTTCCTTGTAACCCTTAACACTCTTTTCGATAAGAACCTGAGAAACTGGCGAAAGCTTAAATGCGTTTGTACCGATTTCTATAAGATCTTCCTCGTTGTATGCAAAGCCACCGCCGGTACCGCCCAAAGTGAATGCAGGACGAAGAACAACGGGATAACCGATTCTTTTGGCAGCAGCCTTTGCTTCTTCGAGAGAATAGGTGATTTCAGAGGGGATAACCGGCTCTCCTATTGACTGGCAAAGCTCTTTAAACAGCTCACGGTCTTCTGCACGTTCAATACTCTCGCTTTTTGTACCGAGAAGCTCAACATTGCATTCTTTTAAAATACCTTTCTTTTCAAGCTGCATAGCAAGGTTAAGACCGGTCTGTCCGCCAATTCCGGGAACAATCGCATCCGGACGCTCATAGCGAATAATACGGGCAACATATTCAAGTGTAAGAGGCTCCATATAAACCTTGTCTGCAATGGATGTGTCTGTCATAATTGTTGCAGGGTTTGAGTTTGCAAGTACAACCTCATAGCCCTCTTCTTTAAGCGCGAGACACGCCTGAGTTCCGGCGTAGTCAAACTCGGCCGCTTGTCCAATAACGATAGGACCTGAGCCTATAATTAAAATTTTCTTTAAATCTGTTCTTTTTGCCATTTAAATTTTGCCTCCTTGATTTATATTTTCTGTTCCTGCCACACAATCTCACCGTGATGTATGGTCATAAGACATTTACCAAAGACCTCGTAATCCGCAAAGGGTGTGCTACGACCTTTTGAAAGGAAGTCCTCGGGATTAATTTTATATTTCATATCCAGGTCAAAAACTGTAAGATTTGCAGGACTGCCGTTCTTAATTTCTGCCCCGATTTTGAAGCGTTTTCTTGGGTTATCACACAGAAGAGAAAGTAATTTTTCCAATGTGATGATATTGTTTTTTACAAGGAATGTGTAGAGAATGGGGAATGCAGTTTCTATCCCGACAATTCCCATAAGACTGTCTTTAAGACCTTTGCCCTTTTCCTCAGCGGAATGTGGTGCGTGGTCGGTTGCAATCATATCTATAGTTCCGTCTTTTAGTCCCTCAATTAAAGCAATTCTGTCAGCTTCGCTGCGAAGAGGAGGGTTCATTTTAAAACGTCCGTCTTCCTGGAGGTCTTTATCCGATAAAACAAGATAATGCGGTCCTGTTTCACAAGTGACATCAAGACCTTCTTTTTTAGCCTGTCGGATAAGCTCAACACTTTCTTTTGTGGAAATATGACATACATGATATGAACATTCTGTTTTTCGAACAAGCTCAAGGTCACGCTTTATCGGTCCCCATTCGCTTTCTGAACAAATACCCTTATGCCCGTGTGCTTTTGCATATTCTCCGTTATGAATATATCCGCCGTGAAGAAGAGTGTTGTCCTCGCAATGTTCAGAGATAATCTTGCCGAGCTTTTTTGCCTCATACATCGCTTTTTCCATTATTTCGGGGGATTGAACGCCTTTGCCGTCATCCGAAAAACCGCAGACGAGATCAGCAATTTCTTTCATATCCGAGAGCTCCTCGCCCTTACTGCCTTTGGTAATCGTTCCAAAGGGATAAACATCAATAACAGCTGTATTTTTTATTGCATCAAGTTGGGGCGTAACGTTTTCAACAGAATCCGGCGAAGGAACAAGATTAGGCATAGCGCAAACGGTTGTATACCCACCCCGTGCCGAAGCTTTTGTTCCGGTTTCAATAGTTTCCTTATACAAAAAACCCGGCTCTCTCAGATGAACGTGAACATCTGTAAAACCGGGGAAAATAAATCTATTATTAAAAGGAATAACTGTGAAATCAGAAAAAAGAGGAGAGTATTCAAGAAACACTTTGCCGTCAGCAATAAAAATATCCTGTTTTACGAGCTTGCCGCCGATATAAACCTGTGCATCTTTTAATATACAATTCATGGTAAATTCCTTTCTGACATTTTCATATATTTTATCACAAATTAAAAAATGTGTCAACAGTATTAAAGAAAGATTTTGTAAAAAATACATTTGAAATTTTAAGAAAATTTTTCGTAAATTGCATAAAATATTTGCTTTATATGTAAAGTTGTTGTATAATTTACGGGAAAGAAAAATTTACATAAAGGAAGCGTCCGTATGAATACATCAGAAATTGGTATTAATATCGAAAAGGATGTCAATATCCATCTTGAAAATCGAAAGGAAAGCAGAGTATTTTTTTGGTTTATATGGGTGCTTTATGCTGTTGTCTTTATGACAAAAAACTGCTATAACGGTGCTCTTGCCAGTATTGTTGCCGAGGGCGTGCTCACAAAATCCCAAACGGGCTTTATTACTGCAATGTTTTATGTGGTATATACACCACTCCAGATTGTAGGTGGTCTTTTTTCTGACAGATTTAGCCCTGAACGAATGATTAAAATTGGTTTGATTGGTGCTGCAGCTGCAAATGCTGTTATTTTCTTTAATCAGAACTACTATGTAATGCTGGCTGCGTGGATGTTTAACGGGATGGTTCAGTTCGGTATATGGCCGTCTGTTTTTAAAATTATTTCGTCACAGCTTGTCAGAAGTGACAGAACGCAAATGACATTTTATATTTCATTTACAAGTACCGCAGGGCTTGTTATGTCATATTTGCTTGCCGCAATTGTCCCTAGCTGGGAGTATAACTTTGCGTTTTCTGCTATAATTCTTTCAATATTTGCAGTTGTTTTGCATATATATGAACGTCATCTCAATCCATACATGATATGGGATAAAAAGGAAGACTCCGCAGAACAAGCCGATAGCAAACAAAAAACAAAACCGGATGTTCCAACTATAAAAATACTTATTGCAAGCGGATTTTTCTTTATGCTTTTAAGCACAATTCTTGCAGTTGTGGTTAGCCAGAGTCGGTCATCTCTTGCGTCGGTAATGTTTGTTGAAAATTACGATAATATTTCTCCGTCACTTGGTAATATACTCACCACTGTTCTTATCTTGTCAGGAATGGTGGGCACACTTATCGCAAGAAAAATAGTAGATAAAATTCACAACGAAGTTGTAGGAACAATGGTTGTTCTTGCGGCAATGATTCCATTCTTGATTGTATGTTCTTTTGTAGGAACTATTTCTGTTGGAATAATGATTGCTATGCTTTGCATTATTGCATGTCTCGAATCTGTAGTAAATTTGCTTAGAAACTATTATAATATGCATTTTGTTAAATACGGAAAGAGCGGTACAGCAGCCGGTTTAATGAACGCAGGAACAGCACTCAGTTTTATGCTTGCGGCGTATGTTATGCCACGTATTGCCGAACTGTTCGGCTGGCGTACACTTATTGCAACATGGCCCGTCCTCATATTGTTAGCAATACTTTCATTATGTCTTGCTATAAGAACCTTTAAGCGATTTGTTGAAATGACATTCTAAATTGTTTTGTGCTTTTGCGACGAAATGCCGGAAAATGGTAAAATAGGAAATACGACATTTATAAAAAGCTTAAACATTTATGCGGAAAGAAAAAATAGTACATTAAAACTACCGGACAATTTATTTAAAATTATAGAAGTAAAAAATAAAAAAATATTGACAAGAAACTCCGGATATGGTATTATTGACATAACTTGTTATAACAAGTTATGTCAATAATACCAGGAGGTTATCAAAATGGCAAAAGATGTAGTTAGAATTATTTCACCAAACGGACATTTAGGCTTTGCACCCACAAAGGAAGAAAGCTTCTTCATTGGTGCTGATACAAAACCGGATTACTATTGTTGTGATAGTGGCAGTGACGACATTGGTCCTGTGCCTTTAGGTGCTGATAAATGTGCAAGTCATCCTGATCATCAGTATCATGATATTGAATTGATGCTTCTTAAAGCAAGAGAACAGGGTGTTCCTATGATTATCGGTTCAGCCGGTGATACGGGAACTAACAGCCGTGTTGATATGTATGTTAACTTTATCAAGGACATGGCTAAAAAACACAACTTAAAGCCTTTCAAATTAGCATATTTCTATTCAGAAGTAGATAAAGAATATCTCCGTGAAAAAATGGTAGCAGGAGAACATATTGAAGGCTTGGACGGAAGAGACGAACTTACTATTGAGGAACTTGACAAAACCGATCGTATTGTAGCAGTTGCGGGCGTTCATCCTTTTATTAAAGCACTTGAAATGGGCGCAGATGTTATCATTGGTGGCCGTACATCCGATGCCTGCGTATTTGCAGCACCTGCTATTTATGAAGGTATTCCGGAAAATATGGCATATTATACTGGTAAGGTTCTTGAATGTGCGTCATTCTGCTGCGAGCCCTATGGTGCAAAAGAAAGTGTTATCGGTACTGTTACAAAGGATGATGTAAAGGTTACTGCGATGGCTCCCTTCCAGCGTTGTACTCCTGCTTCTGTTGCAGGTCATGCAATGTATGAAAGAACTAACCCTTACTATGAGTATGTGGCAGGCGGTATGATGGATATGAGCGAATGTGTATATGAGCAGTACGACGAAAAAACATGCCGTATCACAGGTGCTAAATTTGTACCGATTGACGGAAGAGTAAAAGTAAAGCTTGAGGGTTCAGGCTTTGTTGGTTACCGTTACTTAGGTCTTGCAGGTATTCGTGACCCATACACAATCAAGAATATAGATCAGGTTATAGATTGGGCTAAATCTCAGATAAAAGAGCGTCGTCCTGACGATTGGTACGAGGTAAGTTACCGTGTATTTGGTAAAAACGGTGTTATGGGTGATTTAGAGCCAATTAAGGAAACAAAATCACACGAGCTTATGGTTGTTGTTGAAGGTGTTGCTAAGACTAAGGAAGTTGCAGAAGAGGTTGCACTTGTTGGTACACGTCAGTTATTTTATGCAAGACTTCCTGAAGTTAAGGGAACTGCGGGAACAGCAGCATTTGTTATGGATGAAGTTGTTGAAATGTCACCTGCATATGTTTGGACTATGGACCACACTGTAGAAGTTGATGATCCGCTTGAACTATTTCCTATTACAATGATTGAGATTGGAGAGTAAGCAAAATGAAAACTGTAAAATTATTAGACCTTGCAAAAACAATTCGTAGTAAAAACGCAGGAACCGACCGAATAACGTTTGACATAATCTTTCGTGAAAAGGAAAACTATGAGCTTGTTAAAAATTCTGGTGCCTTCACACGTGAAACCGTAAAGAAAATATATGGTATAGATGACAGCAGAATTGCAGATTTTGTTGAGTTTGAACCGGGACTTGCAATAAAGTTTACAATTAATCGTTTAAAACCATCAGGTTCTTTTGGTGAAGGTGATGTGTTTGGATGTCAGCAATACCCACCTTTATATGATGTTGAAATTCCGGTAGAGGACTAAGAGTAAAAAATACAAATAATTTTCAAATTCGGGCGGTATCATATTGATTATCGCCCGAATTTATTGTATAATAACATTAAATAGGAAGTGAATATTAATGAACTTAAAGCATTACATAGGTATTATTATTACGCTTTTGTCTATTGTTGGATTAAGCATATATTCAAGCAAAGCAGAAAAACAGAAAAAAGGGGCAAATTCTTTAGTCGTTGCAGGCATTATTATGGGAACGCTTGTTGGTGGTTCTTCAACAGTCGGAACAGCACAGCTTGCATATCAGTACGGAATGAGTGCATGGTGGTTTACACTTGGTAGCGGAATAGCCTGCCTGGTTCTTGCTGTTTTTTTTGCAAAACCACTATACAAAAGCGGACACAAGACTCTTATAGGATTTATTACAAGTGAATATGGTAAAAATAATGGACTGATAGCATCAGTTCTGTCCTCGTTCGGAAGTTTTATAAATATTATTTCTCAATTAATTGCAGCTACAGCTATTATTGCAATGGCAGCCCCCTCTATACCTCTTTATTTATCGCTGTTGATTTCGGCATTATTTATGGTGCTGTATGTTATTTTTGGCGGAACTAAGGGAAGTGGATGGGTTGGAATTCTCAAAATGATGCTTCTTTACGTTGCAATGATAGCAAGCGGCATTCTGGTGCTTGCTATATCGAATGGTGTAGAAGGCTTTATAAATCTTGTAAAATTGATTGATAATCCTGAGAGAATTAGGTTTGAAAGTTTGTTTGCACGAGGTGCAGGAAAGGACCTTGGGGCGTGCCTTTCTTTGATTCTCGGGGTTATAACAACTCAGAGTTATGCTCAGGCAATTTTTGCATCAAGCGATTCAAAAACGGCTGTTAAGGGTGCGGTTATAAGTTCGTTTATGATTCCGCCTGTTGGTATTGGAGGAATCTTGGTAGGATTGTATATGCGTTCTACACACCCGGGGATTGTTCCTAAAACTGCGCTGACACTTTTTGTTACAGAAAACATGCCACCATTATTGGGTGGTATTGTGCTTGGGGCATTATTTGTTGCAGTAGTTGGAACAGGAGCAGGTCTTGCTTTAGGAATTTCTACGGTTATAAGAAGAGATATTTTGCCTGCATTAAGACGGAATTCAAGACCGGTATCGGAAGTTGCGACCGAGAAAATATTGCTTGCGTTAATCCTGATTACTGCTTGTGTTCTCTCTATGGGACCATTAGGAGATACAATTTTAAAATTTGCTTTTATGTCTATGGGACTCAGAGGCGCAACTATATTTCTTCCCCTTTGTTGTGCAATTTGGTGTTCAGGCAGGATAAATAAAATTTATGCAGGAGCATCCATAATTTTAGGGCCCTTGTTTGTGCTGGCATTTGAATTGTGGGGAATTTTACCATTTGACCCGCTTTTTATAGGAGTTATTATTTCAGCTATCATTATGCTTTTGGGATATTTGGTGAATATATTAAAAATTCATAAATGTAAATAAATAATCTGACACGAAAGGTTGATTTTAAAGTGACTTCAAGCTATTTGGCAAAGACGTTGTATTTACAGATTAAAGAGAATATAGAAGAGGGAATACATTCTGGAAAATATCCAATAGGGAGTAGATTACCTTCTGAAAATGATTTATGCAAAATGTTTAATGTGAGCCGAATAACCATAAGAAAAGCACTGAATATTTTGGAAAATAATGGAATGATATATTCTATACATGGTAAAGGAACATTTGTTAAAACAAATGTAATAGACTCTGAACTTAAAAAAATCAGTTCTTTTGGTGCTACTTTAAAAAATATGGGATATAGCGGTTTTACAAAGGTTATAAAATATGAGGAACGAAAGACAAATGATTTTGAACGTTTATTGCATGGCGATGAATGGAAAAGAGCCTCATATCTTTCCTTGTTAGGATATTCAATGGATGAGCCTGTTGTATTTTACCGTTCAGTAATTAGATGTCCGTATGGTGACGAAATGTATCGTAAAGCATGTGAATTAGAGGAACAAGGTATACCTTTTTCTACTTTTGATCTATATGCTCAAATAAATCTGGAAATCGGCAAAATTGACCAGAAGGTTTTTGCTGTAAACGCAGACGAGGAAATAGCAAAATTTTTAAATAAAAAACCGGGTGATGCTATTTTAGTTTTGGATTCTGTTATTATGGATAAGAATATGCAGATGATAGAATATAAAAAAGGTTATTATTCAACTGATAAATATACATTTAATCTGAACAGAGAACTGTAATTCTTTTATATTGGGTTGATATATTGAACCAAATGATTATGCGATATTGTCTAAATTTTGATAAATTTAATATTGATTATTTGAAATATATCACTTGGGTAGCAGAAAATTGTCGGGATAGAGATTTGTTAGCCGACAGTACGGTAATTGGCACATTAGCTATATTGATACGGAGATTGCCAGTGCTGTTGGAATGAATAGCGGTATTTTTAGTAATCCGTTTATAATATGGGCCAAATACCGCAAAAAGTTACTTAGGTATCATCTTCCAATATCTTTTCAGTTTCACCACACACCAATGGATGGTGATCATGCAGGCACATTTCTTGAGAACCTTCAAAATGAAATTAATTGGATAGAATAATAATTTTTTTATTTTACACGAGCAAAATTTATATAATATTTTCACATTTAAGACAGGATACTTTTACGGCTAAATTTACTGTTTTAGTATTGGAAAAAATTGATACAATTCCGGATGGTATTGCAGTAGTTGTTCAAAAATAATATAAAGGGCGATTGATTCGCCCTTTTATTATTTAAAAGTTGCATTATTCAGCTATGTGTGTTAAAATAATATGATAAATGATTATTTAAAGGAATATGATTTTTATGGATAAAAAAACATTAAAAACCCTTGAATTTAATAAGATAACCGAAATGCTTGCAGAACTTGCTGTTAACGACGAAACAAAAAAAGCAGCAGAGGAGCTTGAACCCGAAGTTACTCTCTCGACAGTAAAAACAGCGCTTTCTGACACGGATAAAGCTGTTGTTTCAATTTGTAAATACGGTACACCCCCGATACTGAGGGTATCACCTGTAAGCTATGCTATTAAGCGTATTGATGTAGGTGGAAGTTTGTCAACGGTCGAGCTTCTTAATATTGCAGCTGTATTAAAATGCACCGAAAGATTAAAAAAATATGCTGATAACCGCGAGGAAATGCCGCAAAAGTACTTTGAAAATTTAACGGTTTACAAGGATATCGAATTACAGATAAGCTCCGCTATCATATCCGAAGACGAAATTGCCGACAATGCAAGTACAGAACTTTCTGCAATAAGACGAAAAATAAGTCGTGCAGGCGACAAGATAAAGGATACTCTTAATTCAATGATTCGTTCGCCACATTATCTTAAGTTTTTACAGGACCCCATTGTTACTTTGCGAAATGACCGTTATGTTGTTCCTGTGAAGGCTGAGTGCCGAGGCGATGTTCCGGGTATTGTTCATGATATGTCAGCATCCGGTGGTACGCTTTTTGTCGAACCAACTGGCGTTGTTGAAGCAAATAACGAACTTCAGGCTCTTTATATTAAAGAGAAAAACGAAATTGAAAAAATTCTTACTGAGCTAACGGGTATTGTTGCAGAAATAAAGGACGAGATTAAATATAACTATGAATGGATTATTGATATAGATTTGCTTTTTGCAAAGGCTAAGCTTGCAGTTAAACAAAAAGCCGTTTGTCCGGAGATGAACGACGAAGGCAAGCTTCTTATAAAAAATGGCAGACATCCGTTAATTGATTCGGCAAAGGTTGTTCCTCAGAACATAAGTCTGGGTTATGATTTCGATACGCTTGTTGTTACCGGTCCTAACACAGGCGGTAAAACTGTTGTGCTAAAGACAGTTGGACTTCTTACTGTGATGGCTCAATCCGGTCTTCATGTTCCGGCGGGTGACGGAACAGTTCTTTCTGTGTTTGACAGTGTGTACGCAGATATAGGCGACGAGCAAAGTATAGAGCAAAGCCTTAGTACATTCTCGGCGCATATGAAGAATATAGTTCATATACTCAATACATTTACTCCAGACTCTCTTATTTTGTTTGATGAGCTTGGCGCAGGAACTGATCCCGTTGAGGGAGCGGCACTTGCCAATGCAATTCTTGAATATGTAAAAGATATGGGTGCAAAAACAGTTGCAACTACTCATTACAGCGAGCTTAAAATTTATGCACTTTCTGCAGAACGTGTTGAAAATGCATCCTGTGAATTTGATGTAAACACATTAAGCCCCACATACAGACTGTTAATAGGTATTCCTGGTAAAAGTAACGCTTTTGCTATCTCGCAAAAGCTTGGCCTTGCTGAAAATATAATAGAAAAGTCGAAGCAGCTTCTCACCAAGGAAACGGTGAAGTTCGAGGATGTTCTTTCCACTATTGAAAAGAATCGCAAATCGTCAGAAACTGCACGAATGAAGCAGGAACGTCTTAAAAATGAGGCGGCAGCACTCCGCGCCGAGCTCAAGAAAGAACGCAAAGCTCTGGAGGATGAACGCACCAAAATTTTAGAAAAAGCCAATAAAAAAGCAGAAGAAATTCTTGAAAAAGCAAAAGTAGAGACCGAACAAATTGTCAGCGATATGCGCGCTCTTCAAAAAGAAAAGGATGAACGTGAAGCTCTTAAGGCAATGGAGGAGGTTCGCAAGGAACTTAACATTAAAATTAAAAAGACTCAAAAACTTCCAAAGCCTGCTATAAAAACCGCTCCGGGAAAGGTGAATGTAAATGCCTTCAAACCGGGTATGTCTGTTCTTTTAGTTGATTTAAACGACAAGGGAACAGTTCTTACAATTGATAAAAAAGCACAGACTGCAGTTGTGCAGATGGGTATTATGAAGACATCAACCAAGCTTTCAAATCTTGTTATCCTGGAAGATGAGACAAAGAAGAATATAAGTAAATTTATTCCTCAAAAAAACACAGGGGGTATAAAATCTGCACAAATGGAGATTGATCTCAGAGGAAGAATGCTGGAGGAGGCTTTGCTTGAAACGGATATGTTTCTTGATCGTGCGGTTATGTCAGGTCTTGGCAGCGTAACAATAATTCACGGAAAAGGAACGGGGGTTCTCAGAACCGGTATTCAGGATATGTTGCGCAAGCATCCACACGTAAAATCTTATAGGAACGGTCGTTTTGGAGAAGGGGAAAATGGTGTTACGGTTGTTGAACTGAAAAGTAATTAGTTCTAATAGTAATTTTGTTTTATTTTCCTTGTAGTATTTTAAGCTTTTTTGTAAAAAAACAGTTGTTTTTTTTAAAGAACCGTGGTAGAATGAAAGTTAAAGAATTAACAGTGTAGGTGATAAATATGTTACAAAGAAATTGGTTACTTAAGGAATTTGACAAAGCGCGGGTTGTTGAAATATCAAAAGAATTTCACATCTCGCCGTTAACATCAATTATCCTTTACAACAGAGGTATAAGAGAAAATAACGAAATTTCAGAGTTTTTAAAGTGCGACCTTGAAAATCTGCACAACCCGTATCTCCTCAGAGATATGGATAAAGCTGTTAGCCGTATACGCGAAGCCAGAGAAAAGAATGAAAAGCTTACTATCTATGGTGACTATGACGTTGACGGTATTACAAGTATTGCAATTTTATATAAGCATCTTACCGAGATGGGCTTTGAGGTGGACTATTATGTTCCCGATCGTATTCAGGAAGGCTATGGTGTAAATCGTGAAGCGCTGGATAAAATAGCTGCAAGCGGAACAAAAGTTGTTATTACTGTTGACACAGGAATAACCGCTGTTGAAGAAACTGAATATGCAAAAACCATCGGTATGGATATAATTATTACAGACCATCACGAATGTAAAGAAACCATTCCCTCAGCTTATGCTGCAATTGACCCCAAACGCAAGGATTGTGAATATCCGTTTAAAAACCTTGCAGGTGTAGGTGTGGCGTTCAAACTCATTCAGGCACTTGACGAAAATAGTTCGCTTAACCAGCTTATGGCAAAATATGCTGATCTTATTTGTCTTGGTACAGTTGCGGATATCTCACCCCTTGTTGATGAAAATAGAATCCTTGTAACTGAGGGTCTGAAACGTTTCAAAAACACAGATAATATTGGACTTAAGGCTCTTCTTGATGTTTCAATTACAAATAACAAGGCAATTACAACCTCTACAATTGGCTATATTATTGCTCCCAGGATTAATGCCAGCGGAAGATTAGGTTGCGCTTCAAGAAGTGTTGAAATGTTCCTTACAGATGACCGTGAAAAGGCGTATGACCTTGCACAGGGCCTTTGTGAGGAAAACACACTCAGACAGCAGACTGAACAGAAAATGTTTACTGAAGCACTTGAGTATATTGAGAATAACCCTGATATTAAAAATGATCAGATTATAATTATTCCTCACGAAAACTGGCATCACGGTATTGTTGGTATAGTTTCGTCCAAAATAACAGAGAAATTTTATAAACCATCAATTCTCTTTGCAATCAACGGGGATGAAGCAAAAGGTTCAGGCAGAAGTATCAGCGGCTTTAATCTTTTTGAAGCTTTGGAAAACTGCGGTGACCTTCTCGAAAAATTTGGCGGACACGAGCTTGCTGCCGGTCTCTCTGTAAAAACTGAGAATATCGAAAAACTCAGAGAAGCAATCAATAAGAATGCTGCACTTAAAATTGACGAAAATGCACTTATCCCGACAGTTTCAATTGATGCTGTTATTAAACCGACATATATTACATTAGAAACAGTGGACGAAATAAATAAGCTTCAGCCGTTTGGCGTTGATAATCCGACCCCCGTGTTTGCTGTAAAAAATATAAAAATTCATAAAATCAGCACAATGAGCGAAAATAAACATTTAAGAATGACTCTACTTAAAGAGGGTAAATTCCTTGATTCGGTTGGCTTTGGTATGGGTGAATATTACAACCACCTCAAGGAAGGTGATTTTATCAATGTGGCATTTGGTTTGGATATAAACGACTATAAAGGTTACAAGAATGTACAATTGATTGTTAAAGATATAAAACTTGCGGAAGTGGAATAGTATATGAGCGAACAACTGGAAAGACTGCTGAATAAAATAAAGAGCTATAACCCGAGCGGTAACCTGGAAACTGTCAAAAAAGCCTATTTGTTCTCAAAAGAGAAGCATGAGGGACAGTTCCGGGTATCCGGCGAGCCTTATTTTTGTCATCCTGTTGCTGTTGCCAATATCTTAGCTGATATGGAGCTTGATACAAGTTCTATTACAGCGGGTCTTCTGCACGATGTCGTTGAGGATACTGAAACAACCGAGGAAGATATTGCACGGGAATTTGGTGATACGGTCGAACTGTTGGTTTCCGGTGTTACCAAGCTTGGTAAAATTCCGTATACCTCTAACGAAGAACAACAAATAGAAAATTTAAGAAAAATGCTCCTTGCAATGGCAAAGGATGTACGTGTTATTGTAATTAAGCTTGCAGATCGTCTTCATAATTTGAGGACACTCGGTTCTATGCCGGAGCATAAGCAAAGAGAAAAAGCACGTGAAACGCTTGAAGTTTTTGCACCTCTTGCTCATCGTCTTGGTATGTCAAAAATTAAGATGGAGCTTGAGGACCTCTCGCTTAAGTATATTGACCCTATAGGATACTACGAAATTGTAGACAAAATCAGCCAAAAACAAAGCGAGAGAGAGAAATACATTTCCGGTATTATTGAGCTTTTACAAAGTAAGCTTGAACGTCTTGATATTGAATCGCATGTTGAAGGCAGAGCAAAGCATTTTTACAGCATATATCGTAAGATGTTTATGCAAAACAAATCTATTGACGAGATTTATGATTTGTTTGCCGTTCGTGTAATTGTTAATACCGATGCGGATTGTTATGCCGTTCTCGGTATGGTTCACGAACTTTTTAAGCCTATTCCTGGAAGATTTAAAGATTACATTGCTATGCCCAAGCCCAATATGTATCAGTCTCTTCATTCAACGGTTATAGGCCCAAACGGCACTCCGTTTGAAATTCAGATTAGAACATGGAAAATGCACAATACTGCTGAAAATGGTATTGCGGCACATTGGAAATACAAAGAGGGTAAATCCGGTAAATCTGACCTTGATGATAAGCTTGAATGGATTAAGCAACTTCTTGAAATCCAAAAGGACCTTACAAACGCTGAAGACTTTATGCAAACACTCAAAATTGATATGTTCAGCGACGAAGTTTTTGTGTTTACGCCAAAGGGGGATGTTGTCAGTCTTCCGGCAGGTGCAACGCCTATCGACTTTGCGTACGCAATACACAGTGCGGTAGGTAACAAAATGCAGGGCGCAAAGGTAAACGGCAAAATTGTAAACCTTGACTATATCCTACAAAATGGTGATATTGTCGAAATTCATACATCAAATGCCGTTCACGGGCCAAATCTAGATTGGCTTAAGATTGCAAAAACATCCCAAGCTCGCAATAAAATAAACCAGTTTATTAAGAAAATAAACCGAGATGAAAATATTATAAAGGGTAAGGAGTTATTCGAAAAAGACCTAAAGAAATCAATGATTCCTGTATCATATATGTCAAATCAGGAATTTTTTGATAAGCTTCTTACCAAATATGGCTTTCGCCAAACGGATGATATGTATGCAACCTTGGGCTTTGGTGGGGTAAATGCCGGCAAAATGCTTGCAAAATTTAAAGATCTTTGCAAAAAGGATATGGCAAGCAACCAGAAAATTGAAGATATACCCGAACAGTTTATTGTAAAAACTACATCAAAAGCTAATCAAAGCGGTGTTATTGTTGAAGGGATAGATAATTGTCTGGTCAGAATTTCGCATTGCTGCAACCCCGTTCCCGGTGATAAAATAATTGGTTATGTAACCAGGGGCAGAGGCGTAGCAGTTCATAGAGCCGACTGTATTAATATGACAAACGCACATTTTTCGCACGAAGAACAGATGCGTTTTATAAAAGTATACTGGTCAGACGAGGTTGAAAGTAACTTCCAGGCACTTCTTTGCATTACTGCAACAGACCGTGATTCCTTGCTGGTTGATATAACAACTATAACCGCAGAACTTAAAATTCCTATTCGCGGACTTAACGCTAGAACAACAAAAAACAATCTTGCAATTGTAGAAATTTCAATTGAAATTAAGGATACAGAGCATCTTGATTCTGCAATTAAAAAGCTTAAGAATATTGATGGCGTACTTTCTGTTGTACGCAGACGTCAGTAAGAAACGGAGAATACTCAATGATTTTTCATAGATTTAGATTAGGCGAACTGCTTACAAACAGCTACCTTATTGCTGATGAAGTGACAAAAAATGCAGTTATATTTGATGCTCCCGACAATCCGGAAAAAATTCTTGAGTATCTTAACGAGAATGGATTATCACTTAAGAAAATACTTTTAACTCATGCCCACTTTGACCATATTTTGGCACTTAAGCCGCTTGCGGAAGCGACTGGTGCAAAATGTGTTCTCCATGAGATGGAGGAGCAATATCTTTTTGACCCGGACCTCAACCTTGCTGGTGACAAAGCGACCCAAATAGGAATTCTTGAAAACTACACACTTATTAATGATAATGATATAATTACTGTTGACGGCTTAAAAATAAAGGTTATTCACACACCTGGGCACACAACCGGAAGTGTTTGCTATCTCGTTAATGATACAACATTAATTAGCGGAGACACACTGTTTTCCGGTTCGATTGGGCGTTTTGATTTTCCTTTAGGCAGCTTTGAAGACGAAATCAGTTCAATAAAAAATAAGCTTATGATTCTTGATGATGAAGTTAAAGTTTGTCCGGGACACGGCTTTACAACCACAATCGGTAAACAAAGAAAGGATAATCATTACCTGATATGAATGAAGTTATAAAACCCTGGGGGGTTCTTGAGGGAATTCGCCCTGTAAAGCTTGCAAGTAAGTTAATAAAATCAGGGCTCAGCTCTGCACAAGCGATTGACGCTTTTATGAAGCAGTATGGTGCAACGCGCGAAAAAGCAACTCTTGCTGTAAAAATTTCAGAAATAGAAATTCCGATTATTGATGCTATGAATCCCAAAGGAATCAGCCTCTATATCGGAATTCCTTTTTGTCCGACCCGTTGTCTTTATTGCTCGTTTATAACCAATAGCGTTGCAGGTAATGCGAAACTTGTGCCGGAATACTTAGCTTGCCTAAAAAAAGAGATTTCATATACTGCTGAAATTATAAAAAGTAATAGGAATATCATTGAGACGGTTTATATTGGCGGAGGCACTCCTACAACCCTAAGTGCTCCTATGCTTGACGAATTGTTAGATTCGCTATTTACGAAATTTGATTTGTCCACTATTAAGGAATTTACTGTTGAAGCAGGTCGACCGGATACTGTAACAAAGGAAAAATTGGAAACAATAAAAAAATATGGTATCGACAGAATCAGCATAAACCCACAGACAATGAATGCCGAAACACTTAAAATTATAGGCAGAAACCATACTCCCGATGATATTCGCTACGCTATGGACCTTGCAAGGAAATGTGAAATAAAGACGATTAATATGGATTTAATTGCGGGACTTCCCGGAGAAAGCCTCGATATGTTTAAATATTCAGTAGAAGAAGTGGAAAAATTAAATCCTGAAAATACAACGGTTCATACAATGAGCATAAAGCGTTCTTCAAAGCTGAACGAAACGTTGGAAAATTATACTCTGACCGATGGTGATGAAGTATCACAAATGGTGGATTTTGCGCGTGAAGAGCTTTTAAAAGCAGGGAAAAATCCATATTATCTTTACAGACAAAAAAATATGCTGGGAAACCTTGAAAACGTTGGTTATGCCAAGCCTGGGACAGAAAGTCTTTATAACATTTTTATAATGGAAGAAGTTCAGACCATTGTTTCATTGGGCTGTGGCGGTGTAACAAAAACCGTAGACCGTGAAACAGACAGAATAGACCGCTTTTTTAATGTAAAAGAACCTAAGGACTATATTGCACGGATAGACGAAATGCTACACAGAAAAGATGTTCTTTTAAATTCAATATGATTCAAACCTATACAATGCAAAGTTTAAAAATTTATGTTGACATATTCAAATCTTTATGGTATAATACCAAAGGTTATGAACCTATTGCTTAGTTTAAGGGCTGAAGATTCACCGCCTTATACCAAGCTTTACGGGGATTTAAAATTTATACGGAGGTGAAACCAAATGCTTAAAGAGAGAAAAGAAGAAATCATCAAGACATACGCTGTTCACGAAGGTGATACAGGTTCTCCTGAAGTTCAGATTGCTCTTCTTACAGAGAGAATCAACCATCTCAACGAGCATCTTAAGACTCACAAGAAGGACCACCATTCAAGACGCGGTCTTCTTAAGATGGTCGGTGTCAGAAGAAGCTTTCTTAACTATCTCATGAAGAACGATATCGAAAGATACCGTGCTATCGTTGAGAAGTTGGGCCTCAGACACTAATATGCGTAATTTTAAGTCTTTGTCCGTTATGGGCAAAGACTTAATTTCGTATTAATGGTAATAATATTTATAAATTTTTTTATATTTAAACAAAAGAGAGTTTGCGATTTAGCAGTTAGAAATATCCTTTTTTAGTCTTGAAAGGCTGTTTCTAAGTGCTAAAGACCGCGAACCTCTGAAAACTCAAAGGAGGAAATGAAATGAGTAGAATTTTTGAAACAGAAGTTGCCGGCAGAAAGCTTAGTCTTGAATTCGGCAAAGTTGCAGAGCTTGCAAACGGCTCTGTTATTGTAAGGTATGGTGATACAGTTGTTGTTACCGCAGCAACAGCGTCAGCAAAGCCCCGTGATGGTATTGACTTTTTCCCGCTCAGCATTGATTATGAGGAAAGAATGTATGCTGTAGGTAAAATTCCCGGTAGCTTTTTAAAGAGAGAGGGCAGACCCTCTGAAAATGCAATCCTTACAGCTCGTGTTATAGACAGACCTATGAGACCTCTTTTCCCCAAGGATCTTAGAAATGATGTATCAATCGTTTCAACTGTTATGTCTGTTGAGCAGGACAACGCTCCCGAATTCTGTGCAATGATTGGTTCATCAGCAGCAGTATCAGTTTCTGATATTCCCTTTAATGGTCCTATCGCTGCAGTTTATGTTGGTCTTATTGATGGCGAATTCATTATCAACCCCACAGTCCAGCAGCGCGAAAAGAGTGACCTCAACCTCACAGTTGCAGGTAGTCTCCAGAAGGTTGTTATGATTGAAGCCGGTGCTAACGAAGTCCCCGAAGATGTAATGTACGATGCGATTATGTTTGCACACGAAGAAATTAAAAAGATTTGTGAGTTCATTAAGGGTATTCAGGATGAAATTGGTAAACCCAAGTTTGAATATGAGCATATCGTTGTAAACGAAGAAATATTTGATGACATTGCAGCATTTGCAACCGATATGGTAAAGGAAGCTCTTGATACAGACGATAAGGCTGTAAGAGACGAAAACCTTAAGGTTGTATACGAAAAGGTTTATGAAAACTTTGAAGAAAAATACCCTGCAGAAGAATGTGGTCAGGATATTGAAGATGCACTTTACAAGCTGCAGAAAACAATCGTAAGACGCTGGTTGCTTGATGAAGGCAAGCGTGTTGATGGAAGAAAGATTCAGCAGCTCAGACCCCTTTCTTCGGAGGTTGGACTTCTCCCCAGAGCACATGGTAGCGGTCTTTTCAGAAGAGGACAGACCCAGGTTATGACAGTTGCAACTCTTGGTGCACTTGGTGATGCTCAGATTATTGATGGTCTTGATAACGAAGAATACAGAAGATATATCCATCATTACAACTTCCCCTCATACAGTGTTGGTGAAACAAAGCCCTCAAGAGGCCCCGGTAGACGTGAAATCGGTCATGGTGCACTTGCTGAACGTGCACTTGTTCCTGTTATTCCCAGCGAGGAAGAATTCCCCTACGCAATCAGACTTGTATCAGAAGTACTCAGCTCAAACGGTTCAACATCACAGGGTAGTATCTGCGGCAGCACACTTGCTCTTATGGATGCAGGTGTTCCGATTAAGGCTCCCGTTGCAGGTATTTCAGTAGGTCTTGTTACAGAGGGTGAAAGATTTATTACTATTCTTGATATTCAGGGTCTTGAAGACTTCTTTGGCGATATGGACTTCAAGGTTGCAGGTACAAAGAAAGGTATTACTGCAATTCAGATGGACCTCAAAATTGACGGTCTTACACCTGAAATTATTAAAAACGCTCTTACAGAAACAAGAGATGCAAGATACTATATCTTAGACGAAGTTATGCTTAAAGCAATCGCAGAACCCAGAGCAGAAGTTTCACAGTACGCTCCCAAGGTAATCCACATCGAGATTCCCGTTGACAAAATTCGTGACGTTATCGGTTCTGGCGGTAAGGTTATTCAGAAGATTGTTGCGGATACTGGCGCAAAGATTGATATCGAAGAAGACGGTCGCGTATTTATTTCTGCTCCAAATAGTGAAATGGGCGAAGCAGCACGCAAGATCATTGAAGGTATTGTTAAAGAACCCGAAATTGGTGAAGTTTACGATGGTAAGGTTGTAAGAATTATGGACTTCGGTGCATTTGTTGAGTTCCTGCCCGGTAAAGATGGTCTTGTTCACATTTCAAAGCTTGACAAGGCAAGAGTTGAAAAGGTTGAAGATGTTGTTAAAATAGGTGATGATATTAAAGTTCAGGTTATCGAAATAGATAAAATGGGCAGAATTAACCTCAAAAGAATTGTAACTGAATAATTAATTTGCGATTATAAAAAAGAAATCCGACTTTACTATTGCAACGTTGGATTTCTTTTTACTATTAATAAATAGTTAATTTAAATACAATTGCTTTTTGTAATCGCGTGGAGACATTCCCATTAATTTATTAAAATTTCTGTTAAAAGTAGAAAAATCATTATACCCGCACAATCCGTAAATAGCAGTGATTTTGTAACCATTTTTTATGTACGAAGTTGCCGCTTTGATACGGCAAATGTTTAAGTAATCATTAAATGTATGACCTGTTATTTTAAAAAAGAGAGCGCAAAAATTGCTTTTTGACATAGCAGATTTTTTTGAGATTTCATTTAATGTAATTTTGTCTGCAAAATTATTTTTTATATATTCCACACAGTGAAGAATAAACTGTTTATTATCTTCAAAGTGGTCTGTTATATTATGGACAGTTTTAGAAAAATACTCCCGGGCAAGCATTGTGACAAGTAAGTGTGTATATGCTTGTACTGTATCGTGGTGGGCAAAAGGCTTGTTGTTGAACTCTTTTAATATATGTGCCATAATGCTCTCAATGTAGAAGATTTCGTCTGGATTTATTGTTATTTTAGGTTTTATATATTCAATTTCGTTTGTTTGCAGAAAACGAAGAAAGTTTTTTGTAAGTTTACTGTTCGTGTATTGTTCTTCAAATAATTCTTCCATAAAAGAAAGTGAATAAAACACCGTGTTGGGGGAGGGGGAGATGTGATGCGTTACTCCTGGCGGAATAATAAACATATCCCCTTGATTTAAATGAGCTGACTCGTTTTCTACATAATGTTCAAGAGTACCTTTTGATATAAAATAAATCTGAAAATATTCATGCGTATGAGGCTTTTGAGCTTCTGTAACCTTATCAAGTTTTTGAATATGAAAATTTTCAGTAGAGTTTTCATAATAGGAAAGAACAAAATTTTTGACGTTCATTTTAATTCACCTCTGTTTGTATTATAACACTAATTTGGAATTAATGCAATATAAAAAAGAATAAATGCAATATAATCGAATTTCATTGTGCTAGAATAAAAGTGAGGTGATAGTTATGAAAATTGTTGCATTAAACGGACTTTTAGGTTATGGGTACAGCGAGGAAGCTCTTAATATAGCTTTTTCGGAAAAGGTTGATTATCTTGGGGTTGATGCGGGTTCTACTGACCCCGGACCTTATTATCTCGGCAGTGGTAAATCATTTACAGACCGCGGTGCAGTGAAAAGAGATTTATCGCTGGCTCTGGTAAAAGCTTTACAACATAAGGCGCCTTTTATTATAGGAACGGCAGGCGGTGCAGGAAGCAAACAGCATGTAGCATGGCTCAAAGAAATATTACTTGAAGTTGCGAAAGAACAGAATTTAAATTTTAAATTAGGTACAATTTTAAGTGATGTAGGGATAGAATACGTACTTGAAAAATTAGACAGCGGAAAGCTTATTAATATGAGTGACGAATTTCCTACGGATAAAAATTTAATTAAGGACAGCGTTAAAATTGTAAGCCAAATAGGTATTGCACCTATTATTGAATTGCTCAAACAAAAGGTTGATGTAATTATTTGCGGACGTGCTTGTGACACTGCAATTTATGCGGCACCTTGTATTTATGAGGGCTACAAAGAGGGACTTGCTTTTCATATGGCAAAAATTATGGAGTGCGGAGCAATGTGCTCTGAACCCGTTGCCGCAGCTGATGTAATGCAGGCGTATATGTATGATGATTATTTTGAACTACGTCCTGCAAACCCAATCAGAAAATGTACAGTAGATAGAGTGGCGGCACATACGCTTTATGAACAATCAAATCCTTATTTAATATTTGAGCCTGACGGAGTTTGTAACCTTAAAAACTCTGTATTTACTCAAATTGACGAAAGAACAGTACGGATTTCAGGTTCGGAATTTGAAGAGGCAACAGAAAAGACATTAAAGCTTGAGGGCGTCAGATGTGCAGGCTACAGAACAATATGTCCTGCAACAATTTATGACCCTAAAACTATCGAAAATATTGATTTAATCATAAATACTGTTACGGATTTTGTAAAAGAAAATACAAAGAAAACTATGTCTGACGACAGTTATAAAATTTTCTTCAAAACAAGTGGTGGAAAAGAAAGTTCAATGGGTATTGTAATAGATGTTGTCGGAAAAACACAGGAAATTGCAGACACCGTATGTGCACTGGTTAGAAGCAGAATGCTCCATTGTGACTATGAGGGAAGAAAATCAACAGCCGGTAACCTTGCATTTCCGTTTTCACCTTCAGATATCCATGTTGGTGAGGTTTACGAATTTTCCGTATTCCATCTGGCAAAGGTTGATTCTTTGCTTGAAACTTCAAAGATTATAATTGAGGAGGTTTGAAATGAAAAAACTAATTGATTATACAAAGATTTTGAGAAGTAAAAATGCAGGTCCGCTTTTTATTACATTTGATTTAATTTTTAACACAAAAGAGGATATGGAATATGTCGGACAAAGGCTTAATAAAACTGATATTTCAAAAGCTTATGGTGTTCCCGAAGAAAAAATAGATATTATATCCTATGGTGTTGTAAATTCCATAAAAATAACATTCCCAAGAAAAAATATAAGCGGTAGCCTTGCGGATAATGATATTTACGGTTGTCAGCAACATATGCCCCTTGCAAATATCGTATTGTAAAGCAAAAAAGATGAGAAGTATAAATAAAGATTATTCCAAGTTAAAGTGTAACTTGTGCTACGTTTGTTCTTTATAATAGAAATCATCTGAATGGAGGAATATGGTGAAAATACTTTTAACGCAATTTGGAAATGAAACAAATAGCTTTGCTATCGGAAAAACCACATTTGAAACATTAGTTCCAAAAGGGTGGGTTAAAGCTGAAAATGTCATTAGTCAGTTTAAAGGAACAGCGACATATATAGGCGGAGCATTAAGGGCAATTGAAGAAGAAGGAGCAGAGCCGATTCCTGTTGATTTAGCAACTCGTGGTGGTAATTTTGGTGCAGGACCGATTATGTCAAAAGAGTGTGCTTCTTATGTTATGGACCACATAACAAATGATGTAAAAAAACATATGGGAGACTTTGATGGTGTATTTTTTGCGGTTCACGGAGCAGGTTGTTCGGAAGTAGACCTTGATTTAGAGCGGTACAGCTTTAAGAGAATGAGAGATGTTATTGGTGATATTCCGATGGTATCATCATTAGACGCCCATGCTAATTTGAGTCAGGATATGATTAACCTGTCTGATGGGCTTTATGGGATAAAGACAGTTCCGCATATCGACTGTGAAGAGGCGGGATACAGAGCTGCAAAATCTTTAATTCGTCATATAAAGGGCGAATTAAATCCCAAGATGTGTTTGAAGAGAATACCGCTATTAATTCCGGCGACAACGGGACGAACCGTAAGCGGACCTGGTAAAGAAATAATGGAATTTGCTGCTGAGTGCGTAAAAAAGTATAATCTTATAGATGCCACGTTCTTTTTTGGCTTTTCTGCGGCAGACTGTCCTTGTTCTTCATGCTCTGTACTGGTGGTTGCCGATGGTTATACTCCAATAAAAGAAGCCGAAGAACTTGCGGAGTTTGTTTGGCAAAGAAGATACGACTTTTCAGAACCATCTTTGTCGGTTGAAGAAGCTATGGATGTTGCTCTATCAAAGGTAAAGGATGGATATGTAGTAATAAACGAAGCTTCAGATAATCCTGGTGGTGGGGCTCCGGGAGATGGAACTCATTTGCTTCGAGAAATGATTAAAAGAAATATACCGGGAACTATTATGGGGCCGTTAACCGACAGCATGGCTGTAAAATATTTGTTTGAACATCATAAGGTAGGAGATGTGGTTGATATAGAGGTTGGGGGTAAGGTAGATCCAATTAATGGAGAACCGATAAGACTGAATAATGCAGAAATTATAAATTTTTCAAACGGAAAGCTTATTTCTGCAGCACCAATAAATTTTGGTGCCCCAATGGACTATGGAAATACGGTAAGACTAAGGCAAGGAAATGTGGAGCTTATTGTTGTGTCAGACAGATTTCAAACCTACGATGATCGTCCGTTTATTATGACAGGCTGCGATATGTCGCAGTATAAGATACTTGGACTGAAATCAATGAATCATTTCCGGGGCTATTTTCAAAGCCGTGCCGACGCAATTGTTACCGCAGACCCACCGGGACAGTGCCCGATAAACTTAAAGCTGTATCAATATAAAAATGTAGAACATCCAATACTTCCGTTGGAAGAAGTGGATTCTATTTAAAGGTTATAAAAATACTTGGAGGAAGAAATGATTAAAACGGAAATTTACGAACAAGTCCTTTTTGAAACCATTAAACGAGGCGCAACGGAGATTTCTCCTGATGTTAAAAATGCTTTTGTTAAAGCTATTGAAAGGGAAGAAAGTACCGACGCAAAAAAAGGACTTGAAGCTACTCTTAAAAGTATGAAAATGTCACAAATAAGAGAAAATCCCCTTTGTGTCGATACGGGATGGCCTATATTTTATTTCAAAGTAGGTAATCAGTGTGAGATAGAGGGAGGATTTGTGGAACTCGAAAATGCAGCACGCAGAGCAGTTGCAAGGGCTACAGAACTGGGCTATTTAAGAGCCACTATGAAGCATCCCTTAACTGGTTATGACCCTGGCAACAATATAGGGATGAATATTCCGGACTTTACATATCAGTTTGTTGACGGCGACTCTATTGAAATTTCTTATGCAGCAAAAGGCGGCGGAAGTGAATGCTTCGGCGGAACAAGACACCGAATTGTTGCATTTGCAGATGGTATAAAAGGAATAGAAAAATTTGTAATTGACAGCTTTGTGGCATCAGCCCGTGCAGGTGCGGTTTGTCCTCCGTCTGTTCTTGGTATTGGTATTGGAGGAACTGCTAATGTAGCAGCAAACCTGGCAAAAGAAGCGGCATGCTTAAGAACGGTAGGTTCAAAACATCCTGACCCCATGTTTGCAAAAATAGAAGAAGATTTATACGAAGCTATAAACAGTCTGGGAATAGGTATTTTAGGTGCAGGGGGAAATACTTCTGTCCTTGCGGTTAATGTAGAATACGCCTATACTCATATAGCAGGTATAGCTTGTGCAACAAGTACAAACTGTATGGTTGCACGTCGTGCATCTACCAGAATAGCAGCGGATGGTACAGCAACAAAAATGATAAGTCCCAACTGGTTTGGTGACAGATAGGAGGGTTATATATGGCAGAATATCATTTGAAATCACCCTTAACTGATGAGGATATTTCTCAACTTAGACTAGGTGATACCGTTTACATAAGTGGAGAGTGTTTCACTTGCCGCTCAAGACTTCAGAAGTATATTTTTGACGAAAAGAATGTTTTACCGTTTGACACCACGGAGCGGAATGTTCTTATTCATAATGGACCGATTGTTGTTAAAGAAAACGGAAAATGGCGTCTTGTTTCATTTATGCCGACCTCAAGTATTCGATTTGAAAAGTGGGGAGCAAAAAGTGTTGATGAATGGAATTTAAAAATGATTGTGGGAAAAACCACGATGGGTGAAAAAACAGCACAAATGATGAAAGAAAAGAAATGCGTTCATGTTTCTCCACGAAGTGTAAGCCCTAATTTATGGATAGATTCAATCGAAGTACAGGATGTTTATCTTTATGATGAGTTGGGAAGAATTGAGGCGGCGTGGTTTTTTAAATTAAATGATTTGGGACCGTTTATCGTAGATATTGATGCAGAAGGTAACAATTATTTTGATCGTCTGGACAAGGATATTGCTGATAAAAAGGAAGAAGCATTAAAAAAACTTGGAATCGACGATTCGTTTGAATTTACAAAGTTATATTGATTAATCAAAACCCCTTCTTGTAGTGTGCAAACTACTAGAAGGGGTTTAATATACAATAACGAACTTGCGAAATCAGTATGTTTCTTGAAATTTAATATTATCTACCATAGAGGTTCTTTTTGTAATGTCTGCACAATTGTATAGCGTTATACTGGGGGATATTTATTGTTGACTTTTTGCAATAAATGGATAGAATATAGAGAGAATAAAATTATAGGAGACGAAATATGATATATTCTGATAGTTTTGGAAAACGCAGCTCAAAAATTCTCTTGGGTACAGCTTATTTTGGCAGTACTATTCCCGAGGAAACGGCATTTTTAATTATGGACAGATTTGTTGAACTTGGTGGAAATCACATTGATACGGCAAGAATGTATTCGGGTGGAGTATCTGAAAAAATTGTTGCAAAATGGTTGAAGAGCAGAAATAATAAAGATGTTTTTGTTTCAACAAAAGGCGGATATCCTTATGCTGAAAGCCCCGATATATCAAGGGTTTCCCAAAAAGAAATACGGGCAGATGTTGAAGAAAGTCTTAAAGCTCTTCAAACTGAAATAATAGACTTCTACTGGATACATCGTGATGATGAGACAATTCCCGCGGGTGAAATTATTGAGACAATGAATACGCTTGTAAAAGAGGGGAAAATCAAGCGTTTTGGTGCATCAAACTGGAAGTCATACCGTATACAGAGTGCAAATGATTATGCAAAAGAAAATGCACTTATGGGATTTGAAGCAAGTCAGATACGATTTAGTCCGGCGATAACTGCACCGGGTGGCAATGCTGACCGGACATTGGTTGAAATGACAGAAGACGATTTTGAATTTTATAAATCAAACAATTTACCTGTTGCGGCCTATGCAGCTCAGGCGAAAGGATTTTTTTCTAAAATGGCAGCATCAGGAGCGTACGGACTTTCTGACAAGGCAAAGGAACGTTATTTGTGCCAGGAAAATATAACTAAATTTGAATACATTACAAAGTTATCCGAGAAATATGACTGTAGTGTGGCATCTATTGTTTGCGGTTCACTGTGCTCCATTCGAAAACCCGACGTTTTCCCTATAATAGGGGGACGCAGCGTAGAGCAAATTGAAGATTCAATGTGCGGTACAGACCTCGACTTGGAGATAGCGGAACTACGTGAGTTATTTGGTTATAGCTTTGATTGAAACAATTAGTGCAAAGAACTTTTGTTCTTTGCACTTTTTTGCATAAAACTTCAAAAAAATACAATGATTTTCCTAAAAGTACTTGATTTACCGATTAATATTATGTATAATAGCAATTGTTTTACAATAATAAAACAAAAGTTTTGTAATACTAAATTTTGAGGTGAGATAAGTGGATATTGGAAAGAAGCTTAAACGGCTTAGAATAAAGAATCAGCTCACGCTTGAAGATGTTGCAAACAGAAGCGAGCTTTCGAAAGGGTTTTTATCTCAGCTTGAGAATAACAACTGTTCCCCATCAATATCGACACTTGAAGATATCCTTGAGGTGCTGGGGTCTTCATTGCAGGAGTTTTTTACCGAGAATAAAGAGGATACCATTGTTTTTTCAAAAAAGGATTATTTTGAAAACGAGCAGGAGGAATACAAGATTGATTATCTTGTACCCAATGCACAAAAAAATTCGGTTGAGCCTATACGAATTACAATTTTTCCTGAAGGAAAATCGCAGACAGTTATTCCTCACGATGGTGAGGATTTTGGGTATGTGATTTCCGGCAATGCTGATTTGATTTACGGAAACGAAAAGCACCATCTCAGAAAGGGCGATACCTTTTATGTGTACTGCAACGAGAATTATTACATTGAAAATAACGGAAAAAAGGATTGTGAATTAATCTGGATTTCTACACCTCCGTTTTTTTAATATAATTTCAGAAAAGGAGATAGTAAAATGAATGCATTGATTGAATTAAAAAATATAACAAAGACCTTTGATGACCAGCAAATTCTTAAAGGGATTAACCTTAACATTTATGAAAATGAATTTTTAACGTTGCTTGGTCCATCCGGCTGTGGAAAAACTACCACGCTTCGTATTATTGCAGGCTTTGATGAATCTGACGGCGGAGAACTTTTGTTTGACGGAATTGAAATTTCAAAGCTTCCTCCCTATAAGCGTGAAGTAAATACAGTATTCCAGAAATATGCCCTGTTTCCGCACCTTAATGTTTTTGACAATGTTGCATTTGGTCTTAATATCAAAAAGACCGAGAAGTCGGTAGTAAAACAGGAAGTTGAAAAAATGCTTAAGCTTGTCGGTCTTGCCAATTTTGAAAAACGTGATGTAACATCGCTTTCCGGAGGTCAGCAGCAGCGTGTTGCAATTGCAAGGGCGCTCATCAATAAGCCGAAAGTCTTGCTTCTTGATGAGCCGCTTGGTGCGCTTGACGCTAAACTTCGCAAAGAAATGCAGTTTGAACTTAAAAAGATTCAGAAGGAAGTGGGTATTACATTTATTTATGTAACTCACGACCAGGAAGAGGCTCTTTCGATGTCGGATACCGTTGTAGTTATGAATGATGGCTACATTCAGCAGATAGGTACTCCAACAGATGTGTACAACGAGCCGGAAAATCGTTTTGTAGCTCAGTTTATTGGTGAATCAAACATAATTGAGGGAATAATGATTCGGGACTGCCTTGTAAGCTTCGACGACTTTGAATTTGAATGTGTTGATAAAGGCTTTAAGGATAACGAAGAGATTGAGGTCGTTCTCCGTCCAGAGGATATTGATATAGTTCCTGCGGAGAATGCAAAACTTAAGGGTACAGTTACGAGTATTGTGTTCAAGGGCGTACATTATGAGATTATGGTTCAATCCAAATATCGTCAGTATATGATACATACAACAGACTATCACGAGGTAGGACTTGAGGTTGGTTTGAGTTTTGGACCTGAAGATATCCATGTTATGTGGAAGATGGTTTAAATCAATGAATGAAAGGATAAAGGTATGAAATACTTTAAAAATCTGGTAAAGCCATATCTTGTATGGTCTTTTATAGTTATTCTTGTTCCGATTTTTATGATATTTTTATACGCTGTTACAAATAGCGGAAACTCTCTTATAAACATACAGTTTACATTTAATAATTTTGCAAAATTTGTCGAGCCGGTTTATCTTGAGGTCTTTATTACTTCAATTGAAATGGGACTTATTACGGTTGCGATATGTTTGCTTTTAGGGTACACAATGGCATATATAATATCTAAAAAAAGTGAGAGAACTCAGAATTTTCTGATTTTACTTGTTACAATTCCAATGTGGATAAATATGCTGATAAGAATATACGCGTGGAAAAGCATCTTGGAGCCACTCGGCCTTATGCATACAGATTTTGCAGTTATGGTGGGGCAAATATGCGAATTCCTACCCTTTATGATTATACCTATACATACTTCACTGAGTAAAATGGATAAATCGTTTGTTGAAGCGGCATATGACCTTGGAGCAAACCCTATACAAACATTCTTCAAAGTAACATTCAAGCTTTCAATTCCGGGTGTGCTTAATGGTGTGATAATGGTATTTCTTTTGTCAATTTCAACATTTATGATTCCTCAGATTCTGGGCGGCGGTCAATATATGCTGATTGGTAATCTGATTGAAAAGCAGTTTATTGAAGTAGGCGACTGGAATTTTGGTAGTGCGGTTTCTCTTGTACTTGCACTGATTATTCTGTTATCTATTCGCTGGATGAAAAAGATTGACAAAGGTGAAAATTAAACAGATTATTTACTCATCTTTACACAAGGAGGTTGTGAATTGAAAAAAATATCACGTATTTCATCAGGACTATATGTGGCATTATGCTTTGCATTCTTTTACGTGCCGATTATTATAACAATGATTTTCTCGTTCAATTCGTCAAGGTCATTTGCAAAATTTACAGGTTTCTCGTTTAAATGGTACGAAGCCCTTATTAACGATTCGCAGATTATGGCGGCAGTTGGTGTTTCAGTGTCTGTTGCGGTTTTGGCAACAGCTATTTCAACTGTTCTTGGAACAATTACCGCAATCGGTCTTTCTAAAAGTCGTAAGATACTAAAAGAATGGGTTCTTAACATAAATAATATCCCTATTATGAACCCTGATATTGTTACTGCGATAGGACTTATGATTCTTTTTACATCCCTTAAAATTGAAAAGGGTTATATAACTATGCTGCTTGCACACATTTGTTTTTGTACGCCTTATGTTATAACAAGTGTGTACCCTAAAATCCGGGAACTTGATAATAATATTGCAAATGCAGCAATGGACTTAGGCGCAACCCCCTTTCAAGCTCTTATCAAGGTTATTGTGCCTATGATAAAGCCGGGTATTTATGCAGGTATGCTTCTGGCATTTACCATGTCGATTGACGATTTTGTTATTTCGTATTTTGTGAGCGGTAACGGTGTTGAGAATATTTCTATGATAGTTTACAATGCAACAAAACGAATTAATCCTACAATAAACGCATTGTCAACAATAGTTATTTTGGTGATTGTTGCGGCGGTAGTTATAGTAAGGCTTGCGCCTCGAATTCAAACAACGGGTTGGTTCTGCAAGCTGACAGAAAAAATAACACCTAAAATGCAACGGGTACTTATTTTAGCATTATGTGTGTTGATATGCTTTGGATTTTTCAAATTTAGTGGCGAAAAACAGACGCTAAAGGTTTATAATGCAGGAGAATACATAGACGATTCGCTTATCGAAGCGTTTGAACAGACAAATAACTGCACTGTTATATACGAAACCTTCGATTCCAATGAGTCGATGTATACAAAGGTTATGAGTGGTGAAAAGTATGATGTGATTATCCCTTCGGATTATATGATTGAACGGCTTGCAAAAGAGGGCTTCCTTGCAGAAATTGACAAAAGCCTTATTCCTAATCTTGAAAATGTAATCTCAGAAATAACCGACAGACCCTTTGACCCACAGAATAAATATTCTATTCCGTATTTCTGGGGAAATGTGGGAATACTGTATGACAGAACAGTTGTTGATGAAGCTGATTTTAGTCAGGAGTGGGAAATTTTGCGTAATCCCAAATACAAAGACAATATCTATATGTATAACTCCGAGCGTGACTCGTTTATGATTGCTTTAAAAGCTCTTGGTTAT
Source organism: Monoglobaceae bacterium (assembly GCA_045120135.1). Lineage (GTDB taxonomy): Bacteria > Bacillota > Clostridia > Monoglobales > Monoglobaceae > SIG440. Next base: position 240,852 of record JBGVEN010000010.1, on the reverse strand, counting down.
TCGCTCAATACTGCGGATAAGAACGAGCTTGACCGCGCTTACGAATGGCTGGTTGAACAGAAATATGCTGTTAACCCAATATATATGGGTGATGAAGTTATAGACAGTATGATTACCGGTAACAAGGCAATGGCGATAGTTTATTCCGGTGATGCTGCATATATTATGTCCGAAAATGAAAATCTTGGCTTCTATGCACCGGAAAAAGGTACAAACTTCTGGATTGACGGTATGGTAATTATGAAGTCTAGCGAAAACAAGAGCCTGGCACATAAATGGATTGACTTTATGTTAGATGAAGAGAATGCTTATGCAAACTCCGAAATGGTTGGGTATTCTTCACCAGTTGAGGCGGCATATGAAAAGCTTGGCCAGACGGTTTATGATGGGATTGAAGCGTATATTCCCCGTGAATTAAACGAGAGAGATGAATATTTCAGATATCAGGATCCGGAAGTGAAGCGTTATAGCGCTGAACTGTGGACTAAAGTAAAATCTCAGTAGAGGTGAAAAAATGTATATAATTGCAGGATTGGGCAATCCCGGCAGAAAGTATGTAGGAACCCGACACAATATGGGATTTGAGGCACTTGATGCAGTTGCCGCAAAATACAACATTTCAATAAAAAAATCAAAATTCAACGCACTATATGGTGAGGGAACAATTGAGGGTGAAAAGGTAATTCTTGTAAAGCCTCAGACCTTTATGAATTTAAGTGGTGAAGCTATCCGCGAGTTCAAAGCGTGGCATAAGATTGATGATTCTCAAATAATTATAATTTATGATGATGTTTCGCTTCCGGTAGGTAAAATGCGTATCAGACCAAAGGGTAGTGCCGGCGGTCATAACGGGATTAAGAGCATCATATACCAACTTAATTCCGACACCTTTCCGCGGATTAAAATCGGTGTAGGTAGTCCTGATAATCCGGATTATGACCTTGCTGATTATGTTTTGGGAAAGTTTACAAAGAGTGAAGTCAAGGAACTTGTTGAAATAGCTATTAAAACTGCAGATGCAGTAGGTGAAATTATTAAAAACGGGGTTGAGAAAGCAATGTCCCGATTTAATTAGTTTTACCGTTTTAGAAAGGGCTTGTGTATGGACGGCTTTATTAAAATTTTAGACAGCCTTGCAGATTTTGAAGAAATAACAGGGGGATTGAGGCGTGCTCAGTCCCCTGTAAGTGTTACCGGAGTAGGTGACTCGGTTAGAGCTCACCTTGCTTTTTGTATTTGCAAAAAACTTGGAAAGAATGCAATCTTTGTAACTGCAAACGAGATGCAGGCACGAGTATTGTATGATGACATAAGTTATTTTTTTGGAGGTAAGGCACTTATCTTTCCGGAAAAAGATATTATGTTTTATGACATTGAAGCCTCAGCAAATGATATAAAGAAAAAACGCCTTGATGTTATTGACAAGCTTTATAATAACAAAGGTGAATATGCGGTTGTTATGTCGGTTTCGGCACTTAACAGCGTAACTGTTCCCAAAGAGGTTTATGCAGAAAAAAACTTGTGTCTAAAAGTCGGTGATGAAATAGAACTTGAAGAATTATGCCGTATAATGGTTGACTTTGGATATAAAAGAGAGGAAATGGTTGAGGGGCCGGGGCAGTTCAGTATCAGAGGCGGAATTTTTGATTATTTTCCATTCTGGAGTGATATGCCATACCGAATAGAGTTTTTTGACTGTATGGTTGATTCGGTAAGAAGATTTTATATTGAAACTCAGCGTACAATCAATTCCGATGAGGAAGAAATTGCACGGATAACTCCGGCAGACGAAATTGTTACAGACGAAGCGTCGAGGGATTTAGCGGTAAAAACACTTTCAAAGCGACTCAAATCTTTAGAAAATAAAAAAGAAAAAACAGAGCAGAACGAAAAGCAAATTTCTATTCTTAAAAAAGATATCGAACGGATTGGAGAGGGGATTGTTTTTCCGTCCAGAGATAAATATATTCCGGAGCTATATCCTGAATATATTCCGACAATTCTCGATTACCTTGATGATGGTTATATTTCGTTTATTGATGACCCCGCACGAATATCAGAAACTGTACGGGGCGATAATTCGCGCGAAAATGAAATAATAAAGGATTTGCTTGAACGGGGTCTTGTGTCAGGTAATAAGCTTCGCTATCACGCAGAATACAGTGATGCCGTGCGTCGAATGGGAGAGTACGGTATGGTTGCTCTTTGCCCGCTTTCGCATTCAAATCCGGATATTAAGCCGAAAAAGCTTGTTAGCTTTACGGCAAAAAGTCTTAATAACTATGGCGGAAAGATGGAGTTCTTTTACGATGCTCTTGATTTTTACCGCAAAAATAAATATAGAATAATCATTCTTGGTGGTTCATCGCGAAGAGCTGATAATTTAACCGAGCAGCTTATTGACGATGAAATTCCCTGCACAAAAGTTCAAAGTTTTGATGATTTACCTGCTGAAGGCGGTATATTTATAACTTCGGGCGGTTTAAGCAGAGGCTTTGAATATCCGCTTAATCGAACTGTTGTTATAAGCGATAAAGAAATTTTTGGCCAGGAAAAACGAAGACGCAAGCGTTTTAAGGTTGACAAAAAGAATAAGATTGATAGCTTTACCGACCTTTCTGTCGGGGATTATATTGTGCATCAGAACCACGGCGTTGGTCAGTATGTAGGAATTCAGCGACTTACCGTAGAGGGTGCACAGAGAGATTATCTTAAAATATTATACAAGGGCGGAGACTCTTTGTATATACCTGCCGACCAGCTTAATATGATTTACAAGCATTCAGGCAGTGAGGGTGCGAATGTTCGTCTTAACAACCTTGGCGGTCAGGATTGGAACAGAGCAAAACAGCGTGTAAAGGATTCTTGCAAGGATATGGCAAAGGAGCTTGTGGAGCTATATGCCCAACGTGAATCCATGCGGGGTATTGAATTTTCTGCAGATACCGAGTGGCAAAGGGATTTTGAAGCTGCATTTCCGTACGACGAAACAGACGACCAGCTAAGGTGTATAGCAGAGGTCAAGCAGGATATGGAAAAACCGCACCCGATGGAACGATTGCTTTGTGGTGATGTCGGCTATGGTAAAACAGAGGTTGCAATGCGTGCGGCTTTTAAAGCGGTTATGGACGGATATCAAGTGGCGTATCTTGTTCCCACAACCATACTTGCTAATCAGCATTACAATAACTTCAGGCAGAGAATGAAAGACTACCCAATAAATATTGCTACTCTATCAAGATTTGTGACTCCGACTCAGCAGAAGAATGTTGTTAAACAGCTGAAAAACGGGGAAGTTGATATCATAATCGGCACACATAAGATACTTCAGAAAAATGTTGATTTTAAAAAGCTTGGTCTTTTAATAATTGATGAGGAACAGCGTTTTGGCGTTGGACATAAGGAACGCATTAAGGAACTTAAAAATGAAATAGATGTTCTTACGCTTTCGGCAACACCAATTCCGCGAACTTTGCATATGTCAATGACGGGAATTCGTGATATGAGTGTTCTGGCAGAGCCACCGGGGGATAGATATCCTGTTGCAACCTATGTTATGGAGTATGATACCGACATAATCCGCGAGGCAATTACAAAGGAGCTTTCACGAGGGGGTCAGGTTTATTATCTTCATAATAGGGTTCAAGGTATTGAAAAGGCAGTAAGTCTCATTGAACAGCTTGTGCCGGAAGCCAGAATTGCTTCAGCACACGGAAAGATGTCAGAGCGGGAGCTTGAGGGCATTATGCTTGATATGGCAGAGGGCGCAATTGATGTTCTGGTTTGTACAACCATAATCGAAACAGGTCTCGATATAGCAAATGTTAATACAATAATAATTGAGGATTCTGATAGGCTGGGTCTTGCTCAGCTTTATCAGCTACGAGGCCGTGTTGGGCGTTCAAACAGACTTGCTTATGCATATCTTACTTACAGACCGGATAAGGTTTTAAACGAGGATGCTCAAAAAAGACTTCGTGCTATACGAGAATTCACAGAATTTGGCTCCGGATTTAAAATTGCAATGCGAGACCTTGAAATTCGTGGAACGGGCAATGTTATAGGTCCGCAGCAGAGTGGTCATATGGAGAGCGTCGGCTACGAAATGTACTGCAAGCTTCTTGCTGAAGCTGTAAGCGAGATGCGTGGAATTACACTTGAAGAACAGATTGAAACAAGTGTTGACTTGCCGGTAAATGCGTTTATTCCCGATAAATATATAACAGCACACGCCCAGCGAATATCAGCATATAAGAAGATTGCGGCAATTGATTCTGCGGAAGATTTAAGTGATGCATATGATGAGCTTCTTGACAGGTACGGGGATGTTCCGGCAGAGGTAAATAACCTTATGGAAATTTCTCTGATAAGAGCGCTGGCATCGAAGCTTAAATTTACCGAGATAAAAGGTAATAAGGATTTTCTTACCCTTTTTTTTGACCCGGAGAATGCCCCTGACCTGAGTGGACTTGTGGTTGATGAGGGATTTATGACAGGTAAAATTGCCATTAAGAACGGTAAAAAACCCAAAGTTATATATAAAATGGGTAAATATTCGTCGCAGATGGAATATTTGAATATTGTAAAAGAATTTATTCAAAAAGTATAGAAAAATTATTTTATATGTAGTATAATAAGTTTAAACACAATCATTTTAATAAAAGTGAGGTTTAGTTTTATGGAAAATGAAAACATAAGAGAAAATGATGATATTTTTGAGGAGAAACCCTCTGAAGAAACTATAAACCCCGTATCTGAAGACGAGGTTGAAGTATTTGAAGAAGTTTTAGAAGACCTTCAAGAAGTAACAGAAGAACCGGAGCTTACCGAAGAAGAGATTGAAGCAATCCGTGAACTTAAACGCAAAAGAATGAAAAACGGATTGATTATTACGGGTGTTATTGCTGTAATTATTGCAATTATGGCTTACTTCGTTTGTGCAATTGAGGGTATCGGCGGAAATACGGCTGTCAATAAACCAATTTCTTCGAGTGAAGAAACCGGCAAAGTGCTTAATATTGACAATATTAAATTTGAAAATCCGGCTGTTACGGCTTTTGAAAAAATTGCAGGTAAAAACAAGGATGTTGCTCTTACAATTAACGGTGAAAAAGTTTCCAAAGATTTATTTAATTTTGTTGTTAATTCATCAGGTATAAACAGCGTTTATACTCTTATCCAGATGCAGATGCTTACTGATGTTGCCGGCTTTGACTGGAATCAGGTTGAAGAGACATCGGGTCTTTCGTACCTTGAACTTTCAAAAGGGATGGCAATGGATACTCTAATTCCGATTTACGCAACCATAGGTGAGGGTAAAAAGAATGGTGTTGCTTTAGACGAAACAGACGAAAAGAAGATTACCGACTGGATTGATGAGCAGAAAAAGAACTATGGCGATAGCTTTGAAGAAATTCTTAAAAAGAGTGGCTATGAAAGCGAAGAAACCCTTGCTGAAATCCAGAGAATTCAGATTTACATGCAGAAGGTTTACGATGATATGTCAAAAGATATATCAAGATATGTGCCCGAGAATGTTAAAGGTCAGCTTTCTGATGATAAGGTAACAGTAAAACATATTCTTGTTGAGTTTGGAAAAGACGATGCAGGAAATATTACCGACGAAGCAAAGGCTGCAGCCAAAAAAGAAGCTGAGGAAGTTCTTGTAAAGGCAAAGAATGGTGATGACTTCGATAAGCTTGTTGAGCAGTATAATGATGACCCCGGTGCAACAGCTGAAGGTTACACATTTGCAAATGACGGAACAATGGTTCAGGAATTTGCTGATGCATCCTTTGCACTTGAAGTTGGGGGTATCAGTGAAATAGTTGAAACTCCCTACGGATATCATATTATCAAGAGATTGGAAAGAGCAATAACTCCTGATGAGTATATTGAAATGCTTAAGAAGAATGTAGATGTTCGTGTTAAAAAGGGCGTGTACAACAAAATAAACATTACAATTAATCTTGAGGATTACTTTGGCACACCTCAGGCTGAAGAAAACGCCGAGACCAAATAACCGATTTTCTTGAGGCAATAGTGCGTGCTCTGCATTATTGCCTTTGTGATTTTTGTAGAAAGGAGGAAATTTATGTCTGTTTATTCATTAATTTCTTCTTTTTTGAGCTATGTATTTACCACAATTATATATTTGTTTATTTTCAGCGTTATCGCTCTTATTTATATGGATATAAAGCGCATTAACCGTGGCGAAGCGGATGACGAATATGATATGGAAAATGAAGTAGACGAAGTTAATGAGTCTATTGAAGAAGATGATGAGTCTAAAACTTTAAAACTGAAGAATCGTCACATTGTTGCATATCTTAGAACGGTGAAGTCCCGTGAGTCAAAGGAATGCGGAATGAAGGCCTCGTATAAAATTGGTGAAAAAGGTGCGATAATCGGCAGAGGAGCAGATTGCGATATTTCGATAAAAGATATGTATCTGTCAGTTGAACATTTTCAGATTTGGTATGAAAAAGGTATATGGTACATAGGCGATATGGGCAGCAAAAACGGAACTTTTCTGAATGAGGTTCGTTTGAAAAAGGTAAAAACTCTCCATACGGGTGATGAGATTTCTTTTGGTGGACTTCAGGTTATTTTTGAGGAGGGTGCATAATGAAACGGGCAAACTTTAAATTACCTGCATACTTGCTGGTAATTATGAATGCACTTGGATTTCTTCTCCTGTTTTTTGCCAATGATTATAAGACCAATGTTCTTTATGTAGGACTTGGTCTTTTAGGTCTGTTTATTTTGATGTATAGCATTCTTGTTCTTTGTAATATGGGGGACAAGTTCCTTATGCTGCTTGCATCAATGCTTATGACAATAGGCGTGCTGATGCTTTGCAGGCTTGATATTATTATGGGTGCACGGCAGATTGTCTGGATATGTATAGGCGGTATAGTATTTTTTGTTACATACTGCATTTATTATAATATCAGATTCTGGAACAGGCTATGGTTTCTTTACGCGGTTGGCGGAGTGTGTCTGTTTGTCCTTACATTGGTTATAGGCAAAACAGTTAACGGTTCACGAAACTGGATAAGTGTTGGTCCGCTTTCGTTTCAGCCATCCGAGATTATTAAGATTTTATATATAATGTTTCTTGCATGCCATTATTCCGGAAGCTGGACAAAACCGTTTTTTAAAGTTTCACCCACGCTTATGACAGGAGCGGTAACATACACTTATATTCTTTTTCTTGTACTCCAGCGTGACTGGGGTACAATACTTGTTGTATTCCTTATATTTATCTTTATGATTTATGTGTATGAAGAGGAAAAATGGTTTCTTCCAGCAAATATAATTGCCGCATCGATTGTTGCAGTTTTGGGTTATTTCTTTTTGTATCATATTCAGGTGAGAGTTGGAGTATGGCTCAATCCGTGGAATGATGTTTCAAATAAAGGCTATCAGATAGCTCAGTCACTATTTGCGATTGCAGCCGGCGGTTATTTTGGCAGGGGATTGGGGAACGGTTCGCCCGACTATATACCGGAGGTTCATACAGATTTCATTTTTTCTGCAATATGTGAGGAAATGGGCGTTTTTGGCGGTGCTGCCGTAATTATTCTTTTCTTTTTAATTGCTTATAGATGTTTTAAGATTACATTGAACACAACCAATTCATATAACAAAGCGGTGGGGCTTGGAATTACCCTTATGTTTGCGTTACAGACTTTTATAATAATTGGCGGTGTAATCAAGTTTATTCCCCTTACCGGAATAACTTTACCTTTTGTCAGCTATGGCGGAACATCAGTTGTTGTAAGCTTTGCTTCGCTTGGTATAATGCAGGCGATTTCCGCTTTGGAGGCAAGAAAGGCAGGTGCGCAGCAGAATGAAGACAAATAAACGGATTATTCGGGTTCTTGTGGTGATTTCTGCATTGTTCCTTGCACTCCTCAGTTATCTGATGTATTTTAATATGTTTCAGGCAGAAAAAGTTTCTGTTAATCCATACAACAGGAGACAATGGGATGACGAGAGGTATATAACACGAGGTACTATATATGATTCCTCGGGTCTTGTTTTGGCTGAAACTGTTGATGATGGCAAAGGTGATACTGTAAGAAAATATCCGTTTGGCAGACTTTACAGCCATATTATAGGCTACTGTTCGCAAGTTTACGGTAAGAGTCTGCTCGAAATGGAGTATGACAGCGAGCTTTTGGGTAAGGGAGATTTGGATTTATTTCAGGGCGACAAAAAACAAGGCTTTGACCTTAATCTGACAATTAATAACACTATTCAGAAGCATGCATACGAACAAATGCGGGGAAAGCGAGGTGCACTTGTTGCACTTGACCCCGAAACGGGAAAAATTCTATCTATGATAAGTTTGCCGGATTTTGATCCGAACTCTGCATCACTTGAAGCAAATTGGGGAAACATTGTTGAGGATGAGAATTCACCGCTTATTCCCAGAGCGGTTCAGGGACTTTACCCTCCCGGCTCGACATATAAAATAGTGACCGCTGCTGCTGCATTTGAAAACGGCTATCAGAATAAGCTCTTTAAAGACGAGGGTAAATTCAAGATTGACGATTTAACGGTCGATAACTATAACAAAAAAGCCTATGGCGAAATTTCGCTTGAAAAGGCGTTTCAGGTTTCGAGCAACCAGGTGTTTTGCTCTATTGGTTTTGAACTTGGAAGCGAAATTATGAAAGAGATTTCCGAAAGATTCTGGATAGGTAAAGCTTTTAATTCGGATATTCCAATATCTTCAAGCCGTATAGAATATAAAAAAATGACCAATTCTGATTCAGCATTAGTTGCAATAGGTCAGGGTCAGCTTTTAGTTACTCCGATGGAAATGGCGGTAATATGTTCTGCAATAGCAAACGGCGGCGAAATATTAAGACCGTACATTGTAGACAGTGTAACCAAAAATAATACAGTAATTTCAAACGGAAAATCAAAAAGTCTTGGACGAGCAGTTTCACAGGAATGTGCTGCATATATTGCTGAGCAAATGGTTGAAACGGTCAGAAATGGTACAGGAACAAAGGCTCGGATAAGCGGTGTTACAGTTGCCGGAAAAACAGGAACAGCGGAAAATGAGAAAAATAAGGACCACGCTTGGTTTGTGGGGTTTGCTCCGGCGGAAAATCCCCAAATTGCGGTTGCGGTTATTCTTGAGAATGACGGACGAAGCGGTGGAGATTCTGCAGCACCTATTGCGCGTAATGTTATAAATAAGTATTTATCTGCAATAAAATAGACTTAAACTTTGGGAGAACAGTATATGGCAGCAGAAATGATTGAAATAAAAACCGAAGAGGTGCGCCCGCTTGCGGTGCTGTGCGGTGTTGATACAGGCGAATTTGATATGGAAAGCTCAATGGATGAACTCGAAAGTCTTGCAGAAACTGCCGGTGCAGATGTTGTGGCTCACTTTGTACAGAAAAGCCGTGCGTTTGAAGCGGCAACCTGCATAGGCTCAGGTAAACTTATGGAGCTTTCGGAGTTCTGTAAAAACAACGAGATAGAAATGGTTATATTCAACCACGAACTCACTGCATCACAAATGCGAAACATTGAAGATGCAACGGGCGTGACCGTAATCGACCGCACCACACTTATCCTGGATATTTTTGCACAACGAGCAAAAAGTGCAGAAGGCAGACTTCAGGTAGAGCTCGCACAGCTTAAATATCGTCTGCCTCGCTTAGCCGGATTGGGCAATGTTCTTTCAAGACAAGGCGGAGGTATAGGCACACGTGGTCCAGGCGAAGCAAAGCTCGAAACCGATAAACGTTATATCAGACGAAGAATTGAAAAGCTTGAGGACCAATTAGAGGAACTGACAAAACGCCGTGAATACGCACACAAAAGGCGCAAAAAAGACGGAGTGACAACGGTAGCTATTGTAGGATATACCAATGTAGGCAAATCCACCTTGCTTAATGCTTTGACTAAAGCTGGCGTTCTGGCGGAAAATATGTTGTTTGCAACTCTTGACCCAACAGCACGGGCTCTTGAATTACCGGATGGCAGAACGGTTATGCTGGTGGATACAGTTGGACTTGTCAGCAGACTTCCCCACAATTTGGTTGAAGCATTTAAATCCACTTTAGAGGAGGCTGTAAATGCAGATTTAATCCTTAATGTATGTGATGTTTCATCCGAAGAAGCACTTGAACAGGTTAATATAACAAAGAATCAGATTACCGAACTGGGTGGCGGTAACATCCCGATGCTCACAGTTGCTAATAAATGTGATACCTTGGGTGATAAAGGTGTTGTTATGGGTGAAAAAACGGTTTTCATATCTGCAAAAACCGGATATGGTTTGGATAAACTGTTAAAAGAAATCTCAGAATCGCTTAAATCAACAGTTAAACGATTAAACCTTATGATTCCATATACCGAAGCAGGAAAATTAAGCCTCATTCGTACAAACGGTAAGGTTTTCTCTGAAGAGTATACTGCCGATGGGATTCTTGCCGATGCGCTTGTTGATATTATTGTTTTAGATGCTGTTAAAGAATATATAATTTAAAAAAATCTCTGCTTGAGCAGAGATTTTTTTTGTTCTAACGGTGGACAAAGTGTCATATAAATTAAACAAAACTTATGGAAAAGAGTGTGAATTATGGATCTAAGACTTGCAGAGATTTTAGGATATTTTCCGGATAACCTTAAAGCTATTCTAAAAAAAACTTTTGAAACGGCGGGAGATTCGTTGCTTGAGATAAGAATACGAAGCGGGCTTCCGTTAATCGTTAACACAACGCAGGGGGGATTTGCGGTTCTATGCAATGGAGAGCTTTCGCCTGCTGTAGGCGGTGCGTATATTGTTAAGTGTCAGGATTTAAAAAGGATATTTCAAGCTATATGCGAAAATTCTGTTTATGCTTATGCTGAGGACATCCGCCAAGGCTTTGTTACAATACGTGGTGGGCACCGTGTGGGAATTACCGGAAAAGCTGCAGTAAGCGGAAGAAAGATTGATGCATTCCGTGAAATAAGCTCTTTAAATATCCGTATAGCCAGAGAAGTGATTGGTGCTGCAAACGAAATTATTAACGACATTTTTACCCCTTGGGGAATAAAAAATACATTACTTGTTGCTCCGCCAATGGGCGGCAAAACAACAGTACTTCGTGATTTGGCACGGCAGCTGTCTGATAAGGGTATAAAAATAGGGATAGCAGATGACAGAGGGGAAATTGCTTGTCTGTATCGTGGTATTCCTCAAAATGATATAGGAGTACAGACTGATGTATTAGAGAACGCATCAAAGGCAGACTCAATAGTTATGTTACTTCGCTCAATGTCTCCGCAAATAATTATTACCGATGAGATAGCAACTTCGGACGATGCGGAAGCAATAAAAAAATGCTTTGGAACAGGTGTTTCGGTTATTGCAACCACCCACGGAAAAAGTGTTGAGGAAATCAAAAAAAGACCGGTTGTTAATGAACTTTTGGGTGGTATAGGCTTTAGTCAAATTATTTTATTAAATAAGGATGGGTATGGTATGAATACGCGAATATCCGGTATGGTGACGGAAGTGGTATAATTGGTCAAATTTCTTGCATGTGCAGTAATTCTTGGTGGTTGTTCAGCTTTGGGAATGCTTTTGGCGGCAAGATTTCATAAAAGAGTGAAACAGCTGTCGGAATTTGAAAATGCATTTGTACAGCTTGAATATGATATTGGATTTCTTAATATTCCGCTTGATGAAGCATTTGATAAATTATCAAAGAATACCGAGAATATAATTTCGGATATATTCAGGTACATTTCATACAGATTAAGTAAAAACAAATGCTGTGATATGTATAAAGTTTGGAAAAGAGCAATTGAACACTCAAGCGATGATTTGTATCTAAGTGATTCTGATAAGCAAATTTTGTTGGATTTTTCAAAGACACTTGGCCAGGGTAATAGTGAAAAAGAAAAAAATAATATTAAACTTACACTTATGCGGCTTAAAATTGCACAAACAGAAGCTCAATCTGCTGCATCAAGTAATGTAAAAATGTACCGTGGACTTGGGGTTCTTATGGGGATTTTTATTGTAATTCTACTTTTTTAGCAATACCAAAGAGGAGGTGTTTTTATGAGCGATGTTGATTTGATATTTAAGGTAGCGGCAATAGGAATTCTTGTTGCTGTGCTAAATCAATTGCTTGTGAGAAGCGGACGAGAAGACCAGGCGATGATGACCACCCTTGCCGGATTGGTAGTTGTACTTTTTATGGTGATTGACCAGATAAGTGCATTGTTTGAAACAATAAAAACCGTCTTTGACCTTTAGGTGAGGATATGGATATATTCAAATTAGTGGGAATAGGTCTGGCGGCAACTGCGCTTGCGGTTTTTGTCAAAGGTTGGAAGCCGGAAATTTCAATTGGTATTTCACTAGCAGCTGCATCGGTGATTTTTATTATGGCACTTCCGTATCTTAAAGTAATTACGGATATGATTAAAGATTTGTCCGGACAATTGGGCGTTGAAAGCCGATATATAACCCTTATCCTTAAAATCACAGGGATTGCATACATAGCCCAATTTGGTGCAGAGCTTTGTCGTGATGCGGGAGAGTCATCCACAGCGTCAAAAATAGAGTTTGCCGGCAAGGTTATTATTATGGCACTTTCAATGCCGGTTATATATAAGCTGCTGGAAATAGTCAATGATATAATACATTTCGGATAGTTTAGGGGATATTCAAATGAAAAAAATCCTAAAGATTTTGTTGTTTATATTTTTGCTGATAAACAGTATGACTTACGCTGAAAAAGTTGAAATAGAAACACAGATAATTGATGAATATATCAACATATATGGTGAAACATTGGGGGATGGAATTGCAATTGTTGGCAGTGATAATATCGAAAAAATGATTCCCGACTTTGATGTAACCGAACTGCTTGGCAGTATAGCAAAAGGTGATGTTTCATTTTCCCCTAAAGTGCTTATTGATAGACTTGTAGAGTTGCTTTTTAAAGAAGTAAAACGGACGGCAAAGGTGCTTATATTTATACCGGCTCTTTCAATAATTGGTGGATACATAATTAATTTTCAAGATGGATTAAAGGTAAAGGGCGCATCACAAGCATCTTTTTTTACGTGTTATTGTATGATCGCCGGTATTGCCGCTGCGGTATTTTTTGAGGTAATCGGTTGCGGCAGGGAAGTAATCCGCAATATTTCGGTTTTTATGCGCACCCTGCTTCCCGTAACTTTGGTTAGTCTTGCAACCAGCGGTGCTGTAATATCTGCTTCTACATTTGAACTTGTGCTTATGTCTATTATAGAGGTTACACAATGGGCAATAGAAAAACTGTTTTTGCCACTTGTGTTAATGGCGGCAGGTCTAAATATAGTGAGCAATCTCTCAACAGGTTTTAGTGCTGAAAAACTTGTCCAGCTTATAAACAAAATAGTTAAGTGGGGACTTGGAATTATGCTTACACTTTTTGTGGGAATAACCGGCCTTCAAGGTGTTGCAGCCGGAAGCGCAGACGGACTGACAGTAAAGGTGACCAAATTTGCTGCATCTAATTTAATACCTATGGTTGGCGGTATACTTTCCGAAACTGTAGAAACAGTAATGAATTGCAGCGTTGTTATTAAAAATTCGATTGGTGTTGCAGGTATAATAATTGTAATTGCAATGAATGTTATCCCTGTTATTAAAATTTCAGCTTGTCTGATTTTGTTTAGACTTTGCGCAGCATTGATACAACCAATATCAGACGAAAGATGCGTTAAATGTGTTTCAGAGCTTGCTGATTCAGTCTCATCGGTTCTTTCAATGACCGTTGCGGTTGTTGTTATGTTTGTAATTATACTTACAATTTTGATAAATGTGGGCAATTCTGCGGTTATGCTTGGTAGATAGGATGTGATTTGGTGGATTTAATTAAGGAATGGATTATCTCACTTGCGGGAGTTATTACAATCGCATCAATTTGTGACATTATTATGATTGACGGAGAAATGAAAAAGTATTTAAAGCCAATCCTTGGCTTTGTAATGATAATAACCGTTGTTCAGCCGATTGTGGGTATAGGAAGTGAAGTATCTTTTAATATTCCGGAGGTTTCAGCCAAGGTGTCGACAGGTTTTTCCGAAAAAATAGACGGGTTGGAACAAAAAAATATCACTATATTGTATCAGCAGAAACTTGCCAAGCAGATAGAAAATGAATTAAAAAGTATGTCAGGTGATTATATAAACGCAACAGCTTTTGTAACAGCTGACAATTCAGGGGAAATAAAAAAAATAACTATTAATATTAATCAGTCAATTGATATGACTGCCGGAGAAAAGGTTAAAGAAACTATTTCAAAAAAGTTTGATGTAGAAACTAGTATTATTTCAATTGCTTTTGAAAAGGGGGAATAGTCTTGTTTGAAGGTGTTTTTAAGAAGAAAAATCCGGTAATTGAGGTTGATGAAAATGGAAATATAAAAAAGCCTAAAAAAAATATCCGGTTACTTGTTATTATTATTTGTGCTTCTGTATTTGTTTTAGCATTCAGCGGAAATAAAAATAAAGATGTTCCCGACACAAAAATATTAAAAGACAACAGTATTGTTTTAAACAGTAGTGAGTATACCCGACAAATTGAATCAGACCTCGAAAGCGTTTTGTCAGCGGTTAAGGGCGTGGGAAAGGTAAAGGTAAGGGTTTCAGTAAGTGAGTATGGAGAAAAAGTACTTGCAACCGACGGAAAAAAAGAAATAAACCGAGAGTCTGAAAATGATAAAAACACAAACAAAACAACAGAAGAACATACGGCGTTGATATATGGCTCGGGAACATCCGAACAACCGTTTGTTATAAAGGAAAAATTACCCATACCTTCCGGCGTTCTTGTTGTTGCAGAAGGGGGTGGAAATGAAGAAGTAAAATTAGAGGTGTACGAAGCGGTCAAGGCACTATATGGTATATCCGGACATCGCATTAAGGTTGCACAAGGTCAATTTAAATAATATAATGCGGTAAACTTCCGCAGAAAGGTGATAATATGAAAGGCTTTTTGAAAAGTGTACGAAGTAAACAAATTCTTATAGCGGGGCTTGCTGTACTTGTTGCAGTGGCAGGTTATTATCGCTGGACGGTTGAAAAAAATCCCGATTCAGTTACTGTAATGAATAATAGCATTGAGCCACAAGCTGATAACGAAAATATACCTGAGCTTACAGAGTTGGAAAACGAATATACGGATTACTTTGCAAAAGCAAGATATGAAAGAGATTGTGCACGTACAGAGGCGGCTGAGCTTTTGGCTGTTTCAGCACAAAACACCGATAATGATTCCGAACAAAATCAAAAGAACGCCGAAAAGCTTGCACAATATGCAAAAAACACCGAAGATGAGACAACAATAGAAAATATGGTTATAGCAAAAGGTTATTCAGATTGCGTTGCATTTATAGATGATGATGGAGTAAGGGTCGTTGTTAAAACAGATGCGCTTGATGCCGATGGCGTTGCAAAAATAAAAGATATTATAATCGAGCAAACCGGCGTTAAAGCAACTGCAATTAAAATCTCAAATAAAGAAAAATAAATTTTGATATGCACTTTAAAAGTTCAATACTTTTAAGGTGCATTTTGTTGTTGAATTAATGATAATCTCGTGATATAATGAATTCGTTGATATGTATTATCCACATTGTTTTCTAATTATATTTAAACAATATATGAAGGATAAAAAGCTCTCACTTTTTTTGTTGAGAGGAGGTGTCAACATTAGCCGACGTATAGAACTCAAAGAAGGAGAAAACTAAATGAGTATACTTAATGCGGAAAATATAACACATAGCTTTGGAGGCAGGCAAATTCTCGAAGATGCCAGCTTCCGATTGTTAAAGGGTGAGCATATTGGACTTATCGGTGCAAACGGTGAGGGAAAATCTACATTCTTGAAAATTATAACCGGTGAAATTACGCCGGAAAACGGCAAGGTAGAATGGTGCAGACATATCACCTACGGCTACCTTGACCAATATTCCACGCTTGAAAAAGGAAAAACCATTATGGATGTTCTGAGAGGAGCATTTTCACATCTTGCCGACCTTGAAGCAGAGATGCTTAATATTTACGATAAAATGGCGGAAGCGACTGATGAAGAAATAAGCGAAATGATGGAAGAGGTTGGGGAACTTCAAGAAATTCTTGATTCGTCAGGCTATTACACAATAGATACAAAAATCTCGGAGTATGCAAATGGACTTGGTCTTGGTGAAATTGGTCTTGATCGTGATGTAACAGAACTTAGCGGTGGGCAAAGAGCAAAGGTTCTACTTGCGAAGGTTCTTTTGGAAAATCCGATGATTTTAATTTTGGACGAGCCTACAAATTTTCTTGACGAAAACCATATTAACTGGTTGACGCAGTTTTTGCAGAATTATGAAAATGCTTTTATACTGGTATCTCACGATATGCCGTTTTTGACAAGAGTTACTAATGTTATATACCATCTTGAAAATACTGTTCTTACGAGATATAAAGGAACATACGAGGATTTTTTGAGAATGTATGACCTGAAAAAACAGCAGGTAGAGCAAGCGTATAAAAAACAGCAGAAAAAGATAGCTGATTTAGAAGAGTTTGTTGCAAAAAACAAAGCACGTGCTGCTACGGCAACTCTTGCAAGGTCAAGGCAAAAAGAGCTTGATAAAATAGAGAGAATTAGTCTTGCACCTGAAAAAATCAAGCCGTCATTCTCGTTTAAAAATGATCGTGCTCCGGGCAGAGTGGTGATTTCTGCTAAGGATATAGTTATTGGCTACGATTCACCTTTAACGAGAAAAATAGATGTTATGATAGAACGCAACAAAAAGATCGCCATTAAAGGTGTGAATGGTCTCGGAAAATCAACCTTACTTAAAACATTATTAAAAATTATTTCACCCCTTGAAGGAGAAATTCAACATGACCAATTTATGAATGTTGGATATTTTGAGCAGGAGGAGAGTGTTTCGGATAAAACTGCACTTCAGGAGTTTTGGGACGAATTTCCGGCTTTAACAAATGCGGAGGCACGAGCAGCTCTTGCAAAATGCGGACTCACAACAGAGCATATTACAACCCAGATGCGTGTTTTATCCGGTGGAGAAAATGCTAAGGTAAGACTTTGCAAAATAATGCAAAAACCGGCAAATGTGCTTGTTCTTGACGAGCCTACAAATCATCTTGACGTTGCCGCAAAAGAGGAATTAGCCCGGGCAATAAAAGAATTTAAGGGGACAGTATTGCTTGTGTGTCATGAAGCTGAGTTTTACAGTGGATTAGTCGACGAAATATGGGATGTTTCCGATTGGAGTACCAAAATAGTTTAAAAAATGCTTTTCAAAAGAGAAATTTGTGGAGAAATTGCTGAAAATATTATAAGGTTTTATGTATATGTGTCAAAGCCTTGACAATTTATCATTTTTGATATAAAATACATTTAATGATATTTTTTAGGAGCGTGAAGAAATTGAGAAAAATTTTAGCTATCGCACTTGCAGTTGTTATGTGTTTGAGCTTCGCTGCATGCGGAAACAATGAAGATGCAAAAACTTTTGTTATTGCAACAGATAAGGGCTTTAGTCCCTTTGAATTCCAGGATGCAGAAGGTAATATTGTTGGTATTGATATGGATATTCTTGCAGCAATTGCTGAGGACCAGGGCTTTACATATGATCTTCAGTATGTTGGTTGGGATGCAGCAATTGCTGCTTGTCAGGCAGGTCAGGCAGACGGCATGATTGCAGGCGCATCTATTACCGAAGAGAGAAAGGCAAATGGCTGGACATTCTCTGAGGGATACTATGATGCAACCCAGGGTATGGCTGTTGCAAAGGATTCAACTATAACAGGCTTTGCTGATATGAAGGGCAAAAAAGTAGCTGTTAAAAACGGTACAATGAGCAACCAGTACGCAGAAAGCATAAAGGATGAATATGGTTTTGAAGTTGTTACATTCTCAACTTCACCTGATATGTATCAGGCAGTTATGGGCGGTCAGGTTGATGCTTGTCTTGATGATACACCTATTCTTAAGTACAACATTAAAACCGGCGAGCTTGATATGAAGTTTGTTGAAGGCACAGAAAACGAACCTGCACAGTATGGTTTTGCAATATTTGATGAAGCAAAACAGGAAATTATCGACCTCTTCAATGCAGGGCTCAAGAATATTCGCGAAAACGGAAAATACGACGAGATAATCAAGAAATATCTTGGCTAATTGGAATTACTTTTGACTAAAAGGGCATTGGCGAGTCCGGTGCCCTTTAATTTTGCGAGGAGGACTTAACTTCAATGAATCAGATTTTAAGTACATATGGTCCGCTTTT
Organism: Monoglobaceae bacterium; assembly: GCA_045120135.1. Taxonomy (GTDB): domain Bacteria; phylum Bacillota; class Clostridia; order Monoglobales; family Monoglobaceae; genus SIG440. The sequence goes on along the minus strand of JBGVEN010000010.1, from coordinate 222,523 downwards.
GTTGGGTGCTATGGGGCAGACGCTTTTGCTTGCTCTTTGTGGATTGTTTTTTGGCTGTCTGCTTGGTGTCATATTTGGTCTTGCAAGCGTTGTTGACAACAAATTTTCAAAAACAATTTCTGTTATCTATGTAAATCTTATCCGTGGTGTACCGCTAATTGTTCTTGCATTTTTTGTATTTTACGGTGTTCCGTATGGTTTGAGAACGATTTTAGGTATAAGATATACATTAACTGCACTTCAGGCAGGTACAATCTGCCTTGCGTTAAACTGTGGCGCATATATGTCAGAAATTATTCGTGCTGGTATTCAGGCTATTGACCCGGGACAGATGGAGGCTGCACGCAGTCTAGGACTTTCTTATTGGAGGTCTATGTTCAGGGTTGTTTTACCTCAGGCAATCAAAAATATGATCCCGAGTATTGTAAACCAGTTTATTATCACCTTAAAGGATACATCTATTCTGTCTGTTATTGGTTTTCCGGAACTTGTTAATAAGGCGCAAAATGTTATTGCTATAACCTTTAAATCCTTTGAGACATGGGCGATTGTTGCAGTTATGTATCTTATAGTTATTTTGGCATTGCAGCAGGTTGCAAATGCTTTAGAGAGGAGACTTAACCGTGGCCGCAAATAAGAATAATGTTAAAATTTGTGTTAAAAATCTTGAAAAGCATTTTGGCAGTCTTGAAGTTTTAAAGGATATTACGGTTGATATATATGAAGGTGAGGTTGTTTGTATAATCGGTCCGTCCGGTTCAGGTAAATCAACTTTTTTAAGATGTCTCAACCGTCTTGAGACCGCATCATCTGGCGAAGTGATTGTTGATGATTATAAAATTAACGACAAAAAGACAAATATAAATAAGGTTCGTGAAAATATCGGTATGGTATTTCAACACTTTAATCTATTTGCAAATATGAATGTTCTAGATAACCTTATGCTTGCACCGGTTGACCTCAAAAAAGCAACAAAAGAGGAAGCGCGACAAACTGCTATGAGTCTGTTGGAAACAGTGGGTCTTGCTGATAAAGCAGAAAGCTTTCCATCCCAGCTTTCCGGCGGACAAAAACAAAGAGTTGCAATTGCAAGAGCTCTTGCAATGAATCCGGACATTATGCTTTTTGACGAACCAACATCTGCACTTGATCCAGAAATGGTAGGAGAAGTTCTTGCTGTTATGAAAGACCTTGCGAAGAATGGAATGACTATGGCGGTGGTAACGCACGAAATGGGTTTTGCCCGTGAGGTTGCAGACAGAGTGTTGTTTATGGATGAGGGTATAATATTAGAGGAAGGTACTCCTGAAGAAATATTTACAAATCCGAAGCATCCCAGAACAATAGATTTTCTTGATAAAGTTTTATAAACAATAAAAGAAGATACAAGATAAAATTCTTGTATCTTCTTTTATTTTATTCATAAATACCGGGGCGGAGCTTTTGTATAGCTTTTTTTTCAATGCGTGAGACATACGACCTAGAAATTCCCATTTCTTCCGCAATCTCTGACTGTGTTCTTGGATTTCCGTCAATAATTCCATATCGCAATTTAATAATTTCTCTTTCTCTTTCATCAAGCACATTTTCGATATTATAGTATAACCTTTTAATCTTTTCACGGGTATCAATCTCACGTATAACGTCTTCTTCGTCGGCACCGATTATATCCATAAGTAAAATCTGATTTCCCTCTTTATCGGTACCAATGGGGTCATTTAAAGATACCTCGCCCTGAGATTTTTTATTTGCACGCATTAGCATAAGTATTTCATTTTCAATACATCGTGCAGCATATGTTGCAAGTCGTGTGCCCTTAGAAGGGTTAAAACTGTTTATTCCTTTTATTAAACCTATCGTACCCAAAGAAATTAAATCTTCGTTATCGCGTATACCAGAGGAATATTTTTTTGCAATATGTACAACGAGACGGAGATTATGTTCTATAAGTTTGTTTTTTGCCTCAGAATCACCTTGTGCCATTTTTTCAATATATATTTTTTCCTCCTTAGCCGATAAAGGCTTGGGAAAGGAGTTTGCTCCGGAAATAAATGAAATAAGAAAAACCAACGATTTTACGACTGAGTCAAATAGTTCAAACATATAAAAACCTCCAAATGAATTAACATATGCCTATTTTATGCAGTTGACGCTTGTTTGGTGCAAGTACGCCAAACAAAAGATTGACAACTATTATAAAACAAACCCCAAATCAGTGGGTATTTGATAATGCAATGTCGTCTGGGTAATTCGCGAGAAACATAAGTTGAAGATATTAAAAACTTATATTTGTCACTCCTTTAAAGTAAAAAAGCGAAGCACTAAAAATGCTTCGCTTTTTTACTTGATTTATTTTATTTGATGTGCTAAAATACACTTATATATTTTAATATTGGTGGCATTAATGGGGATTTTTAGTTGGTTAAAAAATATTTTGTTTCCGCCAAGGTGTATTTTTTGCAATTGCTTTATAGAACCTAATTCGCATGATTTTTTTTGTAAAAATTGTATTGGCAAAGTAGAGTTCTGTTCAGATAGCATTTGCTGTACAAAATGCGGAAAGCCTATTGAAAGTTTTGGTAAAAAACAGCTATGCTATTTTTGTGCAAATGAGAAAACCACGTATTTCAATAGAATTATATCGGTTTTTGTATATGATGGTTTAGCAAAGGATGCAGTAAAAAGATTTAAGTCCATGGGTTTAATGAGTCATACTGAAACATTTACAAAATGTCTTGTTGCTCAAATCGCAGAAGAGTATGGTGAAATCAAATTTGACTTTTTATGTGGTGTTTTGGCAAATAACTCTAAAAAGCATAATAGAAAGGATTTTGATCAGGTTCAGCTTTTGTGTGAAAGACTTTCTATAAAGCTGGGGTTGCCATACAACAGAAAAATCTTTGTAAGAACGCGAAAAACACAAAAACAAAGTTCTCTTGGATATTTAGAGCGTAGAACAAACCTTAAAGACAGTATCAGAGTTCTTTCTCGATGCAACATAAAAGACCAAACTGTTTTAATTATAGACGATGTATGTACAACACGTGCGTCAATTATAGAATACGCCCGTGCTTTAAAGTCGGCAGGAGCAAAAAAGGTATATGCAGCAACGGTTGCTACTGTAAAAAATCCCAAATAAAAATATAAATAATGTAAGGAGTAGTTTATATGAATAATTTACAAGTAGGTTTCAGTAGAGTTAATATTAACCCTACAATGGGAATTAAGCTTCAAGGATATTACCAGATAAGATACTCTGAAGCAATTCTTGATGATTTGGAAATTAATGCAATAGCTATTGAATCAAACGGAACAAGGGTTGTTATGCTTACAATGGATCATTGTGGTCCTCAATGCAATGTTACAGATGATTTCCGAAAACATGTGGCAGAGGTTTGCGGTATATCTGAGGATGCAGTCTATATTTCGTGCACCCACACCCATACCGCTCCATTTTTGATTTATCAATCAAAAGACCCGATTGAACAAGAATATTACAATTTTGTTTATAACCGTATAGGGGATGCAGCAAAATTTGCGCTTGATGATCTTAAACCTGCAAGAATGGGTTTTGGTCGGGGGAAAGCTCCTGATGTTGCGTTTATCAGACGCTATCGCATGAAAGATGGAAGTGTTAGGACCAACCCAGGTGTTAATAACCCTGATATTGTTGAACCTATCGGAATTACTGATGAAAGTGTATGTGTCTTACGTTTTGACCGTGAGGGCGGAGATTCAATTGCTGCAGTGAATTTTGCAAATCATGCGGATGTTGTTGGCGGTTGCAAGGTATCAGCTGACTGGCCCGGATTTTTACGCAGAACTGTAGAAAAAACGTTTGATAACACAAAATGTATTTTCTTTAATGGGGCAGAGGGTGATGTAAACCACGTAAATGTTCATCCTTCAGGCGGTTATCTTAATGATACCTTTCTTGATTTTGATGATGTATCAAGAGGATATCTCCACGCTCGTTATATAGGCAGAGTTATTACCGGTGGTGTGCTTCAGGCTTTTGATAAGGTGGAGTATATGGATGTAGATTCTATCAAGTTTATCCGCAAATGTACCAGCATCCCTGCTAATATTCCTACAAAGGATGAATTAGTTGAAGCACGAAGGATTTTTGCTTTGCATGAGGCGGGCAAGGATGATGAAATTCCCTTTGAAGGAATGATGCTCACCACGGTTGTTGCAGAGGCAAAACGCATGATTAGTCTTGAAAACAGTCCTGAAAATTTTGATATGTACATAAGTGGAATCGCAATAGGTGATGTTGCGTTCATTGGAATTCCCGGTGAACCTTTCAATGCTGTGGGACGGGGTATCAAGGAAACGGATGGTTGGAAAATGGTTATTCCTACTTGTCTTACAAACGGCACTCAGGGTTACTTCCCCATGCAGGATTCGTATGATGAGGGTGGGTATGAAGCAAGATGCTCTAACTTCAAGGCCGGCGTTGGCGAACTTATAATCAGTGAGGGCAAAAAGTTGCTTGACGAACTTAAATAATTATAAAAAAGTATGTTATGGTTTCCAAGGGTAATACTGTTAAAAGTGTTCCTGCGATTGAAGTAGTAAATGTAAATAATATAACCAGACGGGTGAAGCCTTTGGGCTTGATGACTTGATGTCAGTGAGATAATATTAAAAGCCTACATAATGTAGGCTTTTTCGCTTTGAAATGGTAGAGAGTAAACAGTAAACAGTAAACAGATAGTGGATTGAATTCTGGGTTTTTAAAATATAAAATAGTCTTTGGGAGGTGAAAGTTATGGATTTGTCAAAAACAGCAAAATTGATTTCCGAATTAAGAAAAGAAAAAGGCGTTACACAACGGGAGATTGCGGAAAAATTAGGTGTTTCCCCAAAAACCATTTCAAAATGGGAAACAGGTCACGGTTTTCCTGATATAAGTATTGTTTCGGAACTTTCAAAAGTATTTGAGGTAGATATATCCAAACTTATCGAGGGGGAAATGCCTCAGATAAAACCGGAGGTTGGTAAGGAACATTATATTTCATTTTTTTCTTATGTCCGCTTTGATCGGGTGATGACAATAAAGCTTTATCCGGAACAGGATGGAGAACTGATATTTCCGCAGATGCGAGGAGGAAAGATGTATTATTACTGCAATACACACGGATTGTTTGAACTTAAAATACAATAAACACCAAGTAATGTATTTATAAAATTGCGTAATAAACGTAAAAAAACACTCATATATTGTTATTGTAAAACAATTATGGGAGTGGATATAATGCGGCAAGAAACAATAGAGGAACGCACGGTTAGCATTGCAAGGTATATAATTGATACCGAGTGCACTGTGCGTGATGCTGCAAAAAAATTTGGAATTTCCAAATCAACCGTACATAAAGACGTAACAGAAAGATTAATTAAATTTAATCCTGGTCTTGCTAAAGAAGCAAAGGCAATCTTACTGAAAAATAAAAAAGAAAGACATATTCGCGGCGGAATTGCAACAAGAGAAAAATATAAAAAACAGATGTTCTTAAAGTAAAAAGACCGTTCCGTAATTATATTACGGAACGGTCTTTTTAAATATTAAAATCATTAGAATTGATACGTGACATATTAAGTTGACGCTTTTTAGGGGGGCGCTTAAGTAACCTGTTATAGTCATAGTGTCTGCATATATAGTCTGATGAGACCAACCCTTTTTTGACACACATATAATCATCTGTAGAATGTAATGGTGAGGCATATTTACAGGTTGCACAAATTTTGGCAGCATCAAAATTTTCAAAATCTGTTACGTTTGTTTTTTTCTTGAATAACATAGCTACCTCTCAAAAATGTTTTTTTATATTATACACTATGTTTTTATTTAATGCAAGAAAAAAACCGACCGAAAAGGTCGGTTTTTAAAATTTTATCTGCCGAATGAAACACCTGTTGCTTCTGCAATTGTAACAAGTTCGCCGTTGGGATCAACAGATTTGTTTGCACCAATTACATTTTCAAGTGATTCATATGACATCTGGTTACCCTTAAGGCAAACCAGATTGCCAAATTTACCCTGCATAAGAAGTTCAACCGCATATGAACCATATCTTGTTGAAAGAATTCTGTCGTTTGCGGTAGGTGAACCACCACGCTGAACGTGACCAAGTATTACCGCACGAGCTTCCTGACCACAAAGTTCCTCAAGCTGGTCAGCAACAACATTGGCAATACCGCCAAGACGGATGGGGTCAGGGCTGTCTTCGCGAACCTTGGAAACAAAAAGTTCACCATTTTTAGGCTTAGCACCTTCTGCAACAACTACTATTGCGTAGTTCTTGCCACGCGCAAAATTTGTCTTGATCGCTTCTGCAACCTTATTTATATCATAGTCAATTTCGGGGAGAAGAATAGCATCTGCCGCACTTCCAACACCCATACCAAGTGCGAGGAAGCCAGCATATCTGCCCATTGCTTCAACCACCATAATTCTGCTGTGTGATTCAGCTGTTGTTTTAAGTCTGTCAATCGCTTCAACAGCAATTGCAACAGCTGTGTCATAACCGAAGGTTGTGTCGGTACCTGCAAGGTCATTGTCGATTGTCTTGGGAACCCCAACAACCTTAACACCCTTGCGAGAGAAGTCGCGACCACTTGTAAGTGTACCATCACCACCGATAACAACAAGAGCATCAATGCCGTTTTTCTTAAGGTTTTCAACACCAACATCTGAAACATCGCCGTGGCAGATGTTTCCATTTTCATCTTCGTATGTGTAATCAAAAAGATTATCCTTATTTGAACTGTAAAGGATGGTACCGCCCTTTGAAATGATTTCCTCAACATTTTCAATGTTAAGCTCGACAAATTCGTCACCACCAAGATATAGTCCACGATAGCCATGCTTGATACCAACAACCTCTAAACCATATTTCAGTATAGCTGTTCTTGTAACGGCACGGATAACAGGGTTAAGACCCGGACAGTCGCCTCCACCAGTCATAACAGCAATTTTTTTAATTTCGCTCATAAAAAAGCCTCCTTACTACTATATGCTTTGCGTGTTCCGCTTGTTTATATCACGGAGCAAAAAAATACTAAAATAACTTTAAAAGTATATACTAAAAATGCAAAAATTTCAAGTAAATTTGAGGTATTTTTTTATATAAAACAAAAATTTGTCTAAATTGTACGAAAATTCTGTTAAAATACCTATATAATAGGATAGTAATTTATTAATGAAAAAGTTTACTTTTCTTAATATAAAGTTCATAATTAAGTAGTATTATTTTGTATAAGTAATAAAATTATATACCATATTGGAGGCAAAAAAATGGATTTGCTAAAAAAAGTAAAAGATAAGTTTGAATTTCGCAATGGATTCAACGCATTCAAACAACTGAGTAAAAAGAAAAAATTTATGATAATTATTGTAGTTGTGTTGATTATTGCTTTAGTAAGTGTTGTTGCTTTTGGAAAGCGTGGCAAAAAAGAGGAAACCGAAAAAGCGTACATAGAAGTTCAGGCTGCGGTTGGCAATATAACGGAAACTATAGAACAAAGCGGTGTGGTTGAGCCATATGAGCGTTATGAGATCACAGCGCTTGTTAAAGGTGAAATAATTGCGTCACCTTTTGAGGAGGGTGACCAGGTCAAGGAAGGTGACACTCTGTATCAGATAGATGACGAGGATGCACAGCTCAATATGGAAAAAGCCCAGATGTCTCTTGAGGAAGCAACCGAGAATGTAACTAATTTAAACATATATGCTCCGGCAAGCGGCAGACTTACGGATTTTAATATCAAGCTTGGTGACAATATTGGTTCGAGTGTGATAGGAAAGATTAATAATACAGATAAATTACCGATTGATATTCCTTTTTCAACAGAAGACTTTAATAAGATTTCTGTGGGTGACAGGGTAACAGCAACAAGTGCTTTGTATATGACAACTCTTTCGGGAACTGTAACACATAAATATACTGCACCTGCAGGCAGCGGCACAGAGGGTAGTATTACAAGAAACATTGAAATTGAAATAGACAATCCGGGAGCACTGAGCGAGGGTACAACCTTTGCTGCAACCGTTCATACCGGCTCGGGTGATGTGAATTCTGCCGGTTCGGGCGTAATTGAGGGCGGAACAACTACATCGCTGAGAGCTGAAGTTTCGGGCGAGGTTTCGTATATTGGTGTTAAAAATGGCGATTATGTTTCTAAAGGACAGCTTATAGCAAAACTGAGCAACAAGGCCCTTGTTAATTCACAAAAAAGCAGCCGTCTTAATGTTAAATCAAATCAGAAAACCCTTGATAATTATAATATTACGGCACCTATTTCGGGAACGGTAATTACTAAAAACAGTAAAGCCGGGGATAAGCTGGATAATACAAATGCATCAAAAGTAATGATGGTTGTTGCGGATATGAGCAAAATGAAATTTACCATTACTGTTGATGAACTTGATATTGCAGATATCAAGCTTGGACAGACAGCTATAGTACAAGCAGATGCAATAGCAGATACAGCATTTGAGGCAAAAGTAACTACTATTGCAAGTGAGGGTGTTTCAAGTGGTGACGGGGTTACCACATTTAATGTTGAACTTACGATAGATGAACCGGGTGAGTTAAAATCCGGAATGAATGTTAATGCAAATATTTTGATTAATGAAGCACACAATGTTCTAACAATACCGGAAGATGCATTAATGAGTGTAAGAGGCTCAAATGCAAGTGTTCTTGTTAAGACTGAAGAGGGTAAAAAAACAGAGCGTACAAAAACTAAAAATAATGAAAATAAAAATGAGAAGAATGATTTTAAGCCTAAAATACCAAGTGGGGGCAATAATAATTTTGCACCGCCATCCGGACAAAATCAATCTCCAAATGCTAACAACAAAACAACCAACAATAAAAACGGTGGTATGAATTTTAGCAATGCAGCAAAAGGGAATTCCAACGTTCCCGACGGATATGAGATAAGACAGGTTGTTATAGGTATTTCCGATGGAACCAACATTGAAATTATTTCAGGCTTATCAGAAGGAGAAACCGTTGCATATATTCCCACAACATCTTCATCCGGAAATCCGTTTATGCGTATGATGATGGGCGGAAGAATGCCCGGAAGTATGATGGGGGGAGGCAGCCGAACCGGTAGTAATCGGATGAATGGCAGCCAGATGACTGGTAGAAGATAGTTTTTGCATCATATTAAGATAGGAGATGAGAATGATGGAAAAGGAAAACACCTCCGGTTCTGAATATATAGTTGAAATAAAGGATATGTATAAAATATATAAAATGGGCGAAAACGAGGTTCGTGCACTTGATGGGGTTAATCTTAAGATAAAGCCACACGAATTTGTTGCAATTATTGGTCCGTCCGGTTCAGGAAAATCAACGCTTATGAATATGATAGGCTGCCTTGATACACCTACATCCGGTGAATATTTTATAGATGGACAGGAAGCATCTACATTAAAGGAAGACGAGCAGGCAGCGATACGAAACAAAGAAATAGGTTTCATATTCCAACAATATAATTTGTTGCAAAAGCTTACAGTTGAAGAAAATGTGGAACTGCCGCTTATATATGCAGGAATTCCCCAATCAAAACGAAAAGAAATGGCTAAGATTGCCCTTGAAAGGGTTGGACTTTATGACAGACGGTTTCACAAACCCACGGAACTTTCGGGAGGTCAGCAACAGCGTGCATCAATTGCAAGGGCACTTGCGGCAAGACCACCGATAATCCTTGCAGATGAGCCAACGGGTGCACTGGATTCCAAAACGGGTACAGAGGTTTTGGAAATGCTTAAAGAGCTTCATCGTGAAGGTAAAACCGTTATTCTTATTACGCATGACAATAAAATTGCTCACGAAGCGGAGCGGATAGTACGGATTATGGATGGACGGATTGTTTTTGATTCACTGGTTGACGGCGATAAATCCGAAGTTAATGTATAGGAGGGTGAAGTATGAATCTTAGTCAGGCTTTTAAAATGTCTATTAAAAGCATTGCTGCAAGCAAAATGCGAACCTTCCTTACAATGCTTGGAATTATTATCGGCGTGTGTGCGGTTATTGTTCTTGTTAGCGTTGTGCAAGGCTCAACGAGTAGTATTACCGATTCGATAGAGTCCTTGGGCGCAAACAGTATTACAGTATCGTTTACGGGACGAAATAGCTCAAAATACGTTACATTTGAGGAAATGCAGAAATTTATGGAGGAAAATCCGGACTACATATCTTACGTTGTACCTAATATGAGCCGTCCGAATACAACAATAAAATATCAGTCAAGTAATATTACATCATCTGTAACAGGAACAACCGCAGATTATCTCTCGGTAAAAAACAGAGAAGTAACAAGTGGCAGATTTATCAATGGGATAGATGTAGAGCGAAGACGTAGGGTTGCAGTAATCGGAAGCTATAACGTTCAGGAGTTGTTTGGGTTTGAAGACCCCATTGATAAGCAGATAAAGATAAACAATGAGCTTTATACTGTTGTGGGTGTTCTTGATGAGATTTCTGATTCCGAACAAAGTTCTGAAGATAATATAATAATTATTCCCTATTCATCTGGACGACTATTGTTTCGGACAAGTAAAATTCGTTCATATACCGTATGGTCTGCGACAGCGGAGTGTGTTGAGGATGCAACAAAAATTCTTGAACAATTTCTTTATTCCAAGTTTGGTGACGAAGACGAATATAATGTTGTCAGTGTTGCAAGTATGATGGACGCACTTGATGAAATCACCGGAATGATGGCGTTACTCACTGCCGGCATCGCAGGTATTTCACTTGTAGTCGGTGGTATTGGTATCATGAATATAATGCTTGTATCTGTTACAGAAAGAACAAGAGAAATCGGTATCAGAAAGGCTATTGGCGCAAAGCGTTCAAGTATATTGTCGCAATTTTTGATAGAATCAGCTTTGGTAAGCTGTATGGGTGGTGTGGTTGGCATAATTCTATCAATTATAGGTACATTGATACTGGGAAATGCAATGGGTATAAACGCCTTTCCAAGCATAGGTGTTATGTTCGGGGCATTTGCATTTTCGGCAGCAATCGGTATATTCTTTGGTTGGGCACCTGCCAACAAGGCGGCAAAGCTAAATCCGATTGATGCACTTCATGCAGATTAAATTTATGAAAGGAATGGACAGAGCGATGAGATTTACAAAGAAGATTATGGCGCTTGCGTTAGTAATTGCAATAATTTCAAGTTTTATAATTTTGCCTGCATCAGCATCGAGTTACAAGGATGTCAGTGATGATGCACATTATGCGGAAGCTGTTGAGGCTCTTACAACATATGGAATAGTTTCGGGTTATGCCGGAAATTATAATCCTAACGCAAATGTAACCCGTGCAGAGTTTGCAAAAATGGTTACTCTTGCGGCAGGACTCGAGGACGAGGTTTACAGCAATGCAGGCAACCGGAGATTTGATGATGTTCCGTTATCTTATTGGGGTAATGGGTATATAAACACAGCGGTAATAAATATGTTGATTGTTGGATATCCCGACGGTAGATTTATGCCTGAACGGAAGATAACCTTTGCGGAAGCGGTAACAGTTCTTTTAAGAGCAATGAATTATACATCTGCTGATCTTGGTGATAACTGGCCGTATGCTTATATGATAAAAGCAAAAGGTATGGGGCTTACTGACGGTATAAATTTGGGTGATAACAGCTATATAACTCGTGGCGACCTTGCTGTTGTTATAAATCGTGCATTACAGTCGCCTCTTAATGGCTCTTCGGAAAAACTTATATCTAAAATGGATATAAAAATGACCGGCGAAGTGTTGATTGTTGCTACAAAAAACGAGGATGCGGGGCTTGCGGCTGACGAAGTTAAAACAAGTGCCGGAACATATAAGCTCGCCAATACTAACCTTAAATTTACACCCCTTACAAAGGCAGAACTGGTTCTGGATGATGAGCAAAAGGTAATTAACTTTAATGTAACTCATACACCTAAAAAGGCAGTTACAACCGTAGATAGTTATGTTGATGGAACTGTTTACTTTGAAAACGGCGCAAACAGTCGTTCTCTTGGTGTAACAGATGGTACTCCCGTATACAACGAGGGTATTATATCAAATTACGGAAACTTTAAAAACAGCATAGAGGATGGAACAGCTGTATCTATTCTTTATGACAATAATGGCGGTGTTGAATATTTGATTTTCAATAGCGCAAGCTATACAGAGGCTGTGGCTGTTCGTAGTGATATATATACTGCAATGGAATCGGTTGGCGTTACCAAAGAACAGGTAGATTCTGCAAAAGTTATTCGTGACGGCGAAAATGCAACTCTTGATGATGTTCAAAAATATGATATTGCATATTATCTTGCAGATAACTCGACGATTTATCTATATTCCGACAAGATATCCGGTATATACAACGAAGCATATCCCAATAAAGCTAATGTCACAAGTGTTGAAATATCGGGAAATACTCTGGAATTAGAAACACAAAGTGCAGTATATAAGTTTGGTGAAAAATCGGGAAGCTACAAGCTTAAATCAAGGGTTACGGCTCTTCTTGGCAGAACAGGTAAAATTGTCGATGTTGTGGATTTAGGCAGTGCAAGTGTTTCCAATTATGGAATTTTACTTTCGTACGGAACGGAACTATCAAACAATATGTTTGAAAACGGAAGACAAACCACATATATTACTATACTTAACGGCGAAGGCAATACCTCAAAGTACAAGACTACGGGCAATTATAGTGAAAAAATAGGTGATGTTGGAAAACTTAGTTTTGACAACGATGGTAACGCTACATTTGCAAGTGTAATGAACAGCGGTGTAAGTGTAAGTGGTGCAATTGATAAAAATAACAGAAAGATAGGCAATAAGTGGATTTCACAGGATGCTGTTATTTTAGAAAGGTTATATGCACCTGAAACAAAGACGGGTACGGCTATTGCAAAGAAAATTTTGCTTGAAGATATTCCCGGCTCTGAACTTACAGCAAAACAAGTCGTTTATGCAGTTACATCCGGTTCGTTTGGAGACATTTCGTTACTTGTTGTTGAGAATGTGACCAAATCACAGAATACCTATGGTATACTTACTGCTAATAATTCAAGAGTTACATCAATGAGTGCAAGTGGTAGTTATACAGTATTGTCATCCGGACAGTCTAGAACATATTCGACCAGCTTCTCAAATAATATTCCGGTAGGAAGTGCTGTTGCACTGGTGTTGGATGGAAACAGCCTTGCTTCAATAAAGGCTTTGCCTTGTCTTGAAGCGGGAAGGAAGCTTTCTGCAATTGATTTCAACCGTGTTAAGGTTGGAGAAACGGTTTATATGCTTGGTGATGATGTTCAAATTTATAAAAAGAACTCTAGTGGAAAAGGATACACCGGTATATCTATTTATGACGCAGAAAATCTTGTTGGAAAAACCGTCAATTTATACGCAGATACATCTGTTTCACAAGGCGGATTGATAAGGATTATTACTGTAAATTAACAGTAAAAGAGGAACAGCAAGCGCTGTTCCTCTTTTACCTTATAAGGTTGACAAAGTATTGGAAGTTTGATAGAATTATAAAATAAATTTTTACTGAAAGGTTATGATTTACTATGACAAAAATTGATATTTTTTCCGGCTTTTTAGGTGCAGGAAAAACTACCCTTATAAAAAAACTCCTCGAAGAAGCATATAAAGGTGAAAAGGTTGTTCTTATAGAGAACGAGTTTGGTGAAATTGGAATTGATGGAGGCTTCTTAAAGGAAGCAGATGTGGAAATAACTGAAATGAATTCTGGCTGTATCTGTTGCAGCCTTGTTGGCGATTTCAGTGAAGCACTTAAAAAAGTTATTGAGGAGTTCGCTCCTGACCGTATTCTTATTGAACCGTCAGGTGTGGGCAAACTCAGTGATGTTATTAAGGCGGTAAAAGATATAAATAACGACGGAATTGCTCTCAATAGTTTTACTGCTGTTGTTGATGCAAAAAAGTGTAAGGTTTATATGAAGAATTTTGGAGAATTCTATAATGACCAAATTGAAAATGCATGCTGCATTGTTTTTAGCCACACAACTGATATGAGTGACGAAAAAATAAAGACTTGTATTGACCTTATTAAAGAAAAAAATCCAGATGCAACAATTGTTTCCACACCATGGGAGGATGTATGCGGTTCAAAAATTCTTGAGGCTATGGAGGGTGTAAACGCTCTTACAATTGAGCTTGAAAACCTTGAAAAAGAAGATGTTTGTCCTGAGTGTGGACACCATCACCACCACGACCACGGCCATCACCATGCTGACGATGTATTCACAAGCTGGGGTATAGAAACAGCGGCAAAATATGAAAAAGAAGAACTTGAAAGAATTCTCATAAGTCTTGATGACGAAGTTAAATACGGTCAGATTCTCCGTGCAAAAGGTATTGTTGCAGAAAAGGCTGGTAAATGGATACATTTTGATTACATTCCAGGCGAAGCTGACGTAAGATATGGTGCAGCTGATGTTATCGGACGTATTTGCGTTATTGGTGCAAATATTGACACTAAAGCTATCGAAGAACTTTTCCATAAATAAAAAATAAAGGACTGAATTACATGGATATTGCTGTATATTTATTTACCGGATTTCTTGATTCCGGAAAAACTTTATTTGCCAAGGAAACACTTGATGATCCAAGATTTTCAGGTGGAGAAAGAACTCTTATGTTGCTTTGTGAAGACGGAGAAGAGGAACTTGATAAAAAAGTCCTTGCTTCAAAAAATATTTTCATTGAATATATTAACGAGTCGGACGGTATAAACGAAAAAAATCTTAAAGCATTAGCAAAAAAACACAAGGTAAAGAGAGTTGTAATCGAATATAACGGAATGTGGCAGTTACCTGACCTTTATAACGCAATGCCGCCTGATTGGGTTTTGTATCAGGAAATTACCTTTACAGATGCAAATACATTTCTAACCTACAATGCCAATATGCGTAGTCTAGTTGTGGACAAACTCAATAATTGCGAGCTTGCTGTTTTTAATAGGTGTAAAAGAGATTTTGACAAAGAGGAATTTCACAAAATTGTTCGTGGTTTAAATCGCAGATGCGATATAATATACGAATACGAAGATGGTGAAATTGAATTTGACGATATAGAAGACCCGTTACCGTTTGATATCAATGCAGATATCATTGAAATCGGTATAAAGGACTATGCACTATGGTATCGTGATATGCTTGAGGAAATGCATAAATATCATGGAAAAACAGTTAAATTCACAGGTGTTATTGCGATAGATAACAGAATGCCAAAGGATTGTCTTATTGCTGGCAGACCGGTTATGACCTGTTGTGTTGACGATATTGCATTTAAGGGGATTCTTTGCTGTGGTAGAAACCCAATGATGAAAAACGGCGATTGGCTTGTGATAACAGCTAAAATCAGCATTGAAAAACATAAATTATACAAAGGCGAAGGTCCGGTTCTTTATATTACAGATTTTGCTGTTACTGGTGAACCAGAAGAACCAGTTGCAACCTTTTATTGATAAGATATTTATAATCACATCTCCTGAAAAACTGCATATAATATAGGCAGAAATATTTTAGGAGGAATTGCTATGTCGGGTATTGCCGGAATTGTAAATCCATACAGAAAAATTGATTTTGAAGCCGAAAATGTTCGAAAAATGACATTGGCTCTGACGCACAGAGGACAAAAAATCAGCAAGATTAAAAATGACGAATATGCTGTTTGGGGCTGTACGGCGTTTGAGTATGTAGAAGATAAGGAACGGCAAATACCATTGTCGTTAAAATCCGAAGGTTGTAAATATACAATATGCTTTGATGGGCTTATCTACAATACAGACGAATTAAACGCAGAGTTAAAACCCCATGCTTTATGGAGGGAAAATCTCAGCGATGCAGAGTTGTGTCTCCTCTCATTTATTAAATGGGGTGCGGGCTGCCTGCAGCGACTGACTGGTATTTTTGCTTTTGCTGTCTGGAACGCAGCGTGTAATGAGCTTTTTCTGGCACGTGACCGTTTTGGTATCAAGCCTCTATATTATACACTAAAAGGTGATATGCTTATTTTTGCATCTGAGTTAAAGGGTATTCTTGCACACCCTGAGATACCTGCGGTTCTTGATAAGACCGGTGTGTGTGAGGTTATGGGACTTGGTCCGGCGCAAACAAAAGGATGCGGTATTTTTGCCGGTATAAACGAGATAATGCCGGGGCATTGTGCAACTTTTAATCGAAACGGATTTAAATTAAGCAGATATTGGAATCTTGTTTCCAAACCATACGAATGTAGCTTTGAAGAGTGCCTTGAAGAAACCCGAAAACTTACATTTAATGCAATAAACTCACAACTTGAAGATAAGGGAAGAAATATGTGCTTCTTTTTATCGGGTGGGCTGGATTCCAGCGCAATTGTAGCTCTTGCAGCACAAAAATACGGGGAGAGTGTTAACACTTTTTCTCTTCAATACAGTGGGAATGACGAGTTTTTTACTCCCACAGAATACCAGCCGACCTCAGACGATTATTTTATATCTTTAATGTCAGAACAATTCGGCACCAGACACACTGTTGTAACCGTTGATAATGATTCACTATTTAATCTCCTGTATGATGCTATGAAAGCAAGAGATTTACCCGGAATGGCGGATGTTGATTCGTCGCTGTATTTTTTATGCCGCGAAATGGGAAGTAAATTTAATGGTGCTTTATCAGGCGAATGTGGTGATGAGATATTTGGTGGATATCCCTGGTTTCACAGAAGTGAAGATTTTGAGGCAAATATATTTCCGTGGGCAAAAAATATTGATTTACGTAGAAGCCTGATTTCACCTAATCTTTTATCCCCGGATGAAATATCTGAATATATTTATTCAAGATATAATAGTAGTATTGAGGATACCCCGATTTGTCGCTCGGATAACAAAGAAGAAGCAAGGCGACGTGAAATTTCGCATCTTAATATTGAGTGGTTTATGTATACATTAGGTGCAAGAAGTGAGCGTATTGGTATGAATTGTGGTCTTGAAATTAGAATGCCATTTTGTGACCATAAGCTTGTTGAGCATATGTGGAATGTTCCGTGGGAATTCAAAGCGCATAAGGGTAGAGAAAAAGGATTACTCAGAATGGTATTTGATGGGGTGCTACCCGAAGATGTTCTATGGCGCAAAAAAAGCCCATTTCCCAAGACTCACAATCCAGGGTATGAAGTTATGGTGCGTGATGCGGTTAAACAAATTTTTAATGACAAAAATTCGCCCGTAATTGATTTGATTAACACAGACTATGTATCAGGTTTGATGAACAGCTCATCGGATTATGGCAAGCCGTGGTTCGGTCAGCTTATGGCAACGCCGCAATTATATGCGTATATCATTCAGCTTGATATGTGGTTGCGTGAATATAACATAAGAATAAAATTATAAAAGGAGTTTTAGTATGATAAAGGCGGTTTTGTTTGATTTTGACGGAACGCTTATAGATACAAACGAATTAATATTTGAGTCCTATCGCATAGCCTTCAGAACGGTTTTAAATCGTGAGATTGGTATGGATGAAATACTGACATTATATGGAAAGCCGCTTTTTCCCTCGCTGATACAATACGGCGAAGCAGGAAGGCGGCTTTATGAGGTATACCGTGAATTTAACGAGAAAAACCACGATTTTATAGCTAAACCGTTTGATGGTGCTTATGATGGCGTTAAATTACTGAGAGACAATGGGTTTCCTATCGGTATAGTAACATCAAAGAGATTGCCTCTTGTAAGCAGGGGTATCGAAAAAATTCTTAATATGGGTGGAATGTTTGATATTATTGTAACACCTGATGATACCAAAAAGACAAAACCCGACCCTGAACCTATTCTTTATGCATGCGAAAAATTGCATATTTCACCAAATGAAGTGGTTTATGTAGGTGACAGCGTATTTGATATGCAGGCAGGGGCAGCCGCAGGAACACAGCTTTGTGCAGTTAAGTATTCGGTTACCGAACCAAATCAGCTTCTAGAATTCAAACCGGATTATTATGTGGATTCTATTGCCGAATTTGCAAGAAAATTGATTGGAGAGAAGGAGTAATGCCTGCTGTTTTAAAGTATGTAGCCTCTTTTGAGGATGAAGGAAAAACCGTGGAGAAAATATTAAAGAGGGAATACCTAATCTCTTCCGGCTTGCTGACTTCTTTGAAATTAGAGGGGAAAATTTATATTAACGGGACTGTTTGCAGAAGTATTGATAAAATTAGTGTTGGTGATATAGTTTCCGCGGATGTG
The DNA here is from genome assembly GCA_045120135.1 of Monoglobaceae bacterium. GTDB lineage: Bacteria > Bacillota > Clostridia > Monoglobales > Monoglobaceae > SIG440. Next base: position 204,247 of record JBGVEN010000010.1, on the reverse strand, counting down.
TCAGAAAATCTTGCATCTGCAGAACAACGCTTTTCTCAATATAAAATGCCGCTTGATATTCTTTTTGAGGATGACTATATAATGGTTGTTGACAAACCGGGAAAGTTAGAATCTCATCCTTGCCCTTCAAATCGGGAAAGCACACTTGCTAATGGAATTATGTATTATTGGGCAGAAAAAGGGGAATATCATAATTGTCATATTGTAAATCGACTTGACAAGGATACCTCTGGAATATGTGTAGTTGCAAAAAACAGATTTGCTCACGGTTGTCTTTCAAACCAAATGCAACAAGGGGAGTTCAAAAAAGAGTATTTTGCTGTTTGTAATGGTATTTTGCATACCCCTGAGGGAATAATTGATGTTCCTATTAAACGTTCTGAAGAAAGTATTATAAAAAGAATGGTTAGTGATGACGGTAAGCCTGCCGTTACAGAATATAAGGTGATAAAATACAGCAAGGACAAGCTATTTACACTGCTTAAAATACAACTTAAAACCGGACGAACTCATCAAATACGAGTACATTTCTCACATATTGGATTCCCCCTTGTAGGGGATTGGCTATACGGAAACGGTGACAATGAGCGCACTCTTATTAACAGACATGCATTGCATGCTGCAAAGGTGGAATTCTTTCATCCTGTAACTAAAGAAAAAGCTATGTTTGAATCGAAATTACCGGAAGAAATGGAAAAACTTATAAATCTTTAAACGAAAAAAAGTTTTTTTGTTGCAACTTTACAGAAAAATTAATTTTTTTTGAAATTAAGAAAAAAAAGTGTTGACTTATAGTAAAAATTTTAGTATTCTAATAGTGTTAGGTTTTAGCTTCTGTAGAGAGGCAAATGACTAAAGGAGCGTTATTATGTTTGTAAAGGAAATAGTTGTCCAGAATCAGGTTGGGCTTCACGCAAGACCTGCTACATTTTTTATTCAGAAGGCTAATGAATACAAATCAAGCATCTGGGTTGAAAGAGAAGAAAGAAGAGTTAATGCAAAGAGTCTTTTGGGAGTTCTTTCACTTGGTATAACCAAGGGCCTCACAATTACAATACTTGCAGAAGGTCCGGACGAAGAAGAGGCAGTTAATGATCTTGTCGCACTTGTTTCGTCAGACTTTGCATAATTTTTAATTCAAACTTAAATAATTTCTTTTTATAAAATGTCTTACACTGGTAAGGCATTTTTGTAGTTTAAACATAAATTTAAACAAAGGAGGGTATCTGAATGGGAAATATAAAAGACAAGCTTTCTTCCTTGCCGCTTTGTCCTGGCGTTTATATTATGAAAAATTCAGATGGCAAAGTGATTTATGTGGGCAAAAGCAAGCTGCTTAAAAATCGTGTCAGCCAGTATTTTCAAAATTCTGCAGCACATTCCGTCAAAACACGTTCAATGGTCAGTAACATTGCTGATTTTGAATATATAATTACCGATACAGAATCAGAAGCCCTAGCGTTAGAATGTAATCTTATAAAGAAGTACAAACCTAAATATAATATTTTACTAAAAGATGATAAGCAGTATCCATATGTTAAAATAACCGCCCACGAACAGTTCCCCAGAATTTTTATAACAAGACAGCTAAAAAAAGATGGAGGATTATATTTTGGTCCGTTTATGACTGCAATTAATGTAAAAGAAGCTGTTGAAGAAATTAGAAAAATATTTAAAATACGTAGCTGCAAAAAGAATATATCCGGTGAGAAAAATGGCAGACCATGCCTTTATTACCAGATAGGTCAGTGCAGTGCTCCTTGCAGCGGCAAAATAAGCGAATCAGATTATAAAGAATCCGTTATGGAAGTATCAAAAATATTAAACGGAAACAGTAAAACGTTAGTGAAAAAGCTTGAGAAAAAGATGCAGGAATCATCCGATGCTCTGGACTTTGAACGTGCAGCTCAATGCAGAGATAATATAATATCAATCAAATCTCTTTCTGAAAAACAGAATATATCATCTACTAATTCGGAGAATATGGATTTTGTCGGTGTTTATCAAGAAGGAGATAGTTTTTGTGTTCAAATCCTTTTATACAGAAAAGGAAGTGCTGTAGGGTCAAAATACTTTACAGTCGAAAATGAAAAAAATACTGCAAACATCGTATTGGAAAGCATTGTAAAGCAATATTACTTTACGCAAACCAACATACCTCGAGAAATTCTTTTATCTGAAAACATTGATGATAAAGAAAGTATTGAGGAGTGGCTTTCTCAAATTTCAGCTCATAAAGTTTCAATATCAGTTCCAATGCGTGGAAAAAAAGCAGATATAATGCGTATGACCATAAAAAATGCGCAGGAGTCTCTTTATAAGGATCGTATGTTAAAAAACAGAGATGAATCATACCGTAACAGAATGCTTGTTCAATTGTCAGATTTGCTTAGTCTCCCTGAACCCCCTATGCTTATAGAAGCTTATGATATATCCAATTTTTCGGGACACTCTTCAATAGGAGTTCAGATAGTATATGAAAATGCAGCTCCCGCAAAATCAAAATACAGAAAATACAACATAAAAACAGTAGACGGACAGGACGACTATGAGTGTATGCGTGAGGTTATATTTCGCCGAATAAATGAAGCATATAAAGAAGAGGATTTAATAAACGACGGGGCACTATCAATGGAAGATGCAAAGTTTCTACCCCTACCGAATCTTTTTTTGCTAGATGGCGGGAAAGGGCATGTGTCAGCGGTAAAAATGTTGTTTGAAACGCTGGGTGAAGAAATCGCAGTATATGGTCTAGTAAAAGACCGTTTTCATAAAACACGTGAAATTACAGACGAAAACGGAGAAATACCATTAGATAAAAATTCTGAAATTTTTAAATTTTTAGCGTGTATGCAGGACGAAGTACATCGTTTTGCCATTGATTCTAGCCGTAAAAAACACGAAAAACGTAATACAAAATCAACACTTGAGTTAATTCCGGGAGTAGGAGAATCAACCCGTAAAAAACTCCTTAAAGAGTTTAAAAGTGTTGCTAATATAAAATGTGCAGATATTGATACTCTGCAAAAAGTTGTTAATAAAAAAGTAGCAGAAAATATATATAATTATTTTCATTCATCAAAGGAAGAGTGAGTAATGGGAGTTCTTGTTGATTGCCAAGCACCCGATGCTGTTTTTTTTACATTGGAAAATTTAAAAATTAAATACTACAAATCCTGCTGTCTTGACTATTTATATAACCCCGTCAATACACATCCGGATATGCAGATTCATTTTATTTCCAGTGATTTTGCTGTTGTTGCACCATACGTATATGAGTATTATAGAAACATTCTGCCCGCCAGTATTACACTAATTAAGGGCGATAAAGACCCTCAAAACACCTACCCTGGCGATTGTGCATATAATGTAGCTAAAATGGGTAATAAAATTATAGGCAATCACAAATATACAGATTTCAAAATTATGGAAGTATATAGAAATATGGGTTATGAATTTATAAATGTTAAGCAGGGTTACACAAAATGCAATATGTGTATCGTTGACGAAAATTCCGTAATAACGGAAGATAAAGGACTTTATAATACACTTACCCCATATGGGTTTGATGTATTACTACTTAACACGCACTCTATAAAGCTTAACGGATTTGATTATGGTTTTATAGGTGGAGCAACAGGATTCATTAAACCTGCTTGTTTGGGTTTTTTAGGAAATTTAAGCCTTCATCCCGAAGAAAAACAAATAAAGAATTTTCTTAAAGAGCGAAATGTTGACATAATTTCATTATTGTTAACCGATTTTTTTGATTTTGGAAGTCTGATGTATCTGAATGATTGCTACGATTAACCCGAAGGAGGTATATCGTTGCAAAATTGTATTGCAATTAAGTCAAACCATCAGTTAATGTATATAGAAAAAAAACTTATAAACTTATTTGCGGCAAATATAGAATTTATTTATAGTGAGAAGTTTTGTAAAGCAGGCAAAACAGTAAACTTTCTTATGCTTAAAGGTAAAGAAGAACTACCATACGAAGAACTTGCGAACATCTTAAGTCGCTGGATATTAAGAGATTTCGAAGAAGAATTGATTAGTGAAATTTTTAACAGTAATTTCTCAGGTTTTAACCAATGTGAAAAAAATAAGATTATCGATAGGGTTCTTGAAAAAACAGAGTTCTTAAATAATTTTTATGATTACAAAGGTATTGTTAAAAAAGTAACAAATTGTTTGCGTAATACTGCCGTACTGTCTGTCGAAGGAATTTTACGTTTTTGCATAAAAAATTATAGGTATAAATTAAAATTTTTAATTTTCGATGCAATTGAAGAATATAATGCCGAGCAGGAGTATAATGCGTTTCTTAAAATGCTGACAGAATTCGTAGAGTCCGGTAAGTCTGCAGTTACTTTAATGCATATTTTAGTTAATGCTGACGGGAGTTTTTCATTTTATGATTTTGCTCAAAAAGAGATTATAATAGAAGCACATAACAATGAGTATGTAAAAGAGATTTTTTCTAATGAAGATATTGTAGTTAGTGTATTGTTGGCAACAATTCCAAAAAGAATTATATGGCATACAAATCAGGTTTATAAATATGAAAATTTGATTACAACAATTAAAGAAATATTTAAAGATAAAATTTCTTTTTGTTGTGGGTGCAAATTATGTGACCAACAAATACAATAAAAAGAGTATAAAACGTCAAAAAGCCCTTGCAATATATAAAAATGTATGTTATAATTTAAATATACTCAATTGCACATAATAAAAATTATGTGCAATAAAGAGGAGGGTAAAATTATGAAAGATATATATAATGTACCTGAGCCTTTAAGCTCGTTCCTGATGTATATTGAGAATATCCAAGGCAAATCTCCTAAAACTGCACAAAGTTATTTTTATGACTTGCGTGCCTTTTATAAGTTTTTAAAATCAAAGTATGCAAAAGTTTCTTCTGATATTGAATTTGATAAAATTGAAATTAATGATGTTGATTTATCATTTATTAAAAAAGTTGATTTAAACTTAATTTATGAATATATGAATTTTTTGAATCGTTCAAAAGGTAATTCGCCGTCATCCAGAGCTAGAAAAATTGCCTCCCTGCGCTCATATTTCAAATATCTATATAAGTCCGGCATTCTTGAGGAAAATCCAACCGCAGAGCTTGAAACAATAAAACTTCGCAAACGACTTCCGTCATATTTTACACTTGAGGACAGCGTGTCATTGCTTTCGCAAATTGAAGGAAAAAACGCCGTACGTGATTACTGCATTATAACGCTATTTCTAAATTGCGGAATGCGTCTTGCTGAGCTTGTTGGAATCAATCTTACCGACATAAGGGGTGATAAGCTTACCGTTGTCGGTAAAGGCAACAAAGAGCGCACGATTTATCTCAATCAGGCGTGTCTCTCCGCTTTAGAAGATTACTTAAAAATTCGTAATACCCAAACTGCAACTGCGTCTAATAAAAATGCACTATTTTTATCATCACGAAACACTCGTATCAGCAGACGTACTGTACAATATATTGTTGAAATAAATGTAAAAAAACTTGGGCTTGATCCACATAAATATACAACCCATAAATTACGACATACAGCAGCTACACTTATGTATCAGGCTGGTGTTGACATTAGAGCACTTCAGGAAATTTTAGGGCATGAGCAACTTTCAACAACAGAAATTTATACTCATTTAAGCAATGAACAACTTCAACAAGCAGTCGCCTCTAACCCTCTCGCTTCAATAAAAAAAGAAAAATAAAATTTAGGTTTACATAATAATATTATGTAAACCTAAATTGCTTTTTACTTAAAAATATATTTTAATATCCAATTTCCATTGCAAGAGCTTTTAGTTTATTTGCGGATTGCTGTAGACCGCAAGTTTCCTCATCATTTAGGGGAATTTCAATAATTTTCTCTGCACCTTCACTTGTTACAATGGTTGGTACAGCAAGGCACATATTATTAATTCCGTATTGTCCGTCAAGCATACTGGAAACCGTAAGAATAGATTTTTCATTACCAATAATACATTCAACTATTCTTTTAACAGCAAGAGCTATTGCGTAGTAGGTTGCGCCCTTCTTTTCAATAATTTCATAAGCGGAATTTTTTACTGTTTCGTAAAAACATTGCGTGCACACATCGCATGAATCGCAGACTTCAGAGCTTTCACAAAACTTCGACACACTCATTCCGGCAACTGTTGTTGTACTCCATGCGGCTACTTCAGAATCTCCATGTTCACCAATTATATATGTGTGTACATTTCTGACGTCAATATTTGTGTGTTCGCCCAATAAATATTTGAGACGGGCTGTATCCAGTACTGTTCCTGAACCTATGATATGCTTGCGTGAGAATCCCGAAATTTTATACGCAACATAGGTCAGTATATCAACCGGATTTGTTACCATCATAATAATTGTATCATCATGGCAGTACTTTAAAACGTTTTCGACAATACTTTCAGTAATTTTCGCATTTCTTTTCAATAAATCTGTTCGCTTTTCTCCTGGCTCCTGACTAGCACCTGCAGTTATAATAACCATATCTGACCCAACTATATCAGGATAGTCACCGGCAATAATTTTTACCGGACTTACAAAGCTAATTCCGTGGTTCATATCAAGAGCATTGCCCTCGGCGATTTTATGGTTTTTATCAATCAGGACAATTTCGGATACAAGACCGCTTAACATAATTGTGTATGCGGTTGTTGCACCTACAGCACCTGCTCCCACAATTGTTATTTTCCCTTTAAACATAATATCATTCCTTTTTGTTTTAGTTTGTCCTTTCCTAAAGAATATATTTAAGTTTTAATTTACAAATATGTATTTTTATGTTATAATTTTAAAAACAAATTATGAGGTGACTTTATATGTATTATATCGGAATTGATTTAGGCGGCACAAATATTGCGATAGGAATTGTTGATGAAAACGGGAATATTATAAAAAAAGATTCTACCCCTACCCCTTCCAGTGTTGATTATACAGTTGTTGTTGCCACTATGGCAGAATTAGCAAAAAAACTTGTAACAGATGCCGGAATTAATGTTAACGAGGTAGTTTCTGTAGGTATCGGATGCCCCGGGTCAATAGATTACAAAAAAGGCTCTGTTGCATACAGCAACAATCTTAAAATGAACGATGCGCCAGTTGCCGATGAATTCAAAACTCACTGGGATATCCCCGTTTTCCTTGAAAATGATGCAAATGCTGCAGCATACGGAGAATATTCTGTTAACGGTGAAAATTCCGAAGTTTTTATAGCAATCACACTTGGAACAGGTGTTGGCGGCGGTGTTATTATTGACGGAAAGGTTTTTACCGGCTTTAATGGTGCCGGTGCAGAGCTTGGACATTCTACCCTTGTATATAACGGATTACCGTGTACTTGCGGCAAAAAAGGTTGTTGGGAAGTTTATGCTTCGGCAACTGCTTTAGTTCAGCAAACAAAAGAAGGTATAAAAAACTATCCCGATAGCTTAATGGCACAACTTGCAGAAAAACGCGGCAAGGTAAATGGCAGAACAGCTTTTGATGCTGCAAAAAAAGGTGATGCAGCAGGACAAAAGGTTGTTGACCAGTATCTTGAGTATGTTGCCGATGGTATTGTCAGTATGGTAAATATCTTTCAGCCTAACAAAATCGTTATTGGCGGCGGTGTCAGCAACGAGGGCGAATACATATTAAACCCTATCCGTGAATATGTAAAAAAATATGATTATAACAAGCTTTTTGAACGTGTTAAAATTGATGTAGCAACCCTTTTTAATGACGCAGGCATAATCGGTGCAGCATTGATTGCAAAGAACAATTAAAAAGATGGCAGATTTTCTGCCATCTTTTTTATATAAGAAGTTTTTTCAAAAAATCGTAACCATCGTTTTGAACAACCTCTATCTTGACATTTAATTCCCTTTCTATATCCAAAACAGTTTTGTTATCAAGAAAAACAATATCATCATGACGAAGCATTGATGCCGGAATAAGTATATATTCTCCAAGTTCTTCTTCCCTTAATTGCTCAATAATATCTCCACCTGTAACAAGTCCGCTAACTGTAATTTTTTCACCAAAGAAAGTATTTTTTATCTTTTTTACATTAATCTTATCACTTTGTAATTTATTTGTAAGTCCTTTTATGAAATCATATGCGAGATAGCCTGTAACAATGGTTTTTTTACTTTTTACGGTTAAGTCATCAGCATCTGCAAGTGCGTCTTCAAATTCCCATTGGAGAGACGAACAAAGCCCCACGCCATTTTCTATCTGTGGAAAACCGTCATACTCCTCCTGCGTTGGTATTTCTTCTTCCGCCATTATATAAAACTCGTCAGAAAGATATACAAAATTAATTCCACGTTCTTTTTTAAATTTTTTCTGAAATTGCAAAACTTGTTTGATAACTGCTTGCGATGACACTTTATCAAATGGCTTAAGCTCGGTTAGTCCGTTGCGGTGTGCTGATAGACCTACCGGAACAATAGACAGACTCTCAACAGAGTCGCCTAGACTGTATATATCCTTTATTGTTCTATCCAATTCCACACCATCATTGTAATCACGACACAAAACAATCTGGCAGTTTATTTGCATTCCACTGCCTGAAAATCGCTTCATTTGGTCCATAATCTTACCTGCAAATTTGTTGTTAAGCATTTTACAGCGAAGCTCGGGATTAGTAGTATGAACGGAAACATTTATTCTTGGAATGTTGTATTCAATAATTCTGTCAAGGTCCTCATCAGACATATTGGTAAGCGTCACATAGTTTCCCTGTAAAAATGAAAGTCTGTAATCATCATCCTTGAAATAACAGCTTTCACGCATATTGGGCGGTAACTGGTCAATAAAACAAAAAATACACTTGTTTCGACAGGAACGGGGTGCGTCAATTAAAAGAGAATCGAATTCTGCGCCTAAAGGCTCAAAATTACGGTTTTTTACTTTTATAGTACGGTTTTCAAGTTCAATAGTAAGTTTATCGTTTGCGGATAAATACATATAATCAAGATAATCATTTACTTCCTTGCCGTTTATCTTATTAATAATATCTCCGGATTTAAGCCCCGCTTTGGCGGCAATCGATTTTGGGATTACATTTTTTATAGTAACAGACATCTCAAAATCTCCTTTTTAAATTCAAGCAGACACCATATTGGTGTCTGCTTTTTTTATTTTTATCTTTTAAAACCTCTCAAGAAAGCTTGTGTGCGCTCGTGCTGAGGATTGTCTGCAACCTGAACCGCTGTGCCCTCTTCAATAATGTAACCATCCGCCATAAAGATAATTCTGTCTGCAACATTTTTTGCAAACTCAATTTCGTGAGTTACAATCACCATTGTCATATCTTTTGCAGCGAGGTCGCGAATTACTTTAAGAATTTCACCCGTTAGCTCAGGGTCTAATGCAGATGTTGGTTCATCAAAAAGCATTACCTTGGGGTTCATTGCCAATGCACGGGCAATAGCAACTCGCTGTTGCTGACCTCCCGACAGTTGATAAGGATACGAATGTATTTTTTCAGAAAGTCCAACCTGTTCTAACAGCTCCTCCGCATCTTTAACAGCACTTTCACGGCTTTTTCCGCTCACAAGCATAGGTGACATAATAATATTCTCAAGAACTGATTTATGTGGGAACAAATTAAAATTCTGAAAAACCATACCAAGTTTTTGATATGCTGTACGGTTTTCTTCAATTTTTTTATATATGCCGTTTTCCACCACGGTTTGACCATCTATTGTAATAGTTCCGTTATCTACCGTTTCGAGGTTTATAAGTGAACGCAAAAATGTACTTTTTCCCGAGCCGGAAGGTCCGATTATTGCAACAACCTCTCCCTCCTGTAGCTCCATACTTACATCTTTTATCACTTCGAGCTTACCAAAGCTTTTTACTATATTTTTTGCAGATATAACAGACATTTTTGCACCCCCTTAACCTTTGTAATAGTTAAACTTCTTTTCTATGTAGCCAAAAAGAATTGTGAGAAGTCCGCAGAATGCAAGATAGAACACCGCCGTATAGAAAAGCGGCCACAAAAGTCCGTCAGACTTAATAAATTTCTGAGCATTCCAGATAATTTCATAAACCATAATAATTCTTGCAAGAGAAGTATCCTTAACAAGAGTTATAATTTCATTACTCATTGGTGGAATAATCCGCTTAATCACCTGAGGAAGTACAATCTTGAAAAACACCTGCGACTTGTTAAGTCCCAAAACCTGACCAGCTTCGTACTGACCTTTAGCAATGCTTTCAATTCCGCCTCGGTAAATTTCCGAAAAATAGCAGGCATAGTTAATTACAAATGCTATCATAACTGCCAAGAATCTATCAAAACACTCCCAATTTGAAAGAAACAAATCTATTGAACTGGTACTGCCCGCAAGAACTCTTGAGGTTGCAGCTGAACCAATCAAGCCTGGTCCATAATATATAACAATAAGTTGAAGCATAAGAGGTGTGCCACGAATAATCCAGATAAACAGCTTAATCAGCCATTTTATCGGTGATATTTTACTCATTGAACCAAAGCTTATTATAAGGCCTAATGGCAGAGCAAATAAAAGGGTTAACGCAAAAATCTCAAGAGTTGTCCCAAATCCCTCGAATAAGCTTAATGTAACATTTGCAAACATAATGTCGTTACCTTTCCGTATATCTTAAAGTGAAAATTTATTTATACGCACACATACCGGGATTGCAATAAAGACGCAATCCCGGTAGTTTTCTTACTTTCGTCTTAATTTAAATTAGAACGCAAGTGTAAGCTCGTACTTCTTGGCAAGATTATCAAGTGTACCATCAGCCTTAAGTTCGTCCATTATACCATTAACCTTTTCGGTAATGTCTGAATTTTTTCTAAATGCAATACCGTATTCTTCGGTTGTAAGTTCACAAACAGATGTGAGTGCTGCATAACTTGTGCCTTCACCGGTCATAGCGTTTGCCATTGTAATATCAATAACACAAGCATCTGCACTACCGCTCATTACCTCAAGAAGTGCATCTGACTGAGCTGTAACTGCTGTATAGTTTGCGTTAAGACCATTGTCGTTAATTGCCGCTTCACCTGCAGAACCTGCTTCAGCAACAAACTTGAGGTCCTTCATATCCTCTGCTGTTTTATAGTCATTTGCTTTGTCTTTGTTCATTACAACAACCTGAGCATTCTTAACATAAGCTTTAGATACTGATGCATTAAGCTTTGCTTCTTCGGTAATTGTCATACCATTCCAGATACAGTCAATACTCTTTGATTCGAGTTCAAGGAATTTGTTATCCCAGTCAATAACAACAAATTCTGGTTCAACACCAAGCTTTTCGCAAACAGCTTCAGCAAATTCAGTATCAAAACCTGTGAGTTCACCGTTTTCTTCATAGTTCATAGGTGCATAAATTGTGTAACCTATAACCATTTTGCCGTTATCCTCAACAAATGCAAGGTCTGATGTAGCCTTTTCAGCACCACAGCCAGCAAAGAGAACAATCAACATCATAACTGAAAGAACAATTGATACAACTTTTGTAAATTTTTTCATTTTAAATACTCCTTTATGTATTTTCTATAAATTACTTTATTAGTTTAGCACACTAAATCGATAAAGTCAATAGTTTTTTGACAAAAAATTTTTTACCTCTCCTATTACAACCTAATGTTAGGTTAATACCTAACATTTCATTATGTTACATAATATAAACAAAAGGAACAGCATTTTGCTGTTCCTTTTAAAATAAGGAGATTTTTAGAATTTAAAGTCATCTTCCCAAGGCTTATCATATGGGAACTCGCCTTCGAAGCCAAGCTCACCGAAAAGTGCTTTCACAACTGCTTCCTGTGATTCCGGACAACCGCTGAATGCATGGATAAAGGTATCCATATTCATACAGTAATCATAATAGATGTAGGGCCAACCATAGGTAACACCGATTGACTTTTCCTTGCCTGCGTGAAGTGCAAAATAGAATGCACCACATTCCTCGGCATAAAGTCCGTATCCGCCCATTGGTGCATGGGGACCTGCAAAGGTTGCATAGAGAATCAAATCATTTTCTTCTGCAATCCTTTCAATCTGCTCATAGCTTTCAAGTCTTCTGATAAGGGTTGCATTTATGCCTCTCTTTTCAAATTCTTCCTTAGTCTTTGAAAGTCCCTTAAAGAAAGGTTCGTGATGTGCCGCACATACAATTGCAACATTCTTGATTTTGTCTTTATTAAGAGGCAACTGATTTATTCTGTCGCACTGAAGAACAAGGGATTTTTCGGATGCTCTGCGGTTGAAATCACGGATTCTTTCACGGATTTCCTCGGTCATAACAACATCAGGCTGAGGTGCATCAAAGAGTCCCATCTTCCACTTCATTTCAATAACTCTGCCTGCAGCATCGTCAATTCTTTCCATTGATACTCTGCCGTCTGCAACTGCCTTTTCAATTATATCAATATAGTCAAGACGCTTTACATTAAGAAGGATATCGTTACCGGCATTAAGAAGTGCAACAAACAAATCCTCCTTGTCGGGATATGCAGTCTTGAGAGCCGCCATTTCAATTGCATCTGTGGCAACAACTCCCTTGAAGCCCATTCTGCCCTTAAGAAGTTCTGTCAGAACCTTGTATGAAAGGGTTGTGGGGGTATAGTTTCCGGCAATCATTGAATTGTCCACGTTGGGGAATGATCGGTGTCCGGGCATAATTGACCATACGCCTGCATCAATAACTTCCTGAAAAACTCTACCCTGACCTTCAAACCATTCATCAAGAGTCATTCGATTCATATTGTTGACAAAGTGACTGTCACGGTAGTCAAACTTATCAGGACCAGGAAAATGCTTTGCACACATTGCAATGCCACGCTTCTGTGCAGCCGCAACCGTCCAGTTTGCCTGCTTTATGAGCTTGTCTGGGTCAGATGATGACTGGCGAAAACCGCCAATACGGAAGTTGGGTGTGTCAACATTAGGTGACCATGTGCTGTTTACGCCGATTGCATAGGAGTTCAGCGCCAGATATTCAGCATATTCTTCAAAAAGCTCCTTGCTGTCTGCAGAACCAAGAAGTGAAACAGATGTAATATCAACAAGGTCTGTTGCGTGTGCTCTACCGGGATTATCATTTGTAATCAGCGGCGGAATATTGAGCGCTTTGGCATATCTCTTTGCCCATTCACGGTAATATGTACTGTCCTGAGGTTCATCAATCTCAAGGTCAGCAAGATTTACTGTTGTCATAGCAGTGTTACAGGTGTGCCATACATTACCGATAGGATTTTCCTTAAGATATGCTTCCATATCCTTCATATTCATCAGGAATCCCGACTGCATCTGACAGGTTTGTCCAATTTTTTCTCTTAAAGTAAAATCTGAAAGTTCTGGTTTTCTTCCCATTTCTTTCCTCCATTTTTGCCTGTATATAGGCATATTTTTGAAACGCTTAAATTTTACACCGATATATATTTAATGTACACTACCACATTGACTTGTTCACATATCTGCATTTACTTTTTTTCTATAATCAGATGGTAACACACCAATATGCTTTTTAAAGCACTTAGTAAAATATACCTGACTGTTAAATCCGCATTCTACCCCAATCTGGGTAATGGTTTTTTCTTTATTCAAAAATAACCTTTGGGATTCAAACACCCTGTACATATTTAAATAATCATTAAACTGGCGGTCAAAGCATTTTCTGAACTTTCTGCAAAAATAACTGTGGTTATAGGAAAGTGCATCAGAAACATCCTTTGATGTTATGTTCTGTGTATAGTTTTGAGATATATACTGGAAAACCTTTTTATAAAAAATTTCATCTTTTTTCGGACTATCAATTGTTTTTACATATCCGTTATTCAGCAAAAACACAATCAGCATCGAAATATGTGTCTTAATTTCAAGCAACATATATTGACCTTTTCTCTCAAAGCAATCTACTATATTCATAAAAAGTCTTTGTATTTCTGCATTATTTACATCTTTTGCCGGTATAATGTTGGCTATTCTCATTTTTTCACTTTTCAGCATCTCCCCTATGCTTTCATCGGCAATCAATGAACAGTCAAAACAGATACAACATCCTGAGCCTGTTTGGGTTATCGGTGTTGACGAATGAACCTCAAAAGGGTTTTTAAAAACAATATCCCCCGGGTTTGAAATAAATTTTTTATTACAAATTGTAGACTTGCTTTGGCCCTTTGTTTTCAGCGCAATTTCAATTTCAGCGTGGTTATGAATTTCGGTAAACAGGGTCGTATCCTTGTATGTCCATACGGCAACAGGTACATTTTCATATAGCTTCTTAAAAGAATCATCAAACACACTACCATCTCCTTTGCACTTTAATATTAACACAGATACACAGAAAAGTCAAAGTTTCATTTTGTATTTTTCAAAAAAAATGCACCGCATTTTTGATATAAAAACGGTGCATTTTCCCTAAAAAATTAAGTTGTTTTTATTGCTTTGATGCAGCAATTGCAGCCTGAATTTTCTTCTCATCCTCTTCCCAGGGCTTATCATACTGATACTCACCGGTAAATGGAATTTCGCCGAAAATTGCTTTCACAAACGCTTCCTGAGATTCTGTACAAGCACTGAATGCATGAACAAACGGGTCCATATTTACAAAATAATCATAAAATACATACGGAACACCCATAGACACACCAATCGATTTTTCCTTACCCTCGTTAAGTGCAAAGAACAGCGCTCCGCATTCCTCACAGAACAGACCACTGCCACCCATAGGAGCGTGGGGCATAACATACGATGCATAGATAATTAAATCGTTTTCCTCTGCAATTTCGTGCATTTCTTCGTATGAGTCGATTCTTCTCTGAAGTCTAACATTCATACCGCGTCTTTCAAATTCCGCCTTCATATCCTCAAGATTTTTAAAGAATGGCGCGTGATGGGTTAAACAAATAATGGCAACGTTCTTAACGTTTTTCGGGTCCACCGGAAGCAGTTTACTGTTGTTAGTTTGAAGTACAAGTGCACCCTCTGCAGCTTTTCTGTTAAATTCACGGATTTCTGCTTTAAGTTCATCAGTAAGAACCATTTCTTCAGGCTGATTATCATTAAACAGACCCATCTTTTCTTTCATATCTATAACTCTGCGAGCTGCGTCGTCAATTCTTTCCATTGAGATTCTTCCATCATTTACGGCTCTTTCAATAATATCAATATAATCGAAGTCCTTAACATTGAGAAGAATATCGTTACCTGCATTAAGAAGTGCAACATACAAATCTTCCTTGTCGGGGTATGCAATCTTAAGTGATGCCATACCGATACCGTCGGTAACAACAACACCATCAAAATGCATTTCTTCTTTAAGGAGTTTTGTCAGAATATTATACGAAAGAGTTGTAGGCATATAGAGGTTGCCAACCTTGCGGCTGTCAATTGCAGGGAAGCTCTGATGACCAGGCATAATAGACCATACTCCGCCATCAATCATCTGCTGGAATACCTTACCCTGACGCTTCATCCATTCCTCTTTGCTGTCACGAATGATTTCGTCCGAGAAGTGATTATCACGGTATTCGATAGCATCTTTACCTGGGAAGTGTTTAGCACACATACCAATGCCGTTATCCTGAGCGCCTCGCATAAATGCAAGTGAAAGCTTAACCAGCTTTTCGGGGTCACTTGCAATCTGACGCATTAATGAAACCGCAGAAAATCTGTTTGGAAGGTCAACATTAGGCGACCAGGTATTGTTAAGTCCAAGCACCTTGCAGTTATATGAAAGATACTTTCCGTATTCATAAGCTACCTCTTCCGAACCGTTAGCACCAACAACAGCAACGCTCACAAGGTCCACCATATCGGTAGCATGCGCTTTACCGGGATTGTCGTTTGTAAAGAGCGGTGGAATTCTGAGAGCCTTTGTCATTCTCTGAGTCCATTTACGATAATATGTACTGTCCTCAGGCTTATCAATTTCAATATCTGCGAGGTTAACCGTTGTCATAGCTGTGTTACAGGTATGCCACACATTACCAATTGGATTCTCCTTAAGATAACCCTCCATATCCTCCATATTCATCAAAAAACCAGACTGCATCTGAATTGTTTGTCCGATTTTTTCTCTTAATGTAAGTTCTGAAAGTTTTGGTTTTGCCATAAGTAGCTCCTCCGTTTTAATTATTTTATAAAAATTTTAGTTTTCATTCTGTAAAGAATTCTGCCATTATTTTGGCAAATTCAAGCAGGCGGTCACATTCAATATACTCGTCTGCCTGATGAGCTCCACCATAGGCGCCGAAATCCCTGCCGACACCAAAGGAGATTGCTCTTGGACTTCCATATTTTAAGAAAATTGATAAGTCTGACTGGCAGGAACCACAAGGTTCAATATCTCTGCCAGATACTTTCTTGGCAGCGGCTATCAGTTTTTCTATAACAGGATTGTTTTTTTCGGTTTTGCCAAAATGGAAAAAGCGTGTTTCTTTCTTAAATCCGGCAAATTCAATTCCAATGGGTCTTAATCTTTCGTTAAGACGTTTTGCCATTTCGTCAAATTCCTTGTTTATTTCTTCTTTTGTTGCTGCAGCATAGTAACAAACTTCAACTGATGCAGTACCAAGATCAGCGCCTGCATTTCCTGCTTTTATTTCTAAAAAGCGTACCGAGTCATCCGGAATATTGGTATTGTCATATTCCGGATGAGCTTTAAGCTCTGCATAACGGTTTTCGCGGAATTTTTCAAACTCTTCCTTTAAAATTCTTAAGCCGTCGAACATAAATCCGCAATCGTCAACCGATTCCTTAGCCTTAATATGAGCACGCATTTCTTCACCACCAACGGCACAGCTCCAGATTTCAAAGTTTTTGCAGTCCATATTAATTACATCATCACAAGGGTATCTAAGACATGCCGCAAGTGCACCGTGACTACCGCCATATTCTTCGTTACAATATGCGGTAAACACTATATCGCAAGGGAATTTTATTCCTTCGTCTTTGAATATTTTAATCAAAAACAACCCTGTTGCAATGCCGTATTTATCATCACACGCACCTCTGCCCCAGATTTTTCCATCTTTTATTTCACCGCCAAACGGGTCAACCGTCCAGTTCTTTCTGTCTCCAACTGCAACTGTATCGTTATGAGCTGCAAGCATAATACGCTTTGTATGGTCTTTTCCCGGGATAACAGCACTTACATTATAGCTGTCATTAAGATTATGTAACGGCCAGAAATCAGGATGTTCAGTCATGCCGGGAATATCAAGCGGTGAATAAACATCTGCGGCATAGCCCATTCCCTCAATTTCTTTTGCAATATACTCAGCAACTTTCTTTTCATTTCCACCAACACAAGAGCTTTGCGAATCAATCTTTATCAAATTGGAAAGAATTTCAAAAAGTTCAATTTTTCGAGATTCAATCAATTCCATTAAATTCATTAGCTTTACCCCACCTTTCAGTATTATATAACTATCCTCATTCTACACAATACATATTTCTTTGTCAACAACTCTGTTGACAAAAAACTTCCTTTTTATTGACCAAATTATTGCATATTTTGCTTCTAATATATTTTTTGATATAGCTTTGTTTTTTTCGATATTAATTGGATAAAAATGTTTTTATCTATTGCAAAAATAATTTAAAAATGGTAAAATACAAAATGGTATAATTAATAAATTAAAGGATGTGACTTTTATGCTTTCAATGGACAACCTGAAGCTTCTATGCGAGCTTTCAAAACTGCACTTGTCCGAAGATGAGCTTTTGGATTATCAAAAGGAAATGACCGATATAATCAATCTTATGGATACCATCGGTGACTCGGATTTTGAATATAATCCCATTGATATGTCAAACGCTGTTCCTTTTTCAGAACTCCGTGCCGACAACATTGAAACATTTGATAATATGGACGGAATTGTCAAAAACGGTCCACAGGTTGCAATGAACCAATTTGTTGTGCCCAAAATCGTTGACTAACTGTGAGGTGAAAATATGACAACAATTTCAGAATTGAGAAAAAAACTCGACGATAAACAAATTTCATCCGTTGAGCTTACAAAAGAATATTTAAATAAAATTAATGCCAACACCGAGCTCGGCGCATACAACACTGTATGTGAAGACGAAGCGCTTAAAGCCGCAGAACTTGCAGATAAAAAGATAGCCGAAGGAAACACCTCCACTCTTTGCGGTATTCCTTTTGCTATTAAGGACAATATTTGCACTAAAGACATACGAACAACCTGTTCTTCAAAAATGCTTAAAGACTATGCTCCGCCGTATAATGCTACCGTTATGGACAAGCTTTCGGAGCAAAACATTGTTGTTTTAGGCAAAACCTCAATGGACGAATTTGCAATGGGAGGTTCCTCGCAAACATCGGCTTTTGCAAAGCCAAAGAATCCATTTAACACTGAATGTGTCCCCGGCGGTTCTTCCGGTGGTAGTGCAACCGCTGTTTCTGCAGGACTTTGTGCAGTTGCTCTGGGTAGTGATACTGGAGGTTCAATCCGTCAGCCTGCAGCATTCTGCGGAATTACAGGTATGAAGCCTACCTACGGAACAGTTTCACGTTTTGGTCTTGTTGCATTTGGCAGTTCGCTTGACCAGATTGGTCCAATGGCACACTCTGCAAAAGACTGTGGTATTATTCTTAACGCCATTGCAGGTCAGGATATTCACGACAGAACAACTCACAAGCACAGTATAGACTTTACTTCCTGCCTTGGTATGGATGTTAAAGGCCTTAAAATCGGTCTGCCAAAGGAATTTTTTGCAGACGGCATTGATGATGAAGTTAAAAATGCAGTTATGGCTGTTGCAAAATTTTACGAGAATATGGGTGCAGAACTTGTTGAAGTTTCAATGCCGTCACTGAAATATGCCGTTTCTGCTTATTATCTCTTAGCTTGTGCAGAAGCAAGTTCAAACCTCTCCCGTTATGACGGTGTAAAATACGGTTATCGTACCGAATCACCCGAAAACTATGACGAGCTTATCAAAAAGACCCGTAGTGAGGGGTTTGGGACAGAGGTTAAACGTAGAATACTCCTTGGAACCTATGCACTGTCAAGCGGATATTATGACGCATACTACAAAAAGGCTCTTGCTATTCGCCAACAATGCCGTGCAGAGCACGATGAAATATTTGAAAAATGTGACCTTATGCTTACTCCAACAACACCTACTGTTGCTTACAAAACCGGTTCAAACATTGACGACCCCGTAAAAATGTATCTTGCAGATATCTGTACAGTTACTGCAAACATTGCAGGAATTCCGGCAATTTCAGTCCCCTGTGGAACAGATAAGTCCGGTATGCCTATTGGCTTCTCACTTTCTGCAAAGCGTTTTGACGATGCAAAGCTTGTTGGTGCAGCTGACATTTACGAAACTGAACATCCGCATCCTGCGGCTGTATTATAATTCAAGGAGGTAATTTAAAATGTGCGCAAAATACGATACAGTCATCGGTCTTGAAATTCACGCCGAGCTTTCAACAAAAACCAAAGCATTCTGCACCTGCGATGCCTCCTTTGGTGGCGACCCCAATACACACATCTGTCCGGTCTGCACAGGTCAACCCGGTGCACTTCCTGTAATCAATCATGCTGCAGTTGAATATGCAATCCGTGCAGGTCTTGCTCTCAACTGTGACATTAACCATTATACAAGATTTGATCGCAAAAACTACTTTTATCCTGACCTGCCAAAAGCATATCAGATATCTCAGCTTGATTTACCGCTTTGCATAAATGGTCATCTTGAACTTTCAACCGGAACAGTTGTCAGAATTCATCAAATCCATCTTGAAGAGGATGCCGGAAAGCTCGTCCACGACGATTATCACGGCGAAAGCTGGGCGGACTATAACCGTTGTAGCGTTCCTCTTATAGAAATTGTTACCGAGCCGGATATTAAATCTTCAGAAGAAGCTGCAGAATTTGTTTCAAAAATTGCTCTTTATCTCAAATACCTTAATGTATGTGATGCAAAAATGCAGGAAGGCTCTATCCGTGCTGATGTAAATGTTTCACTCAAGCCTGCAGGCTCAAGTGTTTTAGGTGACAGAGCGGAAATCAAAAACCTTAACTCGTTTCGTTCAATACAGCGTGCGATTGAATGTGAAATTGCCCGCCAAACAGAAATTCTTGATGGTGGCGGCAAGGTTATTCAGGAAACCCGTCGTTTTGATGATGCTACGGGGACAACATCATCGCTCAGAAGCAAGGAAAACGCAAACGACTACCGCTACTTCCCTGAGCCTGATATTCTTGCAATTACATTTACCGACGAAGATATTGAAAGGGCAAAGAACGAAATTCCACTTCTTCCGCAACAGCGTGTTTCAAAATATATTAACGAATACGGACTTACAGCAGAAGATGCCAGAGTTCTTACATCAGAAAAATATCTTTCAGACTTTTATGATGAAACTGTTGCTGTTTATCCGGAATACAAAAGCGTATCCAATATGTTTCAGACTGAAATTATGCGCCGCATAAAGGAAACCGACAGCGAGGAGCTTCCCTTCCCCGCGAAAGATTTTGCAAAGGTTTGTGAAATGGCAGATAAAAACACCATTAACAGAAACGATGCAAAGGTTATTCTCCGCATTATGTTTGAACAAGGTGGAAACCCTGAAGAGATTGCTGAGAAAAACGGATTTATTGTTGTGGAAGATACTGCAGCAATTGCCGAAGTTGTTGATGCACTTTTTGCAGAGCGTCCCGACCTTATCGAAGACTATAAGAATGGTAAAACAAACGTCTTCGGCTTCTTTATGGGTCAGGCAAACCGCGCACTTAAGGGCAAAGCAACACCCATGTCCGTAAAGGCATATATTGAAAAGAAGTTTAACGAAATCTAATCTACAGGAGGTAGGAAAATTATGAAAAGACTTTTATTATATTTAATCTGTATTATAATGCTTTTTTCTTTAACTGCTTGCAAAAAAGCAAATGAAACCAATTTGCAACCGCCTCTCGAAGATATTGAACCTCCTGTTGTAACTGATCCTAAAGATATGGTTTGGGGACAAGAGGACGAGTTTATTGTAAAAGAATTTGAAAGCGACACCGGAAAGGTTTATGTAAAATCAACCGTTCACTATAATCATTTGGGTTACAGAAACACTTTCCAGACAGATTTATTTACTGTTGAAACCGGAGAGGATTATGAAAAATTCAGCGTAAACAACACAGATGGTTACTTTATTGTAAAAGCTAAAGCATTTGGCAATCTTGACGAAACACTCGCCGAAGTAAAGAAAAACAACAAGATTGAAACCGAGGCATCCGTTTTAATTGACGAAACAGAGGGTTACGCTTATCTGCTCAAAGATACAGACCAGCAAACGGAGATTTTTGTTCTTGAAAAAAACCGCATAGTTTATACAATAACAATTGTTAAGCCAAGTGAGGATCCTGACGGCATTTATGCTAAGTCAATCGATGATGCAATTTTCAGTATAGAGTTTAAATAATAAAAAATACGGAACAGTTTTTGCTGTTCCGTATTTTGTTATATCATATTCAAAAGTTCTTCTTCGGTTATAACGGGTACGCCAAGGCTTTGAGCTTTGTCAAGCTTACTGCCTGCTTCCTCACCCGCAACAACAAAGTCGGTCTTTTTAGATACCGAGCCGGAAACCTTACCGCCGTTATCTTCAATAATTCTTTGGGCATCTGAGCGTTTCATGGTCGGTAATGTTCCGGTAAGGACAAAGGTTTTTCCGTTTAAGCTGCTGCCAATTTCTTTTTCTTCGGCAACCATATTCACCCCTGCTGCTTTCATTTTTTCAATCAGTACAACCGTCTCGGGTTCGCTAAAATAGTGAACAAGGCTCTCTGCCATCTTTTCGCCTATATCATTTATTTCAGAAACTTCATCAGCTGTTGCATTCATGATATTGTCAATATTCTTAAAATGAGCTGCAATAGCCTTTGCTGACCTTGACCCGATTAATCTAATACCCAAAGCGCAAAGTAGTCTGTCGAGTGGGTTTTGTTTCGCTTTTTCTATTGCATCAATTAAATTCTGTGCTGATTTTTCAGCAAATCGTTCAAGCAGAACAAGTTGTTCTTTCGTCAAATAGAATAAATCTGCTGATGTTTGGATAAGGCCTGCATCAACAAGCTGTTCTACAACAGCATCGCCAAGCCCCTCAATATCCATTGCATCACGGGATGCAAAATGAATTATGCTTCTGATGCGCTGTGCAGGACAATTTGTGCTGACACACCTGAGTGCCGCCTCGCCGTCCTCGCGAAAAAGTTCTTCACCGCACGCAGGACAATGCGTCGGCATTTTATACTCACGCTCTGCCCCTGTTCTTTTTTCCTTGAGAACAGAAACGATCTCGGGAATAATATCTCCGGCTTTCTGCACAAGGACTCTGTCACCTATTTTAAGGTCTTTTGCAATAATAAAATCTTCATTATGGAGTGTTGCACGGCTCACCGTTGAACCTGCAATTTTCACCGGAGTCAATACTGCATTAGGTGTAATCACACCGGTTCTGCCTACCTGAACAATAATATTCTCCACAGTTGTTTCCTGCTGTTCAGCGGGGAACTTATATGCTATTGCCCACTTGGGAACTTTTGATGTAGAACCAAGATTTTCACGCATTTCAAGATTGTTAACTTTAACAACTGCACCATCTATATCAAATGGAAGTTTCGGACGCATTTCACCAATTTTAAGAATTTGGAGGTATGCCTCATCCATATTAGAACAAACCGCACGCATAGGACTTACCTTAAAGCCAAGATTTTGAAGCCAATCAAGACCTTCGGTGTGAGTTTTTAGGTTGTTATCGGTAATCTGCTGAATATTAAATATAAAAATATCAAGCTTGCGCTTTGCCGTTATCTTGCTGTCAAGTTGTCTTAGCGAACCCGCCGCAGCGTTTCGGGGATTTGCAAAAAGAGGTTCACCTAATGCCGTTTTCTCGTCATTTACCTGTTCAAAACTTTTGCGCGGCATATATACCTCGCCTCTAACTTCGAGCGTTTCTGTATCACAATCCAAAAGCAATGGAATTGATTTTATAGTTTTGAGATTTTCTGTTATATTTTCTCCTACATTACCGTCACCACGGGTTGAGCCTCTGAAGAATCTGCCGCTTTTATATTCAAGCGAAACCGATAAACCGTCTATCTTCATTTCCACAACATACTCAGGAGTTTTGCCGCCGAGAGCTTGCCTTACCCTCTGGTCAAATTCCATAAGCTCATCATACGAAAACACATCACCGAGACTCTGCATTTGAACTTCATGTGTAACCTGCTCAAATTCATCAAGTGCAACACCGCCAACACGCTTTGTTGGTGAATTTTCGTCAGCAAATTCCGGATTTTCTTCTTCCAGCTTTATCAACCTTTGCATCATTGCGTCATATTCAAAATCGGAAATTGTAGGATTGTCCATAACATAATAATTGTAGTTATGCTCCTCAAGTTTTTTCCTAAGCTCTAAAATTTCGTTTTCAACATTCATCGGTCTCACCTCTTTATCCATTATTGGTAGACTGGAGTTTTTTTATTATATAATCATAACCACTTTCGCTGTGCGGAACAAGACACTCGCTGCAATCCTTTATTAATGAGCCGTTTTTTCCGGTAATCATTTTGAAGTTTCCGCCGCAGTCAAGGTTATATAAGGGACAAAAACAGAAAAGGCAGTTGAGAGAGCCACCGCTATGGCAAGGGTAAAATTCACAATCTTTATTTTCAAAAAACTTATACCCCATACAATGCTCACCGTCCCTTTTTTTAGATTATTCTATCACAATTTGAAAAATGTGTCAACAAAAGTAAAAAGCTGCGACTTTTGTCGCAGCTATAATACTTTATACTGTCTGTTTTCCGCCTACAAATACATTGCTTATATTGATATCATCATCAAATATTACAACATCTGCAGCCTTGCCTTTTTCAAGAATACCGGTATTAAGATTATACATTTTTGCCGGATTCTCTGTAAGCA
The DNA here is from genome assembly GCA_045120135.1 of Monoglobaceae bacterium. Lineage (GTDB taxonomy): Bacteria > Bacillota > Clostridia > Monoglobales > Monoglobaceae > SIG440. The sequence goes on along the minus strand of JBGVEN010000010.1, from coordinate 180,277 downwards.
TTTTAATTGCCGAAAGAAGTGAAATTCCGGCTTCCTTTGTGCAGACACGGATAAGTCGGTCTGTTGTTGCGATACTTCCGGCAAAAGCACTTCTATCAGGAAGCTTGCAAACGCCGTCTTCAACAATATAGCCAACGCCATATTCCAGAGATTCTGTTACACTTGAGCCAGAAGCCTTAAGCGCATCTGTGCAAAGAATAATTTTATCCTCACCCTTAATCTTATAAATCATTTTTATAAGGTCAGGGGGCAAGTGCTTGCCGTCGGTTATAAGCTCAACATTCATATCATCATTAAGATATGCGTGCTCGATAATTCCCAGAATTCTGTAACCCTGCTCTCTTGTAATTGTTGATGTGCAGGAATAAAGGTGAGTAACAAGCTTACATCCGTTTTCAAATGCTCTGTCGCAGTCAGTCTGTTTTGCAGCAGAGTGACCGGTTGATGCAATAATACCCTTACCTACAATATACTTACAGAATTCTTCGTTTATATCACGTTCAGGAGCATAACTCCAGCGCTTGATATATTCAGAACCAAACTCCTCTGTAAGAGCTGTATATTCTTCCTTTTTAGGTTCTGTAATAAGGTCGGGGTTCTGACCGCCGCACATTTCAATTGCAAAATACGGACCTTCCATATGTGCGCCTGCAATATTGGTTTTTGAAACCTTGTTATCCATACAAGTCTTAAGATTTGTAAGGAAAGTATGCATATGCTCAAATGATACGGCACTGCAGGTAGGGAAAATGGTTGTTGTACCATGACTCATATGGTAGTCAGTAGCTTTTGCAATTTCTTCGGGACTGCCAAGATAAAAGTCAACATCAACACCGCCGTGAACATGTGTATCAATAAAACCCGGAGACACAATCTTATCAGTTGCATCGAATTCTTTATCAAAGGAGAGTTCCTCGTTGCATACATCAATTATTCCGTTTTCATCGAAATAAAGATAACCGTCAACAAACTTATCCCTTACAATAATCCTATTACTTTTTATTCTTGTAATCATAATGTTACCTTTGCAGAGCTGTCAGGGTCGCAATAAAGCGCAGCGCTGTCGTGCTTTCTCAAGATTGTCGCAGGGCAGTTTTCGCTGATTTCAGCAGTAAGCATTTCATTTACAGCCCAAGCCTTCGTGGGAGCAGGAACGCTGCAGAACATATACTTGCCTGCAAGAAGTGCCGGAACTGTAAGTGTGAGTGCGTACTTAGGAACATCATCGATTGTTGCAAAGCAACCGTCATTTACCTGCTGGTTTCTGCAGACATCATCAAGAAGTGCTTTTTTAACAAAAACTTTATCATTGAAATCTGCAACACCTGGGTCATTGAATGCAATATGGCCGTTTTCGCCGATACCGAGGATTACGATATCTGTGGGATACTTTTTGAGAAGACCTTCATAACGAGCACATTCTGCATCAATATCCTCTGCTGAGCAATCTACATAGTTAACTGATTTAAACGGTACCTTTGAAAAAATATGTTCATCAAGATAAATTGCAAACTTCTGGGGAGAATTCTTGGGAAGTCCAAGGTATTCATCCATATGGAATGCATTAATCTTTGTCCAGTCAATCTCCTTATGCTCGATAAGATGAGCAAGAGTTTCGTTCTGAGAGGGTGCAGCAGCAAAAATGATGTTTATTTCATCCTTTTCTTTCTGAAGTGCAACTATTGCCGCAGCAATATCCTCCGCTGCTTTTTTACCCATTAAATCTCTTGAATCAAGAAAATTGACGGTAAGCTTATCTACTTTAAATGTTCTCATTATTCTATTCCTTTCAATATTTCAAATATTCTGTTCGCCGCATCGGTAAACGCTTCCTGACTGTTTGCATAAGAAATTTCCTTTTTCAGTTCCTTTGCGTCCTGAACAAGGTCGTTAAGTCCACAGAAGTCAACAAGATGCGGTTCCATTGAAATCACAAACGGCTTATCTGCAGTTTTGGCGTGCATTGCAAGAATTTCCGCGATCTTTGCATCACCCATACCCGGCGGAACAATAATGCTGTCAACAGTACCATCCTTAAGATGAAAATACGCTATGTATTCTTTCAGCATTTCGTATGCTTTAATCGGGTCATAGCCACCAAGACGGAAATTACCCATATCAAACACACACTTGAGTCTGCCACTGAAATGTTCTAGGATTTCAAGACAGTTTTCAGGACTTTCACCATAAATTTCACCCTCATTTTCGTGGCAAAGCACAACGCCGTATTCCTCAGAAAGTGCAACCATTTTTTCAAGTCGATCATAAACTTCTTTCTTTGAAACTTCGCAGAAGCCTTTATCTTTATGGGGATAAAAGCTGAACATACGGATAAACTTTGCACCAAGAATATTGGCATATCTGTATACTCTCTTACACTTTTCGATATGCTCATCAAAGTTATCGTCAAGAGTGATTTTGCCCAAAGGCGAGCCTACTGCAGAAACCTTAATTCCGTTTTCATCAAGGTATGCTTTAAGATCTTTTATTTCCTCTTCGGTGAGGTCTGCAATATTCTTTTCGTTTATAAAACGAACTTCGATATGACCGATGCCTAGGGTCTTAAACCCCTCGACATGAGTCTTTAAATCGCTGTCAAATTCATCAGCAAAACCGCTGATAATAAATTTACTCATTTTGATTTTCCTTTCAGATTATTTCAAAAACGCTGCAGGGTCAGGAACTTCAACCACCTGCTGTGTCTCATACGCTTTCTGCATAGCATCAAGCAAAAATACAGGCCGGAAGAAATCCTCATAGGATTCTTTCATTTCTCCACCCTTTACAAGGTCAAGGAATTCAAACACTTCACCCTTTGTATCTCTGTATACTGTATCACCGCTCAGCTCGTGAAGAAGTGATTTTCTGCCTTTTTCACAGTATATTTCGGTGTAGTAGCCTACAGATTTTTCAAGGAATGTTCCGGTAACCACAAATTCAGGATACTGAGCAACAACACTTACTGTTGTTCCTGCTTTAAGAGCAGAAACAGCCTTTACATCCTGACCAAATACTTCAAGAAGATTTTGAGCAAGGTGCTGGGTATAGAACCAGAAACCACCATAATTGGGGTCATCTGACCAGGGAAATATAAGATTTCCGCCTTGAACTCTGCCCATTTCGCCGCTTTCTCTTATCTTCTTTATTTCCTGAGCTTCCGGCTCGTGAGGAATAATTGAACCACCATTTACACGAATTCCCAGAGCTTTAAGTTCGTTCATAAACTCAATACCGTCTTTGAGATTTGCGGTTATTGGCTTATCAATAAACATTGGAATCTTTGATGCAAGATACGGTTTTGCATATTTATAGTGGTTGTCACCATGACGGGCAGTTATAATAACACCATCAATCTTGCCAACTGCATCATCAAAGTTTTCCATTATTTCAACACCGTAATCGGCATTAAGTTTCTCTGCGGCTTCTCTTTCCTCGCTGTAAACACCAATAACGTTAAATTCTGCATCCAGACCTTCCTGTTTGAGAACCTTTAAAATGGTGTTTGCGTGCGAGTTTTCACAGCCTAATATTGCAAGATTATACATAATTGTTTTCCTCCCGTTAAAATTAGAGTGAGTATCTCTTTGTCATAGGATTAGCCTTGTGAGCTTCATCTATAACTCTTACAACATTTGCAATGTTTGCAGGGTCAATAATAAACGCTTTACCATTAGCGAGAGTATCATAAACTGCATTATAGAAACGTGCAGAACCTGATGCGAACGGGTCAGCTGAAAGAGTGCCGGATTCAACATGCTTTTCAACCTTTTCCTGGCAGTAGATAGGATCACCGTTTTCATCAGCAAGTGATGCAAACTGAAGAGGCTTAATATCCTGTTCTTCCTTAACAGTGTATGTAAGAGTATATTTACCTGCAACGTTCATAACGAGTGAACCCATTGTTCCCTGAATTTTGTAGTGAGGAGGAGCTGTAAGGTCGGTACTGCTTACTTCGATTTCAGCAGATACACCATCGGGTCTTTCAAGAATAATTCTAGCATAGTCATCGCTATCACCCATTGTATTGATACATCTGAGGTCTGAATAGCAAAGCTTTGCATTATCCCATTCACCAAGAAGGTGCATTGCAATACCAATAGGATGCGGAGCTGTGTTGTAAAGACCACCGGCTACGCAGCACTGAAGAGTCTGCCAATCGTAACGGTGAGCAAAGTTGTTGTATTTAAGGTCAATTGTTACAAGTTCACCGATTTTCTTTGTATCAATAGCATCCTTCATAAAGTTGATAGTATCAACAAGAACTGACTGTTGGAATACAAAAAGCTGAACACCGTTTCTTTGAGCGGTATTTACCATATCCATAGCTTCTTCATAATTTGCACCAAAAGGCTTTTCAACAACAACATTAAAGCCGTGGTTTAAAAGGTCCATTGTTATAGGATAATGCAACTGCGAGTATGATGCATTAACAACAACATCAATCTCATCCTTAAGTGCAAAAAGCTCCTGATATGTTTCAAATACCTTACAGCCAAATTCTCTCGCTGCTTTTTCACGGCGATATTCAATAGCATCAACAACTGCAACAACATCAAACTGTGTGTTTGCTTCGCTGAGAAAATGTCTACCATGAATATTCCTTCCACTTCGTCCCTGACCAATAATTGCTACTTTAAGTTTTTCCATAATTTTGTCCTCCTAAAATTTTGTTTATTTATTTAGATAATACTTATTTCGAGTTTAAAACGCTTGCATAATCAACGTACTCCGTTGAATGCATAAAGATAACACCATCATCACTTAAATATTCAATAAAATCATTCATATAGTCTGATGAATAAACTTTTCCATCCGATGTAGTCAAATCAGAATCTGGCCAGTTTACGGGATGATACTGAAGTACCACATATCCCCAATCGTCTACCTTTGCAAACTTCCAAAAGTCAACAAGTTCTTCGACAGGACGGCATACCGTTACATTTGATACAGATGTACCTTTTTGGGTTGTTCCGCTTGCAGCCTTTTCAACATCAAATGTTTTCCAAAGAGTTGTAAATGTATTGTCTTTATCCAGATATCCCATATTTGCAAGTCTGTCCTCAGAAGCACGGCTAAGAACTGCTTTATAGTTATAAGCATTCAATGCACCAACAACCTCGGGGCCTATATAGTTTTCGATAGAATTGAATGTGCTTACATTCATTCCGGTTTTTTCAAATGTATTCTTTGCATTTTCAAAATCCGCATAAATTTCTTCTGTTGTATATCCTCCATAATTACCTGAACCATACTGATGATTCCAGAATTCAATCAAAGTATTTGATTCCATCTCTTTCAGTCTTTCAACGTCGTCAGGATATGCAGCTGAATCAGCATCACGAACAATCAAACCAAAATTCATTTTAACATTGTTGTCAACAGCGTAATCAAATGATGGCTCAAATGCGGTAAGTCTCCCGGCTACACCTATACCATCCAGTTTAAGAATTACAATTGGCAAATTTGTTGCCTTAAGAACTGCAGCATCTGAGTATGGTTTAAATGTATTGCTGTCCCAAATAAACGCTTTAAGTATGTAATGCTTATCATCGTTTGGGATTGAAATATCAAGCGAATAGGGTTGAATTTCACTTTTAACCGTAAAGCTTGAATAATTGCTATTTATAAGTCTGCCGCCCTCATAAAGACCAAGCATATAAAGAATATCAACATCATCTGTATATGCAGCAGCGTCAAAGCTTGCAGTTATTGTACCACTTTCTGTAATCTCTATCGGATTGCCGTTTTTAGTAAATCTTATCCCAGACAGATACAAGTTTTCTGCACTGGCAACGGAAAATTCAATATAATCTGTAAGGGTATTACCAAAAAGATCTTTCGCATTACTGAAACCAACACGGTATTTTTCACCCGGCAGTTTTTCAAAGTTAAATTTAACTGTGTTGTCATCAGGGAATAATATTAATGGCACAATCTCTCCGCCATTTACTTTAACTGAGTTTGTCGTAAATGATGTTTTATCAACGGCATTTGTAAATTTTGCAACAACAGAATCTGAAAGCTTGATCACCTTATCTGCACCTGTTGTTGAATTTTTATTATCAAGTTGGAACGAGTAGATTCCCCTGAACTCAACATTATCAAGTGATGTTTTCGTGTTTGCAGCTTCACCTATTTTCCAATCAAGATAAATAAGAGTTACTGCTTTTGTCCCTAAAGAAACATTTCCATAACCAACAACTGTACCATTCTTTAGAATTGTAACCGCCGCGGTATATTTTGACTGGTCAAATATTATTTCCGCCGAATATGTACCGATACTGATATCCGCAGCAGCAGTTCCGCCAATATAAAGTTTTCCATCAGATGCAAGCTTAACAACTTCTACAGAATCATTAGATGTTGATGCAAAAAGAACTCTATCACACAAAAGGTCAGCAATGTTAATCTCCGTTTTATACCTAAATGTTGTGTTTTTGAACGGAAGTTTCATTGAACTAACAGTTTCAGCAGTTGTTGTGCCGATAACTAAAAGTTCTCCGTTGGATATAGCTGCTGAGCCACCAGTAGTAGTAAAGTTCTCTGGAATTTCACCATCTGAAAAATCATAGTTGCCATAAAGCGGTGCTGCAACCTTACTAACTGCACCATAATAAAAATCATCAATTACCAACGAAGTAGCCTTTGAATAATCGTTATCCCACTGACCATTTATTCTGAACCAAGTTCTGTAATAGCTTGCCTCACCAGCTTTAATTGCTTCGGCTGAAAAACCATGACCTCTATATTCCTGAGTACCATCAGTAAGATATATAGTATAATAACCTGTATCCACATCAAAAACACAATCTAAGTCATACCATGTATTGAGCTTTACATCCATTCCGGTATCAATGCCGTCAAAGGTGGTAATGCTTGCCGCCGACAATGCCTGTATTGCAATCACACTATTTGACATTTTTAGCTGAACATTGACGAAGTTATTATCCTTAAACATAAAAGACGTCTTAAACGCTACAGCTGTTTTAATCTTACTTCCATAATTAAAATATACAGCCGGATTGGTGTGGTTATTATTTGTTGTTCCATCTGTTACACTTGAAGAAATCTTCATACTGTAACCACGGTCGGTCCGAATTTGCTCTACAGGATGAGTACCTTTACCACTAAGACCTTTAAGCCACGTACCTTTTCCCAATGTATCGGGCAAACCTGTGCTTGAATCCCACTCGTCAAAATTAAAATAATCAAGACTTGCAGATTCGTCTATTGTGAATTTATAAATATTCTGAAGCTTAAAATTATCATAATATGTAGTCTGTTTTCCAGCATTTTGTGTAGCTTTTGCAGCATAATAGAAAAGTATACGGTTTATATTTTTCACCGCATCAGTCAGTCCACTCTTATCTACAATAGCTGTTGGGCCGTCATAAATCTGCACCCTATACGCCCCAGTGTCAAGATTGTACCATATCTTCATATCATACCAGGTATCTGGCGACCAGGATACGCTGGTTGAACTTCCAAACACAGAGAAGGTTTGATTTGCTGACATTCCAACAGGATATACCGGTGTTGCACCATTAATCCTTAAGCTTCTGTCCATATAAACACCTGAAGAGCTTTTGCCTACATTCATAGAAAATTCCATATAAACAGAGCCTGTAGGAATAGGCAAAGCTGTTCCGTCTTTAAAATCCCAATAGGCATATGTTGCTTTCGTTGCAGCAACGTCATAATCTTCAACAATCATCACGCTTGTTCCGTAATCAGCATCCACGTCAACTGCTTTTCCTGCTGTAATACCGCTATATGGAGTAAATCCAGGAGTAAATTTCGAAGAAACACCGGAAATAGTCGGTAATACCCCGCTTGTCGGGTTAGTTTCACTATTCCACATTGTACCTGTATAACTATTAAAATCTTCCGGACCAATATTAACATCTGTAGTAGCATTTGAACTAATATGCAACATTAAAAGAAGTACTATTAGACTTAGAATACTTTTTATTTTCATATCAAATACCGCCTTTTATAAAATCTTTTTTAATATAGTACACTTTTTTTTAAAAAAAAGATATTGTTTTTTCTCTAAAAATACATTGCAAAAAATCTACTCTTGTGTTAATATAAATAAAGGTGATTTTTATGGATTATATTATCTCATATAATGGTCTTGTGTATAACCACACAAAGAGTGACGTTCCAAACGAAAAAGAATTTGCATCACATACTCACAATAAATATGAAATTCTGTATTTTATGTCCGGCGAAGTTGACTGCGTAATAGGTAATATGCGCCGAACTCTGTCCCCCGGCGAAATGGTTCTTATTCCGTCGCTTTATGTTCACCACATTGAAATTATGGGAAACAAACCATACGAGCGAATTGTTCTGAATTTTGACCGAAGCAGTGCCGATGAAGAGCTTTTGAAGAAAGTTTTTTCAACACCTAAAATAATTGATACTAAGTCATTTCCGCATATTGCCGGAGTTTTTGACCGTTTTAAAAATTACAGTAATATTTTTGCCGATGACGAACGTCAAATTCTGTTTTACAGCATTCTCACCGAATTGATTTATCTGACATATAATGCTCTCAACACCGAGTCCGGCGCGGTAACTTTTGACGGATACAATTCTGCAGCTCGAAAGGCAATTAAATATATTGATAAAAACCTTTTTGAAATATCAGATATCGAAAATATGTGCAAAAATTTGTTTATAAGCAAAGCGTATCTGCATAAGGTTTTCCTCAACTCACTTGGTATGAGTCCTATGAAATACATTAAAAGCAAGCGACTGATTGCAGCGCGTGAAATGATAAGACTTGGCGAAAAACCAACTAACGTTGCTCAAAAAGTGTGCTACAACGACTATACAACCTTTTTCCGTGCATATAAATCATATTTCGGATATTCACCAGCTGACACAGAACAAAAAAAATAAAAAAAGCCCCAAAAGGGCTTTTTTTAATTGAAATCTATCGGTAGCTCAACGTTATTATCCTCTTTTACAGGTGGCAGGTCCGGCTTCAATTGCGGTTTATTATCTTCTTTTGGAGGAGAAGTTGCACCTTGTGAAACTGATGGCGCGGGATTTTGTTCGACCGGTTTAGATATTTGAGTGCCGGATGGCTTTGGAGAAGGGGTTTTCTGTTTTGCTTCCGCCTCTTGCTTTTTACGTTCTTCTTCGGCTTGTTTTGCCTTTTCCACAGCTTCCTTTTCCTTTTTCTCCTCATCCTCGTTCCTGCCAAGCGGAACCCATGGGTCTGCAACAACCTCAGGTTTTATATCACGATAAGTGAAGCTGCTTACCACAATCTTCCACTTTTCAATCAAAGCTTCTGCACCTTTTTGCATAGGTGCACCAAACAACGAACAGACTGTAATTATAGCAGCCGCTAAAACTGCCAAAATCAAATATCCAAGCTTTATTCCAAACAATCTTACGTTATCTTTAGCCACTGTAATCTGTATCGTATGTGTTTGCTCGGGGCATCTTTCGTTTGCCAAATCCATTAAAGTTTCTGCTTTTTCGTCCAGCTTTAGCTTATTATCAGAAATAATCTCAACAATTTCATCAGTAGCAACCACATCTGTTACACTTTTGCTTAAAACAAGAAAAATATCTTTGTTTTTAACTTTAATTTTTTCCGAAATATGTGGCTCCGCAACATAATCTTCTGCCAGATATCCTATATACGGCGCAACGTTTTTGGGGACACTTTTAACTTCAATTCCATCATCACTTTCAATTGTTTCTTCAATCTCTACTGTTTCAGGAACATTACCGGATAGAATTTTTATTTCTCCATCTCGAAACATAAAAACCGGAACATCGCCTATATTATATGCACGGGCATAGTCATTTTCAAAGAACAAAATTCCTGTTTTTACGCAGACTTTTTTCCCGCCCGCCTGAAACGACCTACCTTTAATAACTTCACTGCATTTTAAAAAATTATCCCGATAAGCAATATTAAAATCAAGCCCTACACATTCAGACAAAGAGTCAGCGAAGAGAAACGCTGCATCACTGCCGCTAAATTCGCTTTCGGAGCCATCCGCAACAGCAAGAAGAGTTCTTCGCCGTGAACTGTTATAAAATTCTACGCAACCGGTTTCTCCTATATCCATCTTAACCGTTCCATTCAACAAATAGTTATGAGTATTAAAACTGTCTTCGGGAGAATGTGTAATGACAAAGCCAAAGTATTTCATCAAATCACCTCAAATCGGCATTTACAATATATAAAAATTTTATCATATACTGCAAATTGTGTCAACTGTTATTAGAACAGATAGAAAAAAGTTCCGGAAATAAACAATGCTAAGAGTGCAATTACAAAAATATACTTTGACGCACCAATAACTAATGCAATAGTTGAAAACAATTTGGCTTTTGTTGAATAATTTCTAGCTTTAACAAAATTTCCGGCTTCGTTTTCACTTTTTGTCATTGCCGAAAAAATTAATGCTGCAACTCCAAATATAATGCTACCAAAAACCGCACTGATGATAGACAATACAAGGTAGTCATTAGCTTCTTTTTTTTCCACCTTCCAATGACATCCCGATACTTCAACGCGAACATTCTCTTCATTTTGTTCGGTTGTATCCTCAATATTTTCAACATTTTCCGGTTCTTTGTAGTCCTCGGCTATTGTGTCTTGATTTTTAAGTGTTGAACAAACATTTTCTTTGTCTGAATTCTGGGTTTGGGTTATAAAAGGAAGTTTTCCGTGTCCACAATAAACACACCATATATTCTCATTGTCATTAAAAGCTCCGCATTTCGGGCAATACATAATTAACCGCTCCTTATCAAAACACATTTATTTCTAAATAATTTCGACAAAAAAGCAACTTATTCCTGTTTAAACAAATAATTTTAACAAAAACTTTACATTTTATAACAAAAGCTTTTCCCGCATTGCTGCGAGAAGCTTTTTTTCTATTCTCGAAACCTGAACCTGTGATATTCCCATCTGCGCTGCAATTTGTGTCTGCGTATGCTGTTTAAAATATCTAAGAATTATTATTTTCTGTTCTCTTGGTTCAAAATCTTCCAGTAATTGTTTAACGAGAATTTTATTTATCACCTCACCCTCACAATCCTCACGACTCTCTATCCGTTCGGCAAGTGTTTTACCCTCTTTTTCGCCGTTGCCATAGGGTGCATAAATCGATTCCGGCTTTATTCCGGCATCAAGTGCCACCGCAACCTCTTCTGCGCTAACACCCAGCTTTTGCGCTAACATTTGGACTGTTGGTTCGTTACCTGTTTCATTTATTATCTTTTCTCGTAATGCCAAAACTTTTATTGCAAGTTCCTTAACACTTCTGCTTACCTTTATAATGCCATCGTCTCGTATAAACCTTTTTATTTCTCCCATAATCATAGGAACGGCATAGGTCGAGAACTTGACGTTGTACGATAAATCAAATTTTTGAACAGATTTTACAAGGCCAATACATCCAATCTGAAATAAATCCTCAGAGTCTATCCCTCGTCCGTAAAATCGTTTAACTGCACTATGGACAAGACCAATATTTTCTTCCACAATGATATCCATAGCAGATTTATCGCCAGCCTTTGCAAGCACCAGTAGTTCTTCAATATTTTCGTTAAATCTTTTTGTCTGCACGGTTATCCCCCTATGCGCTTCCTCATACGCACTGTTGTACCCTCACCCGGCACAGATTCAACATACAGCTCGTCCATAAATGTTTGCATAACTGTAAAACCCATTCCGCTACGTTCACAATCAGGTCTAGATGTGTAAAGCGGTTGCATAGCTTGTCCTATATCCTCAATTCCAACACCAAAATCTGTAACGTCAATTTCAAATACTGAATCAATGACTTTGCATATAATCTTTACCACACCCTTCATATCCGAATAGCCGTGAACAATAGAATTTGTTACCGCTTCGGAAACAGCAGTTTTTATATCAGATAGTTCTTCCACACTAAGGTCCAGTTGTACCGAAAAAGCGGCAACAGCAGCACGGACAAACGACTCGTTACTACTTTTTGCCGGCACTTCCAACTTCATATAATTTTCCATATGTATTTCCCTCCTTTTAATGACTGCATTCAAGAATCTTTTTTAGTCCCGAAATTTCAAGAATTTTATCTACCTGCGGATTTACCCTTATTATCATAATCTTGCCGCCTCTTGCCTGAATTTCTTTGTATCTTCCTGCTATAACACCTATTCCAGAGCTATCCATAAATCCCACATCATCAAAATCAAGAACAAGATTTACAATATTCTGTGAGTTTATCTCCTTGTCAAGTGTATCACGCAGTTTGGGTGCTGTATGATGGTCCAGCTCACCGCTGAGCTTTGCAACAAGAGTTGTACCTATAATCTCAAGTCTTATATCCATACGGATACCTCCCTTTCATATATTCACTAATTCTCTTCAATTATTTTACATATTTTTCCTTTTTGTTTTTATTCTTTCGTATTCCATAAAAAGACAAAAAAATACAGTCGATGTGATACATCGACTGTATTCGTCATTTTGTGGCAAATATTCTTATTTTATGCCATTTTTTCAAGGCTTTCAAGAACCTTTTCTAGCATTGCCTTATATTTTTCACCTTTCTGGCGTTCTTCTTCAACAACCGCAGCAGGTGCTTTGTCGGTAAAGCCTTTGTTTGAGAGTTTACCCTCTACACGCTTGATCTCGCCTTCAAGTCTGGTCTTTTCCTTGGTGAGTCGTTCAATTTCCTTTTCCTTATCAACAAGTTCATCCATCGGAAGAAGAATTTCAGCATTTGCGGTAACAACAGAAACTGTATTTTCAGGAAGTCCGGTTTTATCCCCCTTAATTTCAATTTCAGATGCTCCTGCAAGCTTTTCAAAGAATACACCTGCTTCATCAAAGAGAGCATTTTCTTTGGTTACAACATAAAGTTTAACCTTCTTTGATGGCGGAACATTCATTTCGTTACGAACATTTCTAATACCTTTAATAGCATCCATAATGCCAGCCATTTCCTGTTCAGATTTTGTATCTGCAAGACATTCACTGTACTTGGGCCATTCTGAAATCATAATACTTTCGCCATTGTGGGGAAGAGCCTGCCAGATTTCTTCTGTAATAAACGGCATAAACGGATGAAGAAGCTTAAGGGTATTTGACAGAACATAGGTAAGAACCTGCTGTGCTGTAATGTTACTTTCGCCCTCTACAAAGAATCTGGGCTTAACAAATTCAATATACCAGTCGCAGAATTCGTCCCAAATGAAGTCATAAAGCTTTTGCACAGCTATTCCAAGCTCATACTTTTCAAGGTTTTCTGTTACCTCTTTTACGAGCTCATTGTATCTGTGAAGAATCCACTTATCTTCAATATGCAGCTTATCCTTTGCGGGAAGTTCAAGTTTGTCAATTGAAAGGTTCATCATAACAAATCTTGAAGCATTCCAGATTTTATTTGCAAAGTTACGGCTTGCTTCAACTCTTTCAATATAGAATCTCATATCATTGCCGGGTGAGTTACCGGTAGCAAGTGTAAATCTCAGTGCATCAGCACCATACTTGTCAACAATTTCAAGAGGGTCGATTCCGTTGCCCAGTGACTTACTCATTTTTCTGCCCTGACTGTCACGGACAAGACCATGAATATACACATGCTTGAACGGTTCCTTATCCATATGCTCAAGACCCGAGAAAATCATTCTTGCAACCCAGAAAAAGATTATATCATATCCTGTAACAAGAACAGATGTGGGATAGAAGTAATCAAGGTCATCAGTTTTTTCAGGCCAACCAAGAGTTGAGAACGGCCAAAGTGCTGAACTGAACCAAGTATCCAAAACATCGTCCTCCTGCTTTACCTTGCCACCGCACTTGGGACAGGTATCAATGTCGGTTTTGGACACTGTCATTTCGCCACATTCCGCACAGTAAAACGCAGGAATTCTGTGACCCCACCAAAGCTGACGGGAAATACACCAGTCATGAACATTTTCCATCCAGTTCATATATGTTTTTGAAAATCTATCAGGAATAAACGCAACATCGCCGTCTTTAACAACTTCTATAGCACGCTTTGCAAGAGGTTCCATCTTAACAAACCACTGATTTGACGTGAGTGGTTCAACAGTTGTTCCACATCGATAGCACTGACCCACATTATGTGAATGATCCTCAATCTTAACAAGGAGACCAAGTTCCTCGAGGTCTTTAATCATTTCACGACGGGCTTCATATCTATCCATACCCTCATACTTGCCGCCATACGAATTTATGGTTGCATCGTCATTAAGAACCTTGATTTGTTCTAAGTTATGTCTGAGACCTACCTCAAAATCGTTAGGGTCATGTGCCGGAGTAATCTTAACACAGCCTGTACCGAACTCTTTATCAACATATTCGTCCGCTATAACAGGAATCTCTCTGCCCACAAGCGGAAGAATCAGCATCTTGCCAACAAGGTCCTTATATCTTTCATCCTCTGGATTAACTGCAACTGCAGTATCACCAAGAAGAGTTTCGGGACGGGTTGTTGCAATTGTAACAAACTGGTCACTATCCTTAACCGGATACTTAATATGCCAGAAATTACCTGCCTGCTCTGCATATTCAACCTCAGCATCCGAAAGAGCTGTCATACAATGAGGACACCAGTTTATAATTCTATTACCGCGATAAATAAGACCTTTGTTGTAGAGATTAACAAATACCTCACGAACAGCCTTTGAGCAGCCTTCATCCATTGTAAAGCGTTCTCTGTCCCAGTCACAGGAGCAGCCAAGCTTTTTAATTTGGTTAATTATACGGTTACCGTACTGTTCTTTCCACGCCCATACAAGCTTAAGAAATTCATCACGGCCCAAATCATGACGTGTAAGACCCTTTTCTTTGCGGAGATTTTCCTCAACCTTAATTTGTGTTGCGATACCTGCGTGGTCAGTTCCGGGAACCCAAAGTGCCGCATAGCCCTGCATTCTTTTTGTTCTGATAAGTATATCCTGGAATGTTTCGTCCAGTGCGTGACCCATATGCAACTGACCTGTTACATTGGGCGGAGGTATTACAATTGTAAACGGCTCCTTATTTTTATCTATTTTCGTATGGAAATATCCTTTTTCAACCCAAGTGCTGTAAATTTGGTCTTCAACAGCCTTCGGGTCATATGTCTTTGGTAATTCTTTTGCCAAAGGATTCAGCCCCTTTCATAAACTCTCTGTAGATTACGCTAAAACTACTTTAAGAAATACTTTTTTACCTTTTTTAACAACTATCTTTCCGTCGTTGAATATTGATTTTTCAACGATATATGCGATGTCGTCTATTTTGTTGCCATCAATGCTTACACCGCCCTGCTGAACAAGTCGTCTGCCTTCGCCCTTAGACGGAGCAAGCCCTGTAACAGCAAGTAAATCAACAATGTTAATACCGTCTGCAATTTCTGATTCTGCAAGCTCGAATGTAGGCATATTTGAGTCATCTGCACCTGCGCCGAACACAGCCTTTGCTGCATCATTTGCCTTTTTAGCCTCTTCTTCACCATGTACCATTTTGGTAACTTCATACGCAAGGCGTTCCTTAACAGCGTTAAGTTGCTGACCTTCCAGCTTTTCGTATTCTGCAATTTCTTCCATTGGAACAAATGTAACAAGCTTAAGAAGTCTGATAACATCCTTATCGTCAACATTTCTCCAATATTGGTAGAACTCATAAGGTGTAACCTTTTCAGGGTCAAGCCAAAGTGCACCCTTTTCGGTTTTACCCATCTTTTTACCCTCTGATGTAGTAAGGAGAGTGAATGTCATACCATAAGCATCTTCAGAATCTTTGCGACGAATAAGCTCGATACCGCCGATAATGTTAGACCACTGGTCGTCACCGCCAAATTCCATTATACAATCGTATTCTTTATGGAGCTTATAGAAGTCATAACTCTGCATCAGCATATAGTTAAATTCAAGGAACGAGAGACCTCTCTCCATTCTTGCCTTAAAACATTCAGCAGACAGCATTCTGTTAACAGAAAAATGAACGCCCACTTCACGGAGAAAATCAACATAGTTAAGGTCAAGAAGCCAATCGGCATTGTTAACCATTATTGCTTTTCCGTCAGAGAAATCAATAAACTTTGACATCTGCTCCTTGAATCTGTCAGCATTATGCTGAATGGTTTCCTTGCTTATCATAGGACGCATATCTGTTTTTCCTGTGGGGTCGCCTACCATTGTAGTACCGCCGCCAAGAAGAATAATCGGTCTGTGTCCTGCGTTTTGCATATGCTTCATTACAACAAGCTGCATAAAGTGACCTATATGCAGACTGTCGGCTGTAGGGTCAAAACCGATATAAAAGGTAATCTTTTTTTCAGCGAGGAGTTTGCGTATTTCGTCCTCGTGAGTCATCTGGGCTATAAGCCCACGTTCCTTTAACACATCAAAAACATTTTTCATTTTAGATTTGTCCTTTCTATTCTACTTTCGTTGGATTATTACTTGCCTTTTTTATCTGCTCAAGTAATTCCCGAACAGCATTGCCATCAACCGAGAACTCAGCACGACCAGCAATGAAAGCGGCATAATTTTTATCCGGCAGACTTGTAAGACTGATTTTCTGACTTCCTGCCGCGTTGTTATAATTTATAACCACCACAAATTCCTCTCTATTTTGCGGAACTGCGGAAAGTTCACCTATTAACTTGACATCCTTGATTTTTTCAACTATATTTTCAAAAACATCCTCGCTTGCGGCATAGCCGTTCACATAAAACAACGGATTTTCGTCCTTGCGCCCGATGCTTGAAATATTATAAACCTCATCACATGTTTTCACAATTACAGATTGAATACTGTCTGCATTGGTTTTCAGAATACCGTTTTCCAAAATATAAAACGGGTCAGTTTGAAGAAATTCAAGCTGCGAAGAGTTTATTGTAAAGATTGCATTTCTGTCTTTTCTCTTTGCATACACAAGCCCACCCTTGTTTTTACCAAGGTATAACGTTTCTTCTCTGTCGTTCCATTTGAAGTTCAGTATAGCTCTTGACTCATCATCTAATCCAAAGCCTTCCAGACTTTCCGTCTCTTTAACAAAGGCTGTTGCCTGAAGTGCCGGAATTTTCACCGTAATCGTTTGTTCAAATGCATCGTCATTAACTTCTCGTTTAAAAGGCTTTTCCATTATATAAGCATTATTTTTACTCCGAGAAAGCTCTGCGGCAGTTTTACGTCTTACAACAAGCTCACTGCCGTCATAGTCTGTGTATCTGAAATATTCAGGCATACTATCCTTTTCCATTAAACCCTCAAACACCTCTGAAATTCTAAGAGAATTCAAAGACGGAGTCAGAATATCAGCCGTTGATTGGTACATAACATATATCCGGTGGTCATCTTCAACCTTAAAAGCACACAATCCGTTTGAAACACCAAGAATGCGTATTTCAATTTCATGGTCAAAGTTTCTGTTAGTTGAAATCTCCAGTTTTTTCGCATTAGATGTATCAAAACTTTGAAGTGACTTTTTGTTTATTGTACCAATCGCCCTGATGTCGGATGCCAAATGAATCATTTTGTTAATCGCATCATCATTAAGATTGTTTACCTTTTTGTCCTCAACGCTCCAACCATCTTTGGTGCGTTCCAGTGTATATTCTCCTGTTTTATCTAAAACGGAATATTCTGTTATTTCCTCCGGTACACAATTAAATATTTCTATATTCTTATTGGTTTTGCCGATAGGAGCAATCTCATTATAAAAATAATATATTCCAAAGCAACTCACAACAAGCAGTAACAGGGCAGCTGCCCATATTATCACTACGGTCTGCTTTTTCATGATATCGCCTCCTGACTTTTTTGAAGTTTATGCTTTAAAAAAGTTATTTTTCTTCCTGGATATCTATTTTTATACCTAATTCCTTGAGCTGAGCCTCATCTACAACATCAGGTGAATTTGACATAAGCTCGGATGCATTCTGAACCTTGGGGAATGCCACAACATCACGCAGGCTGTCTGCACCGCACATAATCATTGCAATTCTGTCAAGACCTATGCCCATACCACCGTGAGGAGCAGCACCATACTTATACGCTTCAACAAGGAAGCCGAATTTTGCCGCAATTTCTTCCTCTGTAAGTCCAAGAGCCTTAAACATTTTCTGCTGAAGCTCATAGTCATTTATACGAATTGAGCCGCTCGAAAGCTCTGTACCGTTAAGAACAAGATCATAGGCTTTTGCAGTAACCTTTTCGGGATTGCTTTCGAGATACTGTATGCAATCATCCTCGGGCATTGTAAAGGGATGGTGCATTGCAACATAGGTATTGGATTCCTCATCATATTCAAAGAACGGGAATTCTGTTACCCAGAGGAAGTTAAAGCCCTCACCGATAATATCAAGCTGCTTTGCAACCTTGAGACGGAGTGCACCGAGTGTTGAAAGTGTTGTGCTGTTTTTGTCAGCAACTATAAACACAACATCGCCCTTTTCTGCTCCGCATTTTTCGATTATAGCGTTAAGCTCGTCTTCGGTCATAAACTTTGCAAATGAACAGTTTGGAGCATCGTCAACCCATCTGATATAGGCAAGACCCTTTGCACCAATACCACGAACATATTCTGTTAATTTATCAATTTCTTTTCTGGTAAGAGTTGCTGCTGCATTTTTCGCACAAATAGCACGAACACTACCGCCATTTTCAATTGCTGAAGTAAACACGCCAAAGCCGCAAGATTTAACAAGCTCGGAAAGGTCACAGATTTCCATACCAAAACGGGTATCAGGCTTATCTGAGCCGTAACGCTCCATTGCTTCCTTAAAGGTAATTCGAGGCAGAGGTGTGGGGATATCTACATCCAAAACATCCTTAAACAATCTTTTTACAAGACCCTCGCCCATTTCAAGAATATCCTCCACATCAACAAAAGACATTTCAAGGTCAATTTGGGTAAATTCAGGCTGTCTGTCCGCTCTTAAATCCTCATCACGGAAGCAACGTGCAAGCTGAATATATCTGTCAAACCCCGAAATCATAAGAAGCTGTTTGTAAATTTGGGGAGACTGGGGAAGTGCATAGAACTTACCATTATGAATGCGGGATGGTATAATATAGTCTCTTGCGCCTTCCGGAGTAGATTTAATCATCATTGGTGTTTCAATTTCGATAAAACCGTTCTCCTCAAAATAGTCTCTTGCACTCTTTGCAATCTGGCTTCTTTTTATAATATTTTCCTGAAGCGGACCACGTCTCAAATCAAGGTAACGATATTTAAGACGAAGCTCCTCATTTACATTTGTTTTATCTGTAATTTCAAAAGGTGGTGTCTGAGCCTTTGCAAGAATTCTCAAATCATCAACGAATATTTCAATATTTCCTGTCTTGATTGTATCGTTCTTACTTTCTCTTTCTCTTACAACACCTTTTGCCATAAGAACATATTCGCTGTGACAGGATGCCGCTTTTTCAAAAACTTCCTTATCGGTTGTTTCGTCAAACGCAAGCTGAACAATACCTGTTCTGTCTCTTAAATCTATGAAAATCAAAGTTCCCATATCACGGATTTTCTGAACATAACCACCAACAACAACTGTTTTTCCTATGCCCTCTGTTTCGCCACAATAATTGGTTCTTTTCAAGCCTTTCATTGTATCCATTTATCTGACCTCCTCGTTTATTTTACTGCAGATTTCATCAGGTGTCATTGAAATTTCTTTAGTTTCACCCGTGCTCATATTTTTGAGTATTGCCGATTTTTTTACAATCTCATCATCGCCTATTACAATGCTGAACTTAGCGGAAAGCTTATCTGCGTACTTCATTTGAGCTTTAAGACTTCTTCCGCACAAATCCTGCTCGGCATGAATTCCCATAAGCCTTAAATCAAATATCAGCTTCTGTGCAAATTTTTCTGCAGCCTCCCCCATACAAGCAACAAACAAATCCGGCGCACAATCAATACCTGTCATATCCTGCTGTTGCTTCTTTATAACAAGAATCAAGCGTTCAAGACCTGCCGCAAAGCCTATACCGTCTGCCGGCTTACCTCCAAGTTCTTCAACAAGACCGCTGTATCTTCCGCCGCCGCATACTGTTGACTGTGCACCCAATGCATCGGAAACAAACTCAAATACAGTTTTGGTATAATAGTCAAGGCCTCTTACTATATCCGGATTGATTGTGTACTCAACACCCATATTATCAAGGCGTTCTTTTACACCCTCAAAGTGGCTGTGGCAATCAACACAAAGATGGTCAATCATCTTTGGAGCATCCTTTGCAATTCTGCTACATATTTCTGACTTACAGTCAATAATACGCATTGGATTCTTTTCAAGTCTTTCAAGACAAGTGGGGCAAAGCTCCGAGCGGTACTGTTCAAAATATGCCTTAAGCTTTTCGTTATAATCCTTTTTACATACAGGACAGCCTATGCTGTTGATATTAAGCTTAACTCCGGTAATTTTAAGTTCGTTGAGGAACATATAAGCAAGAGAAATAACCTCAGCATCAGTTGTAGGCGAGCTTGCACCAAAACACTCAATACCAAACTGATGGAATTCACGGAGTCTGCCCGATTGGGGTTTTTCATATCTGAAACACGGGATAATATAGCTCAACTTTGTAGGCTGAGGATTAGCATAAAGAGAATTTTCAATGTAGCTACGCACAAGCGTTGCAGTACCCTCAGGCTTCAGCGTAATGCTTCTGCCGCCTTTATCCTCAAATGTATACATTTCCTTTTGAACAACATCGGTTGTGTCACCTACGCCACGCTGAAAAAGCTCAGTATGTTCAAATACAGGCGTTCTTATTTCCTTGTATCCATAAAGCTCACACACCCTACGTGCTGTATTTTCAATATTCTGCCACAGCTTACTTTCCTCCGGCAGAACATCCTCTGTTCCTCTTGGCTTTGTAATCATATGTCTGTTTCCTTTCTATCCTTGCTTTCAGCGGCCGTTACCGCCGTCAAGCACATATTCAATAAGTTCAAGAACCTCGTCCCTACCCTCACGGGTTTCGGACGAAAACGGAATCAATACCGATTCCTCGCCGAGATTCAAATTCTCATAAATCGCCGTCAGATTTGCTTCAATTTGGGACTTTTTAAGTTTGTCAAGCTTGGTTGCAACAACAAACGGCTCATAATTATATTCTCTTATCCATTCAAACATCATTATATCGTCCGTTGTAGGCTTATGCCGCGCATCAACAAGTTGGATTACCTGAACAAGATTTTCGCGGCGTGAAAGATAATTTTCAATCATTCCTGCCCACTTCTCTTTTTCCTGCTTGGAAACCTTGGCATAGCCGTAGCCCGGCAGGTCAACAATCCTATACTTTCCGGCTATATCATAAAAGTTAATTGTAGCTGTTTTACCCGGTGTACTACTTGTCCTTGCCAAATTTTTTCGGTTTGCGAGGCAATTTATAAGCGAAGACTTGCCGACATTTGAGCGGCCAACCAAAGCAATTTCCGGAATATCTGCCGGAGGGTACTGGTCATACTTTACCGCGGTTGTCAGCAATGAAGCATTGATAAATTCCATTTTTTTGCACCTCCGCTGATTGCATTTTCAAGAACTGTTTTCATATCCTTTGTAAAAACAAATTCAACCTCTGCTTTGATGTTTGAGGGTAACTCCTCAAAATCCTTTTTGTTTTCATAGGGAATAATTATTTTTCGTATCCCCATACGGTATGCCGCAAGTGACTTTTCACGAAGTCCTCCGATTGCAAGAACTCTGCCCCGAAGTGTAATTTCTCCGGTCATTGCAACATTCCGGTTAACACTTTCACCTGTTAGTGCAGAAATCAATGCCGTTGCCATAGTAATACCCGCTGACGGACCGTCTTTTGGGATTGCACCATCAGGAACATGGATATGAATATCCTTTTCCTTATAGAAGTCATCATCAAGACCAAACGCCTCGGAATTTGCTCTGATAAAGCTGAGTGCCGCTCTTGCCGACTCTTTCATAACATCACCAAGGTTG
The DNA here is from genome assembly GCA_045120135.1 of Monoglobaceae bacterium. GTDB lineage: Bacteria > Bacillota > Clostridia > Monoglobales > Monoglobaceae > SIG440. Next base: position 158,327 of record JBGVEN010000010.1, on the reverse strand, counting down.
CCTGTAAGTTCAAGCTTACCGCTACCTTTCATTGTGTTTACTTCAATATAAAGTGTGTCGCCACCAACCTGAGTCCACGCAAGACCTGTTGCCATACCGACCATATTTTCTTCCTGCATCTGGTCATAAAGATAAACTCTGCTACCTAGGTATTTTTTTAGAATCTTTTCATTAACGGTTACGCTAGTCTTTTCTTCCTCTACAATTTCCTTTGCAGCCTTACGGCATACTGCCGCAAGCTTGCGTTCAAGCGAACGAACTCCCGATTCCCTCGTGTAGCCCTCAATCAAAAGCTTGATGGACTTATCGGAAACTTTCAGACTTTTTGCGGTTAATCCATTTTCCTTGCGTTGTTTCGGAAGAAGATATTTCTTTGCAATGTTAAGTTTCTCTTCCTCGGTATATCCCGAAATCTCAATTATATCCATTCTGTCATAGAGCGGTGCAGGAATATTCTCAATTGAATTTGCAGTAGTAACAAACAATACCTGAGACAAATCAATCGGCAACTCAAGAAAATGGTCACGAAAGCCTTTGTTCTGCTCTGGGTCTAAAACCTCAAGCATCGCAGCTGTCGGATCACCACGAAAATCACTTGACATTTTATCAATCTCATCAAGCAATATAAGCGGATTTTTGCTTCCTGCCTGCTTGAGTGCGGTAACAATACGCCCCGGCATTGCACCTACATAGGTTTTTCTGTGTCCGCGGATTTCAGCCTCGTTCTGAATGCCCCCAAGGCTGACTCTGACATACTTTCTACCCAGCGACTCTGCAAGTGACCTTGCAATTGACGTCTTACCTGTTCCCGGAGGTCCGGCAAGACATATTATAGAGCCCTTTGTATCTTCAGACAGACATTTAACCGCAAGGTATTCAAGAATTCTTTCCTTTACCCTTTCAAGTCCGTAATGGTCACGGTCAAGTATTTCTTTTGCTTTACCAATATCTGTGTTTTCCTCGGTGGTTATTTCCCAAGGCATTGCAAGAACTGTCTCAATATAGTTCTGCACAACACCGTATTCCTGTGACATAATCGAAAGGCGTGAAAGTCTGGATAATTCCTCTTCCAGTTTTTCACACACCTCTTTAGGGAGGCTCCGTTTTTTCATTTTTTCCCTATAGTCATCAGCTTCCGCCTGCCCCGATTCAAAGTCACCCAGCTCTTCCTGGATAACCTTCATCTGTTCACGCAGAATATAGTCACGCTGATTTTTGTCAAGGCTTGTTTTAAGCTTTGACATAACGCCTTGTTCAACCTCTAAGATATTATTCTCATTTTCCATCAAAGCAATCAGGGTTTCCATACGGCATCTGACATCAAGCTCTTCAAGAATTCTCTGTTTATCCTGTGGCTTTAACGGGAAGTTTGAAGCAGTAACATCAGCAAGCTGTCCTGCGTCCTCGATTTCCATAAGAGACGCCATCACTTCTGGATTAATTTTTTCATAAAGGTCAAAGTATTCCGACAACAGCTGCTGAATTTTTCGCATCAGTACCTGTTCCTGCAAAAAGTCCTCGCACGGAATATACGATTTTTCTATAACTGAAACATGGGTAACATCTTCATCATCGTAATATCTTGTTATTCCGGCTCTGTTAAGGCCTTCTATTAAAACTCTTAAATTTCCGTCCGGAAGTTTAAGTATTTGTTTTATCTCGGCTACAACACCGATTTTAGAAATATCTGCGCGCTGAGGTAACTCAACAAAGCTATCCTTCTGATAGCTTAAAAATACAAGTCGTGAGCCTGACATTGCCTCGTCAACTGCTGCTATTGATTTTTTTCTGCCAACATCAAAATGAAGTACCATTCCGGGAAAGACCGTAAGTCCTCTCAGCGGAATAAGCGGCAGTGTATATCTCTTGTTCGCCATTTAAAATTTCCACCTCTTTATGGGCAAATATCATACTCTGCCCATTATCAGTTTATTATACTATTTTTCTTTTGAAATATCAACCCCAAATAGCCTAAAAATTCCAAAATTTTATGACATATTTTATATTTTCACTCATATTTGAATAAAAGACAGGTAAAACGGAAAAAATCTGTATGTAAAAATTCCCAAATACCTTGCAAAAATGCAAAAAATGTGTTAGGATAATATAATTAAATAATACTTGTTTCCAGTCTACGGTATTATATGTGAACGGTTAAAATTACAGAAAACGGAGGATATTTTGTGCAAAAAAGTAAAAAAATTAAAATAACGCCACTCGGAGGACTTCATGAGATCGGAAAAAATATGACAGTCTTCGAGTACGGAAGCGACCTCATCATTCTTGATTGCGGTCTGGCTTTCCCTGACGACGATATGCTGGGGGTAGATATGGTTATTCCTGATATAACCTATCTCCAAAAGCATAAAAACCGCATTCGCGGTATTGTTCTTACCCATGGTCATGAAGACCACATTGGGGCTATTCCTTATGTACTGAAAGAGTTTAATGTTCCAATTTTTGGAACAAAGCTTACTTTAGGAATTCTCAAAAACAAGCTATCTGAACACGGAATTTTAAATTCCACAAAGCTTAATGTAGTTAATCCGGGCGAAACCTTTACCCTTGGAGATTTTAAGGTTGAGTTTATCCGTTCAAACCACAGTATTGCTGACGCTGTTGCGGTTGCACTTCATACACCTGCCGGTGTTATTCTACACACCGGTGACTTTAAAATTGATCCTACACCGATTGACGGGGAAATGATTGACCTTGGCAGAATTGGTGAGCTTGGTAAAAAGGGTATTCTTCTTCTTATGTCCGACAGCACCAATGCTGAACGCCGCGGCTACACAATGAGCGAGCGTACGGTAGGGGCAACATTTGATAACGTATTCGAAAACTGCAGTAAGCGAATTTTCGTTGCAACCTTTGCATCCAACATACATAGGGTGCAGCAGATAATTAATGCCGCTGTCAAATACGGCAGAAAGGTTGCCGTTTCCGGCAGAAGTATGGAAAATGTTCTTTCGGCTGCTATTGAGCTTGGGTATATGAAAATCCCTAAAAACACACTTATCAGTCTTGACGAAATCGGCAGATACCCCAAAGAAAAGCTGGTTATTGTAACAACCGGAAGTCAAGGTGAAACTATGTCAGCACTCTCACGAATGGCATTTTCCGGACACAAAAAAGTCAATATTGAGGCAGATGACCTTGTTATAATTTCTGCAAGTCCTATTCCCGGTAACGAAAAAGCTATTTCAAATGTCATTAATGAACTGCTAAAGCACGGTGCTGAAGTAATTTATGAATCTCTTGCTGATGTTCATGTTTCGGGTCACGCCTGTCAGGAAGAGCTTAAAATCATTCTCGCCCTTGCAAAGCCGAAATATTTTATGCCAGTACACGGCGAATTCCGTCATTTGAGCCGACACAAGGATATTGCTCAACAAATGGGAATTCCGTCAAAAAATATATTTATGATGGAAAATGGTAAGGTTCTTGAGGTTTCAAAAACCGAGGGTAAAATTACCGGAACAGTTCCTGCCGGCAGAGTTCTGGTTGACGGACTTGGTGTGGGCGATGTTGGCAATATTGTTCTACGAGACAGAAAACACCTTTCCGAAGATGGCATCATTATTGTGGTTACAACAATTGACCACGAAATGAAGACTGTCGTTGCAGGTCCTGATATTATCTCCAGAGGTTTTGTATATGTCCGCGAGGCTGAGGACCTTATGGAAAGTATGCGTATAAAAGCCGCTGATGTTCTTGACGAATGTCTCAGCAACAACACACTTGACTGGGCAAGTCTTAAATCACATCTTAAGAATGAGCTTGGCGGTTTTATATTTGCAAAAACAAAGAGAAAACCAATGATACTTCCTGTAATAATGGATGTATAAATTAAAAAAGGTGGCAAATGCCACCTTTTTAATTTGCTATAAACTCTTTTTCCCGGATATTTTTCTTATTAATATTTCCATCCGGTACAACAAAATTAAACGCATTATGTTCTATTTCAAATTCTATCTCGCCTGCATCACAAATCTCGCCGTCGTTACATATTCTAATCATCCCACCTAAAGGAGTTATTTTTATTTTGCGACATTTAACTGAAGAAATAATCTTTTCAATTCCCTTTAATTTAAGAAAAGTGCCTTTCATATAATACGGAAGCAAAGTTATAAATCTGAGGCGTGAAACATTATTAATTATATTGACATTTATAAGACCGTCATTAAGCTCTGCAAGCGGATTGCTCTTTATTCCACCGCCGCAATAACACCCGTTTGCAATTGATGTCAAAAGCAGTCTGCCGCAATGCTTCAGTTTTCCGTCAAGCTCAATTTTCAGATTTGCGCCTTTCTTCTTTATCAAGGTAACAAAAATCGAAATAAAATACGCCATTGATCCCGAAATAAAGGGTCTTTTTTTCATATCCGCAGTCATATCAGCAACATTGCAATCAAAACCAATATTAAACATATTGACACAGTATCCCGTTTTTTCAACGCCGTCAACAACTGTCCGATATTTAATTGCATCGCAACTTACACTTTCTCCATTGAGTTGCGATAAAACATTATGGAAACCACAGCTTTCACCAAAATTTCTGCAAAAATCATTTCCCGTTCCTATCGGAATTACTCCAACCTCTGCGGCATCAACACCGATAACTCCGTTAAGTACCTCGTTTAGAGTTCCGTCTCCGCCACAGGCAATAAACCGAGCCGCTCCCCGCTCTTGGCAATAATTCTTAACATAGTTTCGTGCATCATCCACAGCTTTTGTTATGTAAATTTCAATATCCATATTTTCTGTCAAAAGTTCGGCAATTGAATCAAGCAATTTCTGAAATTCTGTACGTTGCCCCGCCTCAGGATTGACAATAAAAACAGTTCTCATAACAATTTTCCTCTATCTTTTGTTTTTCATACCGTATAACTTCACTGAATAATTAATGATGTAATTATATCACATAAGTAAATGTCCGTCAATTCCTCTGCAAAATACAAAATGCAAGTTTTTATTTAAATTTTTACACAGTAAAAGCCAATCCAAATGGATTGGCTTTTAAATCTTAAAGTTTATTTCTCTGAATCTTACCACTTACTGTCTTGGGTAAACTTTCTTTAAATTCAACAATTCTCGGATACTTATATGGAGCAGTCTTTTCTTTTACATAGGTCTGTATTTCCTTTTTAAGTTCCTCTGTTGGTTCTGTTCCGCTTACAAGAACAATGCTCGCCTTAACTATCTGACCTCTCACTTCGTCGGGAACAGCAGAAACACCACATTCCAGAACATACGGAAGTTCCATGATAACACTTTCAATTTCGAACGGGCCTATACGGTAACCCGACGACTTAATAACATCATCAACTCTGCCTACATACCAATAGTAACCATCTTCATCACACCACGCAACATCGCCTGTGTGGTAGTAGCCATCGTGCCATACTTCCTTGGTTTTTTCTTCATCGCCATAATAACCGGTAAACAAACCGCAGGGTGCACCATTCTTTACATTAATAACAATTTCACCAGATTCACTTGTCTTTACACGGTTACCATCTGCATCTTGAAGTTCAACATCATATATGGGAGCGGGCTTACCCATTGCACCAATTTTGTGGGGTTTACCTACAAGATTACCAATTATCATTGTACTTTCTGTCTGTCCAAAGCCTTCCTTAATTTGAAGTCCGGTTGCCTTTTCAAACTGACGGTATACTTCGGGGTTAAGGGCTTCGCCAGCGGTTGTCATATGTTTAACTGATGAAAAATCATACTTTGAAATATCCTGCTTTACCATCATACGAAGCATAGTAGGCGGTGCACAGAAAGTTGTTATATGATGCTTTGCAAACATAGGCAAGATATCTGCCGCATCAAAGCGGTCAAAATCATATACAAAGGTTGCCGCTTCGCACAGCCATTGTCCGTAAAGCTTACCCCACATAGCTTTTGCCCAGCCTGTGTCTGAAATAGTAAAGTGCAGACCATCAGGGTCAACATTATGCCAGTATTTTGCTGTATGGAAGTGTCCAAGCGGATACTTGTAGTTGTGTTCCGCAATTTTGGGATAGCCTGATGTGCCTGATGTAAAGTACATAAGCATTGTATCGTCACCACAGGGTGAATCCTCTGTTCTTTCAAAATGAGTACTGAAACGCTTATAGTCCTCATCAAAATCCTTCCACCCGTCTTTTTTTGCACCAACAAGCATTTTAATTTCAAGTGACGGGCAGTTTTCAGCAGCTAAATCAACATAGTTTGCAACCTCGCCATCTGAAGTACAAACTATAGCTTTTACACCAGCTGCATTAAATCTGTATTCAAGGTCATGCTCATGAAGCTGGTCAACAGCAGGAATTGCAATTGCGCCAAGCTTATTTAAGCCAAGCATTGCAATCCAGAACTGATAATGACGCTTAAGGATAAGCATTACTCTGTCGCCCTTTTTAATTCCAAGCGATGCAAAGTAATTTGCACACTGGCTTGATGCCTTACGCATATCAGTAAATGTAAAGCGTCTTTCGGTCTTATCCTTGGAAATATGCAACATTGCAAGCTTGTCCGGTTCACGGCGTGAAAGCTCATCAACCAAATCAAATGCAAAATTAAATTTTTCTGTGTTCTTAAAGTTAATCGAGGTGGGTGTTCCCTGATCATCCTCTTCAATGTCAATAAAGTTATGATAAACTCTGTCCTTTGTATCTCTGTGAATTGCACCGATAATCTGCTCTGTTGCAACAACTTCAGAAGTTGAAATTTCTTCAGAGCTAATATCAGACCTAAGAACAATTGCATAAAAATTACAATCTTTACCATTCACCGCAATCATACCGTGGGGTGTATCACTGTTATAGTAAATGCTATCTCCGGGTCCAAGAACCTCCTTGTGTTCACCAATCTGAACCATAAGGTGACCCTCAATTACAATGTCACATTCCTGACCTGCGTGAGTTGTAAGTTCAATATCTTTACTTTGAGCCGCCTCATCATATACGCTATGAACAAACAAGGGTTCTGCAATGCGATTTTTAAATGCATAGGCAAGGTTATGATAAGTCATACCGTGCGCCTTGGCAATCTGCTGACCTGCACCAGCGCGGGTAACAGTATAAGACTTAAGATTTGGGCTGTAACCTTCGATAATATCCGTCACATTAACCCTAAGTGCAGACGCGCAACGATAGATAAACGCAAAGTTAAGATCGCTTTCACCGTTTTCGCACTTAATGTACTCTTCAACGGAAACACCAGTCTTCTTTGCCATCTCTTCGTAGGTATAATTTTCAATTTCACGCAGCTCGCGAATACGCCAAGCCATCTCTTTGATTTTCAAATTGATATTTCTTAAATTTTCCATTGTATCAATTCTCCTCCTGTCCTGAGGCGAAAAAAAAGCCCGCCCCAAAGTATTGTTAAAACCTTTGAGACGAGTGCATTATCACCCGCGGTACCACTCAAATTGCGAAAAATCCGCCACTCTCAGGGTCAATCAACCCGTATGCTTTAACGCAGCAATCACGGAGAGGTTCTACTTGCAATCACGCTTTCTTCCTCCCGGCTCGGAAGCTACAAACGCATTGCATCCCCTATGGCTTGCACCAACCGCCACTTCTCTTTAAGGTTCATACAGATGCGTCCTCTTCGTCAACGCCTTTTTACTTGCTAATAAGTATACCACAGTAAAAAAAATATGTCAATAGCTTAATAAAAAAATGTTTTTCTGTATTATTTTTAAAAAAATACTTGCAAATATCAAAAGTTTATGGTAATATATTTAGGTCAAATATTTGCCGGTGTGGTGGAATTGGCAGACGCGCTGGACTCAAAATCCTGTGGTAGTGATACCGTATCGGTTCGACCCCGATCACCGGCACCAAAAAATCCGTACACAAAAGTGTACGGATTTTTTACTTTTTAAAGATATTTTTTTACAATTTCTTTCATTTCGTCAAGCTTGCTTTCAATATCCTTAACCAACTTGAACTGATTACGAGCTCTGTCAAGATTGTGATTTTCACGATGAACCTTAAAGTACACATCGCCGTTTATATGGTCTGTCAAAAACCTTATGCCACACTCATAAGTCATTATGATAACAGAAACCGGTAGAAGCTCCGCCTCTTTGGGGGTAATCTTTTTACGCATTTCCTTAATAAAACCTTTAGCAAAACGCTCAAACTTATTAATATCAAACCACACCTTATCAAGATCTGTCTCATCCTCAATAGCACTTGATGCGCAAAAACGCAGTGCATCACCAAAATCATAAAGCATGGAACCGGGCATCACTGTATCTAGGTCAACAACACAGACAACCTCGTCGGTCTTATCGTCAAAAAGAACATTGTTGAGTTTGGTATCATTATGTGTAACACGAAGCGGAACACTTCCATCAGCCATAGCCTTGGTTATAACATTTGCATATCTTTTAAATTCAAGAGCAAATTCAACTTCCTCTTTAACAGAATCAAGTCTGCCTGCTTCATTTTTTTCAATAGCTGACACCAGCTGATTTACACGCTCTGGGGTGTTGTGAAAATCCTTTATCGTTTCATGAAGTTCGTCAGCAGGAAAATCATCAAGCATATTCTGAAAATTACCAAAAGCTTTTCCCGTAAGATACAACTGAATAGGGTCCTCCGCAAGCTCGTAGCTTACCGAATGGTCAATAAACTTATACATTCTGAAGTAGTTACCGTCTTCATCCTTATAGTAATTCTTATCGTCAACCGTTCGGATAACCGTAAGAGTTTCTCTCTCCGGGTCTCCACCTGCTTCAATAATTTTCTTTTTTAAGTGTAGTGTAACCTTTTCAATGTTCTCCATTACATCCTCGGGATGCTTGAATACCTTTTGGTTTATTCTTTGCAAAATGTAATTCGGGCTACTCTGGCATAAAAATGTATCATTAATATGTCCATTGCCATAAGAGCCTATCTCCGGGTCAATTGCAAAATTTGCACAAATTTTATTAAGGTTGTAGCTCATAATATTTCCTCCGCTACTTTTATTTTCCTTTATATATAGCGTATTATTTATACCTTCTTATTATATAAGTTAAAACCGTAAAATTATTTACACAATATTAAGTTTTTTTTGCACAATGTTAAATTTGTTGAAGTACTATTGAAACAAAACCAAATTCCACATAAATTTTTAAAATTTTTTAAAAAAAAGCTTGCAAAATCGAAAGTATTCTGCTATAATATATTTCGTCTTGGTAAAATGAACATTTTTATGGTTTGTTTTACCACTTTAAAGTGTAATAATTCAAACTGATTTATTTTGATTTTATTTAGGAGGTGTATTTATAATGGCAAAATGCGAAATTTGCGGTAAGGAATTAAAGTTCGGAATTAAAGTTTCTCACTCACACCGCCGTTCCAATAGAACATGGAAGCCTAACATCAGAAGAGTTAAGGCAGTTGTTAACGGCACTCCCAAAAGAGTTTATGCTTGCTCAAGATGCTTGAGATCCGGCAAGGTTCAGAGAGCTGTTTAATTACAAACTATTTTAAGAGCCATAGATGAAAAATCATCTATGGCTCTTTTATTTATGTATTTATTCGTCATTTTTTATCTTAAAAATTGTCTTTAAAATCCCTTTTAGGAAACGTGGTGCTTTTACTACCACTATTTTCATAAATACTCTCCTTTCACTATTTTTTACAAATAATGCATATTCCGGCACCTATCATGCAAAGGCCGAGCAGGGTTATAAGGATATATCTGGGGATTGCGTATGCAAGAAACAGTCCCACCCCAACCGCAATAAAAAACCACCCTGCCGCACTCGGTCGCGCTCGACAGCATCTTCGCCTTTTCACACAAAACCCCTCCCCCTTATTTTCAAAGAGTTTTTTGACACCCTTTTATTTTCAGTATATTCGATGCCTAAAATTTGGTTACACACAAAAAAGACGGCAGCGTTGCTGCCGTCTTTTTACGCACAAATTGCGTTAATTATTTTGTCATTTCATCAATAACGCCCTGATAAATATCAAAAGCCTTCTGATTGATTGCAAGATATTCTTCAGCGCCAAGCTTCTTAAGCTTTGCAATATAGTCATTCCATTCTGCGTCGCTGTTAACATCAGTCTTGCCAGTAATGAAGTTTGCCTTCATCTGTTCAACATAAGTTGTAATGTCAGCAAGAAGCTCATTTACACGAGTAGCATCCTCTGTTGTGTAGTAAGGTCTGGGCCAGGTTTCCTTATCAACATACTTTTCAACAATAGCATACTTGTCATCAAAGCTTGACATAAAGTCTGCCTTTTCAAGCAATGTATCAACATCTTTTGCGTAATCAAAGTAACCAAGCATACTAGAACCAAATACAGTGTTTCTGTTAATCACATCTGTCTCAGTTTCACCTTCAGGAACATCATTCCATGCAAACATATCGCCTTCCATATGGAATGTCTTATCTTCACCTACACCACCATAACGATTGATAATACCGTTTTTCTTGTCATAGAAACCATCAAGGAACTTAAGAGCTCCCTTAGGATCTTTACAATTGCTTGTTATATGAGCAATATTTCTTGTACCAATTGTACCGGGATGTATGTGGAGAACCGGTGTAATCTTACCATCCGCACTGAGAGGTTCAATTACAATATATTCATCCATATTTTCAAACTGTCTGTTAAATGTGAAGCCTACGATAGGTGTTGCAGCGTTAATTTTTGCACTATACTGTGAACTTTCCATTGTGAAGGATTCAATGTCAAGAAGACCTTCATTCCACAGTTTGTTGTAGAATTTGCACATTTCTCTCCATTCGTCAAGAAGAGGAGTAAAACGAGCTTTTCCATCGATGACATTCATCCAGCCATCATACATACCAAATTTGGTTGAAACGCCCCAAGCTGAAAGAAGTGTTTCGGGATATGCATAAGCCATTTCGTTACCAAACATCATAGGAATTTCGTCAGCTTTGCCGTTGCCGTTGGGGTCCTGAGTCTTGAACGCTTTGAGAACTGTATAAAGCTCATCAAGTGTCTTGGGAACTTCAAGATTAAGCTTATCAAGCCAAACCTTGTTAATATAGAAAAATGTTTCAAGGAAGCCTGAGGGATTGCCGCTGTATGACGGAAGCGCATAAATATGACCGTCAGGAGCCGTTGCAATAGCCTTGGTTGTAGGATGTTCCTGGAACATTCTCCAGATATTGGGGGTATTTTCTTCTGTTATGTATTCTTCCATGGGGAGAAGAACGCCCTGCGCTGCATACTTTGCAACATCCTGATTCTGGAAAACAGATTGCATAATAACTGCAGGATAATCGCCGGATGCCATAATCATCTTAATGTCACCCTGAATCCATTCAATGTCGAGGTCGGGATTATACTGTTCCCAAATTGGATGATATTCTGCGTGAAGCTCATCAATGTTACTTTTTGCCGAACTAGCGTTGATACCGCCATACACTGTCATCTTGCCTGAAGTTTCATCTTCACCGCAACCGGTAAGACCAACAGCAACTGTCAAAAGCATCGAAAGAACAAGTAGAATACTGATTACTTTTTTCATTTTACATACCTTCTTTACTTAAAATTTCCGAGTTTTCAAGGGAGCCCGAACCCTAAATTTTGCTTAAAAAAGTTTTATCCCTTAACAGAACCAACCATTACGCCCTTAACAAAATATTTCTGAACAAAGGGGTAAAGAATAATCATCGGGAGTGCCGCAATAAGAATTGTTGAATAACGAATCATCTCTCTGAGCTTTTCCGTTTGAGCATCATCCATATTTGCACCACCATCAACAGTACTGTTTGTCAGCGATGTTGTTATGTTACGAAGCACCAACTGAAGCGGGAACTTATCTTTATCACGAATGTAGTACAAAGCTGAGAGGTATACATTCCAGTGGCCAAGAGCATGATACAGAATCATAACTGCAACAATAGCCTTTGAAAGGGGCAGCACTATAGAGAAGAAAAATCTCATATAACCGCCGCCGTCCAGCTTAACCGACTCAAACAGCTCTTCTGATACGTTACTGGTGAAGTAGCTTCGACAGATAATCATATTACCAACACTGAATGCGCCGGGGAGAATAAGAGCCCACATTGAATCCATAAGACCAAGATTCTTAATATTCAGGTAAGCCGGAACAGTACCGCCACTAAAATACATTGTAATCAGCATAAGAGTTGTAAACAGCTTTCTGCCGACAAGCTCTTTTCTTGAAAGAGCAAATGAAGCCGGGATAAGAACAACAAGGTTAAGGCTTGTTCCCAGAAGTGTATAAATTGCACTGTTTCTATAACCTACCCAAATCTGTTTAAACTCAAACGCCTTTTTGTAACCGTCAAAATTTATTCCCTTGGGGAACAAAAGAGTCTGGCCTGCGTTAACATAGTTCGGGTCACTGAATGATGCAATAACTACGAAATACAGAGGATAGAATGCAATAAAGAATATTAATGTAAGTAAAGAATAGTTGATAATATCAAAGACAATATCCGATTTTGTTTTCATTTTCATAACATTCGCCCTCCTTCTTAGAATAATGATGTATCACTGACAATGTCAGCAATCTTATTAACAACCAAAACACAAATAACATTAACAACGGTATTCAGCAGGTTGATAGCAGTTGAGAAGCTGAACTCTCCGCCCAAAAGACCAACCTTATAAACATAAGTACTGATAACCTCTGATTTTGAAAGGTTCATACTATTCTGGATAAGGAGCATCTTATCTGCACCAACAGAGAATGCATGACCGAATGCCATAATCATCATAATGATAACTGTGTTTGCAATAGCGGGAAGCTTAATGTTCCAGATAATTCTGAGTCTGTTTGCGCCGTCAATCTTTGCAGCTTCAAGCTGTTCCTGGTCAATACCGGAAAGAGCAGCCAAGTACAAAACTGCAGAATAACCCGTATTCTGCCATACACCGGTTAACCAGTAAATCCAGAATACCATATCTTCTTCACCAAAGAAGTTAATTCTTTCGCCGCCAAACTTTTCAATAAGAATATTAACCACACCTGACGAAGGTGAAAGCAATACCTGACATATACTGATAACAATAACAACCGAAAGCATATGGGGCAGATATGTCATATTCTGCACAAGCTTTTTATACCATGTAGCCTCTACCTGGTCAAGCATTAACGCAAAAATAACAGGAATCGGAACCGAAAGAAGTGTTATGATAAGCGAAATGCTTACTGTGTTTTTTATGTACTGAATGCAATTGGGCTGAGTAAAGAATCGAATAAAATGCTTAAACCCTACCCAGGGAGAGCCCAAAATACCTTTTGAAGGCATAAATTCCTTAAATGCCAGTATAACGCCATACATAGGAACATATGAGAATATGATCATAAATGTAAGTGCAGGCAAAAGAAATACATAGAGCTGCCATTGTGACAATATCTTCCACCCAAGAGATTTACGGGCGGGAAGAACTGCCAACGCTTGTTTAGAAGTCTTCATAATACCATTAACCTTTCCGCTCACATACATGTTTTACTGCAATTCTGTCGTGAGCCTGACAGAATGCCGCATTTGGAGTTCTTAAAGCTGAACAATCAAAGGGGGAAATCCCCCCCTTGTTGATTCTCCCACTTAATAAAATTTCATTACTTGTGCATAATTGGGTTTGGCTTTTGGTCTATTTTCACAATAACTTTTCTGCCAAAATCGGTTTTTGTAACCATCACACAGAAATTATACCATATCTTTGTTGCAAATGTCAATGGTATTTCGTCATTTTTTACACGGAAAACCAGATTTTTTTTATATAATAGGTCAAATTGCATAATCTCTGAATTATTATAACCCACTCAATTGTTACTAAAATTTTCGTTATTTTGCACAATTGAGATATTTCATATTTATCTATGCAAAAACAGCAACAAAATCCAATTAATTTGCAAATGTACCACTTATAACTTTTAAATTATCGAAGCTGATATCGGTGTTTGGCGAACTTCCATCATAGAAACGAAACGCATTCTGCCACGAAGCACCGCTGGTATATTCCCCTCCGGTAATTGTTGCTGTCTCCCAAAGTCTTTGGTAGTCAGATGCATCTCTTTCTTTAATGTAGAACTTATATTCTCGGTTTCCACCTACGCCAGTCATTGAAACAATAAGTGAGTACCAAATCCCTTTATTTAAAGTATAGCTTGAGCCGCATTTTATTCTAACAGCACCTGTTGTAGCATCCTCATCTATATAATATACGAGTCTGTCAAGAGCCTGCGTTCCGTCTTCCTTTGTATACATACTGCCAAACCACTGTTGCTGGAACGAAACGGGTGCGGCATTTACTTTAAAATCATAAGAAACTATCATATTATCGGCTTGTGCCGGGAGTTTTGCTTTAAAATCCAGTTTGCCTGAAACGGATTTCTTCAACTTAAGAACTCCGCCTTCTTCAGCTGAAATTCCGGCAAATATTCCTGTTTCTTCACCGTCTTCATCAGCTGATATAGCCCATTTTGTCATATCTAAAGTTGCACCGGAAAAATCATCCTCAAACTCACTTACCATACTAATTTTATCAGTAGGTGTTGCAACAGACTGAAGATTAACGGTATCCTTCCACATACTAAATTTTGCAGCAGGATTAATTCCATTTTTCACATCATAAGAAACATCCGCAAATTCAAACAGCTTTGTTCCAAGTACAGGAATTTCATCCGTCAACTCTTCCGAATAACCCATTCCTGCAAACACATCGTTGTTGTAAATATTCATTATTGCCTGACCTGTTGATATTTCTTTGTCAAGATTAAGAAACTCAACAGAAGCAGATGCTTTTCCGTCATTAGCTTTAAATGTATGAACCTCAAATGTGCTGTCATTATAAACTCTTACCTTCTCAATCGAAGCACTTCCTCCGTTTGCTGTTTCAAGCCAGAAGCCCTTTCTGCCGGCAGTGCCCGTAACACCATCAAAGGTATATTCTGTGTAGTATCCGACAGTTCCGTCATCTGCAATTTCAGCAATTTTGACCACAGCATTTCTTCCGTAAGCTGCCTTTGATACAAGCACACAAATATTGTACCATTTATCAGCCGTTACACTAAGCGGAATTTTATCATTCTCTATTTCAAAGCCGGAATTGTTGACAGGGTTCAAAACTATTTGCATCAAATGTGTAGAGTTACCCCATTTAATATTAGCTTCCCCGGAACCAATCTTGGCATTGAAGTTAACAGCATATTTATCCGTATCAGGAATATCAAACGCTGCAGTTCCATAACTGCCAGGCTCCGAATAGGCTGTGCTGGTTGCAACTGTAGCAACACCGTCACTTACACCGCTAATCGTAGATGTACCGGATATTGAGTCATCCCAATTTTTATAGCCGTCTGTAATCGTGGAAAGAGCAATCGGTGAATTATCTAGAGATTTTGTATTGGCATTAACGGCCATATTATACATTTTTTTAATATCTGCAAGCTTATAGTACTTATGTCCCAACATTCTTTCAAGCACACTCTCATTTACCGTATCGACATCAAAGTCAAGTAAATAAGAGAATTCATCAAGAAGTTTTGACATCTGTTCAACGTTGCTGTATTCAACCGCAAGGCAGAATCTGTTTAGGAAATCATCGCGGATATCCATTGCTGCAGTTTTTTCAAGACCTATGCTGTCAATATAAAAGGTATCTACACGACTGATTTCAAAATCAGAAATTATAAATGAGTTATCTGTTTCGGCAACTTTTTTACCAAACACCTCTGCAGCTTCAATTATATCAAAGTTTCCGTTTGCATCCGGAGTTACTGTATAGTTTGTTAAACCGATATTAAAGCTTCCGTTACCGTTTGATATTGCGTCCATTACTTTTGCAATAGTTGCAGCATCATAATGTTCATCAGTTACTGTAATATTGGTTGTTGTTCCGTAAATCTTACCCTTACCGCTTACCTTGGGAAGAATTGCAGCATCCTCAGAAAGGGTTTGTGCACCATTATGATAGTACAGCTTTTTATCATGCACTTCAGTAAATCTCATAAGAGGTTTAAGCTTGTTTGTATCAAGTGTATAAAGCTTTGGATATTTTATACCATCATTAAATCCGGCGTAGGACATATAAACAACACCGTCAATAACTCTTAAACCGTGGTTCTGCGCAACACCAAGACTTTTGTTGTCATGACCCTTGCGCCAGTCATTTGTTGACTCTTCAATATCAGCAAGATATTGCCATGTTTTACCGCCGTCAAAGCTGCCCGCAAGCGCCTGACGTGTTCTGGGACGACCTCCGTCGTTCATTTTATCGGAAGTATTCGCCTCATAACACCAGAACGCATAGTAATGGTTAAGGTTTTTCGGATCGCGTACAACACCATAGCTGCATCGCGGAGCGATAAACTGCGAGGGAACACCCTTCTCCCATGTTTCGCCGCCGTCATACGATTCACAATATGATATAAATCCTGTTTCACCTCTGCCGTAAGCTCTCAAAACGCTGTTCGGCATATCAACAACTTTACTCTCCTGAATATCAAAACCTACTGATTCATAAGTAAGGGTATGTCCTGCCAGATACCAGTCATCCTCAAGAATTTTTTTCACCTTGTTAGTATCTCTGTCCCAATAATCTTCAATTGATGCACCGGAATTTATGAAATCACGGTCAACATCGGTGTAGAATATTGCATCGCCGCCATAACGTTCACCGCCAATGGTTTTTGACATAAATATTCTGCCCTTATAGTCACCATCCTGAACCTGAACTAGCTGGCTGGCAATATTTGACTGATTGTAGATTTCCGACGGAAAATCAGCCGGGTCAACTACCATATTCTCATTCGCCCATGAACCATTAATCTGAGCCGTTGATTTATAATCGCCCTCCGGATGTATGGTACTGTATAAACGACTGCACACTTTACCAATGCTCGGTTTTGCCCAGTTTACGCTACCAATTCGCATATACATTCCGGACAAAAGATTGAGTGATGAAGGACCTGTGTAATACAGGTAATAGTGGCCATCATGTTCCACTTCAAAGGCATTGTCCTCATATACCATATATGCGGGTTGCCAGGTATTGCCGTTATCCAGAGTTTTCCATGAAAAATAATCTGCACTTGACGCAACAACACCGTTTGTCGGAGATTTGTGGAAGTCCTCGGCACCATGGCCTGCTCTGAATCCGGTATTGCTTACTACAACCGGTTCTTTGTTCTTCAAAGCACCGGTATAGAAGCTGTAGCTTGCATCAACCGGATCACCTGTTGTAATATATTTAAGCGCTAGTGTTATACGGCTGTCGCCGGCATATTCAACATCATCAACGCAAAGTGTTGCACCATAAGACACACCAAAGCCCATTCTGCCGTGACCGCTCACAAGGCCATCGTACTCGATAATCTTTGTTCCTTCACAATAAAGAGCAATATAGTTGTCATTGAGTATCATCTCATAATCGTTCCAGTCTGTACCGGGTGCATTTTCAGCACTTTCTGCCAGGACTTCACGTTCAGAAGCATAAATAGCACTAATATTAACATTTCCGTCAACTGTATCAGTTAATTCAAAATCACTTGCAGGAACAACAAGCTTTGCAGTTGAAGGGAATGATTCCTTTCTAAGTGTATATCTGTTAAGATACCATTTTCCATCTGTAAAGCTGTAGCTTATTGATATAAAGTTACCTTTCTGATAATGTCTTGCAAGGAAATGAATCTCACCTGTTCCGTCAGCCTTTGCACGGAAATTGAAAGCAGGGTTATCAGGAGACGCATTTATGTTCCAGTCACCAACCGGCTGACTTATTCTGTCATTGTTGGTATAACCCGTGTATTGTTCTTTTTCAAGACCTGCATCAGTAAGTTTTAAGTAACTGTTACCGCCTTCGGTAATAATCTCCTGGGTAAACGGATCAGTTTCACCCTCTTCAAGAGCACGGCCCTCATGCTCTGAGAACCAATATTCGTTTGCGTTATACTCAGTATTACCCTCAAAATCCTCGTTGTGGAAATATATATCATCTGTGTTTTTAACAGAAACAAATCGTGTGTCATCGGTAGCAACAGCAGTTCTCATAACCGCTTTTGCATGCGCAGTAACCGGACATTTAAACGAATTGATATATGTATTATTTACAAACAGCTGTGCTAATCCTCTTGCAACAGTCAAACGATAATAACCTGTTTCAATCGAGTCGGTAAGATTGAACTCTTCAGGAACACGATAATCCTCCGGCTGAGCCATTGCAGTGATGCCTCGTCCGTCAAAAATCAGTTTTGCCTGGTGTTCACCGTCATAGATAACCACTGTTTCATCATCTAAATTTTCCTTATTGAATTCAAGCGAATAGAACATATCAAAATCAAGGTCATATACCTCAATTGAATCGCTTGTTGTCCAGTCACCATAGTATCTTTCCGCCTTTACACCAGAAGCTTTAAGGTTGGCATTTGATACGCCACCCGTATAGTTTATGCTTTGTATATCGTTATTTACAAATGGCATAAGACACGAGAACAGAAAATGACCGTTGTAGTATACTTCAGCATTACCCGCCGTTGCAACAATTCGGTAAGAACCCGCTCCTATTCCGTTTTCCGCACCCGTATAAGTCTTGGTTCCATCGTTTGAACTGTACGTAACTGTATTGCCGTTATGTGTAAAGTTTAGTTCAAAGAACCCGTCATTTACAGTAACATTGCCTGTTGTGCCATCAAAGTCATAGTCAAGGATATATTCACGGCTCATTTGAATATCGCCCGAAACCGCTCCTTTATTCACATCAATATATTTCGTTTCAGTACGATACTCACTTCCGTCAGAGCATATAACTTTGGCGCTTATTGCCGCCGTTCCGGCACGAAGCCCTGTAAGGCTTGCCGACGTAGAGCTTGATGAAAGCACTTTTTCACCATTGACATAATAGTCATAACGGCTTATGTGCGAGATTTCAATTGTTGAAATATTCACATTAACACTTTCACCATAATTTACAGATTCCGGAACGGAAAGTTCAGCCAATTCTTTGTTTTCAACAAATACCTTAAATGTTGTTGACTTTTTTCCCTTGCTGTCAATTGCGTAAATATTATACTCGCCTTCCTGGTCAAATGTATAAGTAAAGCCGTTATTGGTGTATATTGTGTATTCTACTTCTTTTGTGAAAAACAACAAATAAGGCACTTTTTTTGTAGCTTTTTCAGTGCTAACGTCATCTTGACCTACCTTTGTACCATTAACATAGTAGCTCGAATAAACACTTGCTCCAGGAACTGAATTTCCTTTGTCGTTTATATCATCGCCGCCAACAGATGTCTCCGCTCTTAATGTTACACTGTCGCCCGTATGGAAAAGCTGGTTTTGTGTAACACCTGACAAACCAATATCACCTTCAATAATCTCATCACCTGATTCGTCATCGCTTTGAATGGGAGTCATTTTTGCATACTCTACCTCAATGGCTGATGTTGAGTCGATATGATAATATGTTGCAAGCATAAAGTAAGGTTTAGCTGAACTTGCTCGCATCGCATACTCAACAATCTTTTTACCGTTTAAGTAAATTCCGCCCTTATTACCATCGATTGATGTAAGTTTCAATGTATGCCATTCATTCCATGGCATATCCACCTCAACTGAATTATCGTAGCCGGTTGAATCTTGATAATACAACTCGGACTCATTGAAAAACCGGATATAATGGCGGTATGAACCATTGTAGTACATTATGTAAAAATCATCTGTGAACCTGAATTTCATTTCAAATTCGTGGTCATCTTTAAAGTTCGACGCATTAAACATATTATCAGCATTATCCTCAGAATAGAGACGAATACCATATGGCGAACTTCCCGCTAAAATTCTTCTACTTTCAGTTGAACAGTAAAGATTTCCGGCCTCGTTTATATATGCAATCTCATCACGGTCAGTAACCTCAGTCACAGTAGTATCATCACTCGTATCATCTGTGTCCTTGTTGTCCGTAGTGGTGGTTTCCTCTACAGGATTTGCCATTTTCCATGTTAAACCTTTATGGGTAACCGGTTCAAGCTGCAAGGTTTTCTTTGTACTTGTTGATGTTGCTGCATTTGAAATAATAGGCATAGTTGTCATCAAAACAGCAAACATTGCCACTAAAGCAATTATCCTTTTTCCTTTCATATATAAAACCTCCTTATGATTTTTTATAACAACTGACCCGAAGTCAGTAATATATACACAAAAGCCTTTTTCTAATCAGAAAATATAATTTCTGTTTAGAGGAAGGCTTTTCCCTTCCATAAACGCAGAGGGGTGATGAAAAACATCACCCCTCCCCGTTGTGAATTGTTTTTTACAACTCAAATAAATTTAACGTCATGGAGTATTAGATAAGACCTTCGAGCTGTCTCTTGTATTCCGGAGCATAAACTGCATCCGACCAGAGTACCCAACCATTCTTTGCCTCATTTTCGGTAATAGGCTTACCAAAAGCTTTTGCACAAGCATTGATATCAATATATCCATCCTTCATACAGGTTGAGCCAAAATCCGTAGATGTTCCGTTTACATCATAGCTTGACGAGCCATCGGTAAACTTAACATAACCATCACCAATTTTGAATGTAACAGTGTTACCATTCTTTGTCATAACACTGTTAAATGCCTTTGCAAGCGTTTCAGCTTTAACCATGCCATTCTGAGACTTCACCTCTTCATAGTTGCCGAGTATATATGCCTGACCATCTTTGTTGGGGATAACGCTGAGAGTGTATGCAAGGTCATCTGCGAGTGTACCAGACCACCAACCACGAGGATGTGCTTCTTCAAATCTCTTGGTTGTCTTAATTTTGCTCTTGTCGATTGCCTGCAGGAAGCAGTCATTCTTGTTACCATTCATTGAGATATAAATCTCATTTTCCATAATCTCAAGCGAGTAGTTACGAACAAGACCATTGGGGTAATCACTTGTATCAAATATTGTCTGAACAAATTCCCAGGTTTCCATACCATCGTATGATACCGCAAGAGCAACTCTGTTACGAGGCTCGTTACGGCTACGCTGCCAGCTTGCTTCTACATCATAGGTCCAGAGTGCATAATAGGTCTGGTCCTCAAATGTATCACGGCGAATCTTAAATGTACAGCATGTTGCCTTAAAGGGTGAGGGGATACGTCTTGTTTCAAATGTTTTACAATCGTCAAATGATTCCGCAAAGTAGATATAGTTACGGTCGGTACGGAAGAAGATTCTGTAATGACCCTCGGTAGGCATATCTACAAACGATGCTTCCTGACCATTTACATTATCCTTAACTTCCTGGAAGTATGTATCACTTTCTGTCCAGGTTAAGCCGCCATCATCCGACCACCAAGCACCAACCTGGCCTGATTCCTCGGATGTAAGCTCGTCAGAAGTAACGAGAAGTCTGCCGTTCTTTGCAACATTAGAAAAGTTGTTCTGTACAGTACAGTTAGGCGAATCAACATTTTTGGGGAATTCGATTAGTGAACCCCATGTCTGACCCTCATCTGTAGAAATTGATGCATTAGGTCTTCCGCCCGCACTGTTTATTCCTACCCAGTTACCCTCTTTGGTAACAAGTATATTGGTGGTACCGCCTGCTGTTGCCTTACCCTGAGGGTCGGTCCAGGTCTTACCACCGTCGCTTGTGTAACGCCAGCCGCCACGGGTTGATGTGCTGACAACTCTGCCGTCTTTCATCTGAACAAAGTCGTTGTATGATGCAACTTCATTGTCGTGTACGCCGTTTGTACCTGAACCAACCTTGGCTCTGCCTTCGTAGTAAACATCTGTAAAGTGAAGTGTACCGCCAACTACACCGAATCCGGGTGTTCCTGCAAGTACAAGCCAGAAATCTTTGGTGTCGATAACAGTTTTGCCGTCAACCTTCATAACAAGGTTCTTTTCTTTGTTTATAACCTCAACATCATGCCACTTGCCAAGTTCAAAAGTACCGGGGAAGCTACGTGTGTCTTTACCAATTGATTTCTTCTCTCCACCAAATACGTTATATTCGGCAAAATACTGACCTGCTTCAAAGTCGTAGCCCAGCTTGAAATCGTAGTAGATGGGATGCTGTCTGGTCATAATATAGAACTTCTTAGCACTGTCAACCTTAACTTTTGAGTTGAATATAACATCCTTTGTGAATGCATTAAGGTAAAGTCTGCCTTCTGTAGCTGAAGTAACAGTTGCGTGATACTTGCCTGTTTCCTCATCCTGATTGATTTTTTCAGTTGTATCACCGTTGGTAACCCAGTAATCCATAGCTATAAGCTCTTTGTTGCCGCTAAAGTCCTCACTATGATAATAAATATCATCAATTGACTTTACTGCAACAAATGTTGAAGCTGAAGGATTAGTCATAGTACGAATAATCTGAGGCTTGTGAGCATAAAGAACACCCATAAAACTACCAACATATTTGTTGTTGCACCAAACCTGAGCTGCACCCTCTGTCACATTAACGCGATAGTATCCAACCCCCGGCTTACGTTCGAGCGGGAAACCATCCTCGGGTATCTGACCCTGCTTACCCTGGTCACGAACGGTAAGCTCGCCATCCTTAAATGTAAGCTTAATCTGGTATCTGCCGTCAAAGTATTCAAAAACTTCGTCTGAAAGGTCAGTTTTGTCAAATTCAAGTGCAGTATAAACATTTGCCGACTGTAAGGGTTCGATTGTACCCATATTGATAGCCGGTGATGTATATTCTGCTGTACCGGGCCATTTATCACTAAAGAGTGTATATTTACAGCCACGACCGGTCATTTTGAAATTCTTAATACCTGAATAGCTCAGCTTGTTTTCAACTGTTGTTGCTGGCATATAGAAGGTGTGGAGCATCTGACCGTTGTAGTATACTTCAGCAAAGCCAGAAGTTGTAATAACACGGTAATCACCAAGACCTGTTACAGTATCCTTAAACTTTGTCATTGAATATTCCTTAACCTTACCGTCCTGGTCAAGGTATTTAAGAATATTACCATTATGTTCAATGTCAAGTTTGAAGTAACCGTCCTCGGCTGTCACTTTACCTGTGCCGCCATCGTACTTATAGGACATATCATATTCTCTGTTGAATTTAATGCTACCCTTACCGTCTGTGTATACATCAACAAGCTTAATTTCACTTGTTGTAACAACATTTTGCTTGTTCATTATCTTTGCATATACAGAAGCTGTGCCAACTTCAAAGTTCTTAAGTGTTGCTTTAAAGGGCTTTTGAGTTGCAGTTGCAACAAGTTCACCATTTACATAATACTCAACCTTTGAAACATCAACATCGCTATTCAATGCATCAGAAGTAATGCTTGCATTAACTGTACCACCATACTTGATTTCATCGGCTGAAAGATTAAGCGCCGAAGTAAAGCCTGCCTTAACATGCATAACTGTTGCAACGCTACGCTGGTCACCAATGCCCGCGCTTACGTTATATGTACCGGGCTGAACATTTTCAAGAGTGTATTCATAAGTCGGAGCATATCCGCGACCAATCTTTAAATCATCAACGTAGTAGTCGATATAATCAGTTTCCTCTGTAGCTGTTGCACGAAGCACAACATCACTGCTCTGAACAAATTCTGAGTTGTAAAGAGGTGCTTCCATTTCAACTGTCGGGAAATAGGGTGTATATGAAGTTTCCCCGATTTCAAAAATATCACAGTTTTCATCACCGTGACCCGAAACCGCCAAAGCAATCATACCCATTTTACTATTTTGTGAGTATGCACGCCAGGTCTTTACCTTACCTCCATCAACAAACATACTCAAATAGTCGCCGCGACGCTGAAGCTCCATTTCGCACCAGTCGCCCATATTCTGACCCATACGCACATTAATACCCATACCTATGGTCCCCATATTTCCCTGGAGATTCTCCTCAAGAGCCGCACCGCGAAGCACTTCGTTATCTCTTACGTAGAAATAAAGGTTAAGGTAGTCGCCATAAAACTTAATCTGGATTGAAGAGTTGGTATTTTTGATAATTCTCCACTTCCACTTCCAGTCAAAGTTCTTGGTCAAATTAAGTGCGTGTTGAACCGGATAGTAACCGCCATTTGAACCTTTTGAACTGTCAATTCGGATAACTCCGCGTTCCTTAATCCATTCAACCGCAGGAGCATCTGTGAGATGCCAGTTACCTGTATCGGTCTTCCAGTCCTGAGTAAAGCCGGGAGTATAATCTTCACCGGGGAGCCATTCGCCTGCATAGTTTGCAGATACCACAAACGGCTTTCTGCCATCGAGGGTGTGGAGTGACCAATGGCCTATTTCCATTTTACCATTGGGGTTAGTCCAGAAATAAATTCTGGTATTACCAACTGTTCCGAGGTCTATCTTACCTGTACCGGTAAGCTCGCCATCGACATAGATGCTTTGGGTATCGCCTATTACTTCAATACGATAGTCATGCCAAGCATTGCCAATTGTTGGAACGCTTCCTTTGATTGCACCGCCAAAGCTGCTGTAACCGGTCAGGTTCATATACATACCGGCACGGCCTGTTCCTGTATGGAACTGCACACCCATTGTTGTATGTTGCAAAATTCTTGCAGAGAATTTAAGAACCAAATCCTTGGGATATGTAGCAGAATATGTATAGCTGGCTGTTTTGCCATCTGTGCCATCAAGTGTTAATATGCCGTTTTCGACTTTTGCGTTAGCACTTTTGGTACCTACCTTCCAACAATCGGCTATACGCTCAGCATTTACTCCGATTGGTGCAAGCAGGGTAAAAACCATAACAAGTGCACAGACAACGGCTGTTATTTTTCTTATCATAATTTCCATACCTTTCAGCCCACCTGATTTTAGCCTTCTTATCCGTGGGCGGGATAAGAGCTTTTAAAATGGAAATTCTTTTTGTTCTGACACTGTCAGTTTAAGCTGACAGTGTCAGACAAGGTAATTTTTATTCGCCTTTGCCTATAATATAAGCGTAGTTAAGACCGTTATTGTAAGTAACAAGAATCATTTCTGAAGGATTTATATTGTTTGCCTTGTATGTTACAATGTCACTTGTTGTTGCCGGTTCAACCACTGCCTGACCGCGAACCATTGTGTACTTGTAGAAATTGGTGTTTGGATACAGGAGGTTATCCATCAGAGCTTCATTCTCCGGATCGTAATCATCACCATCTAAAGGAGTTGAAGTTGTTACACGAAGCACACTATTCTTCATATTAATCGGTACAACATGGAGAGCCTTTGTATACATAACGAGAGGTCTCATATTGGGACGACTGGGATCAAATAACACCATCTTACCTTCGCCGGCTACTGTTTCTGATGCAACCAGTCTGCCTGTTGCAGCATCAAAGAATTTCTGGAACTTAATAATGTACTTTTCACTATCAACCTCAGCGCGAATCATATCACCTACCGCAATATTCTCAATATTGGGAATATCACCCTCTTTTGAGTAATATGTTACTTCGGTTTTCTGCGAATAAGCATTAATAACATAAACTTTGTCTTCATTTTCATCCAATTCAACGGTAATGTTTTTTACAATGATGGGTCGTACTGTATACGACATTGGTGTATCAATGGTTGTATCCGCATAAACATAGAGACCGCTTACTACCTTTACATCATCCGGATTATAGAACTTAGCTTCAACAATATCTTCACTATCGTCCCATACAAATACTTTGTAACCATCTTCATCGCCACGGTCTGTTTTGGGGATTTGAAGCATTGTAGTTATGTTTGAATTTCTTGTAAGAATAAGTTCGTTATTATCATTGTAAAGACTGAAGTTCTGTCCGTACATGTTGCGGTTTGCAATCACGCCACGGTCAGTATGAGCCACATTGCGTTTTGCTTCGTCAGCTGTGCCTACCGCAAGTGCTGTTTCAGCATCTTCAAGTGCTTCATTATGAATAATTGTATCCAAGGATTTAAGAAGTCCTGTTTCGCTCAATTCATACCTTACAACCTGTGCGTGAGGATATGACGGAGAGTAATATTTTGCATCAAACTGTGCACCACGTGAAAGAGCTAGTGAAATATCGTCAAACGCTTTCAGTGCCTTACCGTCAATCTTTATGGTTTTTGCCATATCGTAAACTCCAACTTCAGCTTTATCGTTACAAAGCTTGTACTGAGTTTTTATATCTGAGAATTCACCCTCCCCATTAATCGCAATGAGGTAACCATATTTTGCCGAGGCTCCGGTACCCTTTTCTACTCTTACAACAATACCGTCGCAGAAGTAAAGTGTAACCATATTTCCAACAACAAGTGCTTTTTGGGATTCTACATCATCTTCACACATTTTTGACCACATTGTGTAATCAAGACCGCCACCCTTGAGTGTTCCTTTTTTAAGATTAAAGTCCTCAACCTCAGTAAGTTCTCTTGCGTCCTTTCGAACATCAATGCTTATACGATAATAGCCCGAATCTTCCTTTGTACGTTTTACTACGAGGAAATCACCTTTGATAATTCTTTCAAGGGGATATTCTTCACCATCCCAGGTAATTGTGAGTTCGTCAGCTGTTTCAAGTTCAAGCATCCTTATACTCTCGCGGATATCCGAAATGGTCTTCTTTTTAGCGTCTGCACCATTTACAAGGTAGAATTCATAACTGTCAATTCTTGCAACATCATAAACATTGTCGTCGTTGTTATCAAGAAGTGTAACTGTACCAAAGCCTGGTATCATATCCGCTTTTGTATAAGCCGGATATGCTATACCATTATAGATAACATTTGTTTTGGGGTCGATACTTACCTTCTTTGTTTCGTCACCCTTGAAGTATGTATAGGTATAATTATTAAAGTCATAAATATCATCAGCTTTAAGAACAAATTCGTTATTTCGTGATGATTTTGCCATATAGAAAAGATGGGATTTTCCGTCTTTACCCTTTTTGTAATAGTAATTTACATTATAACCAAGGTATTCGTCAACATTTGTTAGTTGGTGAATAAACATTGATTCATCAATTCTTATTTCGTCCTTTGCAAGTCCGTCATAAGGTCTTGCAAGTCTTGAACCGGGAACTTCATTAACAACACCATTGCCATAGATAATGTTATAGATGTGGTCAAAACCGAGATAGCTTTCATCAAGTTCAAACACGCCACCGTTTGAATCAACACCGGTCATACGGATAGCAGGTGTGTGAAGCATATTGTATACCAAAACAACATATTCCGCTATGGTAATTTGGTCTTTAACACCTACACCATTTAAAATATCAGTCTTGTTAAGTACATAGTTAAAGCCCATCACATTAATATATGGCTTGTAACCTATACAATAAAGCAGAACCTTTGCTGCATCCATTGATGCAATACTATCAGCCGGGCGGAATGTTCCGTCGGGGAAGCCATTCATAAATCCCGCTTCTGTCATTGTCTTAATCCATAAATAATACTGATGTTCGGTGGTAACGTCCTTGTATAATGCATTAAAGCCGCTCTCTTTTTTTGCGAGTTCGGTGCCCGCAAGACGTTCAACATAGTAAGCAAAGCCGCTACGACTCATTAAGGTAGTGGAATTCTTCTCAACAAAGCTTCGATCGATAACATTAAGCTTATGGATAAGCTCTATCTGCTCCTCGGTGTATGGAAGCTCTATTTCAGCTGAGTATGCAGGTATGATTATGCCTGTAAGCACAACAGCCAGAGAAAGCATAAAAGCTATAATCTTTTTCATATTCATCTTATCCTTCCTTTCATATACTTTTGAAAATCCGGGGCTTATTATCATTCAAAGCCCCGGGCTTTGACTTTGTTTATACTGTTTTAATTCTATTTTGCAAATATCTGTTCGTACATATTCCAGAATAAAACAGCTGCTTCCGCTCTGGTTGATGCACTTGTTGCATTGAAGTTACCTTTGTCATCACCGCTGACAAAAGCTGCCTGCTGGAATGTAACAACTGCTTCATAAGCATAATCGGGAATTGATGTGAAGTCATTAAACACAACTGCAGCTTCACTCTGAGGAATAACTATATTTTTTGCTGCTGCAAGTCTTGCTGCAAGAACAACCATATCTGCACGTGCAATGCTCTGACCGATACCGAATTTGTTGTTTCCTACACCATTTGTAACACCAAGTTTCTGTGCTGTTGCAACAACATCTGCGTACCACGCATCATTATCAACATCACTAAATGTAACATTTTCATCGCTTGAAATGGTTACACCAAATGTTCTAAGCAGTATAGCCAGATATTCTTCACGGGTCATGGTTGCGCCCGGTCTGAACATTCCGTCGCCGTCACCCTTTATAATAGCATTCTGACGCAGACCGTCAATTGCAGTTTTAGCCCAGCTGTATGCACTGTCTACATCCTTGAATGGAGCAACCGGCTTGTCTTCATCTGGGATTTCGTGAGTGAGGTCTTCAACATAATAGTTATCAGAAATTCCAACCTGATAAGAATTTTCATCCTTACCTCCGCCACCTATATCCGAAGGCTTGCTTGTGGTAGCACCACCACCTACGCCACCGGAGCCGCCAGAACCTGAACCACTGCCAGAACCAGAACCAGAACCGGAGTCACCAGGAATTGCAACCTCAAGGGCATCGTCAAATGCAGTTTTAAGGTCTGCTATGGTAACAAATGACTGACCTACAAGTTCATCATAAAGTGTGACAACAGCATCATCTGTACGATCTGAAACTTCTTCCGATTTTTCAAGAACATATGCATACTTTTCTGAAACATTCTTTAAATCTTCATCAGAATAGGTTTGCTCAACAACCTGTTGGATAAGACCTGCTCTGCCGCCCTTTTCGGGGTCTGCAGCATCGTTAATTGCCTCTATAAAGTTTTGCGCCAAAGCTGTGCCGTCGTTAAGTGCAATGAATTTTGATGCAACAGATATACCATCTGTATAAGTATTTTCGTCTTCGCTGTAAAGGTCAAACATAACTGCAAGCTTATTTGAGTTATAGCCGCCGGTTGTATCAAGGATTACCTTGTTATTTTCAACAAATGTATTAAGTTCATCAGGTGTAGTTATTGTTCCGAATTCAGATATCATCGAGTCAATCTGTGCCTGTGGGTAAAGATTAATACAGAACTGATAGGTGTCTGTGTCGGGAGCACTTATTCTAAGTACACCAGTAGACTCCTCACCTATTCTTGCAGTATTGAGCAGGAACTGATTTTTAAGAACTGTGTCGGTATTTACCATCTTCTTGGTCTCGGGGTCTCTGTATTTTTCGGACTTTTTCTGAGTAATCATTAGTGTTTTTGTTGGGTCAATATTTAAACCATTGAAACCGACAGCCTCTACGGCATCCGCACCCGCAACATGGTATGTGATGTTTGCAACATCCTTACCATCAAGATAACCTTCAATTGTAATAAGGTTTGCAACATTTTTTATAGACCATCTGTCAAGGAATTCGCGATCTCGTTCTGTTACAACACCGCCGCTCTCCTTATCTAGAGCGAGCTGTGTATTATATGCAGATTCAAACGCTGTCTTAATATCTTCAAGAGTAGCGTAACCTTCTGGATTAAGCATTCTCTTCCACATATCAAGCCTGTTCACAATGCCTCGTGTTGTTGCAAAATCAACTATATCTCCATATTCAACTTTGTTTGTAAGAACACGCTCTATTTCTTCTGCATCTGTGCCCTTTGCGTACTCATCGATTTTCTCAACCAGATCTATGTGTTTTAATGTTTTGTCAACAATAGCATTCGCCATTGTTTCAACATCTTTCGCTGTTATATTACCAGTAAGATCAAGCTCAGCAAAATATATATTCAAAATATCAGTTTTATTTTCAGATATAATATTATCATATTTTATCTGAGAAACATCTAGCAGGGTTATATAATCTGTGTAGAATTCCTCCAGGGTGCACACACCTGCTTTAACGTCTCTAAATTTAGCAACGCAAGCAGTCTCAATGGAAGTATGTTCTGTGCGCTTTGCATCAAACGCAGTTTTTACTGCCTCTATTGAATCGTAACCTTCGGCATTAAGCATTTTTGCCCAAAAAACATTTGATAATGTAACGCCTGTCATATCAAACACAACGCTACTGCCATATCTTGCAAGACGGGCTGCTGTAGCCTCATTTGTAATAAGCTCGCAAAGAACATCCGCATCGCTGCCTTTTGCTGCTGCGTCAATTTCTACAACAAGTGCCTCGTGAGCCTCAAAGTCAGCAAAAAGTGCGTCGATTGTCTGTACTACCTCTTCAACCCCCGCATTGGCGGCAATAGTAATATTCTGGTAGTATTTTTCAAGAATATCAAGCTGCTTTTCTTTTTCTGCAGGATCTGCTGTTATTTCTATACCAAGAAAATCTGCATAAGTATCAAAGAAGCCTTCCATCGTATATGCTGAGGTACCGATATGCTTAAAATACATTGCACAATCTGATTCATTATCAATCTGAGTTGTTTTTGCTGTATCAAATGCCGCCTTTACATCCTCAATTGTTGCATAACCTAACGCTGTAAGCATTCTTTCCCAAAGTCTTCCGGGAAGGTATACCCCTGTTGTATCAAATTCTATACCGTATTCTGCAAGAAGTGCAGCGTTATCTGTATCAGTTATAACAGCACTAAAATCATCAACACTTGTACCTTTTGCAGCCGCATCAATTTCAACAACAAGAGCCTTGTGCTGTTCAAGCTTTTCATAAAGTGCAGTGAACTCAGCAATGATTTCAGTAAATGTTTCGTTTCCGTCAAGCGGATTTGAAGCATAATATTTTTCAATTATTGCAATCTCTCCCGCATTAGGAGTTGTAAGTCCCATTAAACCTGTGTTGTTCATAAGGAATGTATCCAGGTCCGGAGTTACAGGGTTAATAGATGCAATCGCATTTTCACAAGCTGCAACATCTGCCTCTGTATACAAATTAATGGTTTCAGTATATGTATTAAGTCCCAGTCCGCCTATTTTAAGCGTTGCAGTGTCACCATTAGAAACATCAAACTTACTTGTGTTAAGTGTAAACTTCAGTTTAAACGCACCATTTGCATCTGATTTTGTTTTATACTGATAAAAGAGCAAATCAACGGGAGTTGATGCATTCTGCTGAATCCAGAAAGTAACAATACTTTCTGCCGCAGGAGCAGTACCCTCAATTGTAATAGTGTTTGCAACAACTGTACTCTTAAGGTTCTGAATATAACCAAGGTTTGTATCTGCGTTTTCAATTGATGGTGCCGCATTAACAGCAAGTGTTGAAAACATAAGGATGCAAGCCAGAGTTATACAAAGAAAACTTTTAAGTCTTTTCATAATTGTTTCCGTCCTTTCGTTTATTTAAATTTCGTACATATGCGAAATATTAAAGATTAACTTCTTTTAGCTAAACACCCTTTAATTCAATTCAACAGCGTCAAATATCGGCTGCATACCCTCAATTGAATCCCAGATAAGGAGCTGAACCTTGTCAATCTGATTTACATAGCTTGTTATATCAGGTAAACCAACCGTAACCTTATTGTCCATTCCAAGGGGGTTTATCGATTTTGATGCAATTGCACAATCAAGAAGCATACCATTTTCGTCAAGTGCCAAAAGAACCGGATGAACATCAAGTGTAGGACCAAAAGCTGTATCTCCTACGGCAAAATTACAATCATAGAAATCAAGCTTTGTTTCAAGTGCAACTGCGGGAGCTGTTGCTGCCGCTACAATTTCGTCAACCGTTGTAACCTCGGTTTCAACGGGAGCACCGCCATCGATGTATGAGGTCTGGAATTTACGTTCACTCATATATAAGCCCTGGTGAAGTTCAATATTATCAATCCAAAGTATCTGTCCAAGGTTTGTATCATTCGTTGCACCAAAATTTAATCTAATACCGGCACTGTCACCCGAATCACTAATGCCAGTAAGCGTACCTCTCTTTGTCCAAGTGGCAGCTTCTTTTTCTTCAGGCGTTTCAAATGGACCCTTAATAAACCAGTCAGCTTCCTTCTTACCTGTTTCAGCATTATCTCTTACTCTAAACATATGTGTGTACCATTTATACGCTTCGGGATTTGATACACTTGAAGATAAACGACTTCCGCCGCCTGTGTGAAGGTAACCACCAACACCTTGGGCTTTTGCCTGCTTCATATCAAACAGGAGTGTCATATTGTCACCATTTGTAGTAATTCTTAAATCATAAATAGGTGTAGTAGATTCTGTTTTTTCAATTTTGAGGTCACCATCTTCAAAAGAAGCACCAGTAGCCCCACCGTATGCCACCCAAGAAGTAACACTTGTTGGATTGTCATCCGCTGTGAAGTTGTCATAATTTTCTTTATGTACCATATCTGCATTTACAGGCATAGCCATGAGACTTGAAAGCAAAGCTACAATTGCTAGCAGACTCATAATTCTCTTTTTCATTTTCCTCTCTCCTTTTTACTATTCTATTATTATATAATAAGGAAGCTTTTCGTTTTTAATTCAAAACCTTTGCTTCGCATAAAGGCTGCATTCCCTTCCAGAGGTATATACCAACATAACCACTATTGTTTATTCCAGCAACATCATCAGAGCTTATGGTTATCTCACTTGAAAGATTATTATTTTCACCAATCGAAAGTTCTTTTTGTTCAACCTTGCAATCAATAACCTTCATATTTTCATCAAAACAAACCATTATCGCTTTAACAGGAGTTTCGTTAAGCTGATATGTATTTGTGGTTGAGTCGAAAGCGAAGTCAGCAGCAACATTATCAATCTCATAATTCACTTTAAGTGTGCCCGCTGTAATATCCTGAACATTTTCAATTACAGTATCACCTATTACAAAATCATCAAAAGATACAGAACCAGCCATTACACGGAAATTGTCATAAGAAATAGCGCCTGTCTGGTCTTCTCTAGACCCTGTATCAAAACCAAATTTAAATTTTGTATCAGTGTTTGCAGGTTTGGTACCATTTGCATCTCCGTTATTAAATACAATCTTTTTCCAAGAACCGGAAGGATCGTCTTTTTTCATATAATAACCATCTACCTTTGTTGCGTTTCCACTTACAACAAACATATATGTGTACCACTCATTAGCAATCGGGATCCAATGGTCCTGCTTGGTAACACGGGTCGAACCAATAAAGAACTGAAAGTTTACTTTCGCACTATTCATTTCAGGCTTTAAATCAAACATAAGAATATGATTTTGCGTGGGGACTGTATAGCTTCTGTTCCAAAAATATCTTACACCATCTTTATAAGCAATTCGGAATGCACCATCTGGGAATGAAACTTCACCACACATACCCGGGGTATTTGTTGATGCATTATAGTTGTATGGTGCCCATCCCGCATCAATAACATCCTGCTTGGTGGTCATACCATCAAATGTATCATTGACAATAAGCTCCGCACTGACAGGAACAGTCAGCATTGTTGCCATTATTGCAACAAGTGAAAGTAAAGCAATAATTCGTTTTTTCATATTTTTCTCTCCTTTTGAAAAATAATTTTATGTAAATTTAATAATTTTACAAAGTTTTGACAAATTGCTCAAATTTAGCGAAATTTTTCGTATATAATATACAAGCAGCCACATTTTTGCATTATATTTGTTTATACATTATAACAAAAGCTTGACTTATAGTCAAGACATTTTTACAATATTTTAGCAACTTTATGTTGTTAAATATTGGCACCTTGAAAGATAACGAAAATTTATTAAAAATTACAAAAACAATATTGAAAACCGATTGTAAATGGTATATACTAAATCATATATGTAATTCTAAAAAACAAGGATAAATACAAATGGATACTGTAAAAATAATTCATACTGCAGATTTACATCTTGGGTCTGCGAGAACGGGTATAAAAAACGGCAAAATTGAAATCGAAAACACCTTTTATAAAATAATCAACCTTTGTAAAGCTGAAAGTGTTGACTTTTTGCTGATTAGTGGAGATTTATTTGATTCACCATATCAGGAAAATGCAGAGAATATCATTTCCGCAATGGCGCAGATACCAAACACAACAATTGCAATCGCACCCGGAAACCACGACCCGGCTTGTCCCGGTTCGGTTTATCTCAGATACAAGTTTCCTGATAATGTGATTATTTTTCAAGGTTTTGGAGAGTACATTGATTTTCCCGAAAAGAAAGTTCGTCTATATGGTGGAGGATTTACTGACAGGTTTGAAAGAATTTCACTTATGCGGAGTTTTGATACTCCCTCCCCCGACTTTATAAACATTTGCGTTCTTCACGCAGACCTTGTGGCGGAATTAACAGCAAGCGAATATGATCCCATTACCGCATCACAAATTGAGGCAAGCTGTTTTGATTATCTTGCACTTGGGCATATACACAAGCGAAGCGAAATACAAAAGCTTGGGAAAACACATTTTGCATACCCCGGCTGTCCCGATGGAATGGGTTTTGATGAACCTGGAAGTCATGGCATTTATATAGGAGAAATAGGAACAGATTTATGTAAACTTGAATATTGTGAAATTTCTTCTCGCCAGTATGTAATTGATGATGTTATTATTACCGGCTGTGCGAACTCTTTTGATGCAGTTGACCGGATTTTGAATCATATCCAAACAGCTTATGGCGAGGAATTCAACCGCAATTTATACCGTATAAAACTTTGCGGAGAGCTTCCAGCCGACACTGCTGTTGACCATTCTCAGGTTCAGGCTTTGCTTGCAGAAACGCTTAGCTATATAAGAATTGAAGATTGTACTGATACTGATATTTTGGACCTTACAAAAATAATTGAAGAAAGCTCGCTTCGTGGAATTTTTGCACAAAAGATGCTTGCAAGAATTAATGTTGCCGAGCCTGATATGCGGGAGACCTACAGGAACGCACTTAAGGTTGGACTCAAGGCATTTAACAAGGGGGTGAAGCTGGATGATAATTAAAAGAGCAGACATTGAAGGGTTTGGCAAATTTGCAAACCGTTCTTTTGAGTTTGGTCCCGGCTTCAATCTCATATTCGGCAAAAATGAAGACGGCAAGACAACCTTTATGACCTTTTTGAAGATGCTGTTTTACAGCAGTAGCGGTAAGACCGAAAAGGGTCAGGACACCCTGAAAATTCCCCGTAAAAAATACCGCCCCTGGGACGGTACGCCTATGTCCGGTGCAATTGAATTTGAATCCGGAGGACTTGAATACCGACTTCGTAAGGAATTCCTTAAATCCGAGGCTACCGATAAGACATCAATTTTCTGCAAAAGCACGGGTGAAAACGAAAACATTCTTACACCCAATGAAGCAGGAGAACATTTTCTCGGTATGTCATTAGGTGAATTTGAACGCAGCGTCTTTATTGGAAGCTTTGGAGGGTTCAACTCTGATGCTTCTGCCGACAGTCTTGCTATGCGAATTTCAAACCTCTCAGTTTCGGGTGATGAGAACATATCCCATGAGCTTATATCAAAAAGACTTGACGATGCTCTTTGCGAGCTTGTTTCAAAGAGCAAAAAAAAGGGGTATCTCGTTGATGCCGAATCCAAACTTCAAGGCTTAAAGTTCGAGAAACAGCGTGTTTTAGAGCAGCTTGACTCGCAAAAAGAATTATTCGAGGAAATTGAAAAAATTGAAACAGAGATTTCAAAAAAAGAAGATATTCTCAAACAAATTGAACTCTGTAAAAACACTGAATTTGCCAAAAAAGAGCTTAATGCATTTTACACACTCAGCAACAAAATAAATCTTCGTGAAAACATTTGGAAACGACTTGCGGAATATGGCAAAACCGCAACGGAACTTAAAGCGTATATTGACAAAGCAGGAGAGCTTGAACTAGAAATTTCACAAAGCATTGCTGCATTGGAAAACATGTCGACCTTCACAGATACCACAAAAATTTCTGCTGAAGAATTCAAAAACGCCGAGGAACTTAACGACAATATTTGCGCACTTCGTGGTGACCTTATACTACTTCGCGGAAAAATTACCGATGCAAGACTTGCATTTAACGAGGCTTACGCTCGCGCAATCAAACAAGCAAAGGTAACTGCTTCATTGATTTCATCAGTTGTTTCAATACTATCCGTTATTTTGTCAGTTTTTGGAATTTATACTAAGCTTTCCATTCTTTCCGGAGTTGGAGTCGGTGGACTTTGTATCGGTATTGCTTTGTTCATTATTCTTTCAAAGATTTTAAAGAACAAGGCAGCTGATAAGCCATTTGTTCAGTTTGCAAAGCGAGATTTTGCTGTGGCACTTCGTGAGCTTAAGAATTTTACAGAAAATATGCCTGAACTGGAGCTTTTAGATATTGAAAGCATTCTTAATTCTCAGCTTGCTGATAACGTTTCAGCACTTGATGATATACTGACGAAGTATAACTGTTCTGATTTTGATGCTTTGCGGCAAAAAACGGAAACAAATAATACAAAGGAAATAACGGCAATTACCGCAAAACTTGCAGCACAAAAAGACAGCTTTACGCTTTTTATGGCAGACCTTAAGCCAACTGACAGCTTTATTTCAGCAAAAATAACCTTTAAAGAAATAGCCGAAGATTTTAAAAATCTAGAAAATATTGATTCTGACATAAATATGCTAAGTGCAGCAACCGCAATTACCGATATTTCTGAACAAAGTATAAGTAAAAAAATCAAGGAACTTGCAGAGTTTTTACAAAGCGCTCCCGAGCAAGACGATATTGAAACCGACAGAGATTCTGTTGAAGCTGAACTTAAAATCCTTCGTTCACGGCTTGGTGACTGTCAGAGCAAAATTAAGCTCCCTGAAAAAAGTGAGGGCGAGCTTGACCGACTTATCATAGATGCTCAAAGTCAAAGAGATGCATATCGCAAGCGTTTTGAAGAGCTGACACTTGCAAGCGAGGTTATGGCAGAGGCTGTAGCTGAAACCAACAAGGGTTTTGGCTCGTATCTCAGCAAAAAAACCGGTGAGTATCTTTATGCATTGACTTCGGGCAAATACAATGATGTTCTTGTATCCCGTTCACTTGATGTCGAAACACGCACAGGTGAGGGTGAGGCATTTCATGAATGGAAGTATTTAAGCGGCGGTGCAATAGATAGGGTTTATCTTGCACTCAGGCTTGCTGCGACAGATATACTGACCGAAAATTGTGAACCTCTTCCGCTTCTGCTTGATGATATTCTCACACAATATGACGATGAAAGCTGCCGTAATGCCCTTGTATTTTTAAAGGATTATATTGAAAAAAGTGGACTTACATCACAGGTTTTGTTCTTTACCTGTCACAATCACATTGCGGAAATGACAAGAGAAATTTTTACAGATATGCGTGAAATTACGCTTTAATAACAGAAAGAAGGTCTTTAATATGGCAATGACAATAACATATGAATTTGAGGGTGCACTATATGTTAACCTCACAAATGCCTGCAGTAATGACTGCGAGTTCTGTCTGCGAAATAATCACGACGGGGTAAACGGCAAAGACATACTCTGGCTTGACCGTGAACCAACCCTTGAAGAGATAATTCAGGATTTCAACAGACGTGACCTTACAAAATACAACTGGATTGTATTCTGCGGCTATGGAGAGCCTATGATGAGGTATAAGACACTTATGGATGCAGCAAAATGGCTGAAAAGTAATCATTCTCATCTTAGAATACGAATCAATACAAACGGTCAGGTTAATATGATTGAAAAACGGGATGTTACCCCTGAATTTGAAAATATTATTGATGCAATTTCAATTAGCCTTAACGCCGCAACGCCTGAAGGCTATGACAAAGTGTGCCACAGCTGTTTTGGGCTTGAAGCATACTCAGGACTCCTTGATTTCGCCAAAAAGGCAAAGAGATTTGTCCCGAATGTAACTCTTTCAATCGTTGACCACAACATTACCACTGAGGAAATCGAACAATGCCGCAACATAGCAGATGAATGCGGTGTTAGCTTCCGTGTAAGAGAATATATCGAATAGTACCGAGGTTTTTATATGCTTAAAGACACATTTGAACTTAAGCCGGTTTCTATAAATGACAAAGCACTTTTTGACTGTTATTTTGCAGAATTTGAACCGGTTAATTCTGAATATACTTTCACAAATATGTTTATGTGGCGAAATAGCTACAAAATTCGTTATGCAATAATTGACGATATGCTTTGTATCTTTTCAAAACACGGTGAAAACGGGACCGAATCCGTTAATTTTCCCATTGGAAATGGGGATGTTGCTTTGGCTTTACGAAAAATTCTTGATTATTTCATCAGTATAGGTCAAAATCCCATTATACGGATTTATCGTGAAAGTGATATTGAGAAACTCAACGCTGCATTCCCTGACAAATTTGTCATAACCGAGGATATTGACTCGTTTGATTATGTATACAATACTTCCGACTTAATCGAACTGCCCGGCAGCAAATATCACAGCAAGCGTAACCACATCAATAAATTCCGTAGTCTTTTTAATTTTGAATACAAGCCACTTACTCCGGAGCTTTGTCCCGAATGTCTTGAAATGTTCAGCCGATGGTGTTACAGTAAGGAGGGTATTGTTCCGGGCATATCAGAACAACGCGAGGCGGTTGTTGAGCTTATGGAAAACTATGAAACACTCGGTGTAACAGGCGGTGCAATTACTGTTCTCGACAAGGTAGTTGCCTTTTCATTCGGTGAGGTTTTATCAAACAAGAACTCTATGGTAGTAATACATCTTGAACACGCTGATACAGATTATCATGGTAGCTTTCCGATTATGAATCAGCAGTTTCTTGAACACGAATGGTCAGAGTTCAGATATGTAAACCGTGAAGAGGATATGGGGCTTCCCGGACTTCGCAAGGCAAAGCAATCTTACAAGCCGCATATGATGACAAAAAAATATATAGCGTCTCTGGCATAAAAAAGACAACCTGCGAATACATTTTTAGCAGGTTGTCTTTTATTTTTAGGAGAGTGAGTTATATGATATTTAATGGAACATCCGCCATTGCCTATGCATTGGGACTGGTTATAATATTTATACTATGCCGGATATTCGCAAAGCCTTTAAGGTGGATTATAAAGCTTATACTTAACGGAATTATAGGTGGACTTATTCTTGCTGCAGTAAACTTTGTCGGTGGTTTTGCGGGAGTTAGTATAATTATTAATCCTGTTTCCGCTCTGCTGGCGGGACTTTTGGGCGTTCCGGGCGTTATTCTTGTTGTACTTCTGCAATACATTCTTTAAAGCAAACCCCTCTTGCAACGCAAGAGGGGTTTGTGAATTTATTCAGCAAGAGTCTTTTTCAATTCATTGATGGATTGTTCAAGAAAATTCATAGATTCACCAAAGGCGTTCCAGTTATTTTCAGCATTTGCTTTCTTTACATTTTCAAATTCCTCAATAACCTTTTGTGCTGCCGATTCGTACGTTATCGGTACATCATTACTCAGCTCTTCTGTTACTTCTCCTGTTGGAGTATTCAGCGGAGCTTTTTCGTTAAACAACGCATAAAGGGCATCTTTGAGGTTGTTTTTCATAACAATCTTTTCGTCAAATGCAACCACAACCTGTTTGAGCTCCGGCAGGGTTGTTTTGTTGCTTGAGGTGATATATATTGGTTCAACATACAAAACTGAATTATCTATCGGGACAACAATCATATTGCCACGGATAACCTGAGAACCACCTTGGCTCCACAGATTAAGCTCCTTGGATATATTTGCATCGGAATTAATACGGTTTTCAACCTGCATCGGTCCGTAAATATTAATATCTTTGGGGAACTTATATACCTGAAGCTTACCATAGTTCTCCCATTCGTTACGAACCGCAAACCACGCAACCATATTATCCTTATTTGACAAGGTGTATGGAATTGTAAGCAAAAGCTCCGGTTCTGACTCACTTTCAAGACGCATCATATTATAATACGGTGCAAGCTCCTTTTCTTCTGTTGACGTTCCGTAACGCTCCTTGGCAACAACCCATGTATCATTCTTATTATAGAAGGTTGTAGGATTGGAAATATGATATTTGCCATAGACCTTGGACTGGACGTTGAACAGATATTCCGGATACTTTATATGTTTTTTGATACCGTCGGGAATTTCATCTGTTGAAAACAACTGAGGATAGATTCTGCTGTAATTCAAAACAAGCGGGTCATTTTTATCTGCAATATAGAAAGTTACACCACCGGTATATGCGTCTACCACAGCCTTTACCGAGTTACGGATATAGTTGTATTCGCCAATGCTTTGTGAATACGGGTAATAGTTTGTTGTTGTGTAGGCATCTACAACCCATTTAAGGCTTCCGTCATCATCAATTACCATATACGGGTCATTGTCAAATCTGAGGAACGGTGCTACGCTTTCAAGGCGCTTAAGAATATTCCGGTTTATCAAAATACGGCTATTTCCCGAAACGAGGTCGGAAATTATAAGTCGCACATCGCCATATTTAAGAGCAAAAACCAGTCTGTTAAACGGCGTGAGCTTTATACCGCCGCTTCCGTCATACGAAAACTCTATATCCTCCTGGTCTTCGGAGTAATCAAGTTCCTTATACTTCTCGTTACCCACAACCACATAGTCATTTGTAAGTTCACCGTAATAAATTCTGGGTTGCTTGATTTCCACTATTCCCTCCGCTGACTTAGGCGGAATATCCTTTATTAAAAATTCGGGTTGACCCTGAGGAGTAACCGAATTAATTGTATTCATTGCAACACCAAAGCCGTGAGTATATCTTAGTGTACGGTTAATATATGTGTCTGCGCTGTCACTTAGATTTTCCTTTGTTATTTCTCTGGGGGTAATTGCAACTGCCGTTTTCTTCCCGTTTATTTCGTACGGAACAATATCGGTTTCGTTAAACTTGTAATAATTTCGTATACCTTGAATCTGGTTAAGAACCGTAAGATTTGCCGACAGGTCGATAACTCTGATATTATCAGTAATCTCGCTGTTTTGGTTAAGTTCCTGAACGGTGAGGTCATTTTTCACATCAAATACAACCTCGGAAATATTGTCTATTCCATATGCTGCCTGAGTATAGGCAATATTATTCGCAATATTCTCGCTTTCCTTAATTACTTCATTCGGTGATACAAATATACTTTGGACAACAAACGAAATAATTGCCGTAGATAAAATAACTGCAGGGTAGACAATGGCGGTGCGGATAGCTGCCTTTTTGCGATTCTTAGCAAGGAATATCAGCAACAATACAACCAGTACTATAAGAAGTACTGGAATTACACGGTAAAAATTTAACCAAATTACCTTGTCCGTAAAACCTGCACCCCTAAGGTCGTCACCAAATGTTCCATAAAGAATGTTTTCAGCCTTAAATCTATAAATAATGCAGTTTAGAATTAAAAGTATCGTAATATTTATGATATTATGTGCTGCAATTCTTTTTATCCAAAAAAACTCTTTGCCGGAATATCCGCCGTATGCTGTGCCCAAAAACCAGTACATAACAAATACAAACACACAAATAAAGCACCACACACCAAATGCCGATTCAAATGCAGCCATTAAAAATGGACGCGAGAATATAAAGTACCCTATATCCTTACCAAAAACAGGGTCGGTCATACCGAACTGCTGGGGCTGAGTAAATATCAAAAATTTTTCAGCAAGAGAACCACTCACTACTCCGCTCAATATAAACGCAATAACAACGCTCACAAGCAAGGAAATCCGTTTTGTTTCAAACAGAGACCTTTGCACATTAAGGACTCTTAAGTTCCGTCTTATGAAAAGTATGCTAAGCAAAACAGCAATGACAATACCCAAAAAGCTTATGCCCTGAACAGACAGGCGTGTCACAAGATTTTTTATAAAAATCGAAGTATACTTCTCACCAATTTCCTTTATTTCAATATAATCAAAAAACACTCTCATAGCAGCCCATAATGTCAAGGCAAACAATGCAACAATTATAATAAATATCGTCTTTTTTGAAATACTTTGGGGTTGATTGTTGTCATTTCTTCTAAAATTTTTCACATCAATCATGAGAAAGCCTCCTTTATTCCTAAATAAACAACGCGGGGCGAATTTTTCCGCCCCGAATGTTTTACCTTATTTATTTTCAGGTTCGATTATAGCATTGACGAATTCAATGGCATTAAATTCGTCAATATCCTCTGCCTTTTCACCAAGTCCAATTAGCTTTACGGGAATACCATATTCGTTCTTAACAGCAAAAACTATGCCACCTTTAGCTGTTCCGTCAAGCTTGGTGAGAATTATACCTGTTATATCCGCCGTTTCCTTAAATTGCTGTGCCTGATACACGGCATTCTGACCAGTGGTTGCATCAAGGACAAGCAGTACCTCCTTGGAGGAATCAGGAAGTTCCTTATCGATTATACGATAAATCTTTTTAAGTTCATCCATAAGATTCTTTTTATTGTGAAGTCTGCCTGCGGTATCACAGAGCAAAATATCCGCACCGCGTTTTTTTGCAGCGCTTATTGCATCAAATATAACCGCAGCGGGGTCAGAACCCTCCATCTGCCTGATAATTTCTGCATCTGCACGCTGTGCCCAGACCTCAAG
This sequence comes from Monoglobaceae bacterium, assembly GCA_045120135.1. Lineage (GTDB taxonomy): Bacteria > Bacillota > Clostridia > Monoglobales > Monoglobaceae > SIG440. Next base: position 115,947 of record JBGVEN010000010.1, on the reverse strand, counting down.
CTGTTCAATCGCAGCTGCACGAAATGTATCTGCTGCCGCAATTACAACCTTTTTACCCATCTGGCGATATCTGTATGCTAATTTGCCAATAGATGTAGTTTTACCAACTCCATTAACACCTATAACCATTATAACTGCCGGCTGACCTGAAAGCTTAAGACAATTTTCACCTTCCGACAAAATTTCAACAAGAATTTGTCTAAGCTCCTCTTTCACCTCGGCAGAGTCGGAAATTCGCTTTTCTTTGACCTTTGTTCTGAGCCTTTCAATGATTTCAGTTGAAGTATTTACACCCAAATCGGACATTATTAAAACTTCTTCCAACTCTTCATACAAATCCTCGTCAACTGTTTTAAAAGCCTTTATAACATCTTCTATTTTAGAATTAACCGATTCCTTGGTTTTACTTAAGGTTTCTTTTAGTTTATCAAACAATCCCATTATTCAGTCACCTCGTCTATATTCAATGAAAGCAATTTTGATATACCTTTTTCCTGCATGGTAACACCGTACAGAATATTTGCAGATTCCATTGTGCCCCGACGGTGCGTTACCACTATAAACTGCGTCTTTTGACTAAATTTTTTGAGGTAATCTGCATAACGATAGACATTTACATCATCAAGCGCTGCCTCAATTTCATCAAGAATACAGAACGGTGTGGGACGAACCTTAAGGATTGCAAACAAAAGTGCAATCGCAGTAAAGGCACGCTCACCACCGGAAAGCAATGTAAGACTCTGCAGCTTTTTACCCGGAGGCTGAGCCTCAATTTCAACACCACTTTCGAGCAAATCATCAGGGTCTGCAAGACTGAGTGTTGCTTGACCGCCACCAAAAAGTTCACGGAACACCTGATTAAAATTCTTACTTATAACCACAAACTGCTCAGAAAATTGTTTCTTCATAATCTGAATCATATCTTCAATCAGCTTTTCAAGCTCGCCTTTGGCTTTTTCAAGGTCCTGTGTCTGTTCTGTAAGAAAATCGAAACGCTCGCTTACATTTTTATATTCTTCAATAGCGTCAATATTTATGTGCCCCAAAGCCTTGATTTTCGATTTAAGCTCTGTAACAATACGGTTTGCCTCGGGAAGATTAATTTCCTCATCAGGGCAAAGCTTTTGTGCCTCGCTGTATGTAAGCTCGTACTCATCCCATAAATGTGTATAAATTCCGTCAAGCTCCTGCTCAAGCTTAATTTTTTTACCCTCAACCTTAACCTTTTGCTGACCAAGTGTAAATAACTTTTCGTGAATTTCTTTCACATCTTCTTGTAGCTCACGGGTTTCCATCTCAGCATTCTTACGTAATGTGGAAAGTTCATCTATTCTGCTATCAATATCTTTGGTTTCGGTCTGTAACGATTCAAGCTGACGGCGTTTTGACTCAATATCTGCATTAATTTCAGCAATCTTTGCTGTAAAGCCCTCAATCTGAGCCATTTTTTCAGCAAGCTCTGCAGAAATATCCGACTTTTCAGAATTAACACCATTGAGACGCTCCTGCTGGAGTTCAATATCCTTTATGTTTGCATTTTCCTCAATTGTGATATTAAGCAGTTTTTCCTGCAGTTCCTGAACGGATCTCAAAATCTCCTCGGATTCTGTCTGCTTGCCGTCTGTTTCACCACGAAGGGCAACAATTTCTGCTTCAAGTCTTTCGATATCTGCCTTACAGTTTACAATATCCACATCAATTTCAGCAGTTCTTGCATTTATTATGTCTATATCACGGAGAAGGCTCTGACGTCTGTCCTCCGCTTCCGAAAGATACCTGTCACTGTGCTCAGCTTCCGCCTTAAGACGAATGTATTCCTCGTTTATACCGAGAGCTACCATATTTTTCTGGTCGAGGTCAGTCTTTGTCTGCTCCAGACTTTCAAGGTTTTTCTCACGCTCTTTTTCAATAAGTTCAAGATTTTCACGCAGGTCCGAAATTTCTGTTGTAAGGTTTTCAATCTCGGTTTTTCTTGAAAGAAATCCTGAATTTTTGCCAGAGCTACCACCGCTCATCGCACCGCCCGCCTGCATTACATCACCGTCTAAGGTGACGATACGGAATTTGTGTCCGCACTTTGCCGCCATAGCAATTGCGCTGTCAATATTATCCGCAACAACGGTTGCACCAAGTACATTAGAGACAATGCCTTCATAGAGAGAGTCATATTTAACCAAATCCTTGGCAACAGCAATATAACCTTTAAGCTTTGATGCAGTTGCTACATCAACACTTCTTCCTTTAACTGTTGTTACCGGCATAAAAGTTGCTCTGCCCAGCTTATTCTGTTTCAGATATGTAATTGCCGCCTTTGCATCCTGCTCGTTTTGAGTTACTATATTTTGGCTTACGGACATCATTGCAGTTTCAATAGCCGTAACATATTCTTTTTCAGTTGTAACAAGATTGGAAAGCGGACCATAGATTGTAGCATTTTTCAGTACCCCGCCGGAATGTGCCGTCATAACCGACTTAACACTTCGGCTGTAGCCTTCAAAATCATTTTCCATATCCTCAAGAACACTCTTTTTTGAAGTACATCTGCTTAGCTCAGAAAGGGTCTGATTCTTTTTTTCTATGAGAAGTCTGTCACGCTCTGTTACAGACTGTAATTTTTCTTCAAGAGCTTTTGCCTCTGCTTTTGAGGTGTTTGCCTCTTCTTCTTTTGCAGCAAACAACTCTTTTATACGATTATTATCAGCAACAAGGCTTTCATAGCCACTGCTTTGTTTTTTAAGCTCGGTTTTTGCATTATCATATTCGTTTTTGAAGTTCTGAGTAAGAATATTATAGTTTACAATTTTACCTTGGAGTGAACTGATTTCAGAAGTTTTATCAATAATCTGACCTTTCAGTTCCTCTACAGTTTCAGCACTGCTTTCAAAAAGGGAATTAGCCTTCTCAAGACTTAGTTCAAGCTCCTCCTTTTTGCCCAAAATTACATCCGCTTCTGCTTTAAGCTTACCAATTACAGTTCTATAATTTTCAATAAGATTATCAAGTTGCTCAATGCCACGGCGGCTTTTTTCTGACTCTTCTTCAATTCGCTCAATATTTTCCTTACAATGTTCAATATTGGCAAGAGAAAGAGTTATCAGGTTGTTTTCTTCAGTTTTTCTTTCAGTGGCGTTTTTTTGCGATTCACGACACTTTTCAGTTTCATCATCATACGCAGTAATCTGCTCATAAAGATTTTTTATCTTTTCCTCTTTCTTATCGGCATCATTTTGCATAACCGATATGCTTTCTGAAACTGCATCATACTGTTCGTCAGTTTCTTTAAGTTCAGATTTGAGTTTGTCTATTGTTGCAACCGCCGCACTTACCTCAACACCCTTAAGTTCATCTCTGAGATTAAGGTATTTTTTTGCCTTTTCTGACTGGTTGCGAAGAGGTTCAAGCTGACCCTCAAGTTCTCTCATTATATCTGTAACGCGGGTAAGATTGTCATTTGTGCGTTCAAGCTTCTTCTCCGCTTCGTTTTTTCTGTATTTATATTTCGTTATACCTGCCGCTTCCTCAAATATGCGACGTCTGTCCTCGGATTTGTTGCTGAGGATTTCATCAATCTTACCCTGACCTACAATGGAATAACCCTCACGACCAAGACCTGTATCCATAAACAGCTCATGTATATCCTTAAGTCTGCAGGCGTTGCGGTTTATAAAATATTCGCCTTCACCGCTCCTGTATACACGGCGGGTAACCGTAACTTCTTCGTAGTCAACAGGGAAGATACGCTGAGAATTATCTATAACAAGAGAAACCTCCGCAAAGCCCTGGGGTTTTCTTACCTCAGTTCCCGAGAAGATTACATCCTCCATACGGCTGCCACGAAGCGAACGCACGCTCTGTTCGCCCATAACCCAACGGATTGCATCGGATATGTTACTTTTACCCGAACCGTTAGGACCTACGATTGCAGTTATGCCTGGATTAAAATCAAGATATATCTTGTCAGCAAAGGACTTAAAGCCCTGCATTTCGACACTTTTAAGATACAATTTACTTCCTCCTTCAATCCGAAGAATCTACGGATTGTTCTAAAAATACAGTACAGTCCGCAAAGATACGCTGTGCGGACCGTAAATTCTCTGTATTAAACTATTCTTTAAGCTCGTCAGGTGTTTCAACCGGTGACTCTTCAACCTTACCCTTTTTAAGAATTTTTACATCCTTTGCGTCAAGTATTTTAAATACCGGTTCCTCCTGAGAACCAAATTTCGCTTTTATAAGACCTTTAAGAACAAACACCTCGGTAACCACACCCCGTTCGCCATCATATTCAACAAGCGAGCCTTTGTTTGGAACTTTTTTAAGAAGGTCCTCATATGCTACCTGCTCATACTGCAGACAGCACATAAGTCTGCCGCAAATACCGGAAATTTTGGTCGGGTTAAGTGATAATCCCTGGTCCTTTGCCATTCTGATTGAAACGGGATGAAAATCGTTAAGGAACGACGAGCAACAAAGTGTTCTGCCGCAACCGCCAATTGCACCTAAGGTTTTTGCCTCGTCACGTACTCCCATTTGTCTCAGTTCTATTCTTGTTCTGAAAATGCCAGCAAGACTTTTTACCAGTTCACGAAAATCCACTCTGCCATCGGCTGTAAAGTAGAAAAGTATTTTGCTGCCGTCAAAGGTATATTCGGTGTTTATAAGCTTCATATCAAGCTTATGCGCGCGAATTTCTTTTACCGCAATTTCAAAAGCTTCTTTTTCTTTTTCTTTATTCTTTTCAAGCCGGTCATAGTCCGCATTGGTAGCCGCTCTTATAATCGGCTTAAGCGGAGCAACAATCTCATCCTCGGACACCTCACGATTAGGTGTTGCAACGTAACCGAATTCAAGCCCGCGTGCAGTTTCAACCACAACACCGCGGCCTACTTCGAGTTTGTTGCCTTTAGGGTCAAAATAATAGATTTTTCCGACTTTATTAAATTTTACTCCTATAACCTCTGTCATTTATTGCCTCCCACAGTTCCAAGCTCATACACTGGGCAATCTGTGCATAGCTTATATTTTTCGAAATATAATCGTTGTATTTAAAAAGTACTTCAAGTAATCTCTGCGGTGTTTTTTCTGTTACCGAATCTGCCAGTTCTTCAATCTGTTCCATTTTATCAACATTTGTAACTCTGCCGACAAGACCCGATGTTTTATACATCATCAAATCGTGAAAAAACTCCTCAAGTACATTAAACGAAAACACTGCATCATCTTTATTCTGCTTAAGATATTTACTTAAATCGTATATACCCTTGCGGCTCTTTCCGTATAAATTAACAACACAATCAATAATGCCGTATCTAAGCTCATTTACCTCATCGTTTTCCAGAAGAATTTTTGCACGATTTATACTTCCGCCGCTCATATTCGCTGACATTTGAAGAAGTTCTTCTGGGTTATCCGGAAAAGTCCGGGCAAGATATTCAAATACCTCTTTAGTCTTAAGCGGAAAAAACTTAAGAATCGGTGCTCTTGAAAGAATAGTCGGCAGAAAGCTGTTTGAGTTCTCCGCCAGAAGTATAATTGTGCAGTATTCGGGAGGTTCTTCCAGAACCTTTAAAAGGCTGTTTTGGGCAAACATATTCATTGTATCGGCATCAGGAACAATATACACTTTTCGCTCTGCCGAAAACGGTTTTATATAAATCTCCTGCTTCATATTTCTGACAGTGTCTACTAAGATATCGGTAGATTTTTTCGAGCAATCATAAAGCTGATTGGTTACAATCTGAACGTCCGGATGGTTGCCCGACCGGAACATATTGCAACTTTTGCACATTCCGCAAGCACAGCCTTCATTTGCATTTTCGCACAAGAGTGTCATTGCAAACGCTTTTGCCATATCCAGTTTTCCGACACCCGAAGGCCCTTCAAAAATATAGGCGTGTCCTATGCGGCGGTTCTTGACCGTCCGCATAAGAACATCTTTTATGTTTTCGTGACCTGTTACTTCAGAAAAAAACAATTTTCTGCACCAACCTTATGCAGGGTTTTATCTATTAAGCCCTAAAATTTAATTCTTTCGCTGATATATGCAACCAGCTCATCAATCTTTACGCGCTCCTGCTCCATTGTATCACGGTGACGAACAGTAACTGCACCGTCTTCCTCAGAATCAAAGTCGTATGTGATACAGAATGGTGTACCAATTTCATCCTGACGGCGATAACGCTTGCCGATACTTCCTGCTTCATCATATTCACACATAAATTCAGCTGCAAGCTTTGCGTAAACCTTTTCAGCACCCTCTGAAAGCTTCTTTGAAAGGGGCAGAACTGCCGCCTTAATGGGAGCAAGTGCCGGATGGAATCTGAGAACTGTACGGATATCGTTTTTCTCAGCATCAACTACTTCTTCATCATAAGCTTCGCAAAGGAAAGCAAGAGTTACACGGTCAGCGCCGAGTGACGGTTCAACACAGTATGGAATATATTTTTCGTTTGTTTCAGGGTCATTATACTCAAATTTTTCACCGCTGTGATTTGCGTGCTGCTTAAGGTCGAAGTCTGTTCTGTCAGCAATACCCCAAAGCTCGCCCCAACCAAACGGGAACATAAACTCGATATCTGTTGTACCCTTACTGTAGTGTGAAAGTTCTTCCTTTTCGTGGTCACGCATTTTAATATTTTCTTCTGCAATACCTAGTGAGAGCAGCCAGTTTTTGCAGAAATCCTTCCAGTATGCAAACCAGTCAAGGTCTGTTCCGGGTTTGCAGAAGAATTCAAGCTCCATCTGTTCAAACTCACGGGTTCTGAATGTGAAATTACCAGGAGTGATTTCGTTACGGAACGATTTACCTACCTGACCGATACCGAAAGGAATCTTCTTACGGCTTGTTCTCTGAACATTTTTGAAGTTTACAAAGATACCCTGTGCAGTTTCGGGCCTGAGAAAGATTTCGCTTGAGCTGTCTTCTGTAACACCCTGGAAGGTCTTGAACATAAGATTAAACTTTCTGATATCGGTAAAGTTGTGCTTACCACAGTTGGGACACTTCAAATCCTGCTCGTTTATAAACTCAAGCATTTTTGCATCCGACCAACCGTCTGCCGAAACGCCTGCTGCATCTTCAATAAGCTTGTCTGCTCTGAATCTTGTTTTACATTCTTTACAGTCCATAAGCGGGTCTGAAAAACCACCTACGTGACCTGAAGCAACCCATGTTTCGGGGTTCATAAGAATAGCTGCATCAAGACCTACATTGTATGGACTTTCCTGAATAAACTTCTTCCACCATGCACGCTTTACATTGTTTTTGAGTTCAACACCAAGAGGACCGTAATCCCAGGTGTTTGCGAGACCGCCGTAAATCTCGGAGCCTGCATATACAAAGCCTCTGCCCTTACAAAGTGCAACGACTTTTTCCATTGTTTTTTCTGTGTTTTTCATTTTTACCACTCAGCCTTTCGTTCCCTATATTTTATCGTTTTTCTTCTGTATAATCAAAGAAAAAACACATTGAATAATCAGGCAAAACTGTCTGACTTCAAAACAAAGATATACATTATGCATTATATCATAATAATATAATTTCTGCAACATTTTTTTATAAAAATAACCCACTATGGTCGTATGGTTTCAAACTGTTTTCAAAACAAATACTAAATTTCCTTACTAAGTCCTTGCGTTTACAGTTCTTTTATGTTAAAATACCTACGCAAACTTTTACCGAAAGGAGCATTTGTTTTGTATAAGTCCGAACACTTGATTTCCGCAAAACACTACCTTGTTTTTTGCAGTATCGCCTTCGCTTTTGGTATATTTCTTTTTCTATATCTTAACGATTTTTTGTTCGTTTCAGCCGCATTGGTTTTATGCGGATTTTTTATTGTCCTTATTATTTTGTTTTTACTCAGAGCCTTTAAAATTTTGAATATTCGTCTTAAGTTTTTGTTACTACCTCTATTTTTAATAGTTTTTACAGTTTCAGGAATGGCACGGATATATTTTACCGAGCATTCCGCCTTTAACACTCTTTTGACTTATTCAGACAAAGAAGCTTGGATTTACGGATATGTTACCAACAGCCCAAGACTTACAAAAAACGGTTACTCCCGTTCTATGGAGGTTGAGGTTATTCAAATTGATTCCGACCCCTCTGCGACCGGAACAATCGTTTTATACATGCCCTCTGACCGTAGCAAAGAAATAAAATATGGTGACAAAATATGTTGTTGGACTGAACTTTCCACGCCCAAACGTGAGGAAAATCACGATAATTTCGACTACTACACCCATCTCAGGGGAAGAAATATATTTCTTATCGGCAACACCAAAAATATAAACCTTATTGACTTTGAAACTGACAAAAACATTTTTGCTCTATTTAAAGAATTGGGACTAGACATCCGTTATAAACTTTCCGAAATTATAAGTAACATTTTCTATGATAATCCGGAGTCTGCGGCAATATTAAAGGGAATTCTGCTTGGTGAGAAATCTGGTTTTACCGATGAACTGTATGAGAAATTTGCCAATTCAGGAATATCGCATATTGTTGCAGTTTCAGGTCTGCATTTATCCATTATGTTCTCGTTTCTAATGATTGTATTCACTGGCAGACCGTCAAGAAAAAGATATGCGCTTATTTTGTCCGTTCCTTTTATTATATCATTTGTTGCAATCTCTGCATTTTCTCCGTCCGTATGCCGTGCGGCAATAATGCTCATAATAGCTATTCTTGCATCATTTCTTTATGAAAACTACGACTCCGCCACCTCGCTCTTTACAGCACTTGGAATTATTATTGCCGTTACACCTTACGCATTATTTTCAAAGAGCCTGTTACTTTCGTTTTTCGCAACATTTGGGATTTTTGCATACTTTAAGTTTTTTCGTCACATCTCACATAAACTTTTGTTTACGGCGCATTTGCCGGATAGCCTCTTTGGCAAAATAATGTATAAATGCATCGATACACTTATTTCTTCCCTTTCACTTTCGTTATCATCGTTTATTGGAACCGCCTGCTTCCTTGTTCTGTTTTTTAATAAGCTTTCAATAATTCAGTTTGTTACAAATTTATGGTGTATACCTCTGGTTTCGGTTATCTTTTGCCTTGGATACATTTGCTGTATAGTATACTTTTTATCTTCACACTTTGTAGCTGCAATATTAAAACCCCTCCTTTCCATACCGCTAGACATAATAAAATGGACTGTTGACACCTTTGGCAGTGACAGATTTGTAATTGATTTTACCGGAAAAACCGTGAATAACAAAACAATTATTACATACATAGCCTTTGGTATAATTCTTTATTTCGTATTAAAACTGATATATGATTGTCTTAAAGACAAAGAGTTAAAGAAAAAAGAGAGCCGCTCATAAGAGCTGCTCTCTTTTGGGTTTTAAAACTCATTTACTATTTTTTTGAATGTATTACCTCGTTCTTCAAAATTACCGAACAAATCAAAGCTTGCACAAGCCGGAGAAAGGAGTACTATATCACCCTTTTGTGCACAGTCACGGGCACTTTCAACCGCTTTTTTAAATTCTGCTTCACGAATAATGTCTAAGCCTGCATAGTTGGGTGCATTCTTAACAGCAGTTTCAATCTTATCCGATGTTGCACCTACAAGAACCAGTTTTTTAACCTTTTCATTAACCACTTCGCCAAATTCGTCAAATGGTATTTTTTTATCGTAACCGCCAGCAATGAGGATTACTTTTTGATTAAAAGACGAAAGACCTGCGGTAGTACGTGCGGGGCTGCTTGCAATGGAGTCATTATAATATTTTACTCCGTGAAGTTCACGGACAAGCTCGATACGATGTGCAACACCTCCAAAGTTTTTTGCAACAAACCCAACTGTCTCCTTTGAAACAAAATCACGGGTCGCCGCTATTGCTGCCATATAGTTTTCGACATTATGGTTGCCGGGAATTATTATATCCGCTGTCTTAATAAGATTTTCACTGTTATAACAGATAAATCCATCTTTCACGCATACAATACTTTCACCTACAAACGAGAATGTGCGATTTTCTCCAACGGCATCCAAGCCTATTTTTTTCGTTATTTCGTTATCGGAATTTGTAACCAGTACGCCTTTAGTGTTCTGGTATTTCATAATATTCTTTTTAGATTCAATATACTCATCAAAGTCTTTGTGCCAATCAAGGTGATTGGGTGTAACATTGGTTATAACGGCAACATCAGAGCTCTGACGCATTGAAAATAGTTGAAAGCTAGAAAGTTCGAGGACTGCAATATCCTTCTCAGTCATTTTCTCGACCTCACCAATAAGGGGTTTGCCTATATTACCGCCGATATAACAGGTATAGCCTTCCTTTTTCAGCAGTTCTCCGATAAGGGTTGTGGTGGTGGTTTTGCCGTCACTGCCTGTTACCGCAATAATCTTACAAGGACAAAGCTTAAAGAAAAGCTCCATCTCGGAAGTGATTTCTATACCTCTTTCTTTTACTTTGACAAGTTCGGGAACATCTCCGCGAAGTCCAGGGGTCTTAAAAATGATTTCTGTGTCCTCAGGAATATTTTTAAGGTAGTCCTCGCCCAGAACAAACATTACCCCGAGATTTAAAAGTTCGGTATATGTATTGCCCAGCTTTTCTACAGTTTTTCTATCGTGTGCGGTGACTTTTGCTCCGCCATCAACCAAAAATCTGATAAGCGGAACATTACTTACTCCCACGCCGATTACAGATATCTTTTTGTCTTTAAGACTTTTTTTATATTCAGCTGCGTTCATAATCTCGCCGTCCTCTCACAAAATTTAAAAAGAATATTCGAAAGGCTGTTCAGCAAACAGCTTTTCGCAACAGTCTTTACTCAATATAGCAAAGAAACTAAGGCGGTTAACCTCAGGATAACCGCCTTAGTATAACTTAACACAAATTATTCAGCGTCAAGAATGTCGCCGAGAGTGAATGAGCCTTCCTCTGTGTAGGATTCGTCAGACACTTCTTCCTCAACCTTTTCTTCCTCTGCAACATAGTCAGGGAGAAGAACCTTTCTTGAAAGACCAATCTGCTTTGTTTCGTTATTGATTTCAACAACCTGAACTTCAACCTCATCACCGATGTTAAGTGCATCAGAGGGTTTGTCAATTCTGGTGTTTGCAATCTGAGAAATGTGGATAAGACCGTCTACGAAAGGAGCAACCTCAGCAAATGCACCAAAGGGCAGGATGCGAACAATCTTACACTTAATATTGTCTCCAACCTTGAGTTCCTTTGTTGCCTGATACCAGGGGCTGTCTTCTTCCTTCTTGTGTCCAAGAGAAATCTTCTTTGTTTCGGGATTAACTTCCTTGATATAAACTTCGATTTCGTCGCCTACCTTAACAACCTCTGACGGATGCTTAATTCTGTTCCATGAAAGCTCAGAAATATGAACAAGACCATCTACGCCGCCAATATCAACAAATGCACCGAAAGTTGTAAGAGACTTAATCTTACCTGTGCAAACCTTACCAACCTCGAGAGCGCCCCAGAATGCAGCTTCACGAGCCTTTTTAGTTTCTTCAAGTTCCTTAACAAGAGAAATCTTGCCTGTTTCCTTGTTCATATCCTTGATATATACATCTATAGAGTCGCCAACCTTAACCACTTCTGACGGATGCTTGATATGTGCATCTGAAAGTTCAGAGATATGGATAAGACCGTCTACGCCGCCAAGGTCAACAAATGCACCGAAAGCTGTCAGTGACTTAACTGTACCGGTGTACTGCTTGTTTACCTCTGCAGTTGCCCAGAATTCTTCCGCCTTCTTCTGGCTGATTTCCTTTGCAACAGACTTGATAGAGCCGATAATCTTTGAACGGCCTCTGCGATCCTTTTCCATCTTTATAATTCTAAATGAAACTTCGGTGTTAAGAAGTGAGCCGAGGTTTTCAACAAAACGTTCTGAAGCCTCTGATGCAGGGATAAATACCCTTACATTGTTAACTTCAGTTGCAACACCACCCTTAATAATTTCGGTGATTGTTGAGGTCAGTACTGTGCCGTTTTCAAAGTTAGCATAAAGCTCGTTCCAACCTTTTGCTTCGTCTACCTTCTTCTTTGAAAGTCTGACAACGCCATCACGATCGCTTACGTGGATAACAAACACTTCAACTTCTTCGCCAACCTTAACAAGTTTGCTAAGATCTGCTGATGCGTTGTTTGTCATTTCTGCGAAAGGAATAACGCCGTCATACTTGCCGTCAATGTCCACCTGTACCTCTGTAGGGGTGATGCCGATAACTATACCTTTAACAATATCGCCTGTTGTTAAGGGCTTTAAAGTTTCTTCCAGCGCCTCTGCAAAGTTCATTTCATTTGTAATTTCCGCCATGGTTTGTTTTGCCTCCTTGATTACCTTATCTGGAGTTGATGCTCCAGCGGTAATGCCTACTTTTTTTATATTTTTTTTAAATAAATGGGCAAGCCCATCTAATTCTTTGCTGTTTTCAACTTTGTAACTGTCAAAGCAGTGCTCACGGCATATTTCAAAAAGCTTTTCGGTATTGGAGCTGTTTTTGCCGCCAAGCACCAGCATAAGGTCACATTCCTTAGCAAGTTTTGCAGCTGCAAGCTGCCGTTCTTCAGTTGCACTACATATTGTATCAAAAAAAATCGCATTTGTAAAATACTTTTTTAAAATTTCTTCAATTTTTTTTGCTTTTTCTTTTCTTAATGTGGTTTGAGCCACTATACTAATTGGAATTTCGGGTGAAAGTTTAAGAATTTCATGGCATTCATCCGCATTACCGATAATATATGCCGTATTCTCGCACCATCCGTTAATCCCCTTTACTTCGGGATGGTTTTTGTCCCCTGCAATAACTATCTGCCGCCCCTTTTCGTATTCTTCCCACACAATATTGTGAATTCGTTTTACAAACGGACAGGTCGCATCAATTATATCAGCTTTTTTTTGTATCAGAGTGTTTTGCTCCGCTTCTGAAATGCCGTGTGCACGAATTATAACAATACTGCCGTCAGGAATATCCGAAATTGTTTCGGCACATTTTACGCCCATAGATTCAAGCTCGTTTGTTACATCCGAGTTATGAATCAACATACCATAGGTATAGATATCACACTTTTTTTCGTTTGCGGTACTGTACGCAATCTTTACAGCCCTGTCAACGCCAAAACAAAAGCCTGCCTTTTCGGCAATTTTAATTTCCATAGGTCTTTGCTCCTGCAAGCTCTGCAATTTTCTGCATCAGAATATCGTTTGTAATCGTCTGAAGTTCCTCAGCTGTCATTCTCTTGCTTTTATATTCAGAAAGGTCTATGTATTCGCCTATAGTGAGCTTTACTCCACGGAAAAGCTTGTACTTTGTCTCAATACCTACCGGAAGAATTCCGGCACCTGCCTTTGCCGCAATCATTACTGCCCCCTGCTTGCCCTCACCAAGAATTCCAGGGGTTCTGACTCTTTTTCCCTCCGGAAATACAACGAGGTTCTTTCCGTCCTTAAGAATCGCAATAGCAGTCTTAATCGCAGCCAAGTCACCGCCGCCACGCTTTACAGGGAATGCGCCAAACGCCTTGATTACCCAATTTACAACCGGAACCTTAAAAAGCGATGCCTTTGCCATATATGCCATTTTAACCGGAACGAATGCCGCAACAAGCGGCGGATCAAAGTTACTTAAATGATTGGGGGCAAGAAGAAAATTCTTGTCCTTTGGTATGTTTTCCAGACCGCATATTTCGATTTCGCCAAAAAGAAGCCTGTATATTCCTCTTACAATCAATAAAACAAAGTTTGCCATTATTTATTTTTTCTCTCTTTCATAATCTGTAAAATTGCCGCAACAGATTCCTCCAATGTATTACCTGTGGTATCCACAAAAACAGAGTCCTCTGCGGGTTTAAGCGGTGCAATTTCACGTTCGGAATCATTTTTATCACGATATTCCATATCTTTTTTTACATCATCAAAATTACATTCAACACCCTTTTCACAAAGCTCCTTATAGCGGCGCATTGCGCGGTCTTCAACCGAAGCCGTAAGAAAAATTTTAAGGTCTGCATTTGGGAGAACCACTGTTCCTATATCCCTGCCGTCCATAATAACATCGCTCTTTTCAGCAATACTACGCTGCAAATCAAGAAGTTTACTCCTTACCGCCGGAATTTTTGATACATCCGATGCCGCAACAGATACCTCGGGGAGACGAATCTCGGTTGATACATCTTCATCATTTAAAAATACCTGCTGACCTGCTTCAGAATGAGAAATGTCGATTTTCACATTTTCAAGTAATGCTTCAACAGCAGAAACATCACCATTGGGGTCAACCCCTGCACGAATTGCGGCAAGACCAATTGCACGATACATTGCACCCGTATCAATATATACAAACTTCAGTTCCTTTGCAGCACGCTTAGCAATTGTGCTTTTGCCCGCACCTGCCGGCCCGTCAATTGCAATTTTAAATGTTGACATAAAAATTCTCCTTTTAAACAGAGGAACTAATCCTCCAGTTTTTGCTTAAGCATCTCGATTTCCGCATTAATTTTATCAATCTCAGCACATTTTGCCTCAATAAATTCGGAAACATTCTCATCAGCTTTATAACCCCTGTAAATTTCCTTGCCAAGCTCTGTATAAATCTTTTCGATGTCGTTATTAAGGTCAAAAATAGAGTACTTGGTTTTTGAATCCTCCACTATCTCACCTGTTTTAGTCGCTACCTGGTTAAATGTTTTTTCTGCTGCCTTTTTGAGATTTTCCACAAATTTCATAAATAAATATCTCCATTCTGTCCGTAAAATATACTTTATCCCGCTACGGACACGCAGGTTTTAAACATTAAATCTAAAGAGAATTATGTCACCGTCTTCAACGACATATTCCTTGCCTTCACTTCTTACAAGTCCTTTTTCCTTCGCAGCATTCATGCTGCCGTTTTCCATAAGGTCCTTGTATGCAACCACTTCAGCACGGATAAAGCCACGTTCAAAGTCGGTATGTATTTTACCTGCCGCCTGAGGAGCTTTTGTTCCCTTTGTTATAGTCCACGCACGCACCTCGGGCTTTCCTGCGGTAAGATAACTGATAAGTCCAAGCAACTTATAGCTTGCACGGATGAGCTTATCAAGACCGGATTCTGTTGCACCGAGTTCTTCAAGAAACATTACCTTTTCGTCCTTATCAAGCTCTGCTATCTCTTCCTCAATTCTTGCCGAAACCACCATCACCTCGGACTTTTCACTTGCCGCAAACTCTGCTATCTTTGCTACATACTGATTTTCGCCCATAGGCTTTGCGTAATCATCCTCTGCAACATTTGCCGCATAAATAACCGGCTTTAGGCTAAGAAGAGACACTTCCTTAAGCATTTCCTTTTCATCATCTGTAAAGTCAAGCGCACGGGCACTTATTCCCTTTTCGAGATTGGCTGTCAAACCTTCGAGAAAATCAATTTCCACCTGATACTTCTTATCGCCGCCCTTGAGCTGCTTTTTAAGTCTGTCAATTCGTCTTGCAATAATTTCAAGGTCTGAGAAAATAAGCTCAAAGTTTATGGTTTCGATATCACGAATAGGGTCGATATTGCCCTCAACATGAACAATATTTGTATCCTCAAACGCTCTTACAACGTGAACAATTGCATCAACCTCACGAATATTGGAAAGGAACTTGTTACCAAGACCCTCGCCCTTGCTTGCGCCCTTTACAAGACCTGCAATATCAACAAATTCGATAACTGCCGGGGTTACTTTATCAGGGTCATACATTTCGGCAAGTTTGTCAAGTCTTTCATCTGGAACTGCAACAGTTCCTATATTGGGTTCGATTGTACAAAAAGGATAGTTTGCCGATTCAGCCCCTGCCTGAGTTATAGCATTAAACAGCGTACTTTTTCCCACATTCGGTAATCCCACAATTCCTAATTTCATTTCTAATCAGATACCTTTCTTTAATTTTTCATTTGCCACATTTCTAAAATACGGTCAGCCACACGAATCCCGTCAACTGCGGCACTCATTATGCCTCCTGCATAACCTGCGCCCTCACCTGCTGGAAAAAGACCGCCGTGACTGATACTTTCAAAATTATCATTTCTTTTTATCCGGAGCGGTGCAGAAGTCCGCATCTCAACTCCGGTCAGTATTGAGCCGCCGTCGCAAAAGCCTTTCATCTTCTTTTCAAAATCCAAAAGCCCCTCTGACAATGTGTCGGTTATAAACGCCGGCAAAGCCACCCTCAAATCAGCAAACCCTGTTTCACCCGTAAATGATGGTTTTACTCCACAAAACGAATCTGAAACACGTTTTTTAATAAAGTCCTTTGCAAGCTGAACAGGACCTTTGCCTGACAGCAGACCGTATGCCAACCTTTCGTACTTGCGCTGGAATTCTACTCCAGAAAGAGGTGAGTCTCCCTCAAAGTCCTCCGGTTTCACTGTAACAACTAAAGCACTGTTTGAATTTTCAGCCATTCGTGCATGCTCGCTCATTCCGTTTATACAAAGATGTCCGTCCTCAGACGAGGCATTAACCACTATGCCGCCGGGACACATACAGAATGAATAGCAACTCCGGCTTTCACCGTTATAAGCAAGGCGGTAATCCGCTGTTGGAAGACTTTCAATATTCTCAAAATCACCATATTGCAAATGGTTTATAAATTCACGGCTGTGCTCAATACGAACACCTGCCGCAAATGGTTTTTGCTCCATTGCCACGCCTTTCTGGGCTAGCATTTCGTAAGTGTCACGACTGCTATGACCGGGGGCAAGAACAATGGCGTCACATTCAATATATGCAGAACTGTTTAATTGTGCTCCGCACACTCTACCATCTTTTATTTTTATATCTGTGAGACAGGTATCAAAGAGTACCTCGCCACCTAAATTCTTTATCTTTTCACGAAGATTCTTTACGCAGTCCCGCAAAAGGTCAGTTCCTATATGCGGTTTTGCCTGATACATAATTTCCTCTGGTGCTCCGCACTCGGCAAAGGTTTTAAGAACAAAACCTTGAAGTGGACTGCCTATTCTGGTATTAAGTTTTCCATCAGAAAAAGTGCCTGCACCACCCTCACCGAACTGAATATTGGTATTAGGGTCAAGTACACCTGTTGTCCAGAATTTTTGCACCTTGCTTTGCCGTGTATCCACATCACTGCCACGCTCAATCATAACCGTTCTCACGCCGCAGCCTGCCAGAATATATGCGGCAAATAAGCCACAAGGTCCGCTCCCTACAACCACTGCCGTTTTCCGTCTGTTTTCGGCTTTTCGATGCGTAAATACATCAAAATATTCAGGTTCGTCAAAAACCCTTATTTGTGAATCCTGCGAAGCTTCATCAATATTTTTCACATCAAAAGCAACGGAATATACATAATGTATCTCGTTCTTCTTTCGTGCATCAAGTGACTTTTTATAAATAACCGGATTAGATACACACAATTTACGACCGCTGGCTATTTTTTCAGCCTTATCAAAAACCTCTCGTATACTGTGTGTAACCGGCACTTTTATGTCACTGATAAGTATTCTTTTCAAGTAATATGGCCTGCCTTTCAGTCTTTCTTTTCAGCCCTTACAGAAACCTCGGATATTCCGTCACGGGACTTAGCACCCTCCGGAAAAACAAGCTTTACCCCGGTTTGTTCTTCTTCAATCCGGTCAAGACTAATCCTTTCTGTTCGAATTTCGGTGATGCTTTCAAGAACCTCATTCTCTCCATATATCGTAATGTTTGACGGTTGAACAGAAGTTTTATAGCCTTCTAAAGATGCATCTATTGTAACCGGAACAGATTTAAGCTTGTATACAGGACACGCAACCTGAACCTTTTTTACATTCATTTCAACAAGGCTATATACAATATTTGACTTGTTTATACGCTTTCCTGCAGAATCAAGGAAGAACAGCTCCACGCTGTCATTTATATCTGCGGTTCTGCCGTCAAAGTCAATTTCTGCACCCACGCTGCCTATACGGTCAATCATTGTCTTTGCGCCCTTGAGTGTAACCTTCTTTACTTCAGAAGCAGCCTCACCGGCAATATATCCGTTTGACACACTTCCTGCTGTAATTACCTTTACATCTTTTGTTTCTGTAACAATTCTGTCTATATATACCTCAGCGTTATGAGGCTTTTTGTTGACAATTTCATCATATTCATACGGAATTGAAATCGCAATCGGAATTGAGGCTCTTCCGGTTTTTGTTATATTGGACAAATCTGCTGTTGCATAGATATTCTTAGCTTCAATATTGGCTATTTTTTGTCGGCTGCCCCGGATTTTGAGTTCTACCGTCACTTCGTCCTCGGTAATGAGGCAAAGACCTTGTTCCTCAAGAAGCTTAACATTTGTAAATCTTACAGGAATATCGCGTCTTGTAATATCCACCGACGGGTCAACCACTGCAATTATATAAAACCAGAGAAGTACAGCTATAATAAAGGATACTACTTTTAAAAACGAGTCTTTTTCAAAAAAACCTTTCACTTGTTGTTCTTCTCCTTTCTGCCAAATATGTTCTTTTTAGATTTTGTTTCTTTTTTATCCAGTTCAAACAGCTTGGCAAGTCTTTTTTCAAGCGTCTCAGGAGAAAGATTCATATTAAGTTCACCGCCGCAGGCAATGGAAATACCACCTGTTTCCTCTGAAACAATAACCACAACAGCATCTGATTCCTCGGACATACCAAGCCCTGCACGGTGTCTTGTCCCAAGCTCCTTGCTTACATTAGGATTCTGGGAAAGCGGCAGAAAACAGCTTGCTGCCTCAATTTTGTTGTTCCGGATAATCACCGCACCATCGTGAAGAGGTGTTTTGGGAACAAAAATATTGGTTAGAAGTTCAGCTGACACATCGGCGTTTATTGTAATACCTGTCCCTACAATATCACCAATTTTAGTCTCACGCTCCATAACAATCAAAGCACCGATATGGCTTTTAGACATACTAACGCAGCTATCCTTAACTTCCTTGATAACTCTTTGCTTTTGTGCATCATCTGCTGCACCACGCTCGTCAAAATTAAACCACTGACCAAGAGTTGTCTGACCAAGCTGCTCCAAAGCACGCCTGAGCTCCGGCTGAAACACAATAAGAATTGCAATAAGACCAAGCTGCATAGCATTGCTGAGCAGGTAGTGAACCGTATGCAGCTTGACAAACTGGCTCACCTGCATAACAACAACAAGCACAATAACGCCCTTAAGAAGCTGAACTGTACGGGTATCGCGTATGAACTTGAGAACTTTATAAATAATGAATGTCACAATAAAAATATCAACAAAATCTGTGAATTTTAAAAGTGCCAACTGATTAATCAACGATTCATAGAAGCCGTCAAACACTCTGTTTTCCTCCTTAAAACTATTTTACCGAATTTACAGAAAATTTATTAATAAGCCTTACCCCAGTATACCATTTTCTTTGCAGGTCTTCCACAGCATACGCAACTTTGGGAAAGCTCCTCCTGCTCGAACGGCATACAGCGTGATGTTGCAGATGTGTCTTCCTTAATCTTATTTTCACATTCAACATCACCGCACCACATTGCCTTTACGAAACCGCCCTTATTTTCGACAATATCCTTAAATTCATCATAGGTCACTGCAACAGAGGTTTTTTCCTCACGATTCCGGAGTGCTGCATCCAGCATTTCCTGCTGAATCTGCTCAAGGTGCTTTTCAATTTCTTCTTCAAGATTATCGAGAGAAACAAAGAATTTTTCTCTTGTTGTACGGCTTACAAGCACTGCCTGGTTATTTTCAATATCCTTAGGACCGATTTCAAGTCTGAGCGGAACACCTTTCATTTCGTATTCGCTGAACTTCCAGCCTGGTGACTTGTCACTTGCATCAAGCTTAACTCTGAACTTTTTGCCAAGTCTTTCCTGAAGTTCCGTCGCCTTTTCTAAAACGCCCGGCTTATGCTGAGCAATAGGAACAATTACTGTCTGTATAGGTGCTACATGCGGCGGAAGCTTAAGTCCTGCATCATCGCCGTGAACCATAATAATTGCACCAATAAGACGGGTTGTCATACCCCAGGAGGTCTGGTGAACATAATGGAGTTCATTATCTTCTCCAGTATACTGAATACCAAAAGCCTGCGCAAAGCCATCACCAAAGTTGTGGCTTGTACCGGACTGAAGTGCTTTGCCGTCGTGCATAAGACTTTCGATAGTATATGTTGCTTTTGCGCCTGCAAATTTTTCTTTATCTGTTTTTCTGCCTTTTACAACGGGGATTGCAAGCTCCTTTTCACAAAAATCTGCGTAAACATTGAGCATGCGAAGTGTTTCTGCCTCTGCTTCCTCGGCTGTTGCGTGTGCAGTATGCCCTTCCTGCCACAAAAATTCCATTGTTCTGAGGAAAGGTCTTGTTGTTTTTTCCCATCTCACTACATTACACCACTGGTTGTAGAGCTTGGGTAAATCTCTGTATGAATGAATAATATTTGCATAATGGTCGCAGAAAAGTGTTTCTGAGGTAGGTCTTACACAGAGTCTTTCCTCAAGCTTTTCGTTGCCGCCGTGAGTTACCCACGCAACCTCGGGAGCAAAGCCCTCAACATGGTCTTTTTCTCTCTGCAGAAGACTTTCGGGGATAAACATAGGCATATACACATTTTCGTGGCCTGTTTCCTTAAAGCGACGGTCAAGTTCTTTCTGGATATTCTCCCATATTGCATAGCCGTAAGGCTGAATCACCATACAACCGCGTATGCCTGAATAATCAACAAGCTTTGCTTTTTTAACAATATCTGTATACCATTGTGCAAAATCCTCACTCATAGAGGTTATTTCTTCTACTAATTTTTTTTCGTCTTTAGCCAAATTTCCCATTCCCTTCAAATTTTTATATCAGTAAAAATACTTACATTCAACCGTTTTTTCACGCTTTACGCCAGCATATAAGTATAATTATGCATTATTATATTAAGTATAAAGGAATTTCCGCTTTGTGTCAAGGGTTTGAGGGTGTAATTTTGAGAAATTTTTGCACAAAAAAAGACAGAACATAATCGTCCTGTCATTTTTTGTTTACACATTTATTCAACCGAAATCACTGTGTACCCTTTTTCTTCGACAGCACCCTTAATGATACTGTTTTCAACGCCGCTATCAAGCGTTACAACTGCCGTGCCGGTTTTGTGGCTTACCTCCGCCGTAGCAACGCCTTCAAGCCCTTCAAGAGTTGATTTGACATTTGCCTCGCAGTGGGGACACATCATACCATCGATTTTAAGTGTTTTTGTCATCAATTTCACCTCTAATTTATTTTTTGCAGTAGAATTTTTAGCATATATTTTTACAAAATTAAGCCTTAGTGCATTTGATACAACCGAAAAGCTGGAAAGACTCATTGCGAAAGCCCCAAACATAGGATTAAGTTGCCAGCCAAGAACCGATATAAACACTCCCGCCGCAAGGGGGATCCCTATTGTGTTGTAAATAAATGCCCAAAACAAGTTTTCGTATATATTCTTAAGTGTCGCACGGCTGAGTCGTATTGCCGCTGCCACATCACGAATACTGTTTTTCATAAGTACCACATCTGCCGCATCAATTGCAACATCACTGCCCGCACCTATTGCTACACCAACATTTGCCGCAACTAAGCTTGGTGCATCGTTTATTCCGTCACCTACCATTGCCACTTTTCCTCTATTTATAAGAGCTCTAACCGCATCACTTTTACCCTCGGGCATCACACCAGCAATTACCTCGTCAATTCCGGCCTGATTAGCTATCGCTTTTGCTGTCCGTTCATTATCACCCGTTATCATAACAGGCTTGATACCCAGTTTTTTCAGTTCTGCAATTGCCTCGGCACTATCCTCTTTAATTGTATCTGCTACTGCAATAACGCCCAAAAGCTTGTTGTCTGCACAAAACAAAAGCGGGGTTTTCCCTTGAGACGCAAGGTCTTGTGCTGATTTCTCAACTTTCTCCGAAACAACCACATTGCTATTAATGAATTCAAGACTTCCTGCAAGCAGGAGCTTTTCTTTATATCTCGCTTTAACACCATTGCCCGGAAGAACGTCAAATTCATCAACTTCAAATGCCAAAATTTCTTTTTCCGCTACATATTCCGTTATAGCCTTAGCAAGTGGATGCTCGCTTTTCAACTCAACAGAAGCAGCTATTTTGAGAAGCTCCCCCTCATTCACTTTCGATGCGGGAATTATATCCGTTACCTTAGGCTGACCTTTAGTTATCGTCCCGGTCTTATCAAGGGCAACAATCTTTACCTTTCCAAGCTCCTCCAATGCCAATGCATTTTTGAAAAGAATTCCGTTTTTTGCACCAACTCCGCTACCCACCATAATAGCAACCGGAGTTGCAAGACCAAGAGCACATGGACAACTAATAACAAGAACCGAAATTCCTCGTGCTACAGCATAGCCTATTGTTTGACCCGTAAAAAGCCATATTAAAACTGTAATTATCGCAATAGAGATAACTACCGGAACAAACACACCCGAAACCTTGTCAGCCGCCTTGGAAACAGGAGCTTTTGATGCCGCAGTATCGCTAACAAGCCTTATAATCTGTGCAAGAGTTGTGTCTTCTGCCGCTCTGGTAGTTTTGCATTTTATAAAGCCAAGTCGGTTAACTGTTGCACCTGTAACCTTGTCACCCGACTTTTTATCAACCGGCATACTCTCTCCGGTCAATGCAGATTCGTCAACAGAAGTTGTGCCCTCAATCACGATTCCGTCTGCCGGTATACTCTCGCCCGGTCTGACAATAAATATATCGTCCGGTGCAAGGTCCTTTGCCGGAATTACAACTTCTTTCCCGTCACGGATAACCGTTGCCATTTTGGGTACAAGGTCCATAAGTGTTCTTATAGCATCAGCTGTTTTGCCTTTTGAACGGGCTTCAAGAAGCTTCCCCACCGTAATCAATGAAAGTATCATCGCTGCCGACTCAAAGTATAATTCATGCATATAATGATGTGCGTGTTCTATATCTGCTGTCATTAGAAACAGAGCATAAACGCTGTAAACAAACGCCGCTCCCGATCCAAGCACAACAAGAGAATCCATATTGGGCGCTTTTTTAACAAGCGCTTTGAAGCCGCTGACAAAAAACTTTTGGTTAATTACCATAACAATCGCAGACAAGAGCAGTTGCACTATTCCCATAGCAATGTAATTCTCGTTAAAAAACGCAGGAAGCCGCCACCCCCACATTGTATGTCCCATTGAAACATACATAAGCACTACGAGAAAGCCTAAAGACGAAAAAAGTCTTACCTTTAACGCTTTTATCTCTTTTTCAGCAACATTCTCCCGTTCAGAGGTTGAAGCTTCTGTTTGCTTTGTCTCTGCATTTTCCGCTCCATAGCCTGCGGCAACCACAGCTTCAATAATCGCTGTATCACTTGCACTTCCCTCGACATTCATTGAGTTCGTCAAAAGATTTACCGCACAGCTTTCCACTCCGTCTACTGCCGAAACCGCCTTTTCTACCCGAGCACTGCAGGCAGCACAGCTCATACCAGTTACATTGTATTTTTTCATATTATATCACCACGTTCCACCATTTTTTTGCACCATTCTTCCACAAACTTTGCAAATTCACGAACAATACGCTTTTCACCGTTTTTTTCAGGTATTGCAAGCCCTATTCTGCGAAACGCCTCCGGATATAGCTTTTTTGTTATAACCTTATGATTGTCATTTTTCATCACAAGCTGATGGGTAATGCAAATACCAAGTTCATTTTCAACCATTGAAAGCATCGCATAGTCATCGGCTGTTTTATATTTGGTATTAGGCTTTACCCCGTTGGACTCAAGATAAAGTCTTGCATCCCTGTCGGTACTGTCAATGAGGCTGACTACCGGTTCATCCGAAAACAGCTTTGCCGATATACTCTTTTCTGATACTAACCAATGATTTTGAGGAAGAACTGCCAAAAGCTCATCACGAATAAGCTCAATACAGGGACATCCCTCGTCAAACGGCATCGAAACAAAGCCCGCATCAATTTCACCGGTGCGAAGTTTTTCCTCAATTTCGGAATAATACCCGTCGAAAATTACAAAATTAACCGCAGGATAGCTTTTGCTGAACTCCTTCATTATAGAGGGTAGCCAGTTAACAGCAATACTTTTGAATGCACCTATTCTGACGGTATTCTCGCCATAGGCATTAATCTGTGCCGCAAGTTCCTTTACTCTCGCATTATCCTCCACAACCTTTTTGACAGCATTGTAAATAAGCCTACCCTCATCGGTAAGTCTCACACCGCTTTTATTACGGACAAGCAGTTTAAACCCAAACTCCTGCTCCAAAGAGCCAAGAAGCTGAGTAACACCCGATTGGCTGTTACCAAAATATTTGGCAGTTTCGGATATAGATTTACATTCACAAGCCTTGATAAAAACTTCATACTTTTTTATTTTCACAGCTTATCACCCAAGATTTATATCAGTTTTTCTTATATAATATTCCAATATTTGCAAAAAGTCAAGTATAATCACAGTTTTTCTTAATCTTAAGGTTGACTTTTATGTTTAATTTCGGTAAAATGGTAAACAGTTTGGAATAAAAAAATATAAAGGATGTGTTTTTATGTCAGGTGCAAATATTCAACACCTTATCGCAATGATAATATACATGGCTGCAGTTGTTGGCATTGGTATTTTCTTTGCAAAGCGTTCAAACAAAAATGCTGAGAGTTACTTCCTTGGCGGTCGTTCATTGGGTCCGTGGGTTGCGGCATTCAGTGCAGAAGCTTCGGATATGTCCGGTTGGCTTCTTATGGGTCTTCCCGGTCTTGCTTACTGGACTGGTCTTGCTGATGCAGGCTGGACAGCAATCGGTCTTTTTGTAGGTACATACTTCAACTGGCTTATCGTTTCAAAGCGGCTCCGCAATTACAGCGTTAAAGTTGATGCTATTACCATTCCCGGCTTCTTCTCAAAGCGTTTCCACGAAAAGAGTAATATAATTCTCATTATTTCATCACTCTTTATTATCATCTTCTTTACTGTTTATGCAGGTCAGTGCCTGGCTGCTTGCGGAAAGCTGTTTATGAATCTTTTTGGAATGGAAAATTCATACCACGGAATGATGATTGCAGCAGCTGTATTTGTTCTGCTTTACACTTTCCTCGGCGGTTTTCTTGCTGAAAGTGCTTCCGACTTTATGCAGGCAATCGTTATGGTTATTGCACTTGTTGTTATTTTTGTTCTTGCAATTATTAACGCCGGCGGATGGGCACAGGTTATTGAAAATGCAAAGAACATTGACGGATATTTATCGTTCTTCTCAACCGCAAGTCCTTCAACAGAAGTTGCAAACACCTTTGGCGCAGGTAAATCATATTCATTCCTTTCAATCTGTTCGTGCCTTGCCTGGGGCTTTGGTTATTTCGGTATGCCACAGGTACTTCTCAGATTTATGGGTATTCGCGACGCAAAAGAACTTAAGCGTTCACGCCGTGTAGCTTGCATCTGGCTGTTTATCGCAATGTCAGCGGCTGTTCTTATTGGTATTGTCGGCAGAAGCGTTGTTGGTATCAATTACACTTCAAACGCTGCGGCTGAAAACATCTTTATTGATATGTCGACCACATATTTGCCGCCTATCCTTGCCGGATTTGCTTGTGCCGGTATCCTTGCTGCATCAATCAGTTCTTCTGACTCATACCTCCTGATTTCAACATCCGCTCTGGCAGAAAACATTTATCACGGTATCTTTAAAAAGAACGCAAGTGATAAAGAAATTATGTGGGTATCAAGAATTGCAATGACCGCAATCACAATAGTTGCTATGGCAATCGCCTGGGATGCAAACAGCACAATCTTTGGTATTACCTCATTTGCGTGGGCAGGCTTCGGTGCGACATTCGGTCCGCTTATGCTGTTCTCACTATTCTGGAAGAGAACAACCTACGCAGGTGCTATCTGCGGTATGCTTTCCGGCGGTATAATGGTATTTGTTTGGAAGCTTGTTATTGCAAAGCTCGGCGGTGCATTTGCAATCTACGAACTTCTCCCTGCATTTATCATTTCTTCTATTGTAATTGTTGTTGTTTCACTTCTTACTAAGAAGCCCTCTGAAGAAATAACAAAAGAATTTGAAGAAGTTGTTGCTTAATAATATTAGCAATAAAAAAGTCCTCTGCTACAGCAGAGGACTTTTTTATTTACATCAATTCACAAACTAAATCTGCGTATTCTGCAGGGTTTTCAATGTCTAGCCCGGCAATAAGTAAGCTTTGAGCATAAAGGATTTTAGCGTATTTTTTTGCCTTTTCCTTATCTTTTTCAAAGGCAGTCTTAAGTGATTCTAAAACCTTGTGGTTCGGATTAATTTCAAGCACTTTTTGAGCCTTAGCCTGCATGTTCTCCCCACCGTGGATTGACTTAAAGTACTTTTCCATTTCCAGCGTTACAGGGCCTTCCGTTGTAAGACAAACAGGGTGACTTTTCAGCTTGTTGGAAAGCTTTACACTTTCAACCTCGCCCGAAAGTGCTTCCTTAACAAACTCAAGAAGTTCCTTATTTTCCTCGGCTGATTTTTCTATTTCCTTTTTCACGTCATCTGTTTCGAGTCCCAAATCATTATCGTTAACAGATTTAAACTGCTTATCCTGATAGCCATTTAGTATCTGCATAACAAATTCGTCAACGCTGTCGGTAAGATAAAGTATTTCGTATCCCTTATCTTTTACCTGCTCGGTTTGGGGAAGCTGGTCAATTTTTACAACCGAATCACCGCTTGCATAATAAACAAACTTCTGTTCTTCAGGCATACGGGAAATATACTCTGCAAGAGATACAAGCTTCTGCTCGGTTGATGAATGGAAAAGCAACAGGTCGGAAAGCAAGTCCCTATGCATACCGAAATCATTCACAACTCCATACTTAAGCTGAACGCCAAATGCCTGCCAGAACTTTTCGTACATTTCGCGGTCATCTGACATCATTTTTTTAAGTTCCGCCTTTATTTTCTTTTCAAGATTGGTTGCAATCACTTTAAGCTGTTTATCGTGTTGAAGAATTTCACGGGAGATATTAAGCGACAAATTCTGCGAATCAACAACACCCTTTACAAACCTAAAGTGTTCGGGGATTAAATCCCCGCACTTATCCATAATAAGCACTCCGCTTGTATAAAGCTGAAGTCCCTTTTCAAAATCCTTAGTGAAGTATCCATATGGTGCTTTCTGCGGAACAAAAAGCATTGCCTTATACTCAACCGCACCCTCGGCGTTTACACGGATAACCCTGGCAGGGTCTTCCACATCAAAGAAGTGTTCCTTGTAAAACGCTTTACACTCATCGTCCGAGACCTCAGCCTTATTCCTCTGCCAGATAGGAATCATACTATTAACAGTTTCAATCTCGATATAGGTTTCGGTCTTGGTCTTTTTGTTGCCCTGTTCGTCTACTTCATCCGTTTTAACACTGCGTGTCTTTTCAATATCCATTTTGATGGGGTATCTGATATAATCAGAATACTTTTTGATAAGTGCACGGAGTCTGTAGTCTTCGAGAAATTCGCTGTAATTTTCGCCATCAGCATCCTCTTTGATATACATTATTATATCTGTTCCCACACTATCCTTTTCAGCATCTGTTATTGTATAGCCGTCAGCACCAGAGGATTCCCACTTATTGGCAGTAGCCTCGCCAAAGGCTTTTGAAATAACCTCTACTTTATCACTAACCATAAATGCGGAGTAAAAACCTACGCCGAACTGACCGATTATGTCAATGTCGTTTTCTTTCTTATTCTCGTCGCTAAGGTCATTTTTAAACTTAAACGAGCCACTGTTGGCAATCACGCCGAGGTTCTTTTCCATATCCTCTTTATTCATACCAATACCGTTATCCGAAACGGTAATTATGCGTTTTTCCTTATCGGTTTTTACCGTAATGCAAAATTCGCTGCGGCTCATACCTACAGAATCATCAGTAAGTGACAGATAGCAAAGCTTATCCAGCGCATCACTTGCATTTGAGATAATTTCACGGAGAAAAATCTCCTTGTGTGTGTAGATTGAATTAATCATAAGGTCAAGAAGTCGTTTCGACTCTGCCTTAAACTGTTTCTTTGCCAAAATTAGGACCTTCTTTCGTACTTATTCGTTTTTAAAGCAAACAAGCAACCGAACCCACCGTCCGATTGCCTGTAAGTTTGGTGCGGCCAAGAGGACTTGAACCTCCATGCCCTTGCGAGCACATGGACCTGAACCATGCGCGTCTGCCAATTCCGCCATGACCGCATACAACTCATATATAATAACACATTGTTCCACAATTTGCAAGAGTTTTTTGAATTTTTTTAAGACTTTTTTACTCCTCGTTTTTGCTCAGGAGATAAACTGCAACTAAAATCAATAACATTCCAACAGCTGAAAAAGCGCTTAGTTTTTCACCAAAGAGCAAAATACTGAATATAGTTGCGGACATCGGCTCAATTATTCCAAGTGATGAGGCTGTTCCTGCCGGAATAACCCTGAGAGCAAGTGTATACAGAAAATACGGAAATATACAGGTAAAAAGCCCCAACCCCAGCATAACAGGTAGTATAAATATCGGTTTTTGCATAGCAAGTTCAGGCATTACACTCGGATTACACACCAAAAGCGACACAATTGATGCCGCCAAAAATCCATAAAAATTCGCCGAAATTGGATTGCTTTTATTTTGCATATTAATCTTTGTGATAATATTATATGCACTATATAAAATCCCTGAAAGAAAGCCAAACAGGATACCTACAACATTGAACTTAAGACCGCCAATAACTCCGGAAACCAAAGCGCATCCCACTATCATCAGCGCTACCGAAACAGTCTTGATTTTAGTGAGCTTTTCGCCTAAGAATAAAACCGAATAAATCATTACAAAAATGGGTGCTGTATACATAAGAACAACAGCTGTCGATATTGAAGTTGCTTGCATCGAATAAAAATAACAGCTTGCTGTGCCAAAGAACGAAACGCCGCCAAGCGAAAACAGAATAGTTTCTTTGACACTTGCCCGAAACAAATTTCTGTTAAATATAAGCATGTATAAAAACATTGACAAAAATGCAACCACACTTCTGATACAGGTCATCTGGAGCGAAGTAAATCCGAACGGGGCGAGATAATGTACAAAAATCCCCGAAGTTCCCCAAAGAACACTTGCCAAAACTATATAAATAAACGACATTTTTTTCATCATATATTTCTCCTATACCCGGCTTTTGGTAGCAAGAAGCTGCACACCGCACACACCGACAACAATCATTATGGTAGATATAACCGTTGAAACGGAAAATTTTTCGTTCAAAAACACAACGCCCGCAACAACCGAAACAACCGTTGTGATATTTGAAAATACAGTTGTTTTCGCAACAGGCAGATGAGTATTGGCATAATTCAGAAGCAAAAATGCAGCAACCGATGACATCAATCCAAGATATACTATCGCACCGCAAAAACGAGACGACATAAAAGACGAAACTACAGCAGTCGGGTTTCCTATATTCTCGACAAATGATATTGACAAAAACACAACCAGTCCTATAACCGTCATAGCATATGTACGCTCAAAGGCAGTGAACTCCTTTGATATTTTTCTGCTAGAAATATTAAATATTACCGAGGAAATAACCGCCCCAAACAACAAAATCATCCCAAGTGTTGTTACCGTTCCGTCCGACTTTCCGGCAAGCGCCATAACAATAACGCCAAAAACAGAAAGGGACATAAACACATACTGCATCGGTGATGGTACTTCTTTCAGCACAAATATACCCGAAAGCATAGAAACAACCGGTATAAGGGAAATCATTATGGACGAAAACGCACTTGTAGTCATACTGATTCCGTAGCTTTCAAAAATAAAATACAAAACCGGCTGAAAAAGTGACATCATAACAAGCTTCCAAAGATTTTTCCCCAACCTTACCGTTTTTCGTGAAATAAGCATTACCGCCGTCAACCCCAAAAACGCAACTATGTATCTGTCCGCAATGACCGTTAGCGGCGAAGCAAAATCAAGGGCAAGCTTTGTAAACATAAAACTGAGTCCGAATATCACCTGCGCCAAAAGCGCCGCAAGTGTTGCCATAAGTGTCTTTTTGTCATTCATAAACTTACCCTCTTTATCTTGTTTAAACAAATTCGTATGTCATTACTGTTGTAATAATTTTTTCTCTTTTAGATCTACTTGCACAGTTCTTTTGCAAGATTTGAAATTTCTGTCCGATTTTCAGCTGATACTGCCGATTTAATATGAACTCCTGACTCGGTATAAGTTATATTTTTTGATTTTTCAAGCATTGCTTTAATGGTCTTTTCAGCCATAGGCGCCCAAGAACCATTTTCTATTATTCCTACCGTGCGATTCTGAAAGTTGCGTTCAGTCAAATGATTTATGAACTCTTTCATAAACGGGAATACATCCGCATTGTAGGTTGTAGTTGCAAGAACAATCCTGTCATAGCGAAATGCGTCCTCTACCGCTTCCGCCATATCACATCTTGCAAGGTCAGATAATGCAATCTTTTCACAACCAAGGTTTTTGAGTTCTTCCTCCAAAAGCTTTACCGCATGTTCGGTATTGCCATATACGGAGGTATATGCAATCATTACACCTTTAGTTTCAGGACGGTATGAAGACCATATATCATATAATTCTACATAATGCTCAAGATTTTCTGTAAGTACAGGTCCGTGTAAAGGACAAATTCTGCCGATTTCAAGACCTTGTGCCTTTTTAAGTAAGCTTTGTACCTGTGCGCCGTACTTACCCACTATACCAATATAATAACGACGGGCTTCGCAGTCCCATTCCTCGTCAACATCCAAGGCACCAAACTTACCGAATGCATCGGCTGAGAATAGTGTTTTAGTTGATTTTTCATAACTTAAAATCACCTCGGGCCAATGAACCATCGGTGCTGTAATAAATGTCAGTTCATGTGAACCAAGATTTAATACATCTCCGTCAGAAACTATAACCTGTCTTTCCGCATAATCAGTTCCAAAGAATTGCTTCATCATAACAAAAGCTTTACTGCTCGCAACTATTTTTGCTGAGCTGTACTTTTTCATAAACCGGTCTATATTTGCCGAATGGTCAGGCTCCATATGATGAACAACCAAATAGTCCGGCGAGCTTTTACCAAGAATTTTTTCTATATTTTCAAGCCATTCGTCTCCAAATTTTTTATCTACCGTATCAAGAACGGCCGTACTTTTGTCACAAATTATATATGAATTATAGGCCATGCCATTTTCAACCACATATTGACCCTCGAACAAGTCAATGCTATGGTCATTTACTCCTATATACAATATTTCATCAGTAATTTTCATTTTTTACCTCCATTCTTAAAGCAGAGCAGGGATTTTGCTCCCTGCTCCGTTTTAATTACTCTTCTGAAAACTGGTCCTTACCAACGCCGCAAAGTGGACATACCCAATCTTCGGGAACATCCTCCCACTTTGTGCCGGGAGCAATTCCGTTATCAGGATCACCAATTGCTTCGTCGTATACATAACCGCATACATCGCAAACATACTTCATTAATTTTCTCCTCCTTTCAAATCATATTATTCCTTTTAACCTATATAAAAATCCATTAAAAGCATAAGACAAAAACCTGCGAGCAGCGCATATGTTGCCCCACGCTCTCCGCCGTGGCCGTGAGTTTCCGGAATCATTTCGTCACTCACTACATAAAGCATCGTTCCGCCGGCAAACGCAAGTGCAAACGGCAAAACTGCCGTAGAAATACTAACCGCAAAATAGCCTAAAAATGTACCGATTACCTCAACCACTCCTGTAAGACCCGCAATGACCAAAGTTCGTTTTCTGCTCATTCCTGCCGCAAGCATTGGTGCGATAATCACCATGCCCTCAGGAATATTCTGTAGAGCTATACCGCCTGCGATAGTCAGAGCCTCAGCGGTATTGCCTGTTCCAAAGCCCACACCTGCCGCAATGCCTTCGGGCAGATTATGAATTGCAATTGCCATAACAAAAAGCAACACCTTGCTCAGTTTTTCGTTTTTTTCGGTATGTCCCTCAATATCCACGCCTGACAATCTGTGCAGATGAGGAACAATCTTATCAAGCATATTCAGCACCATTGCACCACAAAATATTCCAAAAATAGTTATAAACACCGAAAAACTGTTGTCATAGTCAATTGACGGCATGATAAGACCAAATACAGCGGCACACATCATAACACCTGCCGCAAAGGAAAGAATAATATCGCTGAAGGTATGTGAAAGCTTTTTAAAAGCAAATCCCGCAAGTGCCCCAAACACAGTCGCACCGCCAACTCCAAGTGCTGTCAGCCAAACAATATCCACAATATTCCCTCCTTTCATACTTTAACGTTCACATTATACCATATATTTAACTTCTCTTCAATATTATTATAAAAATTTTTTAATGAAGTTTTTGCATAATTCCACAAAATATGTTGACTTTAAATAAGCAGTTGTGATATGCTGAAAAAAACATTATTTTAAAGGAGATTTTTGCGATGCTTGCTATCAAAAATACTACACTTGTTATGCTTGACCACTACATCCCTGATGCAACACTTCTTATTGATAATGGCGAAATAGTTGATTTTGGCAAAAAACTTGATATTCCTGCCGATGCAGAAATTATTGATGCCGAGGGCAATTATGTCGGCCCCGGCCTTATTGAAATACATACCCACGCAGCCGGACAATATCGTTTCAGAGAAAATGCAAAAAAATGTGAAGAATGGCTGTTTTTGCACGGCGTTACCTCGGTTATGCCAGCTCTTTACTTTAAAATGAATACCGAAGAGTACCTTGATGCAATGAGGCGGATTGATGCTGCAGTTGATGCCGGCGAATTCCGCAACTTTGCCGGATATTATATGGAAGGTCCGTATCTCAATCCCAACTACGGCTCAAACAAGCAGAACAATCCGTGGCGTGGCGACATAAAAAAAGAAGAATTTGCCCCCATCGTTGATATGGCAGGTGACCGTGCAAAGGTATGGGCAGTTGCACCCGAGCGTGAAAACATTCTTGAATTTGTGAAGTATGCAAAAAGCGTAAACCCCTCCACTGTTTTTGCAGTAGGTCACAGTGAGGCAGAACCCGAAATGACCGAAGAGCTTATCCCCTACGGACTTAAGCTTGGTACTCACCATACAAACGCAACCGGAACACTTGAGACCTTTCCCGAATGTCGCGGAGCATGTGTTGACGAAACAGTTAACTATAACAACGATATTTATGCAGAGCTTATATGCGACTCCATCGGTGTTCACGTTCATCCCTACAATCTTAGACTTATATCCCAGATTAAGGGCAAGGAGAGAATAATCCTCATTGCCGACGCAGATCTCCCCGGAGGTCCGCCCATTCCCGGTTGCGAGGATGCACACGACCTGATATTTGATTTTCACGGTGATATTGCAGGAACACAGCTTACCCTTGATGTTTCGTGTCGCAATATGATGATGCACACCGGATGTTCCATCTGTGACGCATTCCGTTATGCTTCCGCAAATCCCGCAAAAGCCGTAGGCTTTTCAAAGCTTGGAAGAATTAAAAAAGGTAATACCGCAAATGTAATTATTGTTGATGATAAATTTAATGTAAAGAAAACCATTTTCGAGGGGAAAATCGTATAAAACAAAAAATGTGTGACTTAAGTCACACATTTTTTATTCAAATCTTAGAGTCCCGAAAAAGTCTGACAGATGAAAGTCGCCTTCTGCCACTTCAACCTCTGACCACGCAGCAAGATGAGGATGGTCGGTCAAATCACCGCACTTGTAGAAGTTTGCACGGGCAACTGTTGCAGTGTTGCCACCTGCTGCCTCTTCTGCGCCATCAAATACTTTTTTGAGGAAGCTGTCGGGAATGTAATACTTAAGAGTCCAGTCACCTTCGTTTGCAATTGACACAACATCAAAGGTCTTTCTGTCTTCAAACTGGAGAACACGGTCAAATCTGTCTTTACCGAGTCCTATGTGCATAACGCCCTTGGGATTAACCTCAAAGTTTATGTATCTTGAATCCCACGGACTAGGTTTAAGGAAGAACTCCATACAGCTGTCTTCGCAAATTTCACCGTTCTCCTCTATATGCTCTGCACGAAGATGTGTTTCATCGGTATGCATAAGCACACTTATCCCCTCCGGACCTCTGAGAACCTTAAAGGTTGTGTTGGGAGCTTTGCAAAGACCACTCCAGCGTTCCTTATCAATAATGCCGGTTTCCGCCTTATCCCATTCTGAAGAATTGATATCCGGGTTTATAACTTCAGTTCTTGAAACCTTGTATTCCATATAGATTACCATCCTTTTTTATGTATTAAAAAGTCCCCGTTCATAAGGACGGGGACTTTGGTCGAGGTGACAGGATTTGAACCTGATAATTTCCTCGTATAATC
This sequence comes from Monoglobaceae bacterium, assembly GCA_045120135.1. Classification (GTDB taxonomy): domain Bacteria; phylum Bacillota; class Clostridia; order Monoglobales; family Monoglobaceae; genus SIG440. The sequence goes on along the minus strand of JBGVEN010000010.1, from coordinate 81,579 downwards.
AAGCACTTCAAAGCATTTGACTACTTTTTGACTACTTGCATTAATGCACCCACTCTTTTTATATAGTTAGTATATCATATACAACAGTTAAATTCAAGCATAAAATAAAAAAAGCGAAGGTCGATACTGTGAGTCAGTACTTTCCCTCGCTTTTTTTCTATTTCTTCTTTGGGGTTATTTCTTTCTGTGCATACTCCATACCTTTAGCAAAGCCAAGAGCATAAATATTACAAGCCACTTCCAATATATGGGGGCTAATTTTTTGAATTATTTCAAGCTCATCACTGTAAAGGTTAATAGTATGACGGTGCATATTTTCCCACATTATTTTACGCCCTTCAGCAATTCGCTTTTCTGTTTTTGATGGTGCTTTTTTCTTAACTGCAGGCATCTTACCCCTCCGCTTCGTATTCAATTCTGTGGTTTTGAGCAATCACCTTATACACATTTGACAACGCGCGGTCCATTATAACCATCATATCTCCGCGAGTAATAAAGCCATTAGGATTAAATTTTGTATCTGATACACCCTTTGCTATACCTGCAAAAAACATATTTTTAATAGCTTCAAACCTGTAATCGTCCTCGGACACATCCTCAAAAGGCAGAATGATTGGACCCTTAAATGCTGCGTACGCATAATCAAGCTTTTCTCTCGGCATTTCCTTTCTGCCGTTTGTTCCATAAGAGCGTCCCTCAGAATTCTGGAAAATCCAAGTATCGTTATCATCATCCCAGCCGGTGAGAACTATTGCATGATTCTCCCAGAAGAACTTGTTTGATGTGCATGGTACTGCAACCTTCTTATCCTTGCCGTTATAACGGGTAATAGCATCTTTTATACATCTGTCTCTTTTTTCCTTGCTTGCGTAATTAAGTTTACAGTATCCGTCAATTTTGTGTTTGGCTGCCTCAAGCAGCAATTCGGGTCTTGCCTCTACCATTTCAATAATATCCGGTACCTCTGCACACTCACCAAACATCGATAGCGGAACCATACCTATGTCGCAAGCACACTTTAAAGCTTCTTCCATATATAAGCCTGGTTTCTTATGAGAACGGAATTTACCATAAGACCACCCCGGTGACATCGCTTTTCCAAATAATATTTCTCCTGCGACAGCCAAAGAATAGCCGACACAATCCTCATTCTTTTGTTTGTATACAGTATACTCCGGCAGTTCGAAGTGTTTATCAAATTCCCTTGTGACTTTACCAAACACCTTTTCGTAATCGTATAATTGTGGGGATTGAGTTTGATTTATAACACTTGCCATTATTCTTCACCCTTGCCCTTATTTTTGAGTATCTCAATAGCCTTTGTTAGCACTTCAGGGAAACCAATTCCCATCAGCCCGGCATTTTCAATTATTGATATTGCCTCATTTGCAATAAAGCCGATTATTACCGTTGTTTTTATGTAATCCGCTCCCAAAGTCACATCAAGGCGATATGCCACAAGAACAAGGAGCAAAGTAAAACACTTTTTACATAAACCTTTCCATCCGGCACGGCTACTTATTGCACCGGTATCAGATTTATTGCTTTTGTGGAATACTCCGGCAACTACAAGACCCATAACAAAATCGATTGCCATACATATGATTAATGTGACCATATCCTCCGTCCATCCCCCAAACAGCTTTGCAATAAGTCCCCCGATTATCCCTGCCGCCGTGCAGCAGAATGCTTTTATTGTTGAAATATTCATTTTTCCTCCTTTGTCACCAACTTTTTTTTAGTAAATCTTCTTCAAAATCAGTTGCCCCTTTTTCATACACTTGGGGAATACCATTCTTGATGCCTTCAAGGGTCAGCTTCTCAGTTCCCCCGGTTTTATCTCGGATTTCATCCGCAATGGCTGTCATTTTTTCTTTTACAGATGCCACTATTCTTCACCTGCTCTCCTTGTTACTCCCTTTTTCTTCAGGTATCTGCTTACCATCATACGAATACCGGCAGACGAATTATATCCACCCATGGCACACGCTACGCCATCCCAATCCTTGCCGAGTAAGAAGCGATGGTACATTGCCTCGCTGATGATGACATCATCACAATCATCTATGAACTGTACCGTATCGTGGATATTTCCATACATTGTTGCAACCTTCAGCTCAAGCATTTCAATTTCTTCAGAAATGCTTTTAATTCTTTGCTCTGATGTTGCTTTTTCTTTACTTTCCTTTAATTTTTCAATGCGTTTTTCAGTCTGGTCGATAATGCGCTTTGCCTTATATGCAGACTTTAAATCTTCTATGTATATCATTTCGTAATCCCCCTTAATCTATCAAGTGATGCCGCATTTTTCGCAGCTCTTATTTGTTGTGTAGTTGTGTCCTGTGACGAATTAAATGTATATGTGGTATTGTAGGTATTAGATGTATTTCCGGCCGTAGCTGTTACAAAGCCTGCAGTCTGTACTCCACTTGAAATATATGCGGCACTTTGTTGCAAAGCAGAACGAATGGATGCCACCAATTTGGGAAGCTTTTCTATAAAGCCGTTTACAAAATTTTCACCGCTATTTTGCCCGAGTGTATAATATTCTTCAGGTATGTTTCCAAAAGTTTCCAACAAAAGATTTACAGCATCTTCGCCGTCTATGCTTTCGGGAGTAATTTGGGACATATCATTGTATACATCAGATAAAGCCTCGGTGACAATGCCTTTATTTTCTGTAATACCCTCACCCATACCAGCAACAATCATTTTGCCTATTTCGTCACGGAATAGGGTAGACGGTGAATGTATTCCAAAAAACTCTTTTATGCCATCCACAACAGTTCCGCACCAACTTTTAATATTATTTACGAGCCAATCTCGGGTGTCCTGTATACCTCGCCATAAACCCCCAATTAAATCCTTACCGATTTGAACAAAATTAGATATTCTATCTACAAAACCTTGTATTATTGCCGGGACAATTTTAGCAACGCCGACAAGTATAGCCGGTATGCTTTTTATTAGTCCCTCTGTAAGTGCAGCCATTAACTGAATAGAGGCTGCTATCAATTTAGCCAGCATTGATGGGTCAGTTAAAGCAATAACTATTTTGGTTATTATTGTCGGCAGTTCTTCTAATAGCTCTGGCAATGCGTTTATCAGACCTTCCGCAAGTGCAACGATTATATCTATTGCTGCCATTGCCATTTGGTCTATGTTGTCGAGAAGTGTTTTTACTATCTCAAGCATAATATCTACCACTTTGGGAATAAGCTGTGGTAAACTGTCAACAATGCCCTGAGCCAAAGAAAGTATAATTTGCAACCCTGCGTCAAGCAACATTGGTAATAAATCAATTATACCGTCAATTACCTGTGGTAAAATATCGCCTATTGTCTGCAGTAGTTCCGGCAATGCTGATATTATACCCTCTGCTATTGAGTGTATTGATTCAAGAACAACGGGCAATAACTCTTGAAATAATACCGGTATTTGAGGTAATAACCCTGCTACAAGATTTAATGCACCTTCTGCAACTATCGTTACTCTTGGTAATAAATTCTCCATAACAGAGCCTATACTGTCAATGAAATTTTCTAATAATACATCAAAGTTTTGAGTATCATCCGCAACACCTGTTAGAAGATTTTTCCAGGATGCAGCCATCATTCCAAAACTACCCTGAATTGTTGCGGTAGCTTCTTTGGCGGTTGTCCCAGTTATACCCATTTCGGTTTGAATGACATGAATTGCCTGCGTTATATCCGCAAAAGAGGAAATATCATACTCAATTCCAGATAATTTACCTGCATCTTCAAGGAGTCTCTGCATTTCTTCTTTTGTACCGCCATAACCTAATTTTAAGTTATCAAGCATTGTGTAATTTTGCTTTGCAAAACCCTGATAGGCATTTTGTATTGCTTCCATATCAGTGCCCATCTTATTGGCGTTATCTGACATATCAATAATTGCTTGGTCTGCATATTCGGCTGATTTAGCGGTATCATTTTCTAAGCTTGACAGCAAAGATGCTGAAAAGCTTGTAACAGTTGACATATATTCATTAGCTGAAAGACCTGCCGTTTTATACGCTTGGTCGGCATAATTTTTCACTGTATTAGCACTGTCTTTAAAAAGCGTTTCAACACCGCCGGCTAACTGCTCATACTCGGCATAGCTTGCGATAGCCGATTTTGATACAGTAGCAAAAGCACCTGCAGCAACAACTCCAACTGCACCAATTGCTACAACACTGCTCTTTGCAATGGTTTTTAACCCCTCAATGCCTTTTTTAAAGCCTGTTGAATTAATTAAGGTATCGTATTTCAAAGTTCCATCGTAACTTCCTGCCAAAAAATCACTCCTTTCTAAAAATAGGTATAAAAAAAGCACACAATCTGTGCGCAAATTTATTATACGAAAAAAGTAGACACTTTTTTGCGTCTACTTTTATCTTACACCTTCAGTAAAGGTGCCTTTTCGCTTATTATGCTTTCCAAGTGTATCCACAGTTTTGACACACTGCGTGTGTTTTTACCTTTGTGGTAACTCTTCCTTTTCCGCCAAACAGTTTTGCAAAAATCATTGGTACTGTAAGGAAACACCACAGAATGAACTCAAGCCACCAACCAATAAAAAGCCAGTATAGGCAACCCTTTTTCTTGGTCTTTGTAATTCCTACCGCTTGGGCATTGACATTTGTGCTACCACATTTTGGGCAAATCATAATCTCCCCCCCTATGTATAATTTTATTTGTTTACCGCCGATTTCGCAAAAAAAGCGTGCGGTCTCGCCAGAGAGCCGCACTCAAAAAACGCAATACTCCTGACTTTGCAACCACGCATGTTATATACTGCAACCACAAGTATATATGAAAATAGAGCCTTGCGTTTTTACCAGTAGTAGATAAAAACGCATCGCTTGTGACTACATTATTAACTTATATGGTTATTTGTATTCTACCACACAAAAGCATTTTTTACAACAACAAATTCCAACAACAAAAACGCTATTCAGAAACATAGCGTCTAAAGATTTATTTTTCACTTTCCAGGCCCATTCGAATAAGTCTTTTAATTTCGGTTTGTTTGGCTTTCCCTTCAAGTGCTTTTAAAATATCATCATCCGTTTTAATATTTAATTTCAATCCAACGAAAACCGTGTTATTCTTATCATATTTCTTTTGATGTGAATATTTTTCGCTTGTCACTTGACTTTGCCCCTTTTATGTGTTAATATAATATCAGTTAGGGTGACTCACTTTGGACGGTTGGTCACCCCTCAAGTATCTAGAATGTGAAGGAATGCCGTACCGCTTAGGTGCGGTTATTTCTTTTTATTAAGAACTATTACAGTGAGTAATATTATGTAAAACACAATAATTATCTGTTCCATAACTCCCCCTCTCTGAGGGGATAACCGCGTCACCCTTAACTGATATATTTATTATATCATAGGTTTAACCTATTGTCAAGTATTTTTCCCGAAATTTTGATTTTAAAAAATCGAACTTATCGTATCTGCAAAATCCCGTTCCTTTTCTTCTTCTGTGCGGTTGTCAGGCAGTTCATAGAGCTGTTTCATTTTTAAATAATATTTACGCTGTTCCTTGTCTTTTATTTGGCTTGTATCAACACTGCGGAAATGTAACGCTTTCCCAAAAGCCGTACCTGCCGATAAATTATCAAACAAACTTCTGAACACCCACCAATGCAGGTTTTCATTGATAAGGTTAATATGATATTGTTCAAAGAATGATGAATAAATTAACGAAGCATCGGCCTTAAAATCAAAAATCAACTTGGGGGGCGAATCCTGTTTGCCCTTTTCCCTTGTTTTTCGATTGATGGCAGTATAAAACTCAAACATTGCGAATATTGCCTTTTCCGAGTTTGGTGGAAGTTGTTTATATACCAAACATAAAGCCTTTGAAATACTCAAAGGAGTTATTTCTTTTAGAAAAAATTCCAGAGTAAGCTTTATCCATGTCCTGAAATCGCTATATATTTCGTATTTCTCACCATCAACCACAAGTGCGGTAGGCATTTCTGCTTCTGTTAATAAACTCATTTTTTGCTCCTGTAACTCTGTGTCTTTTTCTGAAAAGCAGTACTGATTTCGCTGCGAATAAATATTATAATATCCGTAAGGTCAAGCAATGTGATAGGCTTTTCACCAAAAATCTTACCAACAGAGCCTTCGCCCAGAATGTTTTCAATACCTTTAACCAAAAGGTCGTAAGTGCCCTCTATTATTTCAGCTGCAGTATTTGACTGCTTTAACTTCGGCAATACCTCTGCAGCATCATTCTTCAATTTGTCGCAAGCCAGAATCACATCATTTGTCAATGCCACTTCAAACACATTGCCGCAAAGGTCAAGTGTTACAGAATTCTTTTTAAACTCAAATTTAGACATAATTTCCTCCTCAAAAATTCAAAAGGCGGACTAAACCGCCCCTATTTTAAAAATCATATGTGGGTGTATCATCTCCCGGGTCATTCCAGGTTAGTTCATCATCGCCCGAATTATCGGGGTCAAGCATCTCCACATTTCCATTACCTATATCTTCTCCCCCAGGCTAAATGTGCAGGTCTGCCATTCATCATCTGATGTCGCTGTGCCCATAATCTTTTCGCCTTTAGCCTTTAAGGTACCGGAATATACATACGCATCCATACCCGAACCCTCGTTATCGGGCACAACTGCAAAATCTCTTGAAATTGCAGACTTATCATCACTTGCCACATCAACAACAACTATCTTTCTTACGGCATCTGCGCCAACAGATTCTTTGTTGAAGATGGATGCAATGTCTTCATGCACGGGGTCATTCTTTATCTGGTCAAGAGTGAATGAAATTGAAGGGCTGTATCCCACAACATCTGTCTGCTCAAATTCCTCGTCTACATACTGACGGGTATATTCCTTAGGGTTTTTGGATGTCTCAAGAGTGCTGAAACCCTTCATACGGTAAAATGTGTATTCACCATCTGCACCGGGCACTCCGTAAAACGCAACTTTGTCACTTCTCTTTGTAATATCCATTATTTACATCTCTCCTTTTTAAAAATCTTTATAATAAGTAAACCTACACTGTATCTGATATCGTGCATCCAGATTGCCGACATCATATACATATTGGTCTGTTAAAACTTCAAGGCTTCTGGCAACATAAGAAGCCGGTAATGCAGGATAGTTTTTTTCTTTATCCTGCTTTTCAATCCAACTGCGAAAGTCTTCGTAGAACTTTGTTACTGCAGTATTGCTCTTATCGCTTTGAGTATACAACTCCCTGGAGGCAATGACAAAAAGCACCTGACAAAGCTCTCCGCCGTCTGCATAACTCTTTATAACCGGATTCGCAGGAACAGTCTCAATTGAATATGTTGCAGGCTTGTCCCCGAGATAATTTACTTTTATCTTATTTCCCGAAAACAACGGGCATTTTTCAAAAAACTTTCGTATTTCGTCAATCACTTTTGAGCTTCACCTCCGGAAATTTTTGCTGCACCCTCTAAAATATCGTCTCTGTGGTCCGCTTTCATTCTTTCAAAAAAGTTTGGTCCCCTCAGCCCTTTTGTCCTTCCCCTTTTGCTGACTTTTTGAGCATATGGCACATTAACCACAACTTCACCACTACCTATATCAGTTGCAATAACCATACTTTCAATCATTGTTCCTGAGAGTTTTTGCATATAATTAGACATATTACGCACAACCTCACTATCGACATACTGCTGAACTCTGCCGCCCTCTTCGAGACCTCTTTTTTTGATAATTTCACCTGTCCGTGCAGATTCAAACTTAAAGGACGCACCGCCACCTTTTGCCATAAACTACGCCCCCACTTCAAAATGCCAATGAGGGATAGAACCGAAATTATTATCCGCTACTCTGGTGATTTTTTTGCACTCTGCAAGATTTACATCTTCATCCTTAGACAGATGTCCAATATAGACCAAATCCCCCGTTTTAACAGTTTGGATTTTGCGTCTTTCAACACGAATATGCATTACATCAGAGCTTTCATCACCTTTTGTTGAACTGGATATACCTTTTTTAAGGAATACCCACGCTGAACAACCTGCAATTTTCTCATATTCATCGTTGTCCTCAGAATATCTAATGATTGTAATTTGGTTATTTGTCAACATCCTACCACCCCTGCGTATAAAAGTCCGGTGTTGCCGATTCTTCGAATTACAATTCTCAAAAGCTTCTTTCGGATGTCAGCATCGGCGTATGTGACAGAGTAACCCTCAATGCTCTCGCTCTTCTTATTACCGCTGCCACCATTCAAATACAGTTCCTCTGCAACCTCGCAAAGCAGAAGTTTTATTTTTTCTTCATAATTTTCGGATATTTCAGCGGTTATTAAAGGCTCAACCTCAAGTTTTGCCCTTGAAATATAGCATTCGAATGCATCTTCGCAAATTTTAGGCTCACTTCCGCAGATACATTCTGTCAAATAAAAGCTATACGAAACATCAATCTTTTTTAGCTGCATTCGCATCATCCTTTGCAGGCGTCTTTTTATCCTTGTTTGTATCCTTTGCAAGCGTCTTTTTATCCTTGTTTGTATCCTTTGCAGGTGTCTTTTTAACTATAAGACCTACAGTTTTCATATAATCTCCCCCTTGTTAAAAATTACAGGGCGGAATAACTCCGCCCATAGATTATACCTCGGCCTTATGGAGGTAAATGCCCTTTGCCTTGTTTTCATAAGCATCAGCAATACCGTAGGAACGGTAGAAGAACTTCCAAGCATCTGAACTCTGGTTCTCCTCAGGTGTAACTACCTTGTTTACAACATGCTTCTGATACTGAATAGCCGCAGACTTCTCAACTACCATAAAGTTGATATTTGCACCGCCTGCCGCCTTTACATAGTGACCTGCTGTTTCGCCATCACCCTTGCCGTCATATAGGTCAATTGCAGTATAGAATCTGCTCTGAGGAACTTTGACAATCTTTGCAAACGAATCAAGTACCGCCTTTGATTTTGTGGTATCAATATTCATTACGCCGTTGTAAAGTGTGGGTGTAATAAATAGAATTCTGCTTTCTGCAGGAACCTCAGCTTCGTCCATTGCATTCTGTGCCGCAATAAGTGCCGCAAGGGTTTCCTGAGGGTCTGCGAGCGTTGCTGTTGCAGTGCCGATACCATCCACACCCGAATACTGAGCAAAACGGAATGCATCAATTTCGGGAGCTGCCTTTGTGCGGATAAACTCACTTGAAAGCTGACCGAATGCCACGCCTGCAGTTTCCTCATTATCCATTTCATCAACGGAGAATGAGCGACCTCTATCATAGTTGAATTTTACAGTTTCATTTGTGAGTGTTACATCACCGTTTATGTAACCGTTAGCGCGGTCATAATCCGCAAGGCCGTCCATAGACATCTTGGGGATTATAATTTCGTTTGCGTTTGCACCCATTCTCACCAGCTTATTATTGCCGTCAAGAATTGCGGTTACAGACGCAACCTTATAAACCTCGTCAAGTACATTTATGTACTTCTTAAATTTTTCAATGTTATTTGCCATTAATCAAATCATCCTTTCAGTTATATGTTTTTATTTTTCAAGCGGAGGCAATCCCATTATTTCGCGAACTTCGGCGTCTGTTGTCGGTACTTCTATTCCCGAAGAGCCACCCGTAACACTGGGGAGACCATTGTCCGGTACAAAGATATTCTCTTTCTCTTTTGTAATTGCCTCATAAATGTCCTTATCGGACTTGCCGGCATTTGCCTCATCAGACAAAGCCGTTTTGAACTCATCATAAAGTCCTGCACGGGTAAAATCATTGAGGAACTTTGCCTCACCGCACGCAGTATCAAATCTTGACTTTAATGCATTCTCTGCCGCAGCTGCTTCATCTGCCTGTTTTCGTGCATCAATGTCCGCCTGCAGGTCGTCAATCTTCTTCTGCAATGCTTCAGCATCACCAAGGCTCTTTTTAAGATTACCAATTTCGGTTTCATATTCGCCGATTTTGGTTTTGGCGTTTTCGAGTTCGGTCTTTAATGTATCTGCATCACCTTTTACTTTACCAATGTCAGCAGAATGAATATCAAGTATTCTCTTCAACTGGTCATCGGTAATTCCCTCAATAATTCCTCTTAAATCATCTCTTGTCATAAGCTTATAACTCCTTTCAGTTTTTTTCGCAGTTTCTTTCTGCATAGGATTTGTTAGTTTATCGACATTCCGGTCAAATGGGTATAAAAAAAGCACCTACATAGTAATGTAAATGCCTTAATTATTAAATTTGGTTATAAAAATACCACCTAACCCAAACAGTTAGGTGGTATTAGTTGGCATCAGAATGCCGATAGGTAATTTCATCAACTTCATCAACTGAAATAATCGGTGTATCGAGTGTCCGTCCTTCATCATCACAAATTTCAACCATATAGGCTGGGTCACGGTCAAATATCTCTATAACAGCACCCTCTCGACCATCTTTTAACCTAACACAATCATATTGCGAAATTTTCATATTTTCACCTACTTTTCATCGACATATACACTTGTTAAACGGGGTATATCGCTATCCTTATCAAATATCCAACCCGTTTTTACATAAGCCTTTTTTCCATTTGCGCCATTTATCAGCATTCGTACCTCGTATGGTTTACCATGAACTGTCTCTGGCCTCTGTTTTGATATGTTCTGCGCAAGACCTATTCGAATTTCATCAATCAACATATCTTTGTTATTTATATTATAACCTAAATATTTCTCAAATGCAATAGCTTTATGCATTCCCGTTGAATGATTTTTATTTAATGCATACCCTACAAACTTTTCATCCGGCATAATTGCCTTACGGTAATTGGGCAATTTTTGTTTTTCAAATGTCCAAACAGCCTTGCCCGAAACAGACTTGCCCCAGTTTTTAATGCCGTTTTCGGTTGCCTGAGTGAATACCTGCAAGCGAGAATTGTCATAGTATATGCCCGTCTGCTTGCAAAAGTCTTTTAATCTCGCCTCTTGCTTTTTGAGCAGCACAGAACGGGAAGAAAATTCAACTTTAAGTTCATCCCTTAAGCTGTCCGTCTTAGCATTCTTGATTGCTTCATCAAGCGTAACGAGCTGTCTTTTTGTCTCTTTTATGGACCTTTCAACCGTTCTCTGATAATCCTTTGCTTTCCACAAGGGAACTTCTTTGCCGTTGTATGTTACTGTTTCATTTTGAAAAGCTTCGAGCTGTTCTTTGGTATATGCTCTTTTAGATATACCCTCAAAGAATATAAACCATTCGTGACTGCAATTAACTCCCTTAAATCCGGTAACTGTTCCATAGCCTATATCTTCAAGTGATAAATACCCGGGTTTACCGCTCCGGCTCACAAGCTGTCCCTGCCATTGTGCGTGCTCGGGTCTTGCCCCTGCGTGTGCCGAAAGCTCCATTATGTCCTGACCCATCTCTTCGGCACGCATCTCCTGCAGTTTACCTGCCGTCTGGCTTACTCCGGTAAATGTACTGCGCCGTATTGCTACATCAAGCTTGTCCACCCATCCCGAAGGATACAAAACATTAACGCCCTTTGAGCCTGCCGCCAAACAAGCATTTTTTACAGCTGTATCAAGAGTAAAAGCACCGCTTTGCACCTGCATTAATGCAAGGTCACAAGCCTCTATATAGGCTGATTGCGCAGTCAAAGCCGTTGTTTTGGTAAGGTTTATTGCCTCGGTAGATGTTTTGGCAAGAGTTGCATCCCAAGCTTTCTGCATTGCCGGGGACAATTTCTTAAATTCAGCAGGGTCAAACCCTGCCTTTGCGATTACTTCATCGTCATAATCAAAGACTTTTGTTTCAGCTGTCTCAAATGCCGCTTTTATTTCCTCTTTCTGGCGTTTTGTAACCGTGCCAAGCTCTCGTGTTATATCATCAAACAAAAGACCTGCCTGCTGTAGTTTTTCGGCTTGCCAAGCGGCTGTATCGGTTATAACACCCGGATTATTTACAAGCCGTCTTGCAATGTCCCTTAAGATACATTCTTGCAGTTCCTTGTGTACTTTAAGGCTATTTAAAATATACTCTGTGCTCTCCGGGGTAATCATACCTCAGGCACTCCCTCAAATTCTGCAGCAACCTTTGCTTTTGCGGTTGCCTCGTCCTCGCCAAAATACCACATACGGAACTCCCATTTTGACATTATGCCTGCAGTGACAAGCATTTGCTTTTCTGTAAACTCTGTTTTGCGGTCTGCAATAATGCTATCATCAAACTCAAATGAAATTTCCCACTTTGAAAGCGGAGCAAGGTTATAAAGAGTACACCATACATCCATAGCATATATAAGGTCTTCAAGAGCGTTTTTAAGTGCTCTCTGGTTATCTGATACCGTTGCATAGCTCCTCTGTTTTGATGCCTTTATTTCTTCCGCTGTCTTATCCACATTCTGAGCGTTTGACAATGTACCATAAGCCAATCCGCAATTAAATTCGATTTTCCGAAGAATTGTATCAAGACCTTTGTCTATGCACTCACCTCTCAATGTGGGAGACCATTCTTTGAAGAAGTCAACATCATCAACATCAAGGGTTCTATAAAGTTTTTTATTGGGTAGCCTTAGTTTGCCATCCTTATCGTGTTTGAACGCCAGGCTATTTGCAATAAGTGCACGCTCGCCGCTCTCGAACTCCCATAAAAGACGCTCGAATTGCTTTTCTGCTTCTTTGATTAATCCAACCGCATCAGCATATACAGAAACCCCCAAAGGTGATTTTGTGTCTATTGTGTTGGCTATTGACGGTTTGAAATATCCAAACAAAGGCTTTTTTATGTTGGCGAGGGATATTTCCTCTGCAAGGGCGGACCACTCATTCACCGAATTAAGGGATACTGTATTACCAAGCGAACTCTTATTAAGGCTCATATATGCTTTATTGGAAATCGTATATGTTGTCCCTTTCAGTTCGTGCCGTTCAAGACGGGTATAATATCTCGAGCCTTTTACAATCCGCTCCGCAAATACCGCAGCAGTTATTTTACCCGAGTCATTAAATGCAAGAGGAAAGAATGCATCGGCGTGTATGTAATCAACTGCAATATTTCCGTCTTTGACATAAGGCTTGAATATAAGACCGCCCTTAGCGCATCCATATTCAAGAGGGGCACGGATATCCGCCACAACCTCAGTATATTTCTCGTTAAGAAATTCCGCTCTCTTTCCACCTGTAATTTGTGACTTCATTTCAATTGAGATAGTCCGTGCCATTTCTCTTGCAATGGCCGCAGGCAAAGATAACATTCCACCATCTGTATACATATCAGACCATAGCTGTATTACACTTGCCATCTCACTCGACATTGCAACATCTGCACCTATGGCATTTTTTATTGTCCCTTTATCGAACACTGTGCATCTCACACTCCTCCATATATCCTTTATCTTTTCAAACATCACATCAACCTTTTCTTAAAAATTGTATTGCAAGCATAACGAATGTCATCCATTGCGTGGTCAAAGTCTTTTATCACTTTATCTTCTGCCGCTTTTTCATCCCATCTATATAAACCAAACTCCCGGATGCTGTCTTCGCAACACTTACAAAAAAACAATTTGCCATTCTGCAAAAGCGAGCCAGTAACTCTTATACCGTCAACAACCTCGTTATTTGCTTTGCGCACAACAAATCTTCCGTGTCTACGAATAGTTTCAATAAAGCTTGCAGCTGACGGGTCAACAATAACAGCTGCAATGTTCTTATCCTCAGCCAGTCCTTCAAGCATAGAATAATATTCCTCATCTGTCAGCTGTTTCTTTTTCTTTTTACTATCAAAATAAACCTCTTTCACTCTCACTGCACGGTCCATTTCCAGCCGCCACAACCCCATACTGCACGGATTTATCGTGCCATAGTCAATTGATATGTAGTATTCAAAGTGTTTGTCTGTCGGCTCTTTGCACTCCTCTAAAATATGGCTTTTTTTATCAAACATAGGGTATACAAGACCTTCAGCGATTACCCATAAACCACGGATAAAACGGTCATAGAACACCCCAGTATACTCTTTTTTAAGCTCCTCAACATACTTTGCATCCAAAAACTCATTATCTTCAATCAAAAACGGCATTACAAACATATCCAGTTCGTCTTTACGGTCAAGATAATTAACCTTTAACCAATGATTAGGACTATCCGGGTTGGTTGTCCCAAAGAGCTTTGCATTCTTTTCAGATAATCGAGATAAAAGCATACTGAAAAAATCCTCTGTAAACAGAGTTAATTCATCGCAGTACGCACCTTGCAGGGTCATACCTCGTATTTTGCTTTCTGCCCTGGCATCGTTTACGCCCTCAAGATATATTTTCCTTCCAAAAAGCTCTGCCTCTTTCTTCGGGATAGAATATGTAAAATTCCTTTTCCCTACGAGGCTCTCCAAAAGGTCCAAACAATTACGCCTAAGTGCTGTAAGAGTCTTAGCAACCATCAAATATTGCTTATCTTTCGGCATAGTCGAAATCCAAAACGCCCACAACACAAGACTTATCCAAGTTTTTCCACTTCTCACGCTGCCGTGAAGAATATTTATGCGCTTAAGGTTGCGCTTTTTGAATACACGAAGCAGTTCCTTTTGTTTCTTAGTAAAAACTGTCATACTTCTTTAAATCCTTCCATAAGCTTTTCAAGCTCGCCATCACCGCCTGATGCGGTATCCTCACCTATAAGATTGCGTATTTCTTTAAAGGCCGCCACATCGCCGCCTACCGCTTTTGCAAACAAGCCTACTGTCAAAAGCGTATTATTATCAATTTCTTTAGGGTTAATTCCCATTTGAGCCAAAACATTATATTTTTCTGTATCTTTTACAGGCATTTTAAGAAGCTCAAGCATACAATCTTTAAGCAGGCGTTTTTGCTTTCTGGTTTCAGCCGACTTCTGTCCGCCTTTCGACTGTTCATCGACAGTTAAAGTGTGCGCTTGTGGTATTAAATTCTTTTTATTTGCCAAGCTCCACCACCTCTCTTCGTACTAAATACCCTCCATCCCATCCGCCGATAACCGTCTCTCTTTCGGGTCGGCACAAAGAAAAAAGGCTACTCACTCAGGAGCGCCTTATGTTTTATTGAATTCCAGTATAAATTATATCATAGAGAAAAGTAACAAAAGAAACAAGTTTTAATTGAGCTTTTTTCTCAGATACCTGTAACAAATCATTTTTACACTTGCTGCAGTATTGTCCCCACCAATTTTCAACGCTGTACGCACCCACGAAAAACCATTGATGAAACGAAAGCGAAAGACCCTCCTGGTTAAACTATCGTCTATACTCTCGATAAACGATTCTACTTTGCGTTTTCTTTCTTCAAGCTTATGTACCCGGGCAAGCATTGTATCACTCGCATTTACATCTTCAATTCCCGATACTTCAATTGTATGCTGCAAATACGGAAAAGCAGCATCAGACCCATTAACTGTACCACTTACTGTTTTATTCTTTATCATCACATTCAGCTCTGTAATTTCCTTACAGATGCTTTGATATTGATTCAGTTCTCCTAAATTCATTCGCTCACCCTTTTCTTTCCAAACCATCTACCGCAATTGGGACAGCATTTAAACCTATGTGTATCGTTATTTGTGTAATTCCATTCCTCGTGACAGGTAGGACATATAAGACTATATGTTTTTTCGATTGCCGGACGCTCTAACCGCATCAGCAAAGCTGTCATTTTGATTTGCTCAACAGAAATTCTCTTTTCAGCATCATCTACACCATTCTTTTTAATTTCGGTAATTTTCTTCTCGCAACTTTTTAAGGCTTGCCTTACCTGCCATCGGGTTAGATTTCTTAAAAACATATAGTCATCCTTTCTCTTATGTTTGATTTACCTTCTAAAAACTTACTGCCGCATTAAGTACAGCCGCAGCTACAAAATATATTACTTTTCTCACATCACAGTTTACAGCATACACCACCGCCGCACCGATGTTTAATATAATAATTGCAACCGGGAATATGTATTTGGTCATTTGTCACCCACCATTTCTTTTACCATATAATCAACCGCACCTGCTATTGACGGAAAAGCCTTTTTAATCAATTCCGCAAACTCTTTGATTGCTTCGGACTTAATTGTTCGTCTAAATTGGTTGTATTCTTCAAGTGTTTTTGTAAAGACAAGCGCACCGCACAACACATTAAAGAACCCTTCTTTCGGCAAAGTGTAATTTGCCCGCCACCTCTCAATCTCTGCATTTTGATATTTGATGAACTCAAGAGCGGTTTTCGGTAAGGCATCACAATCCTTACCACATTCTTCATCAAGCAAACACCCGTTGCAATCGTCAATGGTATCAACATCACTTGCAGAAATACAATGTTCCAAAACCTTTATAATTTGTTCGTATGTTAAATTCATTTAATCACCATCTTTCTGCGGTTTGATAAGAGCCACAAAATGGCTCGCTGTACCCATAAGGCAATCGAGATTTTTCTTTTCCGACAAGGTGCATCTGACACTGTGTCCGTTTTCCGATATAATCACACGGCTATTCAAACAGTCTTTGCATTTATCAGCCATTATGTATCGCTCCTTTTATCGATTTTAACAAGCCTTTGTCTGTACTTTTCGTTAAAAACAAACTCTCCATTCTCATTTTTAATAAACATTGCTCCGTTACATTGCCACTTATACCCTTTTGGTGCTGTCCAGGCATTTTCAATGTCTTTCCATTCAGCCATCACTCCGCCTCGCTTTCAAGCCATTGTTTAACATTTAGCGGTGCTTTTCCCATCATACACCGCATAAACCAATCCATTAAAAACTCTGCCATTTCATCAACATTCATATTCTTTATTCGGTCATAGTTTGTTTCGTGAGCTTTATCGGAAAACTCAACATACGGCTTTATTTTTTCGTTTATTTCTTCAATGCTCCTTTTGCCCAAATTCCTTACTCGGTTTAAATTATGGTAATTGTCAGCAATATCTTGAACCGTATTTATCTGTGCTCGCCGTAAACAATTCCAAGTGCGAACCGAAAAATCCAACTCATTAATGTCAACATTTTTTATCACTTTAATTTCCATCACTCCGCACCTACTTTCTTACATACTTTTCTTTTCCGCAAACATCACAAAAATAAAATTCTTTGGTGTCAGTATCATAACAAGGTTTTCTCAACATTTTTTCACCGCAACACATAATTTGTTTTATGTTTTGTAATCTCTGCTTCCTTTTTAGTTTTCTAACAAATCCCATCACCCCTCACCGCCTTTCTCCTCTTTATCAAGAATGGCATCTACACCCTCGATATAATCATATATCAAGGATTGTACCTGTTCGGGCAGAGAAATTGTAACGCCCTCTACCACACCAATAAATCTACGAATATTAGATATGTCTTGTAATGTCATTCCTGCGCACCGCCTTTCACATTTGCAATATCAAAAACAATCGCTTGACAATACAAAGAGCCATCTTCATCGTCCCAAACGGAAAAACTTTCGTGCGGAATATTTGTGTCATAAGTCCACGGAATGTCTGCTCTGCACCATACAGCATCAATATAAAATCCGTTTTCTTCATAGACTCTGCCACCATCATAACAACCGATTTCGTCCTCTATTGCACCTCTAAACTCTGCACAATCATCAGAATATCCAAAAACAACAACGAATCCATTGTCTTTTGCAATTTCTTCTTCGGTTGGATTTAATTCGTCAAGACGATATACTTTGCCTGTAATTCGATATTTTTCTATGCGTTTTATAAAATCTTTTATTGTCATTCCCGCTCACCGCCTTTCTATTCGCAAAAATATGGTTTGAATTTATCGACAAACGCATTAAATGTTTTGCGTATTAGCTCTTTCCACTCTGTTCTAATCGATTTATAAACAAAGGGATGTGCAAAATCTTCATATTCAGAGCGAATTCTCCAAAAATTATAAAACATATCACAGTTTTTCACTTTTATGTATTCACCCTCTCCGAGCTTATAATACAGACCATACCTTAGCATATATTTATCTATAAGTTCTTTGAGTTTTTCATCAAGACTCTCACTATGTTGACAATACTCTGGATAGTTATCATAGTAATGATTTTCAAAATACATAGCTTTTCGTTTCTTGAAAAACCCGATTATGTTTTTGTATGGTGGCAAGAGTCTGCAAGGTTCATCTTGCCAATCATCGCCTTTTATATAGCAACCGCCATCCCATTCGTCATATTCGTATGATGTTCTTTTGCACCAACCATAAGGGCAATGCTCACAATCATTTCCGTATCTAAACCAACGCAATAACTTTTTCATTCCTGCGCACCGCCTTTCTCGGTTGGGTGGGCGTACATTTGCAATGCTTCTTGTAATGTCAATTCAGCAAAAGGCAAGACTTTATAAAATGTCGGTTCTTCTTTGCAATCTTTTAACCATTCTGAAACAACTTTTTTAAGTCTGTCATTTAAATCTTCTCTTTGTTCTCTCGAAATGTCATCAAGCCAACATTCTGCAACTTCTCCCACTTCGTCATAAGCATTTTGTTGTAAGTGTTCTATAATAAGGTCACCGTTCACATAATTTGTTTGGTATGGCTCAATATAGCCGAGAGCAAAAGTGTCTGTGTCCTCATAATCTTCAAGTCTTGCTTCTTCGACACATTCTTTTACACTATCGCAAGGACCGCCACGCCAAATTTCATCATTTATTCTTCTTGACCACGCATATTTTTTCATTTCCCCTCATCTTCCTTTCTCATATCTTTTGTGAATATTGGAACTGGATAATGTCTGCAATTTACACTGTCCATTATGTCTGCATAGTGCATAAGTCGGTCATAATAAAAGTTTGAAAACATACGGACAACATAATTTTCATACTCAAATTTGACATTGTGCCTTTTGAGATACCAAACAATAAATCGCTTAATCATTCTCCCTCATCCTCTCTCGCACTTACTCCCTCTACAACAAGTGCATCCGCAACCCGTTCAGCAATCCTCCCCACCTGATGGCAGGGAAGAACGCCGCTGAGGCTTTGCTTGATTGTTGTAAGGAGTTTTTCGTAATCCATTATGTATTACACCTCCAACATTGGCAGCATTTTCGGTATTTCACCACTTATATATGCCTGCTCTATCTGAGGTTTCATAAAGTCGCTAACCGTTTGTCCGCCGGGGAGAACAATATTTGCCATAAATTCATCCTCAAAAACAGATATTCCACATTCTACAGCTTCAAGCTTCGCCTTTATAACAAGATTTAATGCTCTCCACCTTTGTCTACACGCCTGTTCCCAAGCCTCATATTGACTATTTTCGGTTCGTTCCCTTCCCGTCGGTGTAAGTCTGAATTCATCCTTTTCGGGCAGAGGTAAAACGAATTTTATCTGTCTTTCGTACATTGTAAAGCCAATCAACGCCTTGCCGGCAGTCATTGCATAAGCAAAATTATCAGCTCCATACCGAATTAGAGTTTTTTCAATTTCAAGCCTTGACAATTCGCTCGAAACATTCGTATTTGCTGCATATTTTCCCATCTTAATTTTCTGCTCCTTTCTCTTTATGCTTTTTCTATTGCTTCTGGCACTATGAAATCGAACAGCGAAATCTGTTTAACATCTTCATCTGTGCTCTTTAGGTACCCAACACCATCTCTAAAATAGTCCTCATTAAGCTCTGTTCCTATACCATATCTATCCATCTTAGCAGCAATATACGGTACTGTGAATAACCCGGCGAATGGGTCAAATACCGTCTCGCCAACATTTGAATATCTGTTGATAATTCGCTCCACTATATCAATCTGCAGTGGACATACATGTAGCGTTTGCTTCCTTCGGCTTTGAGATGTATTTAACGTTTTCATTCGGTTAATATCATCCCATACATCATCAGTCCAACTAGATGGAGCTACTACCATAAAAGATGCAGGCAGTTTTCCATCTTCATCAAGGGACTCCGCCATTTTGATGTGCTCTGAATAGTTGTAAATATGACTCTTGCTATATTGGTTATAGACTCTCTGTAACGTGCTCACATCACAACTTAGCACCTCTTCTTTCGTCAGAAGTCTATCTCCATTAGACCGCCAATATCCATGAGCATCTATTTGCCACCGTCCTCGAGAATATTCTTCTTTACTTTTCACAACGGGAACATCAGCATAAGCCTTTGAGGTATCAGTAGGAAGCTTTCTAAACAAGAGAATATACTCCGGACAACCTACTCCCATCTTTGTGCCGTCTTTGCATTGCTCGGTCCAACCCAAGCGATATGTCTGATTGTTTTCACGCACTACATCTGTAACAACAGTTATCATTCCAAAATACATAAAACCATGCTTCATATAGTGCTGAATACACATCGCATGAAACGGTTCCATAGTCGGCATACCTGTTCCTGTAGCATTGCCAAATAAAACTCTATCCTTTACGTGAATTGCACAAACTCTGCCAGGCTTCAATATCTTTAATAAATTCGGGGTGAGAAAATCCATCTGTTCGAAAAACTTTACTGTTGTTGCATTGTGTCCAAAGTCGTTATAATTCGCTGAATATTCATAATGATTTGAAAACGGAATAGACGTATGTATTAAATCCACACTATTCTCAGCCATGAGCGTCGTCTCTACAACGCAATCATTTAATACGGCCGTGTATTTTTGCCCTTCTACTTTCACTCTATCAACTCCTAATTTACGTTCAAGGGATTCAAACTTGGCATTCGACAATCCATATTTTTTAATTATCCCTATCATTTTTTCGGTCATATAATCATGTTGTTTCCATTTGTTCATGAGCGTTTGCAGTATACCCTCTTCATTTTCGGTATAGATTATATCAATAATGACCTCTTCTGTTTGCAAAAATCTATAAATTCTATGAATTGCCTGAATAAAGTCATTAAATTCATAGTCTATACCTAAAAATATTGCTCTATGGCAATACTTCTGAAAGTTACACCCTGAACCGGATAGCTCTTTCTTGGTACCAAATAATCTGATTTTTCCATTTTGAAAATCAATTACCTTCTGTTCCCGAACATCATAATCCTGAGTCCCGTAAATATCAACCATCTCAGGTATTGCATCTTTAAGCGCAAGTCTTTCCGCTTCAAGGTCATGCCATATAATAAAATGGTTCTCCGGTTCGGCTTCAATAATAGCTTTTGCAGCCTGTACTCTTACGCTGATACTCTCTCGTTTCTCCCTGGCCGCATCCGACAATGAAACAACATTATCTTTAAATAATTGCATTTGTCCATCTCTGTTGGTCGATACACCGCCATTGCTTATCTTATGATAATTTATTTTTAACTGCGGCAAATCATAGCCTTCATCCTTATATCCTAAATCAGACGGCTTTGTAATAAACAGTGCCCACGAAGATAACCATAGCCAAAACTCATCCTCCCGTTCGGGATAAAGCGTTAAATTATTTGCTTTGGTACTGTCTCTTTTAAAGAATCTTGTCAAAGCTTGTCCGGTATCCATAATTTCTAAGTATCCGGCATAATGTATCAGTTCTTTAAATTTATTAGGCGAAGGTGTCGCCGTGTTAACAAGCTTATATTTTACGCCCTTGAACTTATCGAGAAAGGTCTGGTATGTTTTACTGCCAAAACTTCGAAGAACGGCCGCTTCATCAAGTGAGGTTGCAATAAAATATGTCGGGTCAATATCCCCATCTCTCACTCTTTCATAGTTGGTAAGCAAAATATCGGCATGACTATTTTTTACCTCTTCCATATTTCGCACATATTCCGGTTCACTCAACCCCAAGAGTTCAACCGCATCTCTCTTAAATTCTTGTTTTACTCCAAGTGGCATTACTATAAGTGCCTTTTTCTCAGGATGATGTTTCACAATAACATTACACCATTCAAGTGCCTGTATGGTTTTTCCTAAGCCGAAGCTTTCAAACAAAGCTCTCCGTCCGCCTTTAATTGCCCAGATTACTGCATCTCTTTGATGAGGCTTTAAAACAGGATTAATCTCTGATTCTTTAACATCAAAGCCTGATTTTGGTGCAATATCAATCTTGTTTTTTAAAAATTCAATATATTCCATTTAGTTTATCCCTCACTTTCCTTCAACATTTCAGCAATAATCTGACCCGGCGAAGTTATCAACTATTATTTCATCCAAAAGGTTTATCTGCCCTTTTGGTCTTGTTTGGGTTTTCATTCTTTTGACTCCTCTCCAAGCATTTCTTTAAGAATTTGCTCCGGCGATAAGGAAACTTCATTTGTGTCGATATAATTATTAAACTTTGACTTTTTGATAGCCTTGTTTGCCTTTTCAGCCTTTTGGGCATTCTCTGCCCGTTCTGCCTGAGCACGATTATATGCATCAAGTGTCTTTATGCCTGCATCCATATTTCCTCTGATAGCAGCATTTATATATTGCCAATTCCGTTTACCTTGCTCGCAGGCATATTCAATAATTCTTACTATTAAAGAGTCTTCAACGCCATTTTCGATATAAAAGTCAATACCTTCCATCACTGCAGGAGTTGCGATTCCTATTAACTGTTCATATTTATGAAAAAGAGCAATTGCAGCAGCATCGTCCTTTTCTTCTACTGTACTCTCATTTACTCTACTCTCTTCTACTCTACTATACTCTGTGGCATTATCGGGGGAAGAAACCCCCGTTTTCGGGGTGATAACCTCGATTTTCGGGGAAGAAACGGAAAAATCGGCATCACTTAATAAAAGATAGCGTTTGTCAAATTCTATCTTTGCACTTTTTTCTTTAGCCTTAATATAATTTTCTTGAATACTTTTTGAGGTTAATACCCCGTATTTTTCGAAAATATCTTTATTAAATAGCCCATACTCTACAGCTTGTTTAACTATATCGTCAAAAACTTCCCATCGCTTTTTATCATTTTTGCTGAGGAATTCAAGCTGCTCTCCAAAATCTTTTGAGAATACCAAGGAACTGCTTTCGCTATACTCGATGTAGTATGAATTTTCATATATTCGTTGCCATAATGAAATTATCACCATTACGCCAAGCATACCGAACATACATTGGATATACTCAATTTTTCCACGAAGTTTAGTATCGAGAGGAAAGTAATCAAGTCCCTTTTTTATAGGTCTTGCCATAACTATTCCTCCAAATTTATTATTTCAATTTCAATTCTGGGGTTGAGTTTATCAATCCCTCATAATAAGTAACCCCAACAGCTATTGCCTGCCATACATCTTTTGCTACGCCATAGAATGTATCGGGATTCTTTTTCATTCCCTTTCCACTTCTAAAATCGTGGTTTGCGTAGCGATTGATTAATGCCTGCTTAATGTTGCTGTCCTTCGCTTTCATACTGCCGCAAAGTGCCATTTTTCATCTTTGCGGTATATGTATTTAATATCTTCACCTTGCAAAGCCTGGGTAAATCGCCCAATCCATACGCAAGTCTCAAATATATCTTTGCCAACCGGCATACCGTAACAAGCAACCATTTCGATAGCTACTTTGTCAAACTTTAAATACTTCCCTGCCCATCCATGTACCTCATAGCTTTCAAGCAAACAAATCAATTCTTCATTTGACACCTTGCCAAAATCCAAAAGGTTAAAGTCGGGCATTTCTATAACAGCATATCCGCTCTCAACATTCCCGGGGTCTATTGCTAATATCCGCATATCATCACCTCTGATTAAAATGGTAAATCATCAGGAACATCCAAAGGAACATAACCATCCTCGTCAGCGTCATCATCAGTCGTTTCATTTTCTGTAACATCTGATTGTCTCTTGCTCTCACAAAAAGAAACCTCATTTACAACAACTTCTGTCGCATAGTTTTTCTTGCCGTCCTGACCTTCCCAAGACCTTGTCTGTATTCTGCCTATTACAGCAATCATTCTGCCTTTATCAAAGTATTTGTTGACAAATTCGGCTGTTTTATTCCAGGCAACACAATTTATGTAGTCCGTTGTCTGATTCTCTCCAGAACCGCTATTTATCGCAATAGAAAAACTGCAAACAGGAGTACCGCTGCCGGTATGTCTCAGTTCGGGGTCACGAGTTAAGCGACCCATCAATATTGCTTTGTTTATCATTTTTAATCCTCCAAAAAGTTTTGCCCTATTAAGGCTATAAATTCTTCTCTGGTATGCGTTTCTTCAAACTTCCGCTGACATTCTTGCTTTAAATGTAGGTCAAGCTCTGAATTAAAGTGCACACCGTAATCACTCATATTGTGCCAGTCGGCACGAAGCCATACTTTAAAGCCGTATTTCTCGCTTACCTTTCGGTTCGGTCCCATAAATATGTGATGCTCATGCAAATTTAAGGGCGAGCCAGTCACATAACAAACCTTTTCATTTTGAAGTATGCTTTTAGCCACACACAACCTCTCTTTCCCAAAGACTCAATAGGTTGGCAATTTCATCAGGCGTTTTTGTGCTTATCCCTAAAATATTGCACTCGTGAATGATGTTTTCAATCAGCCGTGTCATTTGCTTGGTATTATATGAACTGCTGCCATAATACAAAGCCATTTCAACAAATCCTTTTTCATCTGCAGGACCTATCCGCTGAGCAATCCATCCCATACCGTGAAGTGACCAACTATGTATCATTGTATCTACAGCTGCTTCATTAATCGCAATAGGTTTAAAAACACCGACCTTTTGAATCTGGCTTAAATATACTTCCTCTTTGGTAATGCCCTGACTTTCAGCAATTCTATCCATAAGCACCCACGCATAAGCATTTGCGCTGTTGCTCCTTTTAGGGCGGTAAGGCTTGACCTCAATAGAAAGCTTGTCCTTTTCCTTAAGCTTGTCATACTCGGCAAGTAAGACCGATTTTTCATCAATCTCAAGGGTCAATTGAGGTTTTCCTGAAAGAAAAGCTAAATTCAAATCCTTAATACGGCCTTTCAGTTTCATTATTTATGCCCCCTGCAATGGTTTTCTTCCAAGTCTTCCAACAAATACAGCAGTTTGCACCGTTCCAATCAAGTGCCATTGTGGGATATTCCGGTGCAAGCATCTTGATTTGCATATTGCTTATCGGTCTTTCCTGCACCTCAACCTCACCCACAAAAGAACAACCTTTTTTGAGACAAGCGTCCAAATCACCGTTTAATGCCTTGAACATACTTTTTTTATCGCCGGCATAAAGAACATACTCATTATCCTTTTTAACAATAATGCAATCATTCTCTTTACCGCAGGCAACAAACACAATCCCAAAATCGCTGTCATTTACACTCTCAAAGCCTTTGGGTAAATGATACGGTGTAAACTTATCATCACTCTGATATATAACATCCGCTGTACCTTTTTCTTCCGGAGCTTTCCTGAATAAGTCCTGTTCGGTAAGCCGTTTGCCATCTTCCTTTTTGACAGCGCCCTCAAGAGCAACGGTTGTTTCTACACCTTCGGGATAAAGCTCAACATTTCCGCCAAAATCGATTACTGTGCAGGATGTCTTTCCCGGCTCTGTACGGAGAACTCTGCCGACCTTTTGTACCCATTGTGAATGTGTGCCGTTGGTGTCAAAGTCCACAAGATTTCTAAGTGGCGGATAATCATATCCCTCTGTGCAGATGTCAACATTGATAAGCTCTTCTGCATCGCCCTTTTCAAATCGTTCAAGCTCCGCCTTTCGGGTTGCATCGTCAAGACCTAAACCGAGATAAGCCGGATTTCTGCCAAGCTCCTTAAGCCGGTCATATATCAAAGTGCAGAACTCGTGAGACGGAGCAAAAATTATACCTTTTCCCGACTCTTTATTGGCAAGGTAATTGTCAATAAGTCCGTTTATAATTTCACGCCCCGAATCGTCACTTTTGCAGTTCTTGGCAAGGTGTCCCTTTTCCACTTTGTCCCCAAGGTCAAATACCGGTGAAAGGTCGATAAACTTTGGTCTTACAAGATAATGACTGTCAATAAGGAATTTTGTGGTTATCTGATAGTAATTATCAAACAAATCAATCAGCGGAATCTTGTCGCCTCTGTTAGGTGTAGCCGTGACCCCCAAGAGAGCAGACTCGGAATTCCCTAACTCGTTCCAGGTAATAATGTCCTTATATGTTGATGCCGCAGCGTGATGACCTTCGTCAATAACAATTAAATCAAAGTAACTTTGGGACTTTTCAAATTCCGGCAAAAGGTTTGCCACTGTCTGGACCATTCCAAAATGCACATATCCGTGCAGGCTTTTTCTTGCAGCTGTTATCTCTGATGTCGGGATGCTTGGACAGACAAGCGAAAACTTACTGTGATTTTGTGTATGTATCTCTGTTCGATGCACCAAAACCAATATGTGAGGACTTCGTTTGTGGGTTGCCCGAAACCCGTTGAAGTATCTGCCTATAACAGCGGCAAGCATTATTGTTTTACCTGCGCCCGTTCCGGCAACAATGAGGGAGTTTCCTCTTTCTGCAATCATATCTGTTGCAAAGGACACTGCCGCATCCTGATACGGTCTTAATCTCAAACTGCTCACATTGTCACCTCCGGAATTCTCATTCTAAAACTGCCATCTTTGGCAAATACCGCCGTTGTGCCATCTTCTGCACGAAATCTGCAGATGTTGTTTTCCTTTGCCAGTTCCACAATCTTCTGCAGTTCCATCTTTCGTTTAAGCTCGGCATCTTCTTCGGCTTTTTTTGCCTCTTTATACGCCGTCAAATCATAGCCAAATACCAACTTGTCATTATACACAACATTAAGTCTTATACTTTCTATAATGTTTTTTGGCGTATCGTGGGCAATAAACGGTGTAGGCTCTCTGCTGTTCTCAACATCATCAAAAAACCGCTTTATGCATTCTTCAATCAGCCTTGAAAGATGCTCGTTGTTTTTAAAGTATAAATGCGATACTCTCATATTTTCATCAAGATACTTATACCGCTTACTGTATGGCATCTGGCATATCTTGCCACGTTTGAAAACCGTATCATCCTTAAGGACCATAAGCTGAAGGATGTAAAAATCAGCTTTCGTCTCCAGAATTTGATATTGTGCCTGGATAATGTATTTAAACGGCAAGCCATTTTTTATCATTTGCGGCAACATTGTTTTTTGCTCACAAACAAACCTCTGCCCTAATCTTGGAGTACCGTATCCATAATCAAAAGGTTTTATGTCAACACTCTCTGCAGTTCCTGCAACATCAAGACTTGCTATAAGTCTATCATCAAGCCAAACCTCGCCCGGCTTAAGCTTCTTTTGTCTACCCTTTTGAAGAACACGCACACCGTAAGGCTCAACAGCGTGTCCATACTCAGCAAACTCGGGCGGTAATTCCTCTTTCTGATAGAATCCGTCAGCAAGCATTTTATGATATAATGCCCACACCGTTGTATACGGCTTTTCTGCCCGAAAGCTCTCTGCATTTATGCCGCAGTTCTGTAATTCCTCGTCTGTTGCATAATACTTTACAATATCAAATATTTCACTACTGCCGATGCGTATATTTCTCGCCTTTTCCCAAGCCAATGTGCCCTGCTTAAGTTTTACTCTACGCATCGAAGTGCCCCCTTATTTCGGGCCATTTTGTGTTTGATTTACGCAAAAGGTAAACATCTGCATATCTCTCGTTTATAACCTCTTGAGCCGTCTTGCCGTTTTCAAACAGCTGCTTAATTTCAGCCATTGCATCATCGGCAAGCTTGGGATTGGCTTTCCACATTTCAAAAAGCTCGGTGCAATCCCTTTTCTGCTCAGCGGTCAGATTGTCAAGGTCAACAGTCTCAGCAACTATATCAGCATCGATTATTATTTCATCGTTTTGGGTAGGTGTTTTCGATTCAACATATTCGTCCTGCTCAAAAGCATAAATTGATTCAGTAAGCTCCGGCAAAACCTCTTTGACTCTCTTTAAGGCTCTGCGAATAATGGTCTTATTCACCATCTCGCTTGTCCACTTCACCCAGAATGTATCTGTGTTCAGTTCGTCTGATATGACCTTTCTTTTTTTGATGCCGTACCGGGTCTCATATTCTTCCCATTTGGATTTATATATGCCCTGCTCACTGGCTGCGGCAATTGTCAGCATTTCCTCAATGGGAATTTCACAAACCGACATCACTACTCGCTTGTTAGTCTTTGCATCCTGGACTTCAAGTCTGCAGATAAACTTTGCAAAATATCTTTCGTGCAAACGCTGAGCCGTTACTGCTCTGTCCGGGTTATTTCTTGCATCCTTGAGAATGTATACTATATTCCCATCGTGGAAATGTTCCTCGAAATATGTAGTCTCATAGTCCTCATTGGGTACAGCAATAATTGTATCGGTTATGCGATAGCCTTTTCTTGCCGCCGCTCTGAGGAACGCCTCAACCCTTGCAGACGGGACAATCGTTTTTCCACGCTTGACAAAATCAATCTTGTCATAGTCCTCAGGTTTAATTCCGCCCTGCATCAGAGTCTGCAGTCCTGACAGTAGCACATTGGCGGCATTGAGTGTTTCCTGCTCGGTTTTAAGTTCAACTGATTTCATAGCCTCAATAAGCTTCACCGCAAAAGGAAAACATTGTGTCTTCATACCGATTTCCCGTTTCAATACCTCAAGGCACTCATTTGTGCCTGATGTAAGCTGTTTATATACTGATAATTCTTTACCCATTTCTTATACCTCCGCGAGCTTTATATCGTGATGCTCTATTCCGCATTCTTCACAACAAAATGTGTTACCGTGCTTGTCCGTGTATCGTCTGCCGTATATCGTATTAATTTCTTTCCCGCAATTGTTGCACTCACCAACGAAAAAGAAATCGTCCAGGCTACCGAAACGCTCGGTCCTTGTGATTTCGGGGTCTTGCAAATTATACACTTGACACACCCCCTTGCTCTGTGGTATAATTGTAATGTAAATTTTTAGAAGCATTTACATTTGAAGTCTGCTCGGTTACCGCCGTGCAGGCTTCTTTCTTTTCTGCACAATCGCATTTTTCTCCCGGGTCTAAGCTTGCATCGCATAATGGGCATTTATACCTATACATCATTTACGCCTCGCTTTCTTTTTACTGTCTCGCTGCATGGCGAGCTTTTTTAATTTTTCCTGAAACTTTATTGCCTTTACTGTCTCGCAAATTGCTGAACCTTTATTTTCCTTTGACATCTTCTTTTGCCGCCTTTCCTACGCTTGCTTGTTCTGAATACCTCTGGGCCAAAGAGAGCCGCCATCACAACCGCCGCCGTTATATCACCGCCATCATAATACCCCAGTGCGGCTACCCCTGCTATCAACAAAATGAATAACATTTTCGCTCTTTTTTTCATTGGTATTTTCCTCGCTTTCATCATCTTCTTCCATCTTAATTGTTTCGACCAGAGCCGCTATAAAATGGCTATTTGGAGCTTTACTGCTATTCGCATTTACCGTATATCCAAAGATTTCTTCAAGGGTCTCTGCAGGCATATTCATATATGCAGTTTCTGCAGCGTGCCTGATAGCTCTTTCTGCCCTTGATGCCGTTGTCTTATGTTTCTGTGCTATGCTTGGATACAAATCTTTGGTTAAATAATGTATTCGATTGCCATCTTCCAACACCATCAATACCGCCGTCTTAATAAATTCATACCCTTTCAAATGTGGCGGAACTCCTATCCTTTTTAAAAGCTTCGCTACCTGCCTCTCCTGTTGTGTCATTTTTTTGCACATCCTTTCATTTGTTTTTTTATAACCACTGAATACACTGCAGAAGCATCGAATCTATATTTCTAAGAAAGAACAACTATAAAAATAGTGAGGAGAACCTGCAGAACGAGGTTTCTTCTGCAGTAATGTCAAACCCAAAACGCTGCCGGTGCGTAATTCAAACAGTACATATTATTTTGAAGCAGATTTATGTGCGTCAGCAATAATTTGAGACCCGATGCTTCTGCAGTGTATTCAAATGATTTTTGTAATAATTATCCGCAAAGATAACTTGCAAGACTACCTATAGGAATTTTCCCACAACAATCCGCTTTAAGCTCACCCTTTTTTATGAGCTTTTGCAATGACGGATATGTTATCCCCAAAAGGTCAACCGTTTCACCCTTTGACAGTGACATCTTTGTGTATTTTTCCGTAAGGAACTGCAAAGTTTCTCTGTAATTAGGCTTTTCTCTTGCCATCGTGATTTGCTCCTTTCTACACTTCCAAAACTTCATAATTTTGACTTGAAAACTTAATACATTCGCTGACTATTTTGCTTGCCGGAAGTCCGGTTTCAATCTGCATCTGCTTGACAAGCTCTGCCGCATCCTTGCTGATTCGCACAATACCGCTTCCAATAGGCTCAGCTTTATGTACTGTTAAAACCATCTTCTTCATTTAACCCTCTCCTTTCTTGCCTTTACCTTTTTTCTATGCTATACTCTCTTTTTAAGGAGGTGAGCAACTTGAGGATAAAAGAATATTTAAAATTTCGTAGGATTTTTAAATACTATGCCAGTACTGGCAATATGTTTTTCCATTCGTCCATAATCAACCTACACGCATCCGACTTATATTACCTACAAGCAAAAGGTGTCATTAAAATTGAACCCTATTCAAATGGTGATGAAGACTGCAAAATTATAATATCTCCCAATGGTCTTACATACCACGATACCATTCTTCTTTGGATACTTCAGACGCTTCTGCCGATAGCTCTTTCTGTTGCAGCTCTCGTAGTTTCAATTATCAAGGACTAAAACTACATATAAAATCGTGCCTAACGCCATGCAAAATGGTATTAACCGTAGCATTGCATCAACAACAAAGCCGAGTCCACCAAAGAGAATTGTTGCGTAAGCAAAAAGTATTGTAAAGATTAATAAGATGATTAGCCACAACATCATTTGCCGTTTCCTTTCTGTTATCGTATAAGCAACACATTTGTCAAAAAAAAATATCACTTGCTAAATTATATTTTTCCCTAATGAGCTGAATTTCTGACAGCAAAAAATCAGATTGCCCATTAATTTTTGCTGAAACCGTCGCAACACTAAGCCCTAATAGTGTAGCAACATCCGAGTAAGTCAATCCATTCGCTCTTAACCAACCTTTAAAACTCGCATAAGGTTTATGTATAAGTGCCATATTTTTTTCTCCTTTCATTTTGTTGCTTTTATGATAACACAAGTTTGTTGCTTTGTCAACAACTTTTTTTAAAATTTTTTATTTTTATTATAAAATACTTGATTTTCGTTATCGTTTATGATAATATGCTGTTGCGGAGGTGATAAAATGTTTGGAAGAACACTAAAAGAGTTGAGAGAAGCTAAAAACCTTTCTATGGACAAATTGGTTGAACTATACAATCAAAAATTTGATGCAAAAATGAACAAAAGCACTTTAAGTAGATACGAAAACGGAATTCAAGACCCTATATATACTGTTGTTGTAAATCTTGCAAAACTTTTTGATGTTTCTGTAGATTATTTGCTGGGCCAAACCGACTCAGCAAAAAAAGTAAAGCGCACCGAAACCGATGCGCTAAAAGATAATACTATAGTATACCGTAAAGACGGGCAAACAACAGAAGTTGAACTACCGAAAGACAAACTGAATATTGTTTTAAAAATGATTGATGCTCTTAAAGATGAAGATAATGATTTATAGTTTATTCTTATTTATGTAATTGTGGAACTGCTTATATACCAATCTTTCCGTAGGAGACATCAAGAAACAACTTTTGCCCCGTTGTTTTATGAATTCCCTCTCCCTTTCGTACAGAGCATTAAGCCGCTCCAAGCGAAATTTTGCCGATGCAAGGCTGATATCACACAATTGGGAGATTTCATCCGCAGAGGTTACACCAAGACCCCATAAAACGCAAGCAGGTGCAAGTATTCTACTTGCAAAAACATTTGCTTCCTGCTCTATGGGATTGTCTTTTGGAGATGGTTCTCGATTATATATACTTGGGGTATGCAAAAGTATATGCCCCAATTCGTGAGCAACAGTAAATCGTTGACGGCCAATGCTACATTCTTGATTGTAAAAAACACATCCTTTAAATGCTATGCCATCACTTTGAGAACATATCTCCGTAAGACCTGCTGTTTTAATTATCTGATATCCTTTTTCATAGCTTATAACCGGGATATTAAGTTTTTTGCAAATACGACTTACCTTAACCGGCAATTCGGTTACATTATTTTCAATTAACACCTGCCACGACAAATCTCTGGACCTTTTATATTTTGAATAATCCATAAAATATCACCTCGTATATAATGATATACGAAGTATGTCGAAAAATCTGCAGGTAATTATTTCCAG
Source organism: Monoglobaceae bacterium (assembly GCA_045120135.1). Classification (GTDB taxonomy): domain Bacteria; phylum Bacillota; class Clostridia; order Monoglobales; family Monoglobaceae; genus SIG440. The sequence goes on along the minus strand of JBGVEN010000010.1, from coordinate 49,439 downwards.
TAAAATACACACCAAAGAAAAGAGGTCTTTATATGGCTATTTTTATAATTATCGCTATTGTTTTAGTTATCTTATTTTTATTAAAGAAAAATAAACCGCACAATGATTCTTCCCAATGTTTAAAGCAAAACAAGCCTTCAAAATTAACTGTCCCACCTATAACCATTGCAGAACCAAAGCCGGCGCCAGCACCGCCACGAACAAACAGCCAACCTCTTCCTACATTCAAATATGACATAAACAATATGATTTTTCTTTGTCATTCCGACCCCGATGAAGACATATATGGAATTTCGCCTATGTACTGGGATGCGATAGCGGATGATATATTACAGGTAAATATACTTCTTGATGAAGCATCCCAAAAATGTGACAGCATCCCTATAACCCGTATAAAAAAAGAAAATATAATTTTTAAACCTAATAGACAATTTGATGACGACTTTACTCATTTTATTTACTCGCCCTTCACAAAAACAGGGAAACTCTCAAAATACCCTTATTATATAAAATTCACCCTTGATGGTGGCTTTTCCGGGGAAAAATCTCTATTTGGAAATATATACTTCACCAAAGATAATCAAATAGGAAAGGCCTGGATTGTTTCTTGGTTGAATCACAAATGTTATACTATAAACTGTGCAATAAAAGACAAGCGACTACAAGTCACCCGAATAGATTTAACAACACCCGATAACAGTCCAAAAACTTGCTTATATAATTACAACGCAAAAAATTAGAAACGAGGTATCATTATGAAAAGACTTTTTGCTTTAATAATAGGAATAATTTTAGTTTTATCCGGATGTGCCAATAAAGACACTTCAACCAAAGGTATTTCCGACACATCCGAAGATACTCCCGCTGTTGAATATAAAAACAAAAAATTGGTTGATGAAATGACAGAAGCTTTTTTTGATAAAGACTACTCTATGTTCGAAGAAAAGGTAAACGAAATACAAGAATTATATCCCGATAGTATGGATTATGAAATGGCTAAGATTTATCTGAATATGTATAACGATATAAAATCTGATGAAAAAAGCGAAACCAAAAACATTGACTATAAAGAATATATACAGCTTTTAAAAGTTTGGACTTCCGAACCTAATAGTGCAGGTGGAATTGATTTATATATAAAATGGAAAAATGTTTCCAATAAGACCGTGAAATATGCACACTTTGCATGCGACTTATATAACGCAGTTGATGATAGGGTTGCCTGCGAAATACGAAACAACTATACTTTTAGAGGAAAGGTTACTGGACCCATAGAATCAGGGCAAGTGTATGGAGATAATACATATTGGGATGCAGCTTGGTATAATAACAGCGGTAATTACCCTAAAATTATAGAAATAGAGCTTGAGTATATGGATGGAAGCAAAGTAATAATTCCAAAAAACAGAATTGATGAACTTTTTTACTAGTCTATTCTCGAATGATATAACCTAAATAATTAATCATTAAAAAGCACAAAAAACCGCCCTGCGCCAACAGGACGGTTCAGGTACGAGACCATAGTCCCTTACCCCCGATATGTTAAAAATAACACATCTGATAACAAGGTTAATTTTAGCATATCCTTTTTAAATTTGTCAATAAAGGAGTATGCATATATGAAAAGAAGACCGGACGGACGATTTCAAAAGCGTGTCACTCTCCCCGATGGAACAGTAAAATATTTATTCAGTAAAGCTTCATCCGAGCGACTTGCGCTTAAAGATTTTGACGCGCAGTTATTAAACCTTAAACTTAAAGAAAAAAATCGCACTTTATTTTCCAACATTGCCAACGAATGGAATGCTGAATATAGAGAGCGCATCTCTGATATAAACTACCGCAAAAACACCCGTGCGGCATACAACAGAATTGTAGAATATTTTGACGGATATTACATTGAGGAAATGACAGCGCCGGTTATCAATAAATTTATCCGGCAGCTTGCGTTATTGAAATATGGCAAAAAGACCGTTGCAAACCATCACAGTATATTAAATATGATATTCAAGTTTGCGATTCTAAACGGCTACATTGAATATAACATTCTGCAGGACATTCCTATTCCTTCTAATTTACCGCAAACACGGCGCAGAATTCCAACCGATGAAGAATTAGACATAGTTAATGCCAATTTTAAAGGCTTTGACTTCTTGCCCTATTTTTTGCTTAATACAGGTCTAAGAATGTCCGAGGCATTAGCTCTTGATGTAAAAACAGATATAGACTTTGAGAACAAGGAAATAATAATTAGTAAACACCTGATACACGATAACAATAAACCCATAATAGAGAATACCACAAAAACCGAAAGCAGTAAAAGGTCCGTTGTTTTACTTGACCGGGTTGCAGAAAAAATAACAAAAAAGCGTGGACTGTTATTCTGCAATGATGACGGTTCGCCATACACCAAAAAGCAACTGCAAAGCCAATGGGAAAACTATCAAAAAAAGTATAATGTAAGCATCACCGCACACCAATTAAGACACGGATATGCCACAATGCTATTTGAGGCAGGAATTGACGAAAAAGACGCTCAGGAGCTTATGGGACACGCTGATATAAATACAACAAGGTCAATATACACACACATAAGAAATAAAAGAAAGGCAGAAACCGCCGAAAAATTAAATGCATTTAAATTTTAAATTAAACCGCCCTAAAAGGCGGTTTTTATTTGACTACTTTTTGACTACTTTTTCGGTTTAAAATCACTTCAAATCATTTTAAAGTATTTAACGAATAAAAAGAAGAAAGTCCGCATAATCACGGCTTTTCACCGTTTTTATACAGACCTTGTCTTTGGTCGAGGTGACAGGATTTGAACCTGCGACCTCTGCGTCCCGAACGCAGCGCTCTACCAAACTGAGCCACACCTCGAGATTATAAGTCAACTTTGATATTATACTATGATTTTTCAGAATTGTCAATCTTTTTCATACAAAAAAATAAAAAAGCTTGTCCTTTTTTGGACAAGCTTTTTGACTAATCGAATAGGCCTTCTGCAACCTCTGCATAAGAACAGATTGTTGTATTTGAATGATTCTGGAGAAGACTTGCTGGAATCTGAGCCTGAGGTGTGTCGAACAGAACATGCTTAACTATACCATGCTGCCACGGGCGGTTAAGAGCAATGTAGATTTCTCTTGACTCAAGAATCTGTTTCATACCAACTGTGATACACCATTCAGGCATTCCTCTGAGGTCACCACGCTGATAGCCGTATGCATTGATTGTCCTTGTTTCACGGGTAATGGGCAGAACTCGTGTTCCGAGATTTGCATATTCCTCTGCTGTTATGGGATCATCTTCCTCTGCTGCTTCGTTGAATGCAAGGTGCCCGTTAATTCCAAGACCGCCCATACAGAGGTCTACACCGCCGAGGTTCTTTATCATATCGTCATATTCCTGTTCCTTGCCGGGCTCAGGGAAATGTCTCTGGCTTTCCGGCATAACTAAATCCGGATTGACTCTTGAATAGAATTCTGTTTCCATTCTCTTATGGAAGCTCATATAATGGTCGGGGTCAATTGTCTGGGTTGGAGCAATAAGATATTCGTCCATATTGAAGAAATGAACCCTTTTAAGTGAAACATTGAGCTGGTTTATCATCTTTGCAAGGATTGGATAATGGTCGGTCGGACCTACGGGTACAATCATAACTGTATCCTTGTCTGCCGCATTATTCTTCATAATGACATCCAGCATTTTAAGTGCCATATCAAGGTATACATCCCATTCCTTTCCGACTGTTTTATAGGTTATACCTTTGCCTATTTTTCTTTCCATTAAAAGCACACACCTTTCTATTATTAAAATTCCTCTAAAATTCCATAATCTGCATATTCAAAAATTCGCGCATTCTTGTCAGGATTGATTGCGATTATTGTTCCTGCATTTTCAATTGCACAGGTATGATGAACAGCACCCGAAATTCCCACCGCAATATATACTTTGGGCGATACGGTTTTACCAGTCAATCCAACCTGCATTTCAAGAGGCAACGACATCGCATCAACAATACCGCGAGATGCTGTAAATTCAGCATTCAGACTTTGGGCATATTCCCGTACTTTGTCAAAATTCTTCATAACCCCCTTGCCTGCCGAGACAACAACATCGGAGCTTTGGCTCACTGTACGGACAGTTGCCATCTGTGGTCTGGTCTTGCAGATGATTTTTGCAGTAATATTGCCACTTTTGGCAGGTCGATACATAAACAATGTGTCGCCATCTGTTTCAAGCTTTACACAATCGGCGCATAGACCTGCTTCAAGGATTGCCGCAGCAATAGGAGCATTTTTTCTGCCCCATAAATCAGCATTCCATAAAACAACCTCGGGTTTGCCGATTTTTATAAGTTTTGCAATCTTTTCAGGATTGTCCTTTTCAAGAAAAACTACTTTTTCGGCAATGCGCTCTGCATCTTTACGAACTTCCTCGCCAACAATCCACACTTCTTTCAACTTGGTTTCGGAAACCTCAAGATTCATCTCTTCATTTACCTGATGACGAAGTTTTTCAACAAGTCCGTCAAGCTCTTCGCGCTTTATGAGCTGACATTTACGCATTCCGCGCTTGTTTTCAAACACTTTAAGCACTTGTGTCGGCGAACCGTCTAGTCCGCATCTGGACACATCAGCACCAAGCTCATTATTTGTCAGAACCTCAATTTCGACCTTTTTTGAGCGCATCCGTGGAAAACGCAGAGTGTTAATCCTTTCAACGGTGATAAGCGCCGGAAAAGTCGCTTTTTCGTCACCGCCACGGGTTTTGCAGATAATCTCACTGTCAGCAGACAGAATTTCCAGTACATTTGCAATCACGGGAATACCAAGCCGGGCGGAAAGCTGAGGGCCAACCTGAGCTGTATCGCCATCTGTTGTCTGTCTGCCACAGATAATCAAATCATATTCAAATCGTTTTGCCGCAAGGGACAAAATATACGAGGTTGCTAGAGTGTCAGAGCCTGCATACACGCTGTCACAAATGAGCGTTACCTTTACACCGAGTCGTGTCAACTCACTAAGAGGACCTTTTGCAGATTCGGGACCCATACTGATTACTGTTACATCGTCGGAAAGCTGCAAAGCACACTCGATAGCGCATTTATCAAAAATATTTATGTCGCCGTCCGAAACCTTTGCAAAAACTAATATTTTCATCTGTAAATACCTTCCAGAGCATCGTGGACAGCTTTATATTTTTTGAATATTTTCTCGTATTCAGCAGTTTTTTCGGGGTTTGGTGTAACAGTGAACGAAGTTTTTGAACAATGCGCCAGCGCATCATTTTCGTCTTCCCAGAAGCCTGCTGCAATACCTGCAAGCATTGCGCTGCCGAATGATGAATCGGAGCATTCCTTGCCCTCAAATTCAATACCAAGACAATCTGATACTATCTGACGCCAAACCTTACTCTTTGCCCCACCGCCAATAAGAGTAGCCTTTTTGTCACGGTAAATGTCCATACCATCGAGGGTTTTAACACAATCAAGCAACGAGAGTGCTACGCCCTCTAACACTGCACGGGTAAAATGAGCCTTTGTATGCGCACCACGGATACCCACAAAGCTTCCACAGAGGTTTGTATCGTTATACGGAGTGAGTTCACCATTCAGGTATGGGTGATACATAAGTCCACCTGCACCGAGGGGGATTTGCTCCGCATCAGCATCAAGCTGAGCATAATCACCACCAAAGGTATCACGATACCATCTAAGTGATGATGCACACGCTTTTGTTGCAGTTCCGGGATACCACATCTTATCAACAATATGGGCATAGTTTATAAGGTTGGGATCAGGACGTGGTCCTTCGGTAACAACGCATATTCTGCCTGCTGTTGCAAGCTTCACTGTAATATTCCCCTCGTTTACTGCACCTGCCGCAAACACTTCCATAACAGTATCTGTTGTACCGGTGAGCACGGGTGTACCTGCTGCAAGACCTGTATCCTTTGCCGCATCTTCGGTTACAAAACCTGCAATATCCTTGGGGTTTTTGATTTCGGGAAGAATTTCCATATCAATGCCGCAGATTTCGCAAAGTTCGGGACTCCACGCACCTGTATTCATATCAAAAAGCATACTGCCCTGAGCGTCAATGTAGTCTGTACAGAAGTCTCCGGTCAGCATATGACGGACATAATCCTTTTCAAACACAAGCTTCTTTGTTTTTTCGATTATTTCGGGCTTATTTTGTTTAAGCCACATAAGCTGAGGCAATGTCCAGATTGTTCCCGGAGCATGAAATGCCTGCTTTTGGATAAGCTCGCCGTGCTTCTCTTTTAACTCGTTCACTATATCGGCAGAACGGATATCTGTCCAATAAACAGAAGGACAGAGGACATTAAAGTCCTCGTCCATCAGAACTGCCGTATGTGTTGCGGCATCAAATGAGATAGCTGCAATATCTGCAGCGTTGATTCCGCTCATTTTTAAAATTTCTTTAATATTTTCTTTGGCAGCAACATACCAGTCTTCAGCCTTTTGTTCTACAAATCCAACCTCGGGATAATATGTAGGATACTCTGCGGTACTGGTTGCAACAATTACACCGGTTTCGTCAAGAAGAGTAACCTTTGATGCTCCGCCGCCAAAATCAATTCCAAGAACATATTTCATTACAAACAGTTCCTTTCTGAATCAGCTTAGTTGTTGAGCCACTTGTGGTCTTCGTCTGTGGTCATATAGAAACCTCTTACGGGACCTGCCATTATCCACAGCATATAGTTTCTGTAACCGGGTGCTGAGTGGAAAGGATGATAACCTCTGGGGATTTCTACTATATCACCTGACTTAACTGTATAAGTCTCGTCAATGTCACCTTCTAATGTATATACCTTCTGGATACCGAAGCCTTGGGGCTTATCAAATTCATAGTAGTAAATTTCCTCTGTTGCAGCTTCAGTGGGCATATTAGCATCGTCGTGCTTGTGGGGAGGATAGCTTGACCACTGTCCGCCTTCAATCCAGCATTCGCCGATATAAATCTGGTCTGCCTCAACTCTCTCGTCAAGAACAAACATTGCGTGTCTCTGCCAGCCTGGCTTGCCCAAATCCTTGGCAATAACATCACTGGGATTAATAAGTGCAGGCTCGTGGTCCTTTGTTGACGGACACTTACATACAGCAATTGACACTTCGCCGCAAGCTGTGATTGTAAATTCGGTATTTCTGGGAACATATACACAAGTAGCGTTGCCATCGAATACAGTTTCACGCTCGCCTATATTTTCGTACTTAAAGCCATTGCCCTCAACGGTACACTTACCGCCGAGAATAAGCAGTCCATATTCCTTATCCTGCTCGATATAAGTCTTTTTGCCGCCGTCTGCAAGTCTTACCATATCAACCTCTACATTTTTGCAGGGTGAGTTTTCTTTGGTAATCATTTCAGACTTACCAAAATTCTTAGTCCAGGTCTTTTTTAAATTCATTCTACTCCACGCTCCTTTAAGAAATTTAATGTTTCATCAAGGCTAGGAACGCCATCACGCGCACCAACCTTGGTACATTTAAGTGCAGATACTGCACTTGAAAATACACATGCATCTTTTGCAGTCTTGCCCGTAACTCTCGCAAAGGCAAAAGCACCATGGAATACATCTCCTGCACCGTTTGTATCAACCGCATCAACAGGAAATGCCGGATAGTGCCAAAATTCGTTGCCGTCATAGAGATATCCGCCGTTTTTGCCGTCGGTGATTACCACAATTTCGGGGTTAAACTCTGCAAACAGTTTCTTTGCCGCAGCCTCTGCGTTATCGGTTTTTGTGAAACCGGTCGCAAATTCATAGGACGGAATCAGAATATTTGCATAGGGAAGAAGATTTTCTACCCCCTCATAAAGACCGCCTGCGTCATAAAGAACATCAACGCCGTTCTCTCTTGCAAGCTTTGCGCCCTCGATTGCTGCAGCCATATCATTGCCGTCAACCATCAAAAGGTTACTCGATTTGATTGCATCTTTTTGTGCATCATTAAGAACTGTGCCTGGGAGATTACCGCGGTTAAACAGACAAGTACGGCTTTTGCTTGCCGCCGAAAGTACCACAAAAGATAAAAATGAACCGTAGCCGCAAAGTACGGTACAGTTATCAGCTGAGACTCCGTATTTTTCGAAGTCCTTTTTCAAAAAGCAACCGCCGTCATCATCCGACAGGTTGCCGATAAATTCACACTCTGCTCCAAGCTTTGATGCGGCAACGAGCCCTGTTGCTGCAGGGCCGCCGCCACACTTAATGATTTCATCAGCTTTGAGTTTTGTGTCCTCGTTGGGAAATTCAGGAACGCAAATAAGAGTATCAACAACATTTGCGCCTATTGCCACTATCTTACTCATAAACTATCACCCGAATCAGTATTTTTATGCCTTATTATCTGCACCGCAGAGCTTAATCTTATCAAGAGCAAGCTTCTTTACGGTTTCAATGGGGTGCTTCATAAACAGGTCGATTGCAAGACTTCTGTTGGGATCGTCAAGCGTTTCTTTTGTACCCTCTGCAAATGCACAGCATACATCTGTACCGATATTCATCTTACGGATACCTGCATTGATTGCAGCCTTAACCTGATCGTCGGGAATACCGCTTCCGCCGTGGAGAACAAGGGGTGTTCCGCCGGTTGCTTCACGAATTGCCTTTACTCTTTCGATGTCAAGCTTAGGAGTCTTTTTATAATGACCGTGAGCATTACCGATGAGAACAGCAAGGCAGGTAACGCCTGTCTGCTTTACAAATTCTGCTGCTTCCTGAGGATCGGTATATTCTTCCATTGCGTCGTCGTTTACCGAACCAACATGACCAAGCTCGCCCTCAACATAAACATCAATTGCGCCGCAAATATCAATGATATGCTTTGTATTTTTGATATTTTCTTCGATAGGATGAACTGAACCATCATACATAATGCCGGTTGCGCCCCAACGGAGAGCCTTCTGAACCTCAAGTTCAGAGGGACCGTGGTCAAGGTGGAAGCAAACCGGAACGGTTGCCTTGCGTGCCGCTGCAATAATTGCAGGGCAGAGATAATAACCTACTTCTTCATTAAGAAGTCTGGGATATACCTGAATAATAATGGGGGCTTTTGCTTCTTCAGCAGCCTTGATAACGCCCATTACTGTTTCTGTGTTATATACATTGAATGCAGGAATGGCATAGTTGCCTTTTTCCGCCATATCAATGATTTCCTTAAGATTTACAAGCATGCAAGTACAGCCTCCTCAACGGTTACAAGTTCTACATTCTCGGGCTTTACTACCTTGAGAAGTGCGTATTCAGCAGGGCTTGCTGTAATAACTGTTTCAGCATTCATATTGATTGCGTTTGCCCATCTGTTTTCTGCAACCTTTTCGATTATTTCGGGCATATACTCATTCATAATGAGGTTACCTGCAAGCATTGTCTCCTTGCGGTTAAGAAGCATTTCACGGTTTTCACCAATAGCTTCAACAATCTTGCGGAGCTCTTCTGTTTCTTCGATATCACGAACAAGAGCTGCGGGATCCTGAATTGTGTATGCCTTATTTGATTTCTTAATATTGAGCTTTGCGAGGTTTTCTGCAATGTATGCAGTAAAGGTTACAACCTTGGGAGCAACCTCGATACCCCATTCCTTATATTCACGGAGGAACATTGCAGCATCGTTTGAATCGTAACAAACAACTGTCTTGTAATCAGCAAGTGCCTTTGCAGCATTCTTTGCAATCTCAGTTGTTTCTTCAACCGCACCTACCATAAAATTCATAGCGTAGCCGCTGTCAGGCTCGTTTTCAAGAACTGTAAAGGGGTTGCCTATCTTTTCCATAAGCTCAATGGCCTTGATTGCCTTGCAGGGGGTTTTGTATGTACCGTCCATACCGATAAAGAAAAGTGTGTCTGCTGCCTTAAGGCTCTTTACCTTTGCTGTGAGTTCTGCTGACTTTTCTTCGCCGTAAATGTTGCCACAGCCTTCGTATACATCAAGCATTTTATTGATGTATTCGGGAAGTCTGTCTTCAAGTGCTGCAATCTTGCGGGCTTCCTTTGTGAAGAGAACAGGGTCAAGACCTGTAATACAGTCTGTAACACAACCACCGCAAAGCGCACATTCATATACATTGTTTACAACATCGTCTGTATATTCAATAGCTTCCCTTGCAACAAGTGAGAGACCAAGTGCTCTTGCTCTTGCGCCGTTTCTTTCCTGACCGGATGCATTGCCTATCGGGCAAATATGATGGCACATCCAGCAAAAACGACATGCTTCTATATTATCTCTTGATTTCTGTGAAAATTGCATATCAATTAATCCTTTCTTGTTTTAAAATAAGAAAATATCTGATTTTTTAGGTAAATTTATTGCAGCTTGTGTGGCTTAAAGCCGCCGTGTACTTTGTGTACACAAGGCTGAAAAGACGCACGAGATGCTCAAATTTTTCAAAAAATTTATAAGCCGAGTTTGAACGGGTTAAGAATTCCGTTGGGGTCAAGCTGCTTCTTGATTCCCTCGAACACCTGCATTGCAGGACCGTACTGTTCCTTCATAAGACGGCCAATCTTGATACCAACACCGTGGTGGTCATTAACAACACCGCCGTTTGCAAGTGCTGCACGAACACCGCAGTTCCATATTTCGTTATGAAGCTTGAGAGCTTCGTGAGGATCCTGGGGAACATCCTTGCCATCAATAATGAAGCGGTCATAAATCATACAGCCCCATTCATACCAGTGTGAGAAGTGAGCAATAAATCTTGCCTGCGGGAAGTTTGATTCAACAGCTTCCTTCATTGCCCAGTAGATATTTTCAATCTTGTCAAAAGGAGCAATTGTATCCATAGTACCGAAGCACTGAGGAATATCAAGAGCGTGACCGGGATAGAAGAATGTAATCTTCTCCTTCCACCACTTTTCACCGTATTCCGAGCCAAGGTCTTCTGCGCCGTACTTCTTAAATGTATCAAGCAGAATCTTCATTTCGAGGTCTGCCATTTCCTTAACGCCTTCAACAGCAATGTTCATAAATGCGCCAGGCTTTTCAACGCCGACAATCTTCTTAATGAGTGATGCTGTTTCTGCCTCGTCATAAAGACGCATTACAGAGGGCTTAAACTTCTGAAGAAGTTCGCGTGATGCATTGAATGCATCTGTCATATTATGGAACAGGAAGCCACGGAACTGTCTTGACTCGGGCTGGTCGTAAATACGCATCTGAGCCTTTGTCATAACACCGAGAGTACCCTCTGAACCGATAAATATCTGGTTAAGGTCAGGCCCTGCTGCATGCTTGGGAGCAGGTGAAGTTTCAATGATATCACCATTGGGAAGTACAACCTCCATCTGGAGTACCATATCATCAATCTTACCATACTTGGTTGAGCATACACCAATACCGCGGTGTGCAAGGAAGCCACCAACAGTTGAACAGCAAAGTGATGAAGGATAGTGCATTGTTGCATAGCCTCTCTCGTTTGCAGCCCACTCGATGTGCTTATAGATTGCACCTGTACCGCACTCTATGTACATACCCTTTTCGTTTATATCATAAATCTTGTTCATTCTCTTTGTGTCGAGAACAATACCACCGCAAACAGGGAGAGCACCGCCCTGGGTACCGCCGCCTGCACCCCATGTTGTAACAGGGATTTTATAGTAGTTTGCAATTTTAAGAACAGCAGAGGTTTCCTTTGCGTCCTTAGGAGCAACAACAATGTCTGCTTCCGGCATTCTGAGACCGCGGTCTGCCCACATTCTTGAAAGCCAGAAATAATCCACACTGTGGGTTATTTTGTCTATAGTTCTCGTGCTACAGTTTTCTTTGCCCACTGCATCTTCCAGCTCAGAGCAAATCATGTCAAATAAAAAATCATTCATTCCGCACATTTCCTTTCATTCTATAAAAAATATTTTTAAAAATAATTTTCAATTTTGCATCTATTTTACCACATTTGAAAATAAGTTTCAAGTCCTTTTGTCAATATTTATATATATTTGACAAAAAAGTTTTTTTGAGTTAAAATATAGTAGTAGAAATTGTTTCGAAAGGTTGACTAACTTATATGGGTAAAACATTTTTAAATATACAGGTTATGTATAATGAGATGGGTAAAGCAGAAAAGCGTATTGCCGACTGGATTCTGGAAAATCCCGGAGAGATACTCCCGCTTTCCATAGTTGAGCTTGCAGAAAAATGTAAATGCGGTGAGGCAACAATTGTTCGTTTTTCACGACGGGTAGGATGCAACGGTTATCAGGAACTTAAAATTTCCCTTGCTCAGGAGCAGGGCGTTAAAGACATAAGTGATGATATTAAAGAAACCGATACCTGCTTTGATATTTTCGAAAAGGTCGCAAACGAAATTTACTGTTCTCTTGAATTCACAAAAAAGGCAATGAATCCGGAATCTCTTCAAAAAGCTGCTGAGCTTTTGACAAAGGCAAACCGGATTGTATTTTTCGGTTTGGGTAACTCTTCGGCTGTTGCGCAGGATGGTTCACACAAGTTTTTGCGTATAGGTAAATCAGCCACAGCTTACAGCGATAACCATATGCAGCTTATTGCCGCTTCTCAGCTTGGTGAAGGTGATGTTGCTGTCGGTATATCTCATTCAGGCTCATCAAAGGATATCGTAGATGCACTTAAGCTTGCAAGAAGCCGCGGTGCAAAGACCATATGCATAACTAACAAGGGTAAATCTCCCATTCAAAAAGAAAGCGATATTGTTCTGTTTACATCGTCGCCTGAAATCAAATACACAATTCTTGGTCTCAATTCCAGAATTGCTGCACTCGGCGTTATTGATGCTCTGTATTCATACGCAGTCTGTCACCTTGAGGGAGCAGCCGAAGCGATTGACCGTACCGAGAGATCCTTACAAAGCAAAAAGTTTTAAAAAATCGGGGCAAAATTTTGCCTCTTTTTTATTTGTAAAAGTTCTCTGCTAGCCTTACTGTTTCCATTGCATCTGCGGCATAGTAATCCGAACATATCATTTTTGCATACTCAGCATTAAGAACCGCTCCGCCCACAACAGTTTTAATTGACAAGTCTTTTGAATGAAGAAGCCTTATCGTATCTTCCATAGCCGGAACAGTTGTAGTCATAAGTGCACTCAGTCCAACAAGCCTGCAACCCTTTTCTATAGCACATTCAAGAACCTTTTCCGGTGCAACATCTCTACCTAAATCGTAAACCGTAAAGCCGTAGCTTTCAAGCATAACCTTAACAATATTTTTCCCGATATCGTGTATATCGCCCTTAACCGTTGCCAGAACAACGGCTTTTTTTGTGTCCTTTTCGGTTTTTGGCAATTTTTCTTTTACAACTTCAAACGCAGCCGATGCCGCCTCTGCACTCATCAAAAGCTGCGGTAAAAACGCCTTTTTCTTTTCAAAATCTGCACCGATTTGGTTAAGTGCCGGAATAATCTCACCGTTTATTATATCAAGAGGTTTTGTGGATTCAAGCATAGTTTTTGCACATTTTGCCGCTATATCCTTCATCCCCTTGAGTACAGCATACCTTAAATCGTTATTTGCATCAACACTCACAACAGATGCAGGTTCATCATCCGCGTCTATATTCGTATACTCAATGTATTCACTGCAGGCTTCGTCCATATTATGCAGAACCCTATGTGCATAATATACATCCATCATATCCCTTGCGAATGGGTTCATTATTGCACAATCAAGACCGTTTTCAAGAGCCTGTGCAAAAAATGCTGAATTTATTTTTTCACGATGCGGCAGTCCAAAGGATATATTTGAAACACCAAGGCTTGTACAAATACCCAATTTGCGGATGAGACGAACTGACTCAAGCGTAACAAGTGCATTTTCGGTATTTGACGAAACAGTAAGTGCAAGCGGGTCAACTATAATATCTTTCTTGTCTATTCCATATTCTTGTGCACAATCTATAATTTTTCGGGCAATTTTCACTCTTTCCTCTGCAGTTTCCGGAATTCCGTTTTCGTCTATGGTAAGGGCAATTACCGCTCCACCGTATTTCTTTACCAGCGGCAGAATTTTCGACAGCTTGTCTTCTTCACCGTTAACAGAGTTTACAAGCGGTTTTCCGTTATATATTCGCATTGCCACTTCGAGCACTTCTGGCGAAACAGAGTCAATCTGGAGCGGAATATTGGTTACCGCCTGAACTGCTTCCACCGTTTTTTTCATCATTGATTTTTCGTCAATTTCGGGTAGTCCTACATTGACATCAAGTATATGAACGCCGGCTTCCTCCTGCGATACTGCCTCGTTTAGAATATAATTCATATTATCCTCGCGAAGTGCTGCTTTGAGCTTTGATTTACCCGTGGGGTTAATCCGCTCACCAATAAGAACCGGTTTTTTTCCTATTTCAACTGCGTGTGTATATGATGACACAAGGGTGTGTTCTTTAAATGTCGGTACAGCATATGGTAATCCCCTTGTTTTCTCCGCTGTAAGCTTTATATATTCAGGCGTAGTGCCACAACAGCCGCCAAGAATTGTGGCGCCCAGCTCCGCCATTTTTACCATATAATCCGAAAATTCCTCTGAACTTGTATTGAACACAGTTTTTCCGTCCACCGCAACAGGCAGACCGGCATTGGGGTTAACTATTATCGGGACAGATGCATATTCGCAAAACTCGTCCAGAATTTCAAGCATCTTATCCGGACCGAGCGAACAGTTCATACCAAGAGCATCAACGCCCATACTTTCAAGCATTGCAATCATCGCTTTTGGCTCCGCTCCGGTCATCAACTTATGGCTTTCATCATAGACATTGGTAACAAAAATCGGCAGCCTGCTGTTTTCCTTTGCCGCTAGAACGGCTGCTTTTGTTTCATAGCTGTCGTTCATTGTTTCAATTAAAATCAAGTCGGCGCCGTGTTTTTCCGCAAGGCGAACATTTACCGCAAAAAGCTCAACAGCATATTCAAAATCCATATTGCCAAGAGGTTTTAAAAGTTGCCCCGTAGGACCCATATCAAAAGCAATAAAGACCTCATCATTGCCCTCTGCAGCATTTTTCGCACAACACATTGCCGCCTCAATCAATTCTTCATAATTCTCATATTTATCACGGTTTACACCAAAGGTATTGGTTTTTATTATATTTGCGCCGGCATCTATATACGCCTTATGCAATCCGGTTATTTTTGATGGATTTTCAATATTCCACATTTCAGGCGGTGTTCCGGCAGGCAAACCCATTCCTTGCAGCACCGTACCCGTTCCGCCGTCAAAATAAAGCCGTTTTTCTTTTATTATCGTTAAAATATCCTTTTTCATTTGCTTTACCCTCTTATTTTTCGATTCCTATAAACGCTGTTACCGACTTCATCGGTGACATAAGATATGCATTATTCACTGTTATCCCCAAAAGTCGACCTGCATTGACAAACTCCAAAATACGTGGCTGCAATTCAATGCTTAAATCTCCAAAACCGGGACTAAATCTAGGGCGATGACTAATCCCCTCACATAAAAGTTCCTCCGCCTTATCAGCAAGTGCCTCTGCAACAGCTGACGCAAGAGCATCTGTAATAAAATACCTTGCCGGAGATATCAGTGAAAGCTTTTCAAGCAATCTGTCCACACCTATACCAGTTGTCGCTGCAAATATAAACACCTCATTGCAGGCTTTAAGGTTTTTCAGCAGTGTCTCGCTTGTAAATTCGCCAAAGCCGCAGTCGAGCCGGTTATCGAAAAGCCTTTTTACCGGAACTCTCACTGCAGACATTTTACAATTAAACACTTTTTCCAATTCTGCAAAACACGCATCTATTTCAGCAGAATCAAAACCGCGGGGAACATTAAGACGATTAGCAATCTCCCATGGGTTTATTTTCAGTTCTTCAATCGGTATAATCCGATAGTCTATTGAATTCATTTTATAATCTCCGAAATGTTATTCTGTATTGCTGCCGCAACATCCGGCTTATTCATAGAATATATATGAACTGCATTTACACCGTTGGCAAACAGGTCAATAATCTGTTCGGTTGCGTAAGCAATACCTGCCTGCTTCATCGCTTCGGGGCTATCTCCGTAACGATCTACAAGCCGCATAAACCGTTGGGGCAGAGTATTTTGAGAAATAGAGCATATACGTTTTATCTGAGCAGCATTAGTAACCGGCATAATTCCTGCAATCACTGGAACATCAACACCCTCACGATACAGTCTGTACATAAAATTATAGAGAATGTTATTATCAAAAAACATCTGTGTGGTTAAAAACTCACAACCGTTTTCAACCTTTATTTTAAGACTTTCTATATCCTTCACGCTATTTTCACTTTCGGGATGATTTTCGGGATAACATGCACCACCAATACAAAAGCCGCCAAAAGTTTTTATTTCTGCTGTAAGTTCGCTTGCATAATGATACTCAAGATTACTCATATCCATACCCTCCGGAATATCACCACGAAGAGCAAGAATATTTTCAATCCCGCGGCTTTTCAGTTCACTTAAAAGTTGCTGAATATCCGCCTTTTTTGAAGAAATGCAACTAAGATGTGCAATAGGAGTAACGCCCATCGAAAGTAGGCTTTCCGCAATATCTGCCGTATACTTTGATGTACCGCCGCCTGCACCATATGTAACACTCATAAACGATGGGCTAAGCTGAGCAATTTCAGCTGTCGCCTTCATTACCGAGTCAAAATTTGCACTTACCTTTGGCGGAAACACTTCAAAGGAAAGGCTGGGTTTTTCGCCTTTGATTATATCAATCACTTTCATCTATATCACCCTTTTTACTCAAAAAGTTCCGTTGAAAGATATCTGTCACCGGTATCAGGGAGCAGAACCACAATGGTTTTACCCTCGTTTTCAACGCATTTAGCTTCTTCTATTGCAGCGGCGAGTGCCGCACCAGACGAGATACCAACAAGAATTCCTTCCTTTTTTCCCATTAATCTGCCGGCTTTAAATGCCGCCTCTGCTGAAACAGTTTGCACCGAGTCAATAACCGATTTATCAAGCACATCAGGGATAAACCCTGCACCTATGCCCTGTAATTTATGACTGCCTGCAGCATTACCTGAAAGCACTGCAGAGGTATCAGGTTCAACTGCAACAATCTTTATTTCAGTTTTTTTCGACTTTAGATATCTGCCTGTGCCTGTTATTGTACCGCCTGTACCAACGCCTGCAACAAATATATCAATCTCGCCATCGAGGTCTTCAAAAATTTCCGGACCGGTTGTATCAATGTGCGCCTGAGCATTTGCCGGATTGACAAACTGTCCGGGGATAAAGCTGTCGGGAATTTCTTTTGCTAGCTCATCCGCTTTTGCGATTGCACCTTTCATACCCAGTTTTCCGTCTGTGAGCACCAGTTCTGCGCCGTAAGCTTTCATAATCTGCCGACGTTCCATCGACATTGTATCCGGCATAACAATTATGAGTCTGTAACCACGAACTGCACTAATAAGCGCAAGACCTATTCCTGTATTGCCGGAAGTTGGCTCGATTATAACCGAGCCGGGTTTGAGTTTTCCCGACTTTTCAGCATCATCAATCATCCATTTTGCCGCTCTGTCCTTAACCGAGCCCGCCGGATTAAGGTATTCCAGCTTTGCAACAAGTTTTGCCTTTAATCCATATTCTTTTTCGATATTACAAAGTTCCAACAGCGGAGTTTTACCTATAAGCTGTTCTGCTGATGTAAACACGTTTTTCATATAAATCACGCCCTAACCAAAGATTAGTATTATTAAAAATAATACCACTTTTAGTATGTATTTGTCAACGAACTTCAATACAAAAAACAGCAGATTACAATTGTATTCTGCTGTTTTATCTTTTAAATCTATTTAATTGGTGTTCCGTCTGAATGGAATACAGGTAGCGGTTCAAGATAGGTAATATCTTCTCTGCCGATTGCATCGCCCTCGGCAAGAACTGCCATTCTGCCAACCACATTTCCGCCTACCTGATTTATTAAGGTTTCAAGTGCAGCGAGGGATTCGCCTGTGCTGATTACATCATCAACAATGAGGACCCTTTTTCCTTTCATTGCTTCAGCTTCCTCTGCCCCTATACAAAGAGTCTGTTTATGTGCCGTAGTAATTGAATCAACTTCGGTTGTGATAACATCTTTCATATAAAGTTTTGGGCCTTTACGGGCAACAATATAATAATTGTGGCCTGCCTGACGTGCCATTTCGTAAAGAAGCGGAATACCCTTTGATTCTGCTGTAATCATAACATCGCAATCGGGGGCTTTTTTCAAAAGCTCTCGCGCACAGCTTACCGTTATCTCAACATCACCAAACATAATAAATGCCGCAATATAAAAATCATCCGAAACCTTGCATAAGGGAAGATCCCTTTCAAGACCTGCAATTTTCATTGTATAACATTTTTCCATTTTAGAATTCAGTCCTTTCTTATTGTCACATAAATATTAAACCGATTAGTCCCGAAGAACCGGTCTTCAGGACTAATCTATTAATATTTACATTGATATCAAAGAATTACACAAGTGTAGCAATATAGATAGCAAACAACGCAAATGAAATCCACATAATTGCACTGATATCCTTAGCTTTACCTGTAACAACCTTGAGGATAACCCAAGAAATGATACCGAACATAATACCTGTTGCAATTGAGTATGCGAAAGGCATCATAATAACCGCAAGGAAACCGCCGATTACATCTGCGATATCACCTTCGAAGTCCATCTTCTTGATAGCACTGAGCATCAAAAGACCAACATACAGCATAGCCGGTGTTGTTGCAAATGAAGGAATTGCAAGGAAGATAGGAGCAAATACAATTGCAATGATAAACATAATACCGGTTGTAAGAGCTGTGAGACCTGTCTTACCGCCTGCAGCAACGCCTGCACTTGATTCAACATAACTTGTAACTGTTGATGTACCAAGACAAGAACCAACAACTGTACCAACTGCATCAGCCATCAAAGCACCGCCGGCATTGGGGAGCTTGCCTTCTTCGTCAAGAAGGTTACCCTTCTGAGCAACACCGATAAGTGTACCAACTGTATCAAAGATATCTGTGTAAAGGAATGTAAATGTAACGATTGCAAAGGGTGCAAAGTTTGTAACTACGAAATTAAAATCAAATTTGAACATTGCAGGAGCTGCAAAGTTAGCCTTGATTGCCTCCCATGAAAGTGTGGGGTAAAGAACTGTTGAGAAAATATTTGCATCAAATGCCCAACCGATAAGCTGAACAATGATACCAATTACCCAAGTTCCGATAATACCGATAAGAATACCGCCGGGAACCTTTTTGTATTCGAGCACACCGATAAGGAGAAGACCAACAATTGACAAAATTACGGGAGCTGCACCAAGGTCACCAAGGGTAACTGTTGTTGCAGGACTTGCAACAATTACCTGAGAATTAAGAAGAGCAATAATTGTAATAAACAGACCGATACCTGCAGTAATACCTAATTTCAGGTTGTTGGGAATTTTGTTTACGAGAGCTTCTCTGAACTTGAACACAGAAAGAATCATAAAGATAATACCTTCAACAAAAACTGCGGTAAGTGCAACTTCGTATGAATAACCCATTGCACCGCATACAGTGTAAGCAAAGAATGCATTAAGACCCATACCTGATGCCAACGCTACAGGGTAGTTTGCAAAGAATGCCATGCAGATTGTTGCAATAGCTGCTGAGATTGCAGTAGCCATAAATATAGCCGCAGGTGATGCACCGGGGATATTGCCGAGGTACATGGGGTTAACAGCTAAAATATAAGCCATTGCAAGGAAGGTGGTGATACCGGCAAGAATTTCAGTTCTTACTGTGGTACCGTTTTGTTTAAGTTTGAACAGTTTTTCCATGAGATTTCACTCCTCACATAAAGTATAAATTACTTTTTTATTTTATAATATTTTATAATTTTTTTCAAGCGATTTACAGAATTTATAACATTTTGTCGTTTTATATAACAAAATATACCATCTTTTGTATATTTTGCATATCACCCATACATTATATTGTATATTCATAAATAAAACAGGCGGTTCGGACACTCCAAAACCGCCATAGCTTTATCTTTTTATTTTGCAGAATTTTTTATATTTCTATGCATTGTCACCAGCGCCGTTACCAGGCTCAGACCTGCCGCAATACCGAGCGCAAAGTATCCAAGTTCAAGTCCGCGACGGCTAAATTCTGTCCAGTCACTCATTGTTGCACTTTGCATTGTGTAATAAAGTGAGCTTCCAGGAATAAGCGGTACAACCGCCGCAATGCTGAATATAGTTCTGGGCGCTTTGCATACCCGCGAAAACACCTCGGCATAAGCTTGACAAAAAACCGACGCAAAAAAACTTGATAAAAACAAACCTGCTCCAAAGCCGTGACAAACGAGGTAAATACCCCAACTAACAAGACCTCCAACCGATGCAAGAAAAAGGTACTTTGAACGAACATTAAAGAGCATCGAAAAACCAAGCGAACCAACCGCTGCCATCAAGAGCTGTATAACTATTTTCATATCACATTATACCCCCTGTAAGCACCATCGAAAGCATAAATCCCGCCGCAAGAGCACCTGCCCACACCAGACATTCGACCAGCTTCATTGCCCCGGAAATAGTATCGCCAACCAGCATATCACGAACAGCATTTGTTATGGCAATTCCGGGTGTTAACAGCATTATATCACCAATCATCACCTTATCGCCATTCAATACAGGAATATATTTTGATGCGACTCCTATCCCTATACCGGTAACAAGCGAACAAATAAAGAAGAAAAATACTTTATTAGGAGCATACTTTCCAAAAGTATTCTGGAGCAGGCAAATAAGAATCGCAAATGCACCTGCAGTAATACCGTCAAACAGATTTCCACCAAAAAACACCGCAAAACCGCCTGCCGCTAATATACTGCCCAGATACTGACCTATAAAAGACGGTTTATGTGCTGTTATTTCATCAAGTTTCTTTTTAAGCTCAGTTACCGGAAGAGCTTCAATGCAGCTGTGGCGGCTTAATTCATTAAGCCGCTCCAGTTTATCAAAATCTGTACTCCCGGAGGACAAAATCCTTCGGGTCTGGGTAATTTCCTCTCCGTTTTCAAATGTCATTGTAAGAACTATACTTGATGTAATTACAAATACATTGGTTTTAATTGCACCGTATGCTGTACCCATTCTAACAAGACTGTCTTCAACACGGTTTATTTCTCCGCCACATTCAAGCATAGCCTCGCCAAAATCCAGAAACAGGCTCAGCAAAGTATTAAGTTCTTTATGTGATATATTTTCTGTCATAATTGTTCCGCCTTTAAAAAATTTTGCCGGGATTCAGAATATTTTTAGGGTCAAACACCTTTTTTATTCCACGCATAAGCTCTGCTTCAACAGGTGAAATTGACTCAAGCAGGTAACCTTTTTTCGCAAAGCCGATACCGTGCTCGCCTGAAACCGCACCACTGAGTTCTTTAGCTTTTTTATACATCTCATTCATAGCATTTCCTAGTCTGTCGTGCCAATCCTTTTCACCCAGGTCATCCTTAAGTACATAGATATGGAGATTGCCGTCACCTGCGTGACCAAAGCACTTTATTCTCGCTCCCACCTTGTCCTGAAGCTTATTTGCAAACTCTACCATTTCAGCAACATTGCTCCTTGGAACAACCACATCCACTTCGTCCATATCACTGGTTGAGTTTTTGATTGCTTCAAGAAATGCACCTCTTGCTTTCCAGATTGTTTCGTCTCTTTCCTCGGTATCCGAAATAAAGATATCAATTGCGCCGTTTTCAAGGCAGACCTGAGCAACACTTTCATAATATCCCTCAATCTCCTCGGTGCTGTTGCCGTCAAATTTTAAAAGCAAATATGCGTCAGATGAAGAATCGGGGAATTTACTTCCAAGATAGCTTTCGGCGTCTTGAATAACTTCCTTTTCCATAAACTCAATAGCCGTAGGGATACTCTTTGAACGAATAATCGCAGGAACAGTATTGATAGCCTGAGAAAGATTTGGGAAAGGAATCAGCAGGCTTATTGTCTTTTTAGGAAGTGGCAACAGCTTAAGTGTCGCTTTAGTTATAATACCGAGTGTTCCTTCGCTACCGATAATCAAATCCTTAAGAGCATATCCTGAACTGTTTTTAACAATTTTTCCGCCGGGAGATATAATTCTGCCATCGGGCAACACAACCTCAAGTTGGCGGACATAGTCGCGGGTAACACCATACTTAACTGCACGCATACCGCCAGCATTTGTACTGATGTTACCACCTATGGTTGCAGTTTTCTCACCCGGGTCGGGAGGATACAGAAATCCGTTTTCTTCAACAAACTTGGAAAGCTCCATAAGCAGAACCCCGGGTTCAACCGTAACGGTCAAGTTATCGGTATCAAGTTCAAGAATGTGATTCATCTGAGTCATATCCAGGACAATGCCCTTCTCAACGGGAACACAAGCCCCGACAAGACCTGTACCGCTACCACGGACTGTAAGTGGAATTTCGTTATCAAAAGCATACTTTGCAATCTTTGAAATATCATTGACTGACAGGGCTTTAACTACAATGTCCGGTTCACTGTGTGTTCCGCCCAGCTCATCGTGCGAATATTCCTCGTTTATATTATCGCCGAAGAGGACTCTCTCGTCATCACAAATCAGCGCTTTGATATCGTTGTAATTCTTTTCAGTAAACATTATTTTCCCTCCTTAATTTTTTGTATAAGTTCAGGAACAATCTCATAAAGGTCACCTACTATTCCGTAATTTGCAACCTTGAATATTGGTGCTTTATCGTCTTGGTTGATTGCAAATATGTAATCCGAATTATTCATTCCGGCAGTAAACTGAACTGCACCGGATACACCACAAGTAATTATCAGTCTGGGACGGACTGTTCTTCCGCTCAGACCAATTTGGCATTTTGCATCCATCCAGCCTGCCTCAATAAGTGGTCTGGTACACGCAAGCTCGCCGCCCAAAAGGCCTGCCAGTTCCTTAAGCAGCTTTAAATCCTCTTTAGATTTTACGCCTCTGCCTGCCGCAACAAGAACCTCGGCACTTTCTATAGTATTTACCTTTTCCTTGGGTTGGATATCCAGAATTTCGGTTTTGGAGTTAAGTGTCTTTTCATCTACTTCGCAAACGGTAATCTTGCCCTTTGCTTCATCCAAGCGCTCGGGAGCATTCATCACCTTATATCTTACTGTCGCAAGCTGAGGGCGATTGTTAAGAGTAACAATCTGCGCCATAATATTGCCGCCAAATGCAGGTCTTATTTGGATAAGGTCAGTATCCTCGTTCATATCAAGAATGGTACAGTCAGCAGTAAGTCCCGTTTCAAATCTTGCCGCAATATGCGGAGCAAGTTCACGGCCTGTTGTTGTTGCACCAACCAGAATTGCACAAGGCTTAACCTGATTAATAAATGCCTCAAAAACGGCTGTATAGTTCTCAGGTATGTAGTGTTTAAGTGCAGGATTATCGTATACAAACACTTCATCAACGCCATAATGCAGAAGCTCCTCGGCTGAAGATTTCACATCAGTGCCAATGAATACGCAGTAAACCTTATGCCCGATTTTGTCGGCAAGCTCACGAGCTTTTCCAATCAACTCATAGGTCACAGGATGGATAAGACCGTCATCGTGGTCAACATACACAGCAACCCCATTCCACAAGCTTTTATCAATAGCCTTTACCTCGTCTTCAACAAAAACTGCTGCTCCGTCAGGACCATTTTTCACACACAGCTTACACATTTTGCACGCTGCATTTGCTGAAACCTTTCCGTCCTCAACAACAAGTGCACCAAAAGGGCAAAGCTTGAGGAATGCATCCATATCCTTGATTTTTTCAGAATTAAATATAAGTTTTCCCATAGCCTTAACCCTCCTTTTATACAAATTTCAGTTCACGAAGCTTTTCATCAATTTTTGCTGCAAGCTCCGAGCCGTCACCCTGCCACATTTCGCGGTTATCATTCACTTGTGGCGGGAATATACGCTGAACCTGAGTAGGCGATCCGTTAAGACCGTAATGATTAGTGTCTTTATCCTCTAAATCCTTGAATGTTATATATGTAATTTTTCTGTCTGCTGTTGCTTTCTTTTTTAAATACGAGGGCAGTCTTGGAATTGATATATCCTTTTCCACACTCATAAGACAAGGATACGGAAGTTTTAATGTTTCTATAGCTGTAGGAATTTCCTTTTTAATGGTAATAAACTTCTGTCCCACATCCATGACCTCAGTAACATTGGTTACGGAATCAATTTTGAGCCATTCCGACATTTCCGGTCCAACCTGCGCCGTATCGCCGTCAGTACTTTGCTTACCGCAAATTATCACATCAAAATCCCCTGCCATTTTTATGCCCTGTGCAAGTGCACGACTTGTCGCAAGAACATCAGCGCCGGCAAACGCTCTATCAGTAAGCAAAAAGCCCTCATCTGCACCCATCGAATACGCTTCACGGATTATTGCCTCTGCCTGCGGTGGTCCCATCGTAATAACACTGACCGTTCCGCCAGTTTGCTCCTTGATACGCAAAGCAGTCTCAAGTGCATACAGGTCATATGGGTTCATTTTTGATTCCACACCATCTCTTTTAAGAACACCTGTGACCGGGTCAACTTCAACCTTGTTTGTCCCGGGCACCTGTTTGATACATACCATTACCCTCATTCCAAACTCTCCTCTCGGGATTTATTTAAGTACAAGCACTGTTCCTTAATAGATTGTTAAAAAGCTGACAAATGTTTGAGTTTTTAACATTATTTTTATTGTATCATAACATTTTAAATAAAGCAATATTTTGAAAAAAATTTTCTTCAAAAAACAAAACGAGACATTCTTTAATCAGAACATCTCGTTAAACAGATCAAATATTTCAGTTCCGGTTGCAAGGTCACCCGAAAACGCCGTGGCACTGCCTGCAGCAACAGACAGTTTGAGCGCATATTTCAGGTCTTTTTCCTCAAGATAGCCTTTGAGAAATCCGGCAACCATAGAGTCACCTGCACCAACGGAATTTACCGCCATTCCCTTTGGTGCGGCTGTTATATTTATTTTTCCGTTTTCACCTATCAGAATTGCTCCATCTTCCGCCAGTGAAACAAGGACATTTCGTGCGCCCATCGTTTGAAGGCTGGTTGCACATTCAATAATTTCATCGCTAGCTTTAAGGTGTTTACCCGAAATTTCACTTAGTTCGGTAAGGTTGGGTTTTATCAAAAACGGCTTATATTTCAATGTATTGAGCAACAGTTCGCCCTCCGCATCAACAACAACCATTATATCTGATGTGCAAACTTTTTGAAGAATTTTTTCATATACAGCTGTTCCAAGACTCCGTGGAACACTTCCGGATAAAACAAGTATATCACCGTTTTTTAAAACTGAAAGCTTATCAAGCAATACTGCAAGGTCACTTTCATTAATCTTTGGGCCACATCCGTTAATTTCACTTTCGGCCTTACCCTTAATTTTCACATTTATCCTCGAGTTGCCGTGGCTCAGCCTTACAAAATCAGTCTTTATGTCCATACCTTCAAGGCCATCTTCAATCGTCCTACCCGTGAACCCTGCAACAAAGCCCGTTGCAACGGAGTCAACCCCAAGATTTCTTAGCACACGCGAAACATTAATCCCTTTACCGCCAAAATATAGCTCTTCGGTTTTTGAGCGGTTGACTGTTCCTAAATCAAAGCTTTCCGGATGCATTATATAATCTATTGCCGGATTAAGGGTTACGGTGTAAATCATAGTTTTTCCTTCTTTATTTCATTATTTATAAAGCTTTCAGGAACTTTTCAAGCTTATCTGCAATCTTATTGTAGCCATTATCGTTTGGATGGAGTCCGTCTGTGAAATAAGCTTTATTTTGCTCTTCAATATTAGGTTGCATACCCGACTCGGCGTACAAATCAAGAACGGGGATTGAGAAATATTCGGCAACCTCACGGATTGCACAAACATAATCGCAAAGTGAAAGATTTTTTGCTATTCCACGCCATATTGCGTTATCTTCATTAACTCTGTGCAGCGGTGTAATAAACACAACGGGAATTGTGGGATATTTTTTAACCAGGGTTTCCATCAATTCGTAGCACGCACCATAAAATGTATCTGCTGTGGTATCTCCGAAAACTCCAAAAGGTGCATCGCCATGACCGAAGTCGTTTGTTCCGCCAAACACAACTACCGCATCAACGTCTTCCGGCATTTTATCAACTCTGGTAAGAAAATCATTCACATCTGCTATAGGATATGTTCCGTCAGGGTTCTGCTGACGGGCAAGGCGTGTTCCGCCAATACCGAAATTCAACGCCTCTTTCAATCCGCAATTTCTCTTTAAAACCTGGTGATAAACAAATTCAGGTGCACTTGCGCCTGTGCCTGCGGTTATACTATCACCTAAAAATGCAATTACCTTATCTTTTAATTCCATAACGATTTCTCCTTATTTTATTATTTGCGATACAAGACCATATTCATTGGTAAGCACTGTGTCAATTCCCATATCAAGGAACTTCTGTGCTTCACTTGGGTCATCTGCCCAGAACACATTGCAGATTATCCCGTTTTCGTGGGCTTTATCTATCATTTCCTGATTGAAGTAGGGCTTAAAAAATTGTACCTTTTGGCAACCTAGCTCAATGGCTCTGTCAACAATTTCCCACGGTTTGTCACCTGCACCGCAGCAAAGCGGAATATCCGGACAAACTCTTTTTGCAAGCTTGTGGAAATTATCATTTTCACACATAAAGTATATATGCTTGCGGCAATCATACTTATCAATCAGCTTCACTATTTTTCTAAGCACTTCTTCGCTGTATTCGCAATCATTGTCGACAGTTTTTATATGAATATTCATAACTGTATGGCAACCCAATTTTTTAAGGATTTCTTCAAAGGTAACAATCCGCATCCCCTTAAATTTTTCGCCATACTTTATACCAAAATCAAGTTTTTTAAGCTCATCAAAAGTCTTTTCATATACAAATCCGCTGCTGTCAGACACTCTGTCAAGTGTTGCATCGTGGATTGAGATAAGCTCGCCGTCTTTGGTTGACCACAAATCAAATTCAATTTCTTGGGCGCCCATAGCAACTGCAGCGCCAAATGCCGAAAGGCTGTTTTCAGGGAGCACCGCACTAAAACCACGGTGAGCACAAATTCTGGGATATGGCAGCCTTTTTTCATCAACCGATATAGCACTTCCTGCAGGTCTGTATTGCCACGGATTACGACCTGCCTCGATATATTCATAATGTGCAGCCTGAGGATTGCCGAAGCCTGCCGCTTTAAGAAACTTCTTTTTGGGGTCAATGTTTGCCGTAACAACGCCTACACTGCTTTTTAGATTTGCAACAATTTTACCCTCAGGAACAACAATCATTGAACAGCCGCCAACCATAGACTTTTCGCCAAGGCTGACTGATGACCGCAAGAGATATGTATTTGTATTATATGCCGTGAACTGTCCCATCATTTCAAGAATATGGTGGGGGTCACTACGCTGAAGTGAGCAGCCAATTATAACATCAATATTCTGCCTTGCTAAATTAGACACAGCCTCATAGAAATAAAAATCATAGCAGGTAAGAAAGCCGTATCTTACTCCCTCTATTTCTATCACATCAGGCTCGGTGTAGCTGAGATTATAGCTTTCATCAATTTCCATATCCAGCTCACTTTTAGGTATATGGCGTTTGAAATATTTACCTACAAGGTTTCCATCACGGTCAAAAACATAAGTTGTGTTACGAAAGCCTGTCTCCTCCTCAGAAAGTGCATTCACAAAAACAATAGCCTTGCATCTTTTTGCAGTTTTTTGAACCTTGTCAAGAAGTCTGCCGATATATTTTTTATGAGTGCTTATTGTTTGTTCCTTTGTCAGTGTCGCACACGGCAAATCGCTGTACTCCGGCAGAACAATTACATCCAGAGTTTCGTTGCAGGCATCAAGCATATTCATTTTTGCATCAAAGCATATATCACATAATGCAGCCTCTTTATAATATGGCGGCTGAATTAAACAAACCTTCATTTTCTACCCTCCATTCAATACCTAATAAAGCATATCATAACCACAGATTTATGTCAATTAAATTAATTGACTTTTTTCGACATTAGTGATATACTGACACACGGAATTTTAATTGTAAGGAGGAAAAAATATGACTTTTATAAAGAAAAATCCTGTTATGTGCATAGCCTTTGCGGCTGCCATTATTTCAGCATTTTTTGTTCCTCCGGATATGGAATATCTTAGTTACTTTGATCTAAAAACCCTTACCTGTCTTTTCTGCACTTTGGCTGTTGTGTGTGCATTTCGTGACATATACTTTTTCAGAATAATTTCTGCAAAAATTGTCTCTGTATTCAAAACAACCCGTTCAGCAATAATTGCGTTGGTATATATCACTTTTATAGGCTCAATGATTATAGCCAATGATATGGCGCTGATAACCTTTTTGCCGCTTGGATATTATGTGATTACCTCAACCGGGAATCACCGGTATCTGGCATTCACCTTTATTATGCAGAATATTGCGGCAAACCTCGGCGGTATGCTTACCCCGTTCGGCAACCCTCAGAATCTTTATATGTATTCGTATTTCAATATTTCAAACGTTGAATTTATTCATATTATGCTTTTGCCGTTTATTATTTCAATGACACTTATTACTCTTTGCTGTTTTACAATAAAAAATGACCGGTTAATTATCAAACAGCAATTTGATATGCCGCTTAACAAAAAACGTACCGTTTTATATAGCTTACTTTTTGTTCTGTCCATAATAATTGTATTTCGTGTAATTCCGTACTGGGTTGGATTGGTTGTAATCCCCCTAGTTCTTCTTATCGCCGACCCGCACGCACTACGCGAGGTAGACTATCCTTTACTTCTTACATTCTGTGCATTTTTTATTTTCTCCGGGAATGTTGCAAGAATTCCTGCAGTCAGCAATTTTGTCGGTTCTCTGGTAAATGAACATACCCTGCTTTTTGGAGTTTTATCCTGCCAATTTATCAGTAACGTTCCAAGCTCCATACTATTATCTCACTTTACCGAAAACTACCGTCAGCTTCTTGTTGCAGTTAACATAGGCGGTGCGGGAACACTTATTGCATCACTTGCAAGTCTTATAACATTCAGAGAATACATAAAAAATGAGCCAGATAAAACCGGCTCATATATAAAGCAATTTTCACTTTACAACTTTGGTATTCTTGCCATACTCATCTTGGCAATGGGTGCAGTTTTGGGATTTTAGGAGCAAAAATCAAAAGCCGTTGCAACAAAAATGTTGCAACGGCTTTTTTTACTTAGAAGAACTTACTGATATAACCCTGAACAAACATAAATATAACAAGAATCGGAAGAATGTATGTTACATATACTCTCATCCATTTTGGGAACTTCATACCCTTACCGGCATTTACTTCGTCCATAAATTTATCCCAGCCCCAACCGTATCTTGTTACGCAGAAGAACAGGTAAACAAGCGAACCGATGGGCAGCAGATTGTTACTTACTATAAAGTCTTCAAGGTCCATTATGTTGGAGCCTGCACCGAGAGGCTGCCAGCCGCTCCACAGATTGAAGCCAAGCACACAGGGAATAGAAAGCACAACAATTGCAATTGCATTAACCCATACCGCCTTTTTACGGCTCCAGCCCCACAAATCCATTGCAAATGAAAGAATATTTTCAAACACTGCAACCACAGTTGAAAGTGCCGCAAACGACATAAAAACAAAGAACAATGAACCCCAGATTCTGCCGCCTGCCATTGCATTAAAGATATTAGGTAATGTAACAAATACAAGGTTAGGACCACTGTCGGGATTTACGCCAAACGCAAAGCACGCTGGGAAAATAATCAGGCCTGCCATAAGCGCAACCGAGGTATCAAGGCAAAGGATACTTACCGACTCGCCCATAAGTGAACGGTCCTTGTCAATGTAGCTGCCAAAAATCGCCATAGAGCCAATACCGATACTAAGTGTAAAGAAAGCCTGACCCATTGCGGCAAATACCACCTCAAAAAGACCGGATTCCATCATTTTGCCAAAGTCAGGCATAAGATAGAATTTAAGTCCCTCGCTTGCACCGGGTAAAGTCACCGAACGGATTACAAGGATAAGCATAATTACAAAAAGGCTTGACATCATAACTTTTGTAATTTTTTCAACACCTTTTTGGAGGCCAAGCGAACAAATACCAAAACCAAGGAGAACTGCAATCAGCATCCAGAAGATCATTTCGCCTGGCTGAGATACCAACGAGCCAAATGCAGCTCCTACTTGCTCGGTTGTAGCACCTACAAATTCGCCTTTTGCAATTTTAACAAAATACGCAAGCATCCAGCCTGCAACGGTTGTATAGAACATCATCAAAAGATAATTTCCCGCCATTGCAAAATAACTGAATATATGCCATTTTGTACCTTTGGGTTCAAGTTCCTTAAAGGAAGTTGCCACACTTTTACGGCTTGCACGACCTACCGAAAATTCCATTGCCATAATCGGAAGACCGAACATAACAAGGAAAAACAAATAAATCAGAACGAAAGCCGCACCGCCATAAAGACCCGTGATATACGGGAATCTCCATACATTACCAAGACCAATAGCGCAGCCTGCTGAAATCAGGATAAAGCCAAGTCTTGATGAGAACTTTTCTCTTTCTTTCATAAATACACCTCTCATATCAGGTTTAAAATGTTGTCAAAATATTTGACAACTTATTATAACATATTTTGTCTTAAAATGCAACAAAAACATCTTTTTAACACTTCGAAATGATGTTCATATACTGTAATTGGAGGTGAATATTATATGTCAAACTTATCTTGTTCGTGTAAAACCGAATGTACCGGTCTTGCTGTAATTGCAAGCATAATTATAGGTGTAATCACTGCTTTTCTTACTTTCACAGCTACAGTAACAATTACTCCTGCGTTTTTATGGGTAACACTCGGCATTGCCGTAGTATATCTTGCTGTCACGCTTTTAGCATCTACACTTCTGCGCCGCTTTGGTGTTCGTAATTGTGTATGCAATATTTTGCCGACATTGCTTACGGGTATTCTCGGCACCGCCCTTGCATCACTTATTCTTCTGGGTGTTGAATTTGCAGCAACAAGTATAGTTGGTGCTATCATAGCAGGTATACTTTTGTTGTTTTTGACCCTTACTTTGACAACAACCGCATGTCTTGCAAAATGCATTGCAGGCTGCCCCGATACAGTAGATATTGAATGTTGACGAAAAAAATCACTCTTGCTGTAAAGCAAGAGTGATTTTTTTAACTTATAGCTTTATTTTTCCATTTACCCAAGCGGTAGAAAATAACCGTAAGTACAGCACCTATAACCCACGACGAAAGAAGCGAAATCTGAATACACTCTTTTTGACCATTCGGTAGTTCGGGCGTTCTTGTCAGATACGAAATTCCGTAAGCAATTGGAACACGCACGGCAACGGTTGTTATGAGCGATATCCACATAGGTGTCATTGTATCGCCGGCACCACGCATAATTCCTGATAAGCTCTGCGTAACAGCCATCGCAATATATCCTATAGCCAGAATCTTCATCAAGTTATAACTTAAATCTACAAGAGCCTGAGTATCGGTAAATACATTCATAAGCCACTTGCCAAAAATAAGTATTATAGCTGTAATTGTTGTGGAACAGCCTACTGCAATAAGTGTTCCCTGTTTTGCACCAAGGGTTACTCTGTCATAAAGCTTTGCTCCGACATTTTGTCCGGCATAGGTTGTAAGTGCCATGCCAAATGAAAAATTAGGCATCATTGCAAAACCATCCACACGCATAATAACGACATTTGCGGCAATAAACATCTCACCAAACTGATTAGTAAGTGATTGAACAATTATCATTGCTGATGACATAATCGCCTGAGTAAGTCCTGAAGGCAAGCCAAGGCTTATAATAGTTTTTACAAAAGATGCTTTAGGCTTTAGATACTCCAATTTGAAGTCAAAAAACTCACGCATTTTGGAAAGCTTGATAAAACAGAGTATTGACGATATTATCTGTGCGATAACCGTTGCCAATGCAACGCCTGCAACACCCATTTTAACTACCGCAACAAAGAAAATATCAAGGAAAATATTGATTACTGTTGCAACAAGCAGATATACAAGTGCAGAAAATGAATCACCCAGTCCTCGAATTATTCCGCTTAAAATATTGTAGTATGCCATACCTGCAATACCAACAAGTGAAATCATAAGATAATCAGCGCAGCCGTCAAGAATCGATTCCGGAGTATTGAGTACCATAAGAACGGGGCGTATAAGAGGCGCTGCTATCAGTATAAGAAAAACACACGCTATTGCCGTAACCGTAATACTATTACCTATTGTATGAGACAGGCTCTTTCTGTCCTCTGCCCCGTAGTACTGAGACACCATTATGCTTGCACCGGCAGAGATGCCTATAAACAATACCAACAGCATATTTAGTATCGGCGCGGCACTACCAACCGCCGCAAGTGCATTATCACCTATGTATTTACCTACCACAATACTATCAACCGTGTTATAGAGCTGCTGGGCAATGTTCCCAATCAGCATCGGGATTGTAAATGAAACAATGCTCTTCCACGGAGTTCCAACCGTCATATTGGTTGGTGCAAAAAGATTCTTTAACAATTTCTCTTACCTCGCTGTCTAATATAATTTAAAATACATCCGTATAAACAACAGAGTTATTAAAAGCTATTTTCTGCCTATATTTTACAAACACATATTTATAAAATATTCAAACAAAGCGCTGCCATCCACAGTATCCTCCCCTTTTTTTGAAAAACACATTCGTTCAGGATGCCATTGCACGCCAAATATAGGTAAGGCTTTATGCTTTATCCCCTCAATTATTTTACCATCTGACGCAGTCATCATAACCTCAAGGTCATTTCCTAACTTATTTACTGCCTGATGATGAAAACTGTTCACCATAAATTGTTCACCGTACAAACTATGTATAAAACTGCCATGTGTAGCCGTTACAGAATGAATCAAATCATAGTCACTAAACGAAGAATGCTCTTTTGCATTTGATATGTCCTGATGCAATGTCCCTCCAAATGCTATATTTAAAAACTGACAACCCCTGCATATACCCATAATTGGTTTCTTTGCAGCAATAAACGCTTTTAAAAGTTCATATTCCGAAGCATCTCTGTTCGCATCAATATCAACCGAACCATTTACTTCCTCGTTGTAATATGAAGGATTAATGTCATTTCCTCCACACAATATCAATCCATCGTAATCAGTTGAGGCATCAGGGCAATACTTTGCTATTGCAATTCCTCCGCAATTATTTACAGCATCAATATAAAATTCTTTTTTTGTGTTTACAGACAATAGTATTTTAGGTGTCATATCATTACCTCATTATTTCTACTAATTTGTGTATTTTTTAATTTAAATTTATTCAATCTTTTATTATATAAAGACTGTATAAACATGATGCCGTGATTGTTTGGCAATCATGATATAAGTTATATATATATTTATTATCAATAATAGATTTTTGAGCACCTCTGCCTTGCATTCTTATTAATTATGCAACTTTATATTTACTTTATTACACATCGATGATATAATATTAAAATAAAATTTAGAGGTGTATACTATGACTAACCAACAAATAAATGATAAACTTTTCTGGAAAAAGAAGGAATTCATATCTTTTTTATCAAGCATTCTTGTTTTATTTATTCATTCCTATTTTGCCAAAGATAATATAGGTAACAGTTTAATTTCTGTTATTAATCAAAAATTTTCTTTCTTTTTCTCGCGCTCTATTACACAATTTGCAGTTCCTGTGTTCTTTATGCTGTCCGGAATATCCTTTTTTAAAGGGTATAATAACAAAAAATACTTAACAAAAATCAAATCAAGAATATATACACTGGTTATACCTTATTTACTATGGAATACTGTCTGGATGCTCTGGGAAATTTTTGGTTCATACTCATTTATTTCAAAATTCTCCGGATCGGGCGAGCCATATCCTTTAACTATTGTCAGCATATTAAAAGGTATCTTTTTCTACGAATGCAACATCCCGTTTTGGTTTTTATTTGATATTATTGTATTTTCTTTCGCAGCACCTCTGCTGTTTTTAATTATTAGAAACAAATACGTTGGTATAGCCTCTATTGCTTGTTTATCAATAGTCTCTTTGTTTGGAATTTACATACCAATTGATTTATTCTATTATCCGATGTCAATTGTTTTCTACCTGACAGGAGCTATTATCGGCTATCATTTTTTCAATTATGCCACTCTGAAATCATCAAAGCCAATGCAGATTACCTCTATAGCATTTCTTTCGGCATATATCCTATGTAAAAATATTGTTCCGCAGGAGCTACATATTCGTAATTATTTGATTGAAGTAATCGTATATTCCATGGCAGCATTTTCTTTGTGGAACGTTGTAGATATTTTTATTGAAAGAATTAAGCCCAGAGCAATTTACCGCCGCTCTTTTCCCATTTATGCAATGCACCTTAATGTGGCAATAATTATATTGAAAATACTTTCAATTATTATTCCTCAAAGTGAGTGGTTTGAAATTCCCAAATTTATAATTATGGTTGTTTCTACACTTACACTCATTAATTTCACTTGTGATTTCCTTGAAAAATTTTTCCCAAGAATTTACGCATTATTTATGGGGAATCGCATAAATAAAAATCAATAAATACTCGACTAATAATTATCAATAATCCATATTTAATGCTTAATCAAGCGCAGTAATTTTACTTCGCTTGATTTTTTTATAACTACAGTAATATATAAAGACTGTATAATCTAGATGCCTAACTTTATAGCATGAGTCTTGTGTTAAGTTAGTGTCAAAAAACTTCCCAATAAGTATTTGTTATTCAGACTTAGTCTTTACCAGAATCATCTAAAAATAAAATTATCTGCTCTATATCGTAGTTCTTTTCTTTCGCATTCTTTAAACACTAAAAATACTTATTTCCAGTAAAAATGGTTCCACAAATATCCTCATTCACTTGAACAGAAACTTTTGCAGTTACATCTATAACCTTTCGATTATTATAAAGAAACTCTCGCAATTCATCTTCTTCAAAGTCTATTGAAAGACCATCTAATATTGAATAACTATATTTCTTCGACTTCTCATCAAATTTTGCATTTGATTCTCCAACTGTTAAAGGATGAATAGAAACGTTTACATCATGCAAACATACCTGTACAGTTCCTCGTTTTAACGCTATTCCTTCACGTAATAACGAAGTAAATATAGTCTCACGATTTTCTATAAAATTGTCATACATATCATTGAGATGCCAATCTTTGTTTTTCATTATATATCGAGAACCAAGTAAAATTAATAGTTCTTTCGCTGTCAAGTATTCCATAAACTCTTCATCGTTTTTAAAATCGCTAAAGCGACTTTTAAATTCTACAACTTTTCTTTTCACGAGAAATGAAACTATACCATATAAAAAACTTCCTTCCATATCAGAATAAAAGCTGTTGATGTTTTTTTCTCTTCCTAAAGAACTAGTATAATCAGACAGGCTTAATAACCCAACTTTTATAATACCATTTTTTTCATCATCCTCTACAATAATTGAGGCAAACTTTTCCTTTATTCTTGATATAGTGATGTCTTTTATTCTTTTGCATATTTCATCCTCATTAATATTGCTTTCGTAATTTTTCTGTGCTTCTTTTGCTGATTCTATATACCTTTCTTTTTGCTTTTTCTTTACTATGGTTTCTAAATTGTTATACATCAAATCAATTTTAGAATCTATTTTAGACTCTTCTTTATTGAGCATAGATATTGAAATATACAGGTTTTTAAATATTTCCTTCGTTTTTGATTCATTATCACCAGAAACATATCGAAAAGCTCTCATATCATCAATGTTATTCTCTAATAAATCCACTGACCAAAACTCTGTTTGCATAAAAAGAATTAAAAACAAATAAAAATCAGACACCGCTTTATCCATAATCATCATTTTTGACGATTCATCTTTCGGGAAGAGTTCGTATCTATCTAACATAGATAATATTTGATCAAAAAAAGTCATGTCGAGCCACTCAGAATTCTCTGCTAGCATATTAAGGAATTCCAAAAAAGAGTTCTTTACTTTTTCGTCTGTCCATAAAAGCCTTGCCGAGTTTCTTATGTTTTCAGAAACGCACTCATCACTTTCTTTTTCCGCTAAATAATAAATATAACAATGAACACATATATACAATAATGCTTGATATTTATTATCTAACTTTACACTATTTCCCATTCCTGTAATATATAATCCTTGCTTGATAATATTTTCTTGCCCATTTAATAACAATCCATAACAATAAGAAAAATAAGTAATAACCTTTGACCTTAAGAAATCCTCTACTCTTTCTTCTGGAATATTGTATGTAGAAAATAAACTCCATCTATTTAGTACATCTGCCCATTTGTTTTGATCAATAATATTTCCTTTATTCTGTTGTTTTTTGAGATAGAATCCTATATATCTTGAAAAAGATGTTATCTCGTTTATTTCACTACTATAATTGTATTCGTATTTTGAATGTTTCCCGCGTATATTCTCAATATCTTCATTTTTCGTTTCATCAATATATTTAAACCATACAGCACATCTATGAACTAAATCTATTAAGTCACCTAATTTAAGCCTTTTTTCTACATTTTCCATGTTAAGCACATCAATATTTTGCATTAATTCATTCGATATTTCAGCAAAGAACGGAAATTCTTTTTTATATTTATTTATAATAACTTTTTCTTCTCTAATACAGCTATATATAAAACTCCACATATACTCATAAACATCATGTATAAACTCTAATCCTCTTTCTTTAACTGTGATTTTATCTGACCACAAGAGGCAATAAGCTACACTATAACATTGTTGTTCAACAAAAGATAAACCATCTTCTGTTTCTAAATTTAATACAGTGAACAGAAATTTTTCAAATACTTTAAGATATTTTTCGTAGCTTTGTTTATCTTGAAATTCTATATCTTTCTCCCAATCCTCAACAAAATTTTCAAATAATTCATACTTTTTATCTGATTTGATT
Source organism: Monoglobaceae bacterium (assembly GCA_045120135.1). GTDB lineage: Bacteria > Bacillota > Clostridia > Monoglobales > Monoglobaceae > SIG440. The sequence goes on along the minus strand of JBGVEN010000010.1, from coordinate 12,343 downwards.
CCGGCTTCAATTATAAAATTTATATATGCTTCTATTTCTTGATTTTGTTTGTTTTTCCCTTTAAACGCTGCGTAAATTTCTAATATTGAAACTAATATAACAATTATGGTTGCAATAAAGATATAAAAAACAATGTTATATAGATTTAGTGCATGTGCAATTAAACCCATCAAAGAAAAAAATAAAGAAATAATAATTAATGTCTTTTGGGTCAATTTCCATGGTCTAATGTTTAAATAAAATTCACTTATAGGCACTCCCATATACGAATCTGATATATTTCCTGTAATAAGTGCGATAATTGCTATTATCAAGGCTCCTAGCGTAGCTTGCACCTCTATAATTGTCAACGAAAAGGATTCAATATCGTCTATTTCTATTAAAATGTTGTTATGAACAAGAACATGCCAATCACATATACTACCAATAATTATACAAGCAACTATGCCTATAATACCAAGCAGTTCCAATGTCTTATGTTTTCCTCGTATTTTTTCCCATGTATTCATTAAATTTAACCTCTCATTAATATGCCAAAAATACAAAATCACTCCGTAGTTTCAACACACAAGATCCTTAAAAACAAAATCATAATTATATTATACCATAATATTACAATATTCGCAATTATTATTAAGAAAAAGGTTGATAGCATATTATACAAAATTAATTTCACTTATTTCTGTATGTAATATAAACATCAAAATCTTCAATATTCATCAGGTCCTCTTTACCACTCTTTATGTCTCTTATTCTATGACTTATTATATAGAATGATATTTTAGCTACCCATGATGCAAATCTGCATTTTCCGTGGTACTTGTGTAAAATCTCATATGATCTTATAAAAGTTTCCTGACATATGTCTTCATAGTCTCTCATTAATTGCCAGTATCTATTTAATCCAGCTCTCCACAATCTATCTCTTATAAAATCCTTTATCTTCTTGAAAGATTCTTCATAAAGTAAATTAAGTGCAATTCTGTCTCCCTTCAATGCATATTGGCACATTTGATATTCACGAATTTTATACAATTCATTTTCGTTATATTCTTTAATTTCAACCAGTATTTCATTGTCCATTTCTATTTTATTAAGATATTGTTTGACTACCTCTTCATCATATTTGTAAAGTAATAATTTATCGGCTATAGCTTTTTCAATTTCATCATTTGATACCGTAATCGGGTTTTTGCAAATTCTATTCCCATGCTCAATTCTGTTTGCGCATCTCCAAAAAAGTTCATTTCCTTTCTTCGTTTGCCGTGTCCTTCGTCTATAACTGGCACCACATTCACTGCAAAATATTTTACCGGATAGCAAATCATTTGAATATCTATTTTTCTTCCTTACAGTTTTATTTTTAACAGTTGATACATTGCTTCTACTTTTCTTCTCCTTCTGAACACTGTTAAACATTGATTTTGTTATAATTGGTTCGTGATGATTTGAAACTAAGTATTTAGCCTTTTGACCAGTATTCTTAATTTGTTTCCCATCAAGAAAATTTTTAACATATGTTTTCTGACCAATCACTTCACCGGTTAACTTTTCATTTGATAATAGTTTCGAAATTGTCTCGCTACTCCACTTTTCTTTTCCTGTAGGAGATTTAATTTTTGCACATTCTAATTGTTTAGATATTCCCGATAAGCTGTAACCATTTAAGTACAATACGAAAATCAATTTCACTATCGTAGCCTCAAATTCATTGATTATCAATTTCCCATTTTCATCTTGAGAATATCCATAACAGATTCTATCGTAAATTTTCGATTTTCCCGTCTTAAATCCATGTTCAATACCGAATTTTATATTTCCACTTTTTGCTTCACTTTCCGACTGAGCTACTGCCAGCATTATGGCGAAATCACTGTCTCTTGCAGTAGATAATTTCATACCATTTATTTCAAACCATATATCTACCCCAATGGATTTTAAGTATCTAAGATCAACGAGACCATCATAAACATTTCTAGCATATCTGCTAATTGATTTTACAAGAATCAGATCAATTTCACCAAGCCTGCATTTTTCTAACATTTCGTTGTATGATTTTCTGTTCTCAACTCTTAATCCTGATTTAATATCGCAATACACGCCAACAAAGTCCCAATCTGGATTTTTCCGGATCTCGGACTCATAATTTTTAATCTGAGTTTGAAGAGAGGCTGCTTGATCATCAGTTTCTGTACTGACTCTGCAATATGCAGCCACTCTCAATCTCTTTTTCAGTTTCTTTTCTTTCTGGGGTATTACGATTACTTCAGACATAATGTTATAAGCCACTAACTATATTAAGAATATCACTAGCCTCGTTTATTCCCATATTGTTTCCTCTGCTTCTTTCTAATTTTGCATTTTGAACAGCTCTGAATAGTTCTATGTTAATAATTGCAGGATGAGTATTAGTAGTAAAATATCTATCTGCTAATCCTTTATTATCGGCCTGTATTCCCATAACATTAACTCTTTTTCCCAACAGAACTGAGCCTACATATTTTTCGTTTGACAACAATTTATCTATTGCTTCTCTATTCCATTTATCTTTTCCTGCAGGTGATTTTATTCCTTTTTCAAATAATTCGTTAGCTATTTTACCTAAACTGTATCCTGAAAGATAACTTTCAAAAATCCACATCACGGTCAAAGCTTCATTTGGATTAATAATTAATTCGCCATTTTGATTCTGAGAATATCCATAACATACTCTCTTTCCTAATCTTGATGTTCCGTTTTGAATTCTTTCTTTATGAGCTTCTTTAATTTTTATACTATGATTTTTCATTTCGTTCATCCTTTCTTTATTAATTATTTTTAGTTCTGACTTGATATGCAGTTTCATTTCATCTTCCTTTTTTGTATTTACTATATTATAAAATAAGTGCCGTAATCTCTGTGATTTACAGCACTTATACTTACTTTCTATTTAATTTTCATTTCATTCTATTTTCGAGCAGGTTTGTCAATCTTTCATATGATTTTGTCAAGTCAGGGCTAAAAAATATTGTTTTTAAAATTTATCCTAACACTTTTAGTACATAAGAAGCTATCGTTTTGGTATACTCTAAAAGTTTATCACATTCTATATACTCATTTGGTTGATGTGCACCACCATCTTCAGAAAAGTCGCGTCCTGCTCCAAAGCCGTATGCTCTTTTCGAACCATATTTTGAAATAACCGAAAGGTCCGAAAGACACGAGCCACATACAAGAGGTTCTTTTCCTGTTGCATCTTTTGATGCTTCAACCATGAGCATAACATCCTCACTGTCAGGCTCACAGAATACATAATGAAAAAATCTTGTGTCCGGTACAAAACCGTCACCTATAATACCAAGCGGTAAAAGACGCTCTTTCAGCTCCTTTTCCAGTTCTGCGAATTCAGAATAAATCTCCTCTTTCGTTTTATCCGTGTAAAACACAAAATACACTTCACCTTTACCAAGATCGGCTCCTGCATCACCCGCTTTTATACCCATATATCTAAGTGATGTTTTTGGAATAATGGTTCCTTTGTAAAATCTATTTCTTTCCAGTTCTTTGCTGCGACTTTGGGCAAATTTTTCCATAACCTCAAGTACAACAGGAATGCCCATAGCTGCTGTCTTTGCACTATCAACGGTTTCTTTGGCGTGAAACAGATATTTCATTTCACCTCCGCCGGAACCACAATGCCAGATTTGATTTTCGCGCCCATCCATACTTACAATTCGTTCTGTAGGATATTTTAAAACAGTAGATAAAGCACCGTGCGAACCACCGTATTCTTCATCGCAATACGCACCAAATAACAAATTCTTTTTGGGCTTAAATCCATTTTCCTTTAACAGTTTCATAACAAATAACGCAGTTGCAATAGCATACTTATCGTCACATGCGCCACGACCATATATTTTACCATCACAAATCTCACCTGACAAAGGGTCTTTTTCCCAAGTAGTGATATCTCCTATGCGCACAGTGTCAATATGCGCCATAAGCATCAATTCATCTTTTTCTTCAATACCTTTATATCTGGATACCACATTGTATCTGCTTTCCAGGTTTTTCCCTTGTATATAATCGGGATGTTTCTCAAACCCATTGATATCCATCGGGGAAAACATATCACTATCTAAACCTATACTTTGGCAGTATTCGTATATGTACTTCGCACATTCTTCTTCGTTGCCGCCGGTTACAAAGTTTTCTGAATTGATTTTTATAAGTTCTGAAAGCAAACAAAACAATTCATCTTTTTTCTCTTCAATTAAAGAATATACTTTTCTTTCTTCCATATTGATTCCTTCTTTCTTTTCTGCGTTAGGCTTGTGATAAATAAGGACAAAAAAATACGACATATATGTGTAACTACTCAGCCTTCCCAATTAGGGATTTAATATCTGCCCCAGATAATATTCCACACACCACTACTATCAAGCCAAATAACAATGTGACAGGGTTTAGCAGGCTATAATTCCGAAACAGAATAATCGAAAGGAACATAGCCCAAGCAGTGTATGTTATATTCAACCCCATTGCTTTAGCCGCCCCCTTTTTTTCGATAGTTTTGTAATAAAGCAGATAGGATACAGTTGCAAACAAAGCGGCAAGCATAATAACTAAAAATACCGAAGTATTGTTATGCTGAAACAAACTTATTATAAAACTCCAACCGTCCAGGGCAGTTATTATAATTCCTCCATAAATTAAAGCAGAAACAGTTTGGCGAATTGATAACGCATACTCACTTTTAATTTTTTTGTTTTTCAGACATTTGGATAATATAACGCCTTCTGTGCCCCAACCAAAAGCACACATAAATGCACCAAATAAACCTATCCAAAAATTCTTTATATTTAGTTCAGGTGAATAACTTATCCCCAAAACCCCCGCCAATGTCAACATTAAGAATATCCATTGATACCACTTTATCTTCTCTTTCAAAAACAAATATGCTAAAACGCTTCCTATTGCAGGATATATAGCACTTGCTATTGCTCCAATGGACGAACCCATATAGTTTACCGCAAGAACATAACCGGTCATACCTATCGGTCCGCCTATTGCCGAGGCTAATACTATCCATTTAAAATCACGCGTCTTACATATGCTTAAAATATCCTTCCATTTTCTTTTAAAAGAGGCAAAAATCCACATATAAGCAGCGGAAAATGTGTCATGTAAAAAAGTGCTTACAAAAGGGGCAAGGAAGAGACCCTCGCCAGTTGAAACAAACGGCGTTGAAGATAACGCTATGGCAATTACAATTGTTTCCAATGCCCATGTTATGCCCGCAAAAATACCTGTAATCATTATTTTTCAACTCTTTCTATTATATCGTGAATATACGAAATATCATCAACCACAAAATCAGCATATGACATAAGTCTTTGTCTGTTTTTTTCGGTTGTCCCTACCCCGATGATGGTCATACCCGCATTTCGTGCAAACCGAACATCTGTCATTGTATCCCCGACCATTACAGCTTTATCACCGGAGCTTCCAACAGCTTTGCAATATTCAAATATGCATGAAGGGTCAGGTTTTGTTGGAGTTATTCCGTCATCTGCAAAAATTGCATCAAAAAGTTCTTTTATTCCCAATCTATCAAGACATTTATATGTAATTTCATAATTATCCGTTGTTACAACTACAAGCTTCCTGCCTTCATTTTTAAGCTTGCTCAAAACCCCTTTAATATTTGCACAAGTTGGTTTGATATGACCGGAATCAGAATTATTTTTATACGCATATGTTAACATATCAACTACTTCTTCAGCTGTTTTTTTACATCCATACTCCTTCAAAATATCATATAGAGCAATTCCTAGTTCTTCATATGTTCCTTTGCACAATATTCCGTCAATATCAGTAATACCATTTTTAACTCCGAAAGCCTTTAAGACTTTTTCAATATCTATTTCATCTTTTCCTACAAGTCTTAAAACCTCTTTTACAGCGGAAATTGATACACTAACCCAAAAAGCATCAAAGTCCATAAGCGTACCATCTTTATCAAAAACAATTATTTCCTTCTTCATATCTTTCTCCTTAAAATACATTGAATATTCTCAAAATCTTTTAGCGAGACTTTTAACTAAAAGTTTAAGCCAAGTTAAATCTATCACTTCGCCTCCGGGAAAAGCTTCACTTCCGCCAGTAACTTTACTTTCCCTTTAGGGTAAACTTAGTTGATTTTACTTTAGACAAAATTATCATACCATAAAAATTTTTAAAAGACAATATTCTTTCAGGAATATTGCCTTTTAATATATATTTTTATTTACATTTCAAACATTCAAAGTGTTCCTTTGTCATCACTTTAATTACTTTGTACAATCCTATAATACCAATCATGTTGGGGATTGCCATAAGTCCGTTCATCGTCTCGGAGATACTCCATATTAAATCAAGACTTCCAATTGTTCCTAGGAAAACAAATGCAACATATATACATCTATATATCTGAACCGCAGTTTTTGAATTATGTGACAGATATTCTATGCTTACCTCACCGTAATACGCCCACCCAAGAATTGTTGAGAGAGCAAAGAAAATGGTTGCCAGAGTTACAATAGTACCGCCTACACCGGGAAGTATTGCATTAAATGATGCAATACTTAAAGCAGAGCCTTGAGCCGTGCCCGTTTCCCATATTCCGGTGGTAAGAATAACCAAAGCCGAAAGTGTACAAATAATTATTGTGGTAAAGAAAACCTCAAACATCCCCCAAAGCCCTTGCTGAACCGGATTTTTTGTACTTGATGCTGCGTGGGCAATAGGAGCACTACCAAGACCTGCTTCATTGGAAAATACGCCTCTTGAGAAGCCATAATGCATTGCAAGCATTATTCCGTAACCCGTTGCACCACCTGCCGCCGCTTTAAAGTTGAATGCTTCTTTAAAAATCATTGCAAATGCAGAAGGAATTTTTTCAATATTAACAATCAGTGCTATAACAGAACAAACAACATAAAAAACTGCCATAAACGGAACAAGCTTTTCGTTAACAGAAGCAATTCGACGCATTCCACCGAGAATTACTGCAGCCGCAATAATCGTCAATACCACACCGGTAATCCAAGGATTTACGCCCATTGTACTTTCCAATGCCACCGCAATGGAATTAGACTGTGTAGCATTGCCCGTACCAAGACAGGCAAACATTGCAAAAATTGCAAACAATGCCGCAAGCCACTTTATCTTAAGGCCGTTTTTTATGTAATACATCGGACCGCCGACCCACTGGTCATTTTCATTCTTTTCACGGTATTTAAGCGAAAGAACAATTTCAGCATACTTGGTCACCATTCCAAGAAGTGCACTTACCCACATCCAAAAAACCGCACCAGGACCACCGGAAACAATTGCTGTTGCAAGGCCTGCAATACTGCCAGTGCCTATAGTTCCTGCCATTGCTGTTGCAACAGCCTGAAACGGACTAACACCGGAACTATCCTTTTGGTGCTGATTTTTTGAAAACAGACCCAATATGGTATTTTTCATCATATATCCGAATTTGCTGAATTGCAAAAAACCGGTTTTTATTGAAAGAAATAATCCTGCACCGATAAGCAGAGTCAGCATAACGGGACCCCACACTACATCGTTAACAGCGGCATTCATCGTACTTATAAGTTCCATTATTTAATCTCCTCTTTTGTTTATTTTACTCATTCTCCATATCGGGAAGAAGGCAAACTTCGCACTTGCTTGTTGAAAGCACAACCGATGTACGGGTTAACGAAACACCATTAATTGCCTTGATATAATTTAAAATTTCCTCTAGCATTTTTCCTCTTTGAGTAACAACCTTAAGAATAAAGTCAAAGTCACCTGCAATATAATGACATTCTGCTATTGAGGTGTTTTCATTGACCATACGAATAAACTCTTCATTATATTTAGGATGTTCAAGGCTGACATAGATAAATGCCATAGTCTCACGTCCCAATGCATTCTGGTTAATAATAGTTGTGTATCGCTCTATCAATCCCGAATTTTCAAGCTTTTTTATTCTTTCAATAACTGCCGAAGTAGACAAATTGATTTTTGCCCCGATATTTGTGGCATTTTCTCTGGAATTATCTTTAAGGCATGCAAGTATTCTGTAATCAATAAGGTCCATTCTTACACCTCCCAATAATTTTTAATTATACAAAAAACCCATAAAAATGTAAATACTTTCCACAAATTACAAAATATTATTTCGTTTAAAGCAAATAAAACAGTATATTTTTTTGTTTAACTATCCTTATCTACAAAAAAACAAAAAAATCTTTAGCTAAAATACACCTTTATTGTAATAAAGTAAAGACATATTTTATTATATCGTAAATACTTATATATTGGTGATATCTATGAAAACTCTTAAACTATATATGCTTGCAGGAGTAATATTTGTTTCTGTACTTGGAACGTTACTCCACTTTGCATATAAATGGTCGGGAAATAACATTTTTATCGGTCTTTTTACCCCTGTCAATGAATCAATTTGGGAACATACAAAGTTAATCTTCTTTCCTATGTTAATATATTCTATATACTTGAATAGAAAAATAAGTATGGAATACCCCTGTATAAATTCCGCTATGCTTTCAGGGGCACTTTGCGGGATTGCAATGATAATAGTTTTGTACTACACATATTCCGGCATAATAGGCTCTCATTTCGCCTTGGCAGATATATCAATATTCTATATCACTGTTGTAACTGTTTTTTATATTGTTTATAAATTAGCAATATCCTGCAAAGCTAATAATCTTAGTCCCTTTCTTCACATTTGTAACATTGTAATAATATATTTGTTTATAATTTTCACCTTTTTCCCGCCAGACATTCCTCTTTTTATAAATCCAAACATTATATCAAAATAAAAGTCCGTTTTTAAAATATCAAAAGAACGGCAAATCAAAAAAAGCCATCAAAAGATGGCTTTTTGTTTTGACGTTCGAGTACATAATAGTTAAAATAAAATCAAAGTATCACAACTTTTCTTGTGTTATCAAATTATTATTTCTTGATAGGTGCAAACGCCTTTGATAGTTCCATTACAAACAACGGCACCAAAATCAATCCTACAGCCATTAAATACATTTTTACGGGCAATGCCACAAGTCCAAATACCACTCTTAAGGGAGTAAACAACACAACAGCAACGAGCAAGATTGAAATCAAGGCTGCACCATTTAATTTTTTGTTTGAGAATATGCCAATTTTAAACAGAGAATGATCACTTCTCATATTATATGCCTGAACGACTTGTGAAAGAGAAAGAACCATAAACGCCATTGTCTGTCCGGCTTCAAGCAAGCCTAGGGTACTTTCGCCAATTTTAAAACCTATCAGAGTAAGCATTGCAAACATAAAGCCTTGAAGCACCACGCGAATTCCAAATCCGTGAGCAAATATACCCTCGTTCTTCGGCTTGGGTTTTCTATCCATTACATCACTTTCTACGGCTTCCATACCGAGAGCAATAGCAGGTAGTGAGTCTGTAACAAGATTTATCCATAAAAGCTGCATAGATAAAAGCGGTGTTTTGTGCCACAAAAGCATTGCCACAAAAACGGTTATTACCTCGCCGATATTTGTACCGAGCAAAAATCCTACAACTTTTTTTATGTTTGCATAAATCCCTCGTCCCTCACGAACTGCATCAACAATAGTTGCGAAGTTATCGTCTGTAAGTGTCATATCAGCTGCTCCCTTGGCAACATCTGTTCCCGTAATACCCATAGCACAACCTATATCTGCAGCTTTAAGAGCAGGAGCATCATTTACACCGTCACCCGTCATTGAAACAACCTGACCTTTTCTCTGCCAAGCCTTGACAATACGAATTTTGTTTTCAGGCGAAACTCTTGCATAGACAGAAATGTTTTCTATCACTTCGTCAAATTCCGAATCCGTCATCGCATCAAGCTCCGCTCCCGTAATTGCTCTGTCGCCACTCTCTAAAATGCCAAGTTCTCTCGCAATAGCAGAAGCGGTAACAACATGGTCCCCTGTTATCATAACAGGTTTTATACCCGCTCTTCTGCAAACTAAAACCGCATCTTTTGCTTCAGGTCTCGGAGGATCAATCATACCAACCAAGCCCATAAACGTAAGACCATTTTCAAGTTCCTCAGACGCTGGATTTTCAGGCACTGTATCAATTTCTTTGTAAGCAACTGCGAGTACACGAAGAGCATTTTCGCTCATAGATTCTGTAATGTTCTTTGCAGAATTCAAATCTCCTGCAATACATCTTGTTGCCAACATATCGAAAGCACCTTTGACAATAACGATGTACTTACCGTCTATTTCATTTACCGTGGTCATCAGCTTTCTGTCGGAGTCAAACGGAATTTCCGCAAGACGTGGATATTCTTTGTTAAGTTCATCTTTCGGCATGCCGTTTTTATGAGCCGCAAGTACAATTGCCGTTTCGGTAGGATCACCGATGTGTTGTTCTTCTTTTTCGTGAAACACAACCAAACCATCGCAACAAAGTGTAGCATACATAAGGAGTTTTTTAATATTTTCCGTGTTATTACTATTTATATTTTCCGAATCCGAATAACCGTCATAATATGCTTTTGTAAGCGTCATACGATTTTGAGTAAGTGTTCCCGTTTTGTCAGAACAGATAATAGAAGCACTACCTAAGGTTTCAACAGCCGGAAGTCTGCGTATAAGTGCATTTTTCTTAACCATTCGCTGAACACCGATTGAAAGTACAATAGTAACAATAGCAGGCAGACCTTCAGGAATTGCCGACACAGCAAGAGATACCGCAGTCATAAATATTTCCATAACAGGAATACCGTTTGACATGCCTACAACAAATATAATTGCACATGCCGCAAGAGCTAAAAATCCCAAATACTTTCCAAGTTGTGCAAGCTTTTGCTGAAGTGGTGTTTGTCCCTCATTTTCATTATCAAGAAGATTTGCGATTTTTCCCATTTCGGTATCCATGCCCGTTGCGGTAACAACAGCAGTAGCCGTACCATAAGTAACGGAACAGCCTGAAAATACCATATTGTTTCTGTCGCCGAGGGGTGCATTTTCTTTAATCTCTGCATCAGCATCTTTTTCAGACGGAACACTTTCACCCGTAAGAGCAGATTCTTCACTTTTTAAGCTGACACTTTTTAAAAGCCTTGCATCTGCCGGTATGAAGTCGCCCGCTTCCAAACGAATTATATCGCCGGGTACAAGCTCACTTGCATCTACAATTTCTTCTGCGCCGTCACGAATAACCCTCGCATGCGGAGCGGACATATTTCTAAGAGCATCAAGAGCTTTTTCAGCTTTACTTTCCTGCATAACACCCATAACGGCATTAATTACAACAATTAAAAGAATTAAAATAGGCTCAAAAAATTCTTTTGGATTATGCTCTACGACAGCAACTGCAAAAGAGATAACCGCTGCTGCAAGAAGTATTAAAATCATAACGTCCTTAAACTGTTCAAAAAAGCGCTCAACTTGAGTTTTCTTTTTCTTTTCTTTTAATTTGTTAGGACCATATTTTTCCTTTAAATTGTTTACCTCGCTTTTGTTTAAGCCTCTTTGTTCATCTGTTTTTAAAAACTCCAAAACGGATGTCTTAGATTGACTAAAAAATTGCAATTTGCCTGCCACCTTTCATAATCATAAATTATTTATTATTATTTTTAGTTTTTGGAAAATATTTTATTATAAAAAATAAGACTCATCTGTCTACAACAGATAAGTCTCGTCAATTAAGATAATGCCAGAAAAAACTTTCATGATGTTGACATAATCACATATATGTATGTTGACTACTCCCTTATTTTTTATAATAATATCACACAATCATTTTAAAGTCAATAATTATTTTGTGAATTTAAAAGCTGGTTAACATAAATCATTTAACTTCATTCCAAGCAGATTTAAACCGTTACAAGACAGATTTCAGTGAAAAAAGCACCTCCGAAGAAGTGCTTTTTGGGGGTGGCTTTCACGTTCATAATAGATGCAGGTGATTTTTTGTTGTTTTATCACTCTTTGCATCCCTGCCATTCACGACCGTTACTTTCTTGCTCATTAAGCAACTTTTTTGTGTCTATTCTTAGATGTCCTTAAGTTTTCTTATCTCTTTACCATCGATGACTTCGGTTGCTACATATATGTCATTGGTTTTATACCTTTGATTTTGGCTCTGCGGTTTTTCTGGTATGGTCATCACGATAAGACCATTCTCGATCATCGGTTTAATGTAGTTTTTTACGAAGTTCTTTTTGTCCTTAAGTTTCATCGCATGCTGAATTTCTTCTCTGCTCTTTGGTTCAATACATATTTCCATTAAGTATTTAAACCTTGCATCGACTTGGGGGGTGACTTG
>JBGVEN010000009.1:0-192943 GCA_045120135.1 Monoglobaceae bacterium | reverse complement strand
AACTCGTGAGCAGATGGCAGCAATGCTTGCAAGATATGCAGATTACAAGAAGCTTGCAGCAGCTGAAGGCGATGTTACCTACACAGATGAAGCTGAAATCTCAGAATATGCAAAGGATGCAGTAAAGACAGCAAACAAGCTTGAAATTCTTATTGGTAATGCAGACGGAAGCTTTGCACCTAAGAAGGATGCTACAAGAGCAGAAGCAGCAGCATTGTTTGCAAGACTCCTTAACGTATTGGAAAAATAATTACTGTATTTTAAGAATATAAGTCAAAAAGCCTTACAGCACTTTATTAGTGCTGTAAGGCTTTCATTTTCTGTTAAAGCATATTTCCTTTTTTCGGTTTAATCATATCAACATTTTTTTAAATTTTTACATAATCACTCCTTGTCCGTAATATAATTAAAACATAAAATGTAAAATTTTTCATAAAGTTATTGACAAATATAGTTAGTTATGTTAAACTATATTCGGTTAGTGACGACTAACATATTTTTTTAATTTATTGGTTAGCCTGAACTAATTGTTTGAAATCTAATTGAAATCGGGTGAGTTTATGAATTTAAGTATGGCAGAAAAAGGTAAAGAATACATAATTAAAAGCATCGAGACAGATGACGAGGAGCTTAATTCATTTTTGTTTTCACTTGGTTGCTACGAGGGCGAGCCGATTACCGTGATTTCGCACCTTACGGGTGGTTGTGTTGTTTCAATTAAGGACGGAAGATACAATATCGACACAGAATTGGCTGAAGCAATTATTGTATAAATTTAAAAGAAGCCTTTCGGCTTACTTTTTTTAAATGTGGGTTAGTTGTTTCTAACCCGATTTATATAACAGAAAAAACAAGGAGGATAAATCATTATGAGAATTGCACTTGCAGGCAATCCCAACAGCGGCAAAACCACAATGTATAATGCTCTGACCGGCAGCAACGAAAAGGTCGGCAACTGGGCAGGTGTAACCGTTGACAAAAAAGAACACTCCGTTAAAAAGAGTTTTTTCAGTGATGAAGAACTGATAGTTGTTGACCTCCCCGGAGCGTACTCGATGTCGCCGTTTACCTCGGAGGAAAGTATCACAAGTATTTACATAAAGAACGAAAGTCCCGATGTTATCATCAATATTGTAGATGCGACCAACCTGAGCCGAAGTCTGTTTTTCACAACACAGCTTTTAGAGCTTGGCGTTCCCGTGGTTGTGGCACTTAACAAGGCAGACATCAACCGCAAAAAGGAAACAAAAATCAATACCGAAGAGCTTTCGGCAAAGCTCGGCTGTCCCGTAATTGACACTGTTTCCACATCATCAGACGGACTCAGTGATGTTATTTCCGCAGCCGTTTCGCTGAAAGGAAAGGTACAGAAAGCTCCGTTTTTGCAGGAGAACATTGACCTGACCGACAAAAAAGCTGTAAAGGCGGCTGACAAGCAGCGTTTTGACTTTGTGAATAAAATCGTAAATGATGTTGAGACCCGAAAGGTTCTCACAAAGGACCGCAATTTCCAAGACAAAATCGATGCCGTTCTCACCAACAAATGGCTGGGTATCCCGATTTTTGCAATTATTATGTTCCTTGTATTTGACATTTCCCAGTCGTCATTCGGCCCGTGGATTGCAGATAATCTGACAGCTTGGCTGGAGATGGGACAGGCGTGGGTCGCAGGGTTCTTTGAAAATGCAAACCCTCTTCTCTCGGCACTGTTAGTTGACGGCGTAATCGGCGGCGTAATTGCAGTTATCGGCTTTTTGCCCCTTGTTATGGTAATGTACTTCCTCATTGCAATTTTGGAGGATTGCGGTTATATGGCGAGAGTTTCGGTGGTGCTTGACCCGATTTTCAAAAAGGTTGGCCTTTCGGGCAGGTCGGTTATCCCCTTTGTTATGGGAACAGGCTGTGCCATCCCCGGCGTTATGGCATGCCGTACAATTCGCGGCGAGCGTGAACGCAGAGCCACCGCAATGCTTGCACCCTTTATGCCCTGCGGTGCAAAGCTCCCGGTAATTGCACTTTTTGCCGGAGCATTTTTTGAAGATGCATCCTGGGTGGGCACACTTATGTACTTTGTCGGAATAGTTATAATTTTCTTTGGTGCGCTGTTAATCAATAAAATTACTGCACATTCGGCAAAACGCTCGTTCTTTATTATAGAGCTCCCCGAATACAAGCTGCCGAGCCTTAAACGTGCATTTCTTTCGATGTGCGGCAGAGGCTGGGCGTATATAGTGAAAGCCGGAACAATTATTCTGCTTTGTAATACAGCGGTGCAGATTATGCAGTCCTTTACCCCGGCCTTGGCCGTTGCCGAAACCGCCGATACATCAATCTTAGCAGCAATTGCAAGACCTTTTGCGTACCTGCTTATCCCCGTTATCGGGTATCACGCATGGCAATTTGCAGCGGCTGCGGTAAGCGGATTTATTGCAAAGGAGAATGTTGTTGCAACAATAGCCGTTTGCTATACCCTTACCGATGTTACAAGCGAGCTTCCCGGTACAGTTCCCAATCTTACAGCGGTTGCGGCACTTGCATACCTTATGTTCAACCTCTTCACTCCGCCCTGTTTTGCGGCTATCGGTGCTATGAACTCCGAAATTAAGAGTAAAAAATGGCTATCTTCCGGAATTGCACTTCAGCTTGGGGTTGGCTTTACGGTTGGATACCTTGTATTCCAGATCGGAACACTTATCACAACCGGAGCTGTTGGTGCAGGCTTTATCCCCGGACTCATTGCAGTTCTTTTAATGGCGGCTGTTGTGGTTTATCTTTGCATAAATTCCGGCAAAAAGCTGAAGCTTGAGCAAGAAACCTCAGTTAAAGAAAAATCAGGAGTGATTTAAGTGACAAATATACTTATTGTGGCTGTTTTAATAGCAGTTATTGCACTTGCCGCAAGCTATATTTACAAAGAAAAACGCCGTGGCAGCAAATGCATCGGTTGCCCTTACAGCAAAAGCTGTAGCAGCGGTTGCCAAAAGAACGAATGATATACAAAAATGCCACTTTTGAAAAGTGGCATTTTTGTTATATTAACACTTGCAATCACGGTGTACTTGTGTTAGAATGTGTTGATAATATTCTTTGGAGGAATTTTTATGGAAACTATTGCATACATACTCAGCCTTTTGGGTCTTATCTGCACCATTACATCTTCGCTTATCAAGGGTAAGCGAATGGGCTGGATTTTACTGTTTTTGTTTTTGGGCAGTGTTCTTGTCGCAACAAGCTATCTGCTTACCGCAAGCTATGCCGGCGCGGCGTCGTGCTTTATCGGTGCAGCTCAGGCACTTATCAACTCGTTCTTTGACCGTAAGGAAAAAGCTATCCCCGTATGGCTTGTTGCGGTTTACGCCGCATCGTTTGTAATTGCAAACCTCGTTGTATTTGGAGCCCCCGTTGATCTTTTGGCAATGATTGCTTCACTGACCTTTATTATGTGCGTAGGTCAGAAGAACGGTGCAAAATATCGCATCTGGACAGTTGTTAATATCGGCCTGTGGGTTGTTTACGATTTGCTCAAGCCTGCATATCCTGCACTTTTGTCACATATTCCGTTCCTTATCTTCACAATTGTCGGAATGATAATTCACGACAGAAAGGAAAGCTTGGTAAAATAATATGGAAAGCTTGTCATACATCCTCAGCTTGACCGGTCTTGCGGCAATAATTGCTTCGCTCCTTATTAAAGGAAAAAATATGAAGCTGATTTTATTTTTTCTTACCGTCGGCAATACGCTTATGGGGCTCAGCTACCTTTGCGTAAGCAACGAAAACGGAGCATTGACCTGCTTCATCGCAACAGTTCAATCGATTATCAACTTCTTCTTCAGCCGGAAGAACAAAGCCGTTCCCGTATGGCTTATGGCAATATACGCTATATCATTTGTAACAGTAAATCTGATGGTATTTTCCGCCTGGTTTGACCTGCTTGCCATCGCCGCAAGTCTGATGTCTGTAATGCTTGTCAGCGCAGTAAGCGGCAAACTCTTTCGACGCTGGGCACTGGCAAATAACCTGACCTGGTGTGTTTACGATATAATCAGCGGTTCTTACGGAACCCTCATCTCGCACCTTGTTTTGTCAGGCTTTACAGCTGTGGGAATGATTATGCACGATTTGAAAAGGACCAAAACTGCAAAATAACAAACTATACTTTTCCGTTCCAAAATAAATAAAGCGTCATATAGCAAGGACAAACTTTGCTGTATGACGCATTTTTTATGGCTAATGTATATTATTTTTTAATATTACGCCCTGTCATATTGTTTTATAAAAGCTTCACACTCTTCTAAGGGCAGAGCCTTTGCGTAGTACCAGCCCTGAATATAGTCGCAGCCGGACTGGGATACAAGTGTGTTTTGCTCGTCTGTTTCCACGCCCTCACATATTGCGGACATCTCCAGCTTATGAGCAAGCGCTATAATACCCGCAAGCAACGCCTTGCCACGCTTGGTATCCGTTTTAAGCAAAATATCACGGTCAATTTTCACCACATCAATCGGGTAATCACAAAGATTGGAAAGCGAGGTGTAGCCACTGCCTAAATCGTCAAGATAAATTCTGAAGCCAAGCTCCTTACAGAGCATAACATTTTTCTTTGCACTTTCCATATTCTTTTCAATGGCATCCTCGGTTATCTCAATCGCAAGCTTTGATTTATCGAAATTATATTTGTCAGAAATCGCTTTGAGCTTATCAATACAATCTTCTTCGGACAGGGTCAGCCTTGTAAAATTACAGGAAATCGAAAGGTCCTTATATTTTGTATTGCTCCACTTTTCAAGCTGCTGGCAGGCAAGCTCAAACATATAAAAATCGTGCTTGCTGATAAGACCTGCCGATTCCATATGGCTGATATAATTTACAGGACCTATAATCCCGTTCTCGGGTCTTTCCCATCTTGAAAGAGCCTCTCCCGATACAATCTTTTGAGTTTTGCTGTCAACTATAAACTGCAGATGCATCTTAAACTCATTATTATCAAGACCGTTTAAAATGTTTTCTGTTGCTATCGTTTCCATTTTTTGCACTCCTTATACAATTTCAGATTATCTGTTTTTCCTTATACTTTTTGTAGTTGACGATATTATATACTTGGGTCTTCCCTTTATTTCTTCATAAATACGAGCAATGTAGTAGCCTATAATACCAAGGCTTATCATAATTATGCTTCCTATAAAAATTGTTATAATTATAACCGTTGTCATGCCCTCAAGTGCTCTGCCGATTATCTTATCAATAAGCGCCCAAACGCCGAAAATAACAGATATTATAAGCATCACAACCCCAAGAACTGTTACTGTCTGCATAGGTGCGGTGGAGTATGATGAAATATTTGAAAGTGCATACTTCACAAGCCCACGGGATGACCATTTTGATTCACCCTCTACACGTTCCCTTACATCATATTCAACCGTTGCCTTGTTGTAGCCTACCCAAAAAGAGATTGCTCTGAAAAATCCTCGTTCGGGCATTTTATTTAGCACATCAATCACTTTTCTATCCAGAAGCTTGAAGTCCGACGAATTAGCCATATCAAACCCTGCCATACGGCTGATAGCGGAATAGAAGATTTTTGCACCAACACTGTGCACCTTTTTCTCTTGTCCCCGCTCTTTTTTAATTCCCTCAACAATCTCGTAGCCCTGTTCCCATAGGCGATACATTTCGATTATTTTTTCCGGCGGATGTTGAAGGTCACAGTCAATGACAACGGCACAGCTGCCGCTTGCCGCGGCTAAACCTGCGGATATAGCAGCTTCCTTCCCAAAATTTCTTGAAAAATGCAAACCCACTATATTTTCTTCCTTTGAAGAAAGTTCGTTTATCATTTGACAGGTTTGGTCAGATGAACCGTCATTAATAAAAATGAACTCACCTTCAATATCGTTTTTGTCCAGCAACGGCTTGATTGCGGAAAATGCATGCTTAATGCATTTTTCCTCATTGTATGCAGGAATAATTACGGATAACATAAATAATCACCTTGCTATCTTTCAAATAAAGTTTCAAATCGTGTAACCGGCATCGGGCGGTAAAAATAATACCCCTGAAGCATATCACAGCCGGCATCCACCACCAAATTTTTGTGTTCCTCTGTTTCTATGCCCTCACATAAAGTCTTAAATTCCAAGTCATGAGCTGTCCTGATAATGTTTTTAAGAATTAAAAATCCCGCTTGGTTTGTTGCATTTTGCGTAATTTCTTTATCAATTTTTACAATGCTTATATCAAACTCGGTCAAATCGCCAAAGCTTGTGTAGCCTTTGCCAAAATCGTCCAGCAGAATTAGGATGCCTTTTTGCTTTAAGCGGGTCAAATTCTGTATCATTACGGATTTTTCAACATTATTCAGGCTTTTGTCCTCAAGAATTTCAACCGCTATGCACGAATAGTCAATACCATACTTTTCCACAATCTTTATTATATTCTCCGCTAAGTCTTGGTCGCAAAGAGTAGACCGTGAAAAATTGATTGTATATACATACCTTGTGCGATTTTCTTTGTCGCTTGCAATCCATTTGCAATTTTTTTCAAAGATGTAGTAATCAAATTTCTCGTTAAGCCCCACATTATTTACTGCCGAAAGGAAAAGGCGCGGTGTTAAAACCCCCTCTGTGGTGGAATTAAGACGGGACAATACCTCTGCACCAATAATTTTATCTGTTTTAGCATCCAATATAGGCTGATATTCGAGGAAAAATCTATTGCTCTCTATTTCATTTTGTATGCTGTTTTCAATTTTAATCTTTCTCTCGAACTCTTTTCCGTTTGAGCTGTCCCATTGGCAGTACAAAATGTCTTTATTTTCCGCTATGCTGCAAGCCTGCTTTGCTCTTCCCAGGGCAGTCTTAAACGAAACCTCGGTTGAGCTGGTCGAGTGATAGCCAAAGTTTACACGAACAACATTGACAACACCATCTTTGACAAGCGCTTCATTAATTTCGTCAAAGCATCTTTCAATACACGTTGCCGTTTCTGCTGCTTCAAAATGGGTCAGCGCAGCAAAATTCTCTTTTCCGTAAAGCGAAATCTCGCCTCCGCTGTCAAGGCAAAAAGCTTTTAGCAGAATTCTTTTTATTTGCTCATAGGTTCTGTTAGCCTTTGATTCCGAATACAACCTTTTCATACTGTCAAAGTTTATCGAAATATATATTAAACAACGGTTTTTGCGTAGAGCGCTTGCCTTTTCGAAATCATTTTCAATTTTCCCTATACCGCAAAAGCTTTTCTCTGCTGTTCCTTTTGCTGTTTTTACAGATTTCATAGTAAAATACAGGCCAATCAGCCCCATTGCAAGAAAAATCATTGCAAGAATAGTTATAATTACATAAGGATATTCAAAAATTTGCATTTTTTTAACTCCTGCTATCTATTTTTCAAAAATCGGGAACTCCTTTGTTCCTGCTGTTTGTTTAAGCCCTATATTTTTCGCAATTTTCATACACTTTTCAATATCTGCTTTGGCAGTTCTTTTTCTTCTGCTGATTTCTTTTAACAAAAACCACGGACTGAACGTAAGCATTCCCTTTAAAATATCCGCTTTTGCAGTGCCGCATCTTTTGTATTCGGCTAAAATTTCAAAAAGTGCATAGTTTACTGAATTTTTATTAAAGTTCTTAGCAGTTACAGCTCTTAACCATTTTGCATATTCAAGGAATTTGTTAATGTCTGTACTCTCCTTAAAATAAATGCCGCTGATATAGAACCTCTGCATTTCCTCATCCATTTCCTCAAGAAGCGTACCGTAGTACTTTTGCTGGATTTTAAGAACCTCGGTGTGCTGTCTTTCAAGCGTGGTGCTTGTAATTTGCTTATCATGAAGCCGATATATCAAAAGGCATTCTGGCAGAATCTGCATCTTCTGATTTTCCATTGCCATTCTTGTCCACAACTCAAGGTCCTCAGTGCAGGTGTGGGTGGGATCGTAATTGAACTTCCTCATAACCTCCGCCTTTGCAATGACACCGGGGTGCAGTATGGGATTCACAACAAGAAGCATTGCACGGAGTGCATCGGAATCACATCTTCCGCCTGCTCCGCCTGATGCATATACACCATTTTTTACCGTTAAAAATCTGCAGGAGGATAACGAAACATCGGGGTTCTCCTCCATAAACTTAAACTGCTTTTCGAGACGGTCAGGGAGACAGATATCGTCTGCATCCATTCTTGCTATGTATTTGCCCTCGGATAAAGAGATTGCCTTGTTCAAGGATGTAGGCAATTTGAGATTAACCTCATTGGGGTGAACCTTAACCCGCTCGTCCTTTGCGGCAAAATCCGCAAGAATCTCGGCTGTTCTGTCCGTCGAACAGTCGTTTATAACAATAAGCTCCCAGTTTTTGAATGTCTGGTTTATAACGCTTTCGATTGCTTCTTCGAGATATGTTTCACCGTTATACACACTCATAATTACCGAAATATCAGGCTTCATAAGATGGCCTCCTCTTTAACACGCATTTAATAGTTTTGCACAGATTAAGAAAGTAAAACGCTGCCTTGTAGCATTTTTTCTTCATAAGGAATATGGATATTCGACTTTTAACCGAAATATTCTCAAATTCCGCACACGGAATTTTTTTGTTATGCACCGACTTTTTGATGTTTTTCTTAAGCTCGTTTATGCTTTTAAAATGATTGCCCTCTGCTGCTGCCGCAAGAATCGCAAAACACATAAAGCAGGAATACCGACAGAGCTGTTTTTCAAAGTCAACCACCTTTTTTATATCCGTCTTGTATATCTCATTTATTACATCTTCCACAAGCTTGATTTGATTTGTGTTGAACGCTTTTGACAGCGAGTCGTCTCGCACAGTGTACAGATACGCCGTTTTTTTGCTTATGTATACGCTCTTTGCGCTGAGGTAACAAGGGATAACACAACACAAGTCTTCGCCGAGTGAGATTTTCTCGCTCACCCCTAACTGATGCGGTGTCAGAAGCTCTCGCTTTACCGCCTTGCCCGACAGATAATATGACATATGCCCCATATTTTTGTCCATCAAAAGTCTTGGGTAAATGTACTTTTCAATGTCCTTTTCCGCATAAAGTCCCTCGTCAAGACCGTCATTGGTGATGTCCACCGTCTGCCCATTTTTAGCCCATCTGTACGAGAAAGATATAATCTCGCAAGCTGTATCTTTTATTATCTTATACGCACATTCCAAAGTATCATTTTCAATCAGGTCGTCTGAGTCAAGGTTAAATACATAGTCGCCCTCAGCCACTTTTATCCCCGCTCTTCGTGCACTGGCAAGCCCGCCGTTTGGCTTGTGCACCACTTTTATACGGGCGTCCTTTTGCTTGTAGCTTTCGCAAATCTGAGGACAAGTGTCGGGCGAGCCGTCATCAACCAGAATAAGCTCAAAATCTGAAAAGGTCTGGTTTAAAACACTCTCTATGCAATTAGATAAATACTTTTCAACCTTATAAACAGGTACTATTACAGAAAAAAACATCTTATCACCTATCTGCTTCGTAATCCAACAAGTACTTTTAACACAAAGTACAATCTGTACTTCATAGCGTATGCAAACACCCTTTGCTTGAGCGGTAATTTACATATGGGATATGCTTTAAGTGCTGTGACACTTAGTTTGTGAGTGCACACCTCTTTCAACTTCTTCTTTAGGTCAGTATATTTAATATTATTATCCGTAGAATACATTATCTCCTGAGAGCAAAGCACCCTGCACATTGCCTGCCAGAATCTATCAATATACATCTGATATTTTTGCGGCTCAATATCCTTTTTAAACCTTTTTTCAACCTCTCTGACAAACACAAGGCTTTTTTCAAATCTGTCCTTTTTATATGATTTTGAAATTGACTCCCCATTCCTGCAATAATTATAAAATGCCTCGCCAATTCCCGTTGCTTTTTTTATACAGGATATGTAGTCTATCATAAACAGTGCATCCTCCGAAAGCATTTCACGCTCGGACTCAAACACAATATTATTTTCTTTTATTATTTCGTGCCTGAACAGATTCTTCCAGATGCTCATTCCGTATTTGCTGTCATCAGCGTCTTCAGGCAAAGCTCCTACAATACCCATTCTAAGCTCTTTCAGCGCGTCTTGGGTCTCAAAATGAGTGTCCTTGTCAAAATAGATTTTGCGAATACAATCCCCCTGTTCGCTGAACATATTTCCGTCTACAAACAAAACTCCCGACATCACAAGGTCGGACTTGTATTTTTCCGCTTTTTCGTAAAGCGTTTGGAACATTTCCGTCTCAACAAAATCATCTGAATCCACAAAACCGATATATTTGCCCGTTGCGACCGACAATGCCGCATTCCGTGCCTTGCCTGCACCCTCGTTCACCTTATGGATAACCTTTATACGGGAATCTTCACTTGCCGCCTTTTGGCACATCTCAAGTGACGAATCCGTTGACGAATCGTCTACAAGGATTATTTCAAGTTCCTCCAGGGATTGGTTTCTTAAAGAATTTATACACCTTTCAAGATACCTCTCCACATTATATACGGGAACTATAATACTTACTTTTGGCTGTGACACGGTCTCACCTCGCAATTAATTTTTTATATTCCTCGATTAAAATATCGCAGTATGTCTCAACACTTAAAATGTTGTCCTTTTCATTTTTGCAGTTTTCTCTGAGAATGTTATAGTATTCCTCATTTTCAATAGTTTCTTTTATTTTGAGTGCAATACCCTCGGGGGTCGGGTCATTTACCAGCGTGCCGGTAACGCCGTCTTTTACAAGCTCTGCCATTCCTCCGCTGTTCATTGTAACAACGGGCACGCCCAAAGCGTGTGCTTCAAGGATTGAGAGCGGACAGTTTTCGTAGCAGACAGAGGGCAATAAAAGAACCTTTGCATTGCCCATAAGCTCGGTGAGCTTGTCCCCTGTAAGAAAGCCTGCAAGCTTGATATTATCAACGCCCTTAAGCATATCCTCGTCAGGGCCGCTCCCCGCTACCACAAAAGTAACTTCGGGAAGAAGCTTTGCCGCAGCAGCTATATTCTCAATGCCCTTTTCCTTGGAGAGTCTGCCTACAAATACGATGTAGGCGTCCTCTTTGCGGTCGGTATTTGAAAATCTTTCTTTATCTATAAAATTATGTATTGTTTTGGTTTTCCCCTTATAATACCCCCTTGCCGACAAAAGCTTGCTTTCAAGGAAGTTACTGGGGCAAACAAACAAGTCAACCTTTTTATATGTCTTAAGCCACGAATAAAATTTTGCTTCTATCACACCTAGGATACTTTTGACCTTAGAACCGTGAATACAATTGTTTTTGATACAGTTAATGTGCGAGCCATTAACACACTTTTCGCAGGGTGTGTTTTTGTCAAAGTTATAAAGAAGATGGTTGGGACAAATCATCTGATAATCGTGCACCGTCTGAACAAGGGGAACCCCTTTCTTCTTCACGCCATAAATTATTGACGGGGTAAGCTGAAAGTTGATGTTGTTCATATGAACTATATCAGGCTTGAAATCATCTATCACCTGCATAATCTTCTTTTTGGCTTCAACAGAATAAATTATCTTAAAGGGATACAAAAATCTTGCCAGTCCCGTTGAGTGAAAATCCATATTTTGCGTATACAAACCTTTTGAGTTTCCTACCGTATTATTTTCGTCGAACATTCCAAAAAACTCAACCTCGTGGCCAAGCTTTTTAAGATGCTCTGCAAGATAAAGCATATAGCTTTCGCTCCCACCGCGAGGGTACAGGAACTTATTTACCATTAAAATTTTCATAACAGTGCTTCACTTTCCTCTTCTTTGTTTGCGTCAGAGACATAGCCAAACACTTTCTGTTCGGTGGTCCTGACATTCTCCTCAAAGCCGCTTCCCATCATCAGTATTGCAAGAACGCCCGTTAGGAGCGGATAGTTCATTGTGTTATCGGTTGATGATACAATTATAAGGTAAAGGGTAAGTATAAAGGTAATAATGGCGTTTTCCACCTTGCCGCATCTGCCAAAATACCATACCCTGACCAAAGTCATTGACACAAGCCAGATAATATAACCCCAAAAGCCCAAATCAATGAAGTGCTGGAGGAAGTCATTATGTACAGACGCAACGCCAACCTTCATAAATGTGTTCAGCTGGTATGTCAAAAATCCAATTCCGTTACCTAAAAAGCCGGGGTGAAATTCGTAAAACTCGTCTACCGCATTATAAATTTCAACACGGCCGCTTGTATTTATCCCTGCCTTTTCGAGAAGCTCAAAGGCATCCATCTTGATAAGGGCAATATAGCCTACAAGCAAAGCGACCACAACAATTGTAAAGAAAGTAACGAGTCCGCTTGCCGTTTTTTTATTATACCGTGCAATAAATTTCAAAAGATACCCGAATATAAGTGCTATCGCAATGGCAATAATTGCAATTCTCTTAAACGCCGACAGAAAGCAGAAAAGGCTGAGGAAAAGCAGTATAAAATAAATTATATTTTTCTTCGGCTTATAAAGCATATAAATCAGATATGCACCAAGGCAAAACGCAAGCTCGTGAATTTCCGCCTGCACAATTATATCTCCCGTAACTCCTGCAAATGTAGTGACCAAGGTTATAAATTCCGACATATAGCTTCCAAGACCATTTTGCGCAATAACCGTAGCTATCATAAGAATATTGGCAACCAAAATTGCAACAAGGTTATACCATATACCCTTTTTCCCAAAGATATAGAGCAGTGCACCTGCCCCCAAAGCAAAGGAAAGCATATTTGCATATACAAAGGAGCTGGAAAGCCCTCTTGAAATAACGCTTGTCTCAACAGTTTCCATAAACCATACAAACAGCGAAACCACTGTGGTAACCAAAAGCGGAATACTGTAAATACACGCATCCTTAAAAGCGGTAAAGCCCCTTGCAATGTTAGGCTTATACAGAAACAGAAGTGTCGCAGAGCCAAAGAGAACAAGAGCAAATGCGTGGCGGTATGTAACGTGCAGACCAACATCAATGTATTCGTTCAGGAAGTAATACATCATTATGGCTACAACCACAAAATATACGTTTTTTGCTTTTTCAAGCAATTTATTTTCCACGCCTTTTGCCCTCCTTAAGCCGAAAATTACAATGTGCTTTTTTCTTTCAAGTCAGAAACATAGCTCTTTTTGCTTTGGATTGCTTCCGAAAGCAGTTTTCTTGCCGTTTTGTTCTCTTTAAATGTTTCAGAAATACCAATCTTATACTCAATCACAACGTCCTTGTGTTCGTCTCTTTCATCAAGCCGCAATCTGAACAGTCGCATTATATCCTCAACTGTGATGTAATCAGATTCCTCTGTCAGCACAACAAAGCTGCCGTTGCCGTTATAAATATAATCGGTCTTTGATTTGCCGAAGGCTTCCTTTATATAATTGGTGAACATCTTAATAATCTGGTCACCGGCTTCCCTTGAATACTCACCGTTAATCTGGATAAGATTGGATATATCAATCATACAGTACACAACACCATCGTCAAGAAGCTTTTTATCCTTGGCTTTTAAGTATTTATCAAGATATGCGCGGTTTCCAAATCCCGTAAGGTGGTCTGTATAGAAGATGTAATTTATTATATCGCCTGTTCTGCCAAGAACAATCGCCCCGCCGCAGCAAAGCACCATAAGGAAGAAGAACGCCATCGCTGTATACAGCAATACATTGACACTTTCCCTCACTGATGCTGATGACAATACTGAAATATAGCTTGCGCCGAGGAACTTGTTATATTCGTCATTTGTCTTCATTGTTGTGTCATAAAGAATGGTCAGTTCGTCAAGAAGTGTATTGATTTCACTCTCAACCTCCGACCGCATAGCGGCATATTCTGCGTTGCAAAGCTCTGTGCAGGTCTTATCCGAGGACGCACATTCGCCGCCGCAACTGCCCGTACAGCTTGTAAAAGTATCTATTACATATGTGCAGTATGCAGAATCAATAATTGCATGCTCTTTGTCCTCTTTATGGTCTCTCCAACTGTAAATCAATTCGTCATATGTTACGGTCTGGTCGCCAACATAATCCTGAACATTTCTTTCGTGGAGATTGTCAAGAATATACTCGTATGAGATATTGGTGTTTCCCGATTCTCTCATTTTCTTGACATAAGCATCAATTACCGTAACAACATCTTCAACTATACTGTCATTCTTTGTATTTGAGATATTGTTGTTGTCTATTCTTGTTGTATAGTCTGATATAAGCACCGATTTGTTTTTTGTAATCTGATACTTATAAATTTTAGAGAATAGGGAGGAAACCTTGACCTGCCTCAGGTAGTTGAAATCATCGGCAAGCTCACTGAATGATACCCCCGTTTCTGTTGACCTATAGTAATTGTTCTTTTCCATTCGCTGATACAGGGTTGTAAGCGTGCTGTCGATGCTTGTATCAATTTGCTCCATCATTTCGATGAAATCGTAGTCGTTTTTATTAAGATTTTCGATAGTGTTGTTTGCAGGTGCAACATTTACATACTTTTGGCTGAACTGCTCAAAATAAACATCCAGCGTTTCGTCAAGTATTGTCCTTGCAAAATCAGGACCCTCACCGCTTGTTGCCGCAAAGGATACTATAAATGTGCTGGGCTCGTATATATATTCCTCGCCCTCTTCAAGCTTTGCATCCTTTTGCGCCACCTTATCCTTGTCCTCAATGGGGGTTATATTTATTCTTGAGATAAGGCTGTCAACCGAATAAATGCCTGTCAGCCCCATTTTATCAACAACCTTTGACATTACAGCAGACGATTTGATTTCGTTGACATCCAGCTTATCGCCTGTCGGTGCAAGACCCTTTTCTGCCTGTTCGTCGTTATAATGTATAACCTCAGACGCTATATATGTATTCGATGACGAAAGCTTAAAATAAACTGCATAGGTCGCCAGAAGGCAGAAAACTACTATAAGCGGCAGAAGCTTTTTTATATATCTTATAATCTGAAAATTTTTCATTGTTCTCCTCCACTTAATTATTTATGCCTTTTTAGGAAATTTCTTTGAAATACACCGAAGCATAAGTGCCGCATACGCAAAGACAGCAAACAATATCAGTGTTTTTAGTTCGTTCATAAACGAAATTCCGTAAATACTTACTGCAATACACTGGTTCATTTTACGGCTTGAATACTCTCTGCCTGCGTTTATTGCTTCTTTCTCAAACCGCTTAATGCTGTTGTAGATGGAATCTATCAGCGAATCTGCCGAGGTGTAAAGCTGAGCGGTAGGATTATTCGACGATATCTTATCAATCACCAGATTATTATCCATAATCTCCTTTTCGTTAGACGCCACATAATTACTGAAGTTTGTAGCCAGAACAGACAGCTCGTCAACGCCGACCTTTGTTCTGCCCATATAGTATTTGCCCGCCTGGTCCCAGGTAGGAACAAGAACTACACGTGTCATTTCTTCGCTGTACATATCAATTGCCTGATTGCAAAGGTTATATGATGCGTTGTTCTTCTGGCGGTCAAAATCAACATTCTTATTCTGGTACGACAGCCGTTCAACATATCCTCCCCTGTCCCTTACAATGCCATTTTGCAGAATAAGCGACCGCAAGTTTTGATTTATCTGGGTTTCCTGGAACTGATATACCTTGCCTGCAATGGAGTTAAACGTGCTTCCGTTTTCCGTAACAAAGCTTGGATTTTTTTCAGCCATACCGTATAAATAGTTGAGGACAGACTTTGTTTCCTTTTCCAGATATGCGACTATATCCATATATTCCATTTTTGCAAAATCTGGTCTTTCGGGGTCCAGCCTGAAGTTATCGGTGTAGTTCTCTATGTAGTATTCCTTATACGCTGCAGTAATCAGCTTAATAACATTTTCCGAATCAAGATGGTCAGTGTCCTTTGATGCGTGGTATTCCACCGCAAACTCTGTGGAAATGTGGTACTGGGTTTCGTCCCCGACACCGCCCTGAACGCAAGGATAAACCACAAGACAGTTTTTCAGTTCTTTTACCGTTACGTCCTTGAGAGCGCCTTTTTTTATGGCTCTGTCAACAACCTCGTCGCTGATGATTTCTGCCATATTATATCTTGTTCCGTTGGAATTCTGCGCCTGAGACGCCTCGGAATAATTCAAAGAAATAATTGCATGAACCGACTTTTTAAGTTCAAAATGATTGAAAAATCCAAACACCAGCGTGGTAACAAAGCACACCAGAATTATCCATGCATTAAAATACTCTGCTGTTTTAAAAATCTGAGTCCGTTCTGCACGGTTCACATTTTTAGAGCGAAAATATATTCTTGCCGCCGCCAACAGAAAAACCGCACCGACGATTAAGATAATCAACTTTTTAAAATTTGGAATAAGCATCTTCCATCTTCCTCACAAAATTAGAATTTATTAATATCAATAACAACCAGTTCGGGCTGATTATTTATACGAAGAACATTTGAGTTTTCAAGTCCTGCGCTTACAATAAGCGGTCTGCCTGCGGCACTGTATCTTCCGTAAACAAACTTACCGCCTCGTTCGGGGAACAATCCGCCCTCGTGCGTATATAGCGGACCCAATACCGGAATCCGCACAACTCCGCCGTGGGTATGTCCGCATAACATCAGGTCGCCCCAGAACTCGGGCTGGAACTCTTCAAAAACAAACGGCTCGTGAACTGCAGTAATTTTGAGGTTATCTGTATCTTCATAGATATAATCCGCAAAGCTTTTTTCAGTATAAGTCCAGAACGACGACGGATTTGAGGTCAGAACACCATACACATCAATTGTCATAGTTTTTATCTTTATGGTGTCCTTTTCGTTTTTCAAGACCTTTATTCCCGCCTTTTCAAGCTGTTCCTCAAACGAATCGTCAAGGCTCAAAAGCGCCGTTTCGTCACGGTTGCTTTGGTCAAACCCGAATTTCTTATCAAGCTCCTTTTCATTAAGCGGAAAATCGTAGATGCTCTCCACTTCATTATTTCCGTATACATAATACGAGGGAGCAATTTCCGAAAGACTTCTGCCCAAATTCACGGCATATTCAACATCATCCTTTGCAGAATCCACAATATCGCCCGTACAGATTATTATATCAGGGTGTAACGCTTCTACACGTTCCAGAAGTTTTTGGTTGTTTGCACCATAAACTGTACCGTGCAAATCCGACAGCTGGACCACACGCACCTGGCTGTCGACTTTAATGTTGCTTACATTGTAAAAGGTCTCCCTAAAGCTTCTGTTGCCGATATAATTACACATAACAACAATGATTGCTGTCGCAAAGCAAACAAAAACCATTCCGATTACAAAGAACTTTACAGCCCTGATATTCTTTTTCACTTTGGGGGCTAAAGAATTGCGGTTTTTATTTTTGGAGATTTTCACTTTATAACCGTAACCCAGTATCGAATGAACACAAAGAAGTAAAGCCTCTTTGCATTGTTTTTTGAATTTTTTGACACTTTGAGAGCCATGATATGCAACAAAAACCCGTCCATCATCAATATACTCAATCTCAAACGTATCTGCCCAAAGGTCATATAGCTCATCGGTAACAGATTCCTTAAAGAACTCCTTTATCCGTTCCCTGTATTTTTCTGTTGCATCAATATTATTTATGTTATCCATATCAAACAAACCTTTACTTTTATTTTGCATACAGCTCTGAGGTAGCCTTTGCAACATCCTGCCAGCTGTATTTGTTTAAAATAAATTCGTCCGCTCCGTCTCTCAGCTTTTCTACAAACTCGGTGTCATCACACATAGACTGGAGTTTTTTTGCTAAATCCTCAACATTCCCTTTCTTAAAATAAAGCGCCTTATCTTCCGCAACGGCCGTGTTTTCGGGTATATCCGAGCACAAGAGTGCGGTTCTGTATGCAAGAGACTCCAAAAGACAAAGTGACATACCCTCAAGGTCGGACGGAAGCACGGTTATATACGCATTTGAATATATCTCGTCAAGTGTCTCACCCGATACAAATCCCGTAAATATAATGTTGGGGTTGCCTGCCGCCTTTTCCTTAAGCATTTTTACGTAATCGTCTGTATCGCTTGTGTCCCCTGCGATAACAAGTTTTTTGTCGGTTGTAATTTTGTTATATGCATCAATGAGGTAATGAACGCCCTTTTCGGCAGTAAGCCGTGACACAAGAGAGATATATCCGTCCTTTTCAAGACCGTATTTCTCAGCAATAAGCTTTGCATCTCTTCTTTCGGGTCGGTTTATTCCGTTGTGAATAATCGTTGTTTCGCGGTTATATGTTTCTTTAAAATAATCATAAGCGGCCTGGCTGAGAACTATGACCTCGTCTGCATATTTTGCAAGAACTTTCTCGCCGAATTTTATGTACTTGGACGCAAAGCCCTTGCCCCATTTTTCTCTTTGCCAGTCAAGTCCATGGACTGTTGCGACACATTTTTTGCCAAAGAGCTTTGGTATCCAGAGCGCCGCACACGGTCCCTCTGCGTGAAAGTGAATTACATCGTAATCCTTAAATGATGCCGATATCGCCGCTGTAAATGATGCTATCATTGCGGCAAAACCGCGAATGTTCAGAGTCCAGGCATTTTTAATCTTAACACCCTTATACATATTGTTCTTCACCGTTCCCACATATTCATTTTCAACCTTATCGGATGAACGGTTGTAGCAGGTGACATCAAGCCCCATTTCAACCAGCATAGGGCATAGTGTGGTGAGAACATTTTCTATTCCGCCCCGTCGTGAGGGAACAACCTTGTGCCCAATCATAGCAACTTTCATTTTCTTCACTCCAAATCTCGTTATCTTCCGGTAGCTGTAAGCATAACTATCGGTGTTTTAAGCATAATTTTCAAATCATTACGGTATGTTCTGGTCTGTATGTATTCAATATCCATTTCGACCCACTGTTCGAAAGGAATGTCATTTCTGTTTTTGGAAATCTGCCAGGTACAGGTTAGCCCCGGTGTAACAAGAAGTCTTAATCTCTGATAATCCGTATAAAACTGAACCTCTCTCGGCAGAGGCGGTCTCGGCCCTACCAAAGTCATATCACCCTTCAGCACATTAAAGAACTGCATAAGCTCGTCGAGCGAAACCTTTCTCAAAAACTTGCCGACTCTTGTAATACGCGGGTCCTCTTTGATTTTAAACACCGGTCCGTCCATTTCGTTCTGCTTTGCAAGCTCCTCGAGCATTTTATCCGCATTGGCACGCATAGTTCTGAACTTGTACATATAAAACTCTTTTCCGTGCCTGCCTACTCTTATCTGCTTATAGAACGGTCCGGCACTCGGGTCGTCAATTACAATTACAATTGCAATTATAATCATCAGTGGAAGGAAAAACAGCAAAATAAGTGTTGCAAAGAAAATATCAAAAAGCCTTTTTTGCTTCCAAAAGGTTGCGTAAGATTTTTCAATAATCGCTTCCAGCTTCTCTCTTGTTTTTTCATCCACTTTGTCCTGTTCAATATACGGCATTACTGTACACTTCTTTCCTTGTTATTTTCATTACAGAATCGAATTCTGTTCTTCTGTCTTCTGAATAATAAAATCCGTCAAAAATTATATTCTTTTCATTTAAGTCAAAGCCTTGCCGGTCTATATACCCCGGATGGAATAAAACCTCTATGTCCCTGCCGTCCTTTTCCGCCATTTTAATGTACTTTGGCAGAATCTTATTCACTCTTTCCTCATCCATCTTCCCCGAAAACAGTATTCCGAAAAAATGTGATGTCGGGATGCTGTGTTTCTTTGCCCGCCTCTTATTAAAAAGCCACAGAAATTTGATAAGCCATTGTTTGATAATATTTACTAAGCTGTATGTAAAATAAAGTGACGGCGTTTTTATATACGGCAAAGTCGGCTCTATGGGAATCCGCATATATTCCAAATCTATTTTTTCCTCACTCAAAACCCTGACCAACGCTTTGAATACCGTAGGAATCATATGCGTGTGTTGATGGCTGTCGATGCAAAACGGCAAGTTCGGGGGAAGAATGCTTTTCCAGAACAAAACCTGAGCTTTAATTTCTTTATAAATCTGAGCCTCCAGCTTTTTCCGCCGAAACAGATTAAGCATCAAAAGTCCGATAAAGGTATGCTTAAAATTCCCGTTTTCATATGTAATCAGGTCTAACCCGTCGGCATCTGCCATACATCTGCCCTCAACAAGGTTTAAGTGCAGGGATACACGAATGTCTTTGCCTCTTGCTATTTCGTCCAAATCAAACAGGTCAAGGTTGGGAAATATACTGACCTTATTTAATGCACCCTCATCTATACATTGCTGTATGTGCATTGATGATATATCGCATAGTCCATAATCGTCAGCACAAAAATATATCACTTAATCTTCACCCTCTGCACCAAGCTTAATAATTACCGTATCATCTATAACTGCCACGCAATCCTTTGCAGGCCATTTACCCATAGCCTTGACATCTTCTCTTTGAGCAAGTTTTTTCTTTTCCTCACCGCTTACAAATCTATAATCTTTTTCACAATAATCATTAAGAGCACTCGTCAGCACGCTCTGCCCAACCGTTTCGTCATCTGCACGGATTATGTACCCATCTGTTATTCCTGTAATATCGGGCGTGAGGCTAACGCTGTATCCCTCACTGTTGTCAAGAGCACCAAGCACAAGTATTCTTTCGCAATTTTCCGCATCAGGAATTTGCTCTATTCTGTCTGCTATTCGTATAAGAACGCCGTAGGACTTTTCATAAGCCATTTGCGCCTTGTGATAGCTTACATTTGCTATAACTGCCTGATTTACAATTATTACTATTGCAGTCAGCAGAACCGCCCAGCATTTAACAATTGTGTGTTTTTCGTTTTGGTCTGACCCTCTTTCGTAAAGTATCAAAAAGAACAGATAAAACACCGAATACCCCATAAGCATCAGGTTGTGGTAGTCAACACCTGCATTGACAAAAGCAAGAGCACCCGCTCCCACTATAAGCATACCGCTTAAAACAACAACAAAAATGATATTGGCAGGTTTTTTGTAAACCTTGTTTTTAACTATATATTTAATGTGGTACAAAAGTGTAAACAGCAACACAAAGACATTGAGCACAACATAAACATTCACGCCCTCGGATAAATCAAAGAAGCAATCCATAAATGTCTCTTTGATGGAGTACAGCGAGCCAAGCAAATCAATGCCCGAAAGCGATGCTGATGAATTGATGCCCTGATAGTCAAGCAATTGTGTAGAAAAAATACTGAGCGATACCTTAAGTACAGCGCCGTATAATGCCACGCCCAGAATTCCCGTTAAAAGCATCAATCCGCACTTTTTCAAAACATTACCAAAAGATGCGTTGTGATAGATTATATCGTCAATCAGCTTGAGCAAAACAAGCATTATTGTTACAGTAATGTACGCCTGATAAATTCCCGCAGACAGCGCAATCAGCACCGCCGAAAGAATAAACCTCGGTTTTTCTCTTGTCATAAAGAGCGCCGCAAGGGCCGAAAGAAAAAACGAGACAGCGTATCCGTCCGCCACATAGTTATACATCATAACCGAAGTAACTGTCGGGAACGAAACAATTACTGCACCGATTAAAATTGCGGTAATTTTTTTCTGCACATTGAGTATTCTGCAGATACAGACAGCACCCAAAGCGTGGAATATAATTGCTATAATTCCATTCAAAAACGGCAGGTCATAAAACGAGCTGAACGAACAGACAATCGGCAAAAACCATCTGCCGAGAGCAATCATATTCTGCGAATCGTATCTGAATACCAGCGAATCCCAATTAGGGAGCCAGTTTGTTATCTTATAAAAATGCGCGATTAACCCCACCATCAGGCTCGCAAAAAAGCAAAACTTCCACTGAGGCAAAATGTTTGCGTTAAGTTTTTTCAATACTTTCTCAGGCAAAACTACCACTCCAACCACTTGAATTTGTGTAAGAATTTTCCATACAGCTTATCGTACAGCTTAACTCCGATAATTCGCTTTACAATCAGCGTCCGCTTTGCAGTTGGTGAAGTCCATGACGCACAAAAGTGATGTATGGAATAAGTGTTTTTGGTTATCTTCTTTCGCCCCGTATAATACTTCATAGGGCAAAGATAATCTTCGGGCAAAAAATGTATTCCCATAAAAATCTGGTTTTGATTGCTGATATCCAGACCAAGCCTTTGCATAGTTTTTGTGTTTCTGTCGGGACAGGGCAGCAAATCATAATTTCCGTCAGGGAGCATAAATGATATATCGTCATAATCTCTCAGCAAGTGGCCTACCAGCTCGCTTTGCTTTTCACAGGCAAAGCCAAGCCCTGTTGAAACAATTCCGTTATCGTCAAACCCCATATAACCTGTATTTTCAATAAGCTTGTCAAGGGGTTTTATAAGCTCAACATCGGTGTCAAGATAAATTCCGCCATTGTCAAAAAGCACCTTAAGCCTTGCATAATCACTTACAAATGCCCACTTGCCGGCATCGTAAGCCTCACGAGCGTATCGGTTCTGGCTTATATCAAAATTATCTTCATTTATGCAAACTATCTTGTAATCAGAGCAGTATTTCTTCCAGCTTTCTATGCATTTTTCCGAAAGCTTTGGCATCTTGCCCTTTCCAAACCAGCAATAGTAAATCACCTTTGGAATACTCATTGCTTATTCCCCCTGTATAATTCAAAAAGTGTTTTAAAAGCAGATTTATTAACCACAAAATTGACCAGTAAGTATAGCCCCGCAATCCAAACCGAGTGAATAATTCCGTTTAGCACCAGTCTCAAAAATGAAATATTACTGAATGCATCAACAAAGAATACAGCCATAATTACGGCAAAAACCGCACCGTTTGTAATCATAATTTTATATGTACACATCTGACTTCTTTTTATAACTTTTCTGTTTGAATAGTAAATTGTCACAATACTGCGGTAAATAAGTGCCACGATAGTTCCGAGTATCGCACCGCAAATTCCCATATACATAATTGCTATAACAGAAACCGTAAGGTTTATAACCATTTCCCATACCGAGTGGGAACGGGTTTTTTCAAAATGTCCCGAATATTCGATAATACCGGTTGCAGGGAGCTTGCCGTTTGCAAGCAAATTCATTATTACAAAAAGCAGAACAAGGAACGCATTTGTGTACTCGGCATCGTTTATTCCGCTTGTGTATATCTGTATCAGCGGCAACAAAAACACCGCCATAAGCGTGTAAATTATAAAGGTTGCCATTATGTAAAAGGTTTCGTAGGCATTGTAAAACTTGTCAAACCTCTCTCTGTCGGTGTGAAACATCTGCCCAAGTGCAAAGGTAAAGGACGAAACTATGCTTGTTATAAAATTCTGCATCTGAGAAAAAAATATGTTGTATATAGCATAAATACTTACCGACTTAAAGTCGCAAAGAGCAGAAATGAGTATTACATCAGTATTATTAAATACCATACCCGAAAGCTGATGAACCAGAACCGAATTTTTTTGGGAGATAGCCTCAAAGTCTGGCTCCGCCTTTATATCAAGCCACTTATATCTGCGTTTTGCGTAGAAATATAAATACACAAGCTGGATAAGTGCAATCACGCAATAAACTAACTGAATTAAGATAAGACTGTCGGTTAAAAGCAGAACAAGTATTTTGCCCGCATTTGATGCAAGCTGAACAATTGTTTCCGAATTGTTTAATACATACTTTCTGCCGTCAACCTCCATAAGTATCCGGTATTTTGCCTGAACAAAATAGCTGAACAAACCCGGTACGGCATTTAATATAACTATAAAAAACAGTATATTGCTGTCAATTGATGTGGGTATGAAATATGCATACACCACAGCAATAACAAGCACAATCAGCAGGTATATGATTCCCGTTTTGATATAATACGCATTGGTTGCAGCAAGGACCGAGCTTGCGTTTTTATAGTCCTTTTCACCGATTCTTTTATAGAGTGCCTGAGTTGTAGCAAGACCTACCCCCGCCTCCAAAATCCACATATATGTAAATATCTGCTTTATGGCCTGCAGAACACCGTTGACCTCCGAACCAAAATTCTCAAGATATAACCTTGGCAGAAGAAAACTGAGCGATATAAGCACAACCTGATAAACAAGTGACGATATTAAATTGTTTTTTATTCTTGAATCTTTATTGAGCAATCCGCCACCTCCTTATTTATATACCAGGCTTTTATACACAGTTACAAATATAATCTGCAGTGGCGTTTTCCTTGGGAATTATTCTTCCGGGATTGCCTATAACAATACTATGGTCGGGAACATCAAAGTTAACATAGGTAAGCGGTGCAATAAGAACATCGCTGCCAACTTTAACGTTGCCTACAATAACGGCATTGGTTCCAATCCAGCAATTGTCAGATATTGTGGGTGTACCCTTCCTCTCGCCGCGGTTTTCCATCCCAATTGTTACACCCGTAGCAATATTTATATTTTTACCTAAAATCGCATCGGGATGAATTATCACACGGCCAAGATGACCGATATAGAGCCCCTCGCCTATCCTTGTCCTCGCAGGAATCTGAATTTGCGTCTTATGCGACAGGCACAAAAGCCTTAACGTATAAATAAGCTTTAAGGGCAAAAATCTGCACATATTTGCTTTTCGGAATACAGATATATATTTTATTTCAAGCGGGCGGAATACCCTTTTTAAAAAAGCTTCTCCGCTTTCTCCGTAATATCTGTATAGATCTTTTTTAAATGCTTTGTTCATAAGGCTTTCCCTTTTCCTCAAGAAATATCTTTCTTGTGATAAAATTATAAATCGGCACAATTACCATAGCAAAGATTTTTACCGCTAGATAATATATGGTTGTAAACTTAACCCCAACCCATAAAATAAATTGGTTTAAACCAAGTCCGCCAACGCTGAGAAGTACAAATATAATAAACTCCTTAAGCTTGCTTTGCTCCTTTCCTTTGAAAACAAAGGTCATACTTAAAAGATAGTTTACCGTAACAGAAACACAAAACGAAATCGCCGAAGCAATAAGCACCTCAACGTGCAGCCATTCCTTTAGTGCAACCAAAGTTCCCACATCAACGGCGGCAGCGATAACTCCTACTATCCCAAATCTGATTAATTGCAGCATCAATTTATCCTTACTCCTTGGCAAAAACCCAAAGAGTATCCTTTACATCATCTTTATCGTCGGTCAAACTGTATACACTTAGTGTAACTGTTTCGCCGTGTATTTTTTTGTATGTAATCATTGGCGTTTTACCCTCTGCCAGTTGCCTTTTTATCGCATCATAATTCAAAAAGCTCATAACCGCTCTATGAAAATCCGGATGCACAATGTCATTAATGTACTTTGTCAAAAGCTTTGAGAAGTTTTCTTCATCTTCTTTGTAACCAAGATACGAAGGCATAAGAATACGGTGGGCATTGTCGGTTTCCAGAGATACTCTGTAAATGCCGTTGTAATGGTCTTTTAGTACAGATATCATAGTATCAATTTCTTTTATACCGGTTTTCACAAAGACATAGCCCATGTCCTTATCCTCAGATACACTGCTCTGCTCTTTGTTCTGATAATACTGAGCCTTTGCTTCATACATTCTGATTTCGGCTTCACGCACCATTTCTTCGCAGTTGGTATTTTGCGTTCTGTAAGATACCCCTATGGCTACATTGTATCCCTTTGTTTTTAACTGCTGAATGAATGTTTCTATATTCTGTTTAATGGTCTCCTGATTAATATCTCTTGTAAATACTAAGAATTCATCACCACCCATACGGTAAATACGGTGACCAAAGAATACTTCTTTTAACGTATTTGCAATATAGATAAGCATTTCATCGCCCGCTGCGTGTCCATACTTGTTGTTTATTATGTGGAGCTCGTTAACATCAATATAAATGCAGGCAAAATCTTCAGGCTTTTCTTCGTCAAATACCAAAATATCCTTTTTGTATGCCACACGGTTTAAAGCACCGGTAAGAGCGTCGGTTGTTGCGGCAAGTGTTGTTTTACTAAGGTGCTTTTTATTGTATATAGCAATGGAGAAGCAAACCGCAACATCTTCGAGAAGCTTTCTGGCAAAAGAACTTCTCTTGGGGTTAATCGCGCCTAAGATACCTACATGATTACTCTTATCCGCAATAATCGCAAAAGACACATCCTTAATGCCATGTTCTGATAAAAAGGCATACAGCTCGGGGTTTGTTTTTGCAAGGTGCTTGTTCGGAGTAATCTGCATAAACCCGATTGGTGATTTGTTTGCATTGTGAATATTTGCAGCATACCTGAAAAGCTCACTATGGAAATATTTTCTGTCATCTCCGGTTAAAAGCTTGCCTTCCAGAGAGGGTCTGATATAGTGGTAATCTTCACCGTCCGTATCCGCAAAAAAAGCAGAGCGGGCAACTGAAACTTCCCCTATATTCTTCATAGCTGAGGTTATATTTGTGTACTGCTCGTTTACCTCCAAAAGAAGTTTTCTTATAGCCGAAGATTCTTCATTCAGTTTGGTTCTGTCTCTCTCGCTTTTTAAAATCATTTGCAGGTATAATACTATAACGAGAATCATTAAAGCAAAGGTTGTAGCCATGTTCCGAGCTATTTTATGCGTTTCTGCAAATACCTGCGTTTCATAACGGGCAAGCATAATACCCCAGTCAAAATCCTCAAGTGTAGAATAGTGAACATACAAATCCTCGCCCGTAAATATTGACTTAAACGAGCTAAAGCCCTTATCCGTAGTTGCTAACGCCTCGTAGGAATAACCGTCATTATATTCCCTGTCCTTTAACTGTGACAATTCTCCGGGGTTTTTGTCAATGGTATCTATAACAAACTTTCCGGTCTCTTTATCGTAAACAAAGAGCTGAGCATCAAGCTCTTTTGCCATTTTGTTATACTTTTCGCGGAGGGTGTCGAGGTGAATTACACCATATAAAATACCAACCGGTTTACCATACACTTTAATCGGAACAGCACTTCTTATAATTTCTTTTCCATCTCTTGTAAGATCGGGCACTCTACCGCTTATGTATTCGCCACGGGCAACTTCGTCTGCAAAAGAAATTTTGCCGCTTAAATCAATTGAACCTATTTTAGTAACAAAAACACCATCCGGTTTAAGTATACCTATATTGGAAAACAAACCGATTGGCTTAAATGATTCAAACATAAGGGCATAGTCTTCGCCGTCGGCATAGAGCTTTGCTGCAAAGTTTGCCATGGTAACAAGATTTTCTCTGTCTGATTTTATCTGCAGGGTCAGGTCATCTTTAATCTGCTTTGTCTGAATATGAAGCATTTCATACTCCTCATCCTCAGCCTCAAAATAAAAAGAAGTAACCATCGCCAAAAAAATCGCACATATCAAAATCGCAGCGACAACGGTGTATAAAAGATTATTCTGTCTGTGTTTTTTCCGTTCGTAAGTTACTGCCATTTAATACACATCTTCTTTCGTATAGTGAATTATTTTTTGATATTAATTATATCGAAATATACACTTGTAGCATTTTAGCATATATTCTATTT
Organism: Monoglobaceae bacterium; assembly: GCA_045120135.1. Taxonomy (GTDB): domain Bacteria; phylum Bacillota; class Clostridia; order Monoglobales; family Monoglobaceae; genus SIG440. The sequence goes on along the minus strand of JBGVEN010000009.1, from coordinate 165,523 downwards.
AACTATATCACATAATTCATCTGAAATCAACACTTTGAGCATTTTTTCAGAATTTCTCACATATGCACAAAATTAAATAATAAAATATGTCATACAGTAATATATTAGGGGTTTTGTATCTTCTGCAGGAACAATATTTCATGCACGAAGTGTATTTCATAGCAAAGCTATTTCACTTGCCGCAAGACAAATTTCATTAAAAAAAGCACCGACAAAGTCGATGCTTTTTTCTGGTGGAGGCGAGGGGAATTGAACCCCTGTCCGAAAACCTATTCATATCCGGCGCTACGAGCGTAGTCAGTGGTTAAAATTTCCCGCCATCTGAGTCCACAGACAAACTCTGATGGCAGGTAGCTTCATAAAATCGTGACCCCGTCAAAGCTTTCGGGATTCATGTTCACCGCGTCAGATGATGCCCTGACTCTCCCTTGCGGTGAGGGAGAGAGGACAGCCGCCGAAATTTTAGGCAGCGTAAGCTAAATTTTTGTTAGCGTTTAATTTAAGTTTGGGTTTGTTACGCAGTACCCGCTGCGGCTCGCTCCGTATACTTCAAAATCCCCGTCGAAACCTTTACGCCCCCATGTTTTAGGTAAAAAGTAATAGGGAAGAGGGAATAAGTGATATTTTTCTTATGCCTATCTGTATTGCTCTTTCATTGCTCTGTCAATCTGGCGTTTGGAGTCACGCTCGGCAATTGCTTCACGCTTGTCATAGTTCTTTTTGCCTCGGCAAAGACCAAGCAAAACCTTGGCATAAGAGCCTTTAAAGTAGACCTTCAGCGGAATCAGCGTGTAGCCGTCCTGCTGAGTTAAACCTATAAGCTTGTTTATCTCCCTGCGGTGAAGCAGAAGCTTTCTCTCACGAAGAGGGTCACGATTGAAAATGTTACCCTTTTCGTAAGGCGAAATATGCGCACCTATAAGAAATGCCTCCCCAGTCTTAACCGAAACATAGCTGTCTTTAAGGTTTATTCTGCCCTCACGCACCGACTTGACCTCTGTACCAAAAAGCGAAATGCCTGCCTCATAGGTATCATCCACAAAGTAATCGTGGTATGCCTTTTTATTTTGTGCAACTAATGTATCATTATTCTTTTCCTTTGCCATACCGCAATCACCTCACCTTTGACTTAAGCTTGACTTTGAGTATATCATAACCTTTGTTTTTCGTCAATGTTTAATAATTTTCTTTTTTGTCTTTTTTTGCAGAAAAACGCCCGGAGTTTTGGTCCGGGCGTTTTTCTGTTTGTGTAGCGACAAGCAACGTGTATATCCCGTATTGGGATATTATAATTATACCAAAACGGTATAATATTGTCAAGAGGTGATTAAAATGCGTTTAAAAGAATTGAGACAACAAGCAGGAATTACACAATTAAAGCTTGCCCTTGATTTAAATACAAATCAAAATACCATCAGTCGTTATGAAACAGGCTCGCACCAGGCAGACTACAAAATGCTGATAAAAATTGCGGACTACTTTGAGGTTTCAATTGATTATCTTTTGGAACGCACCAATAACCCAAAATTTTTGAAAGATTAAAAAACAGCACTTGTAAAAGTGCTGTTTTTTAGTTTGTAGGAAACTTTATCGTTACTCTCGTTCCTTCTCCGAATTTACTTTCCATACCAATTGTGCCGCCGTGATTTTCCACAATCTCCTTAGCTATTGCAAGACCAAGACCAGTGCCGCCTTGCTCTCTTGAACGGGCTTTGTCAACACGGTAAAATCTTTCAAAGATATGCGGCAGGTCTTCCTCGGGGACACCGATGCCGGTATCCTCGATTTTTATATACACTTCATTACCCAAAAATCCTGAAAATACACGGATTTCGCCACCTTCGAGCGTGTACTTCATCGAATTGGAAATTATATTCTTAATCACTCGCTCAATCTGGAACGGGTCCGCCATAACGGGCGGAAGTGCGTTTACCTTGTTGTAGCTGAGCTTTAGCCCTCTGTTCCTTGCCTCGACCTCAAATGTCTCCACAATTTCACGTACCAGCATATCCATATCAAGGGCTTCCTTATTGACATCAACGCTTTGTGCATCAAACTTTGAAAGTGTCAGCAGATTTTTAACCAGATTGGTCATCTTATCGGTCTCGTTATGAATGGTTTTTAAGAACGAAATGGTCATTTCGTCGCCAACCGGATAGTTGTCAATAAGCGTCTCGGTATATGTGCCGATGGTGGTGAGCGGTGTTTTCAGCTCGTGGGACACCTCTGCCACAAACTTGCGGCGTGACAGCTCAAGGTTGAACTGCTCGGTTATATCGCTGAACACACACACAACGCCGGCAACTCTGTCGTTCTCGAACTTAAACGGCAGAAAATACGCCTGAATGTGCTTGTTGTTTACCTCAATATCCCGAATCTCGGTGCGGAATCTGGTGAGATACATAAACTCTGCCATACACACATCGGAATTGAGGTCATCAAAGAACTTATCAAACCTTATTTTTTCGGTATCGTCAATCCTGAGCATATTTTTTGCCGCAGTATTGATTGAAATTATCTCCTGCTTGGTATTGAATGCAATAATGCCGTTATTTATATGCTCAAGAATAACCTCCAGCTTGTGCTTCTCGCTTGCGACCTCATCTATGGCATTTTTCATAACCCCGCCCATATAGTTGAAGGTCTCCACCAGCGTTCCTATCTCGTCATGGGACTGAGGCTCGAGGTTGGATTCAAAATTACCCTCGGCAAAATCCTCCGCCTTTTCGGTCAGCACCGAAATCGGCTTTGAAATGGTTTTGGAGAGAAAATACCCCAAAAACACCGATGCAAGAACTCCAAACAAAAGTGCCTGAACAATTATATACAGCATATTCCGAGTAAGAGTGTTGGCGTTTTGCTTGTTGTCACGGACATAAACTATATAACCGCTTTCGCCCGGCTTGCCCTCAAGAAAATACGCATAGTCCATATATGCCGCATTTCTGCGGATATTTCTTCCCACATTCCCCGCCATTGCAAGGATTATATTTGGGGTTTTTTCAAGAATGGTCTTGCCGCTGCCGGTTGTTGCAATTCTGGACGCGTCACTGGCATCAAGTACCGCACATTGGCGATGCTCGGAGAGTCCCAGCTGTGCAGAATACGCCGAAATAACCGTATTAACCTGTGCTGTACGGTCGTCAGCTGCGAGATTTCCGTTTAAGGTCTCGGATAACACCTCGGTGAAGCCGCCCGACATTACTTTATCCATCTGGGTGCGAAACTCGTCGCTGTATAGCCTGATTATGCTGCCAAACATATAAATGCCCACAAACAGCATAATTGCAAGAACCAAGGCTACAAATATGCAGACTATCTTCCATTGCATTCGTTTGAACATAATACTATCTCCGTATGCCGCAGGGCGTAAACCCCGCAAGCCTTAAACTAATTAATATGTTTAGCTTGTTTTGTTTTCTGTTAAATATTTATAATCCGCCTGACGGTTTTCATAAACCTCACGGAACGCCTTTGCAGTTGCGGTGTGAAGAGCATAATCCGCACTGCCCGGCTCGCATGCCGCAGCAAGCTTCTTTGCCCGTTGCTCTCTTTCTAAAACATTGTTATCGTTCCAGTCTGCCGGAGCGTAAAGGTCACGGCGAAGACGGTATTGGGTCATAATTCCCGAATATGCCGTCTTTTCGATATGTTCAAGAGTGAAGCGGTCAGCCGCAATGCGGTGCTCAACCACGGAATTGGGGTTGAGTCCCACCTTTTGATGTATCATCTCCATCATAAAGCAAACTAAGGTCTCCTCACCGCCGGCAAAGTTGTTACCCACTCTGCCATAACCGGTACGGAAGCCGCCTATACGGCGTAGGCTGTCACGGCGTGCCGCAAAGTTTGCCCCGTAGGGGAATTCGCCATAATCACGGGCATAACGGAAGTTGTTACCCTCAATTCTAAGGTCACTCCAAAGCCCAATGGTTCTTTCATTCACCAGAGCCTTTGCCTCGTCGGGAACGGTAACACGAACCTCGCCGCCCACAACGCCAAGCTCCTCGTGGCTTTCAAACGCCTTGATTGTCTCAGCCGCCACGTCGGGACGGGCAATCGCATCATCATCAAAATAAATCACATACTCGCCCTTTGCCGCCCATAATCCGGCATTGCGTGCAAAGGAAAGACCTTTCATAGGTGCGGTTATGTAGTTTATATCAATCTGACTGTACTTTGCCTTAAGCTCCTGAACAGCCTCTTTCAGCTCCATATCCTTGAACGAATTGCTGACAAACACCAGCTCAAAATCTTCGGGCAATACATTCTGCTTGCAAACCGCCTCAAGGCACGGAATAAGGGTATCTGTCATTTTATGTGTGCAAACGATAACCGAAAGCTTTTTCTGCGGCTCGTCACCTGCCTCTATTCTGCCCTCTAAGCCGTATAAAATATCGTTCTTCGCCTTTGCGTCAAGGTAGGAGAACATATTCTGCAAATCCGCAAAACCGTATACCTTTTTGCCGTCCTCAAGGATTTTTGCACCGCTAAGGTCGGTTGCGGCATAGATGTCAAAGCCCTCATTTTCGGCATTTACGCAGATTTTAACGGTGTCTTCGGGGAGATTTACCTCGGACTCCTTGCCGCCAAAGCAGATATGACAAAGGCTGCTGCAGGAACTACCGAAATACAGATTTTGAAAATCCTCTTTTGCAACAATGATATGCCCGGTTTTCTCCACAATCCTGCGGAACTCCTCCGCTACTTCCATACAAGACTCCGTTGCGGTAATATACCACATAAGCGGCATCATATAAAAGTCACGGCGGAAATCGTCAAGTGCCATCAGCTTGTAGCGATTTTTGGTGATGCCCAGCTCCTTATCCTTGGCGGTGAGTGAGCCGTCGTGCCAGCGATATGAATACACCGGCTCGATAAAGTCAGTATGCTTAAGCTCTAAAAGCGAGTTCATACGCATCCAGTAATCATAGTCCTCAAGTGTGTGCTTATAGCTTGAATAACAGCCAAGAATTTCCTTTGCCGAGGAACGGTACATAAACGCCGCACCAATTGTATTGTTTGCGTAGGTATTAAGCTCGTAGGAATTATTAGGGAATATAACATTGCCACTGCCAAACGGGAACTCAAACCAGCCGTGCTTGGTCAGCTTTTTTCCCTTGGCATCGATAAGACGCATATTTGCCCAAATCATACCTGCCCTTGGCTTTGACTTGATGTCGGCAACCATTTTCTCGATAAAGTCCTTATCCATCACATTATCCGCACTGGTCCATGTAAGGAATTCACCCTTCGCCTCATTGAAGCCACGTGAGAGAGTTCTGGGGATTTTGCGGTTCTCCTGAGTGAGGACACGGACACGGTTATCCTTTTTTGCAAAATCTTCGGCAATTTCAAGGGTGTTGTCCTTGGAGCCGTCGTTAATTATAATAAGCTCCAGATTTTCATAGGTCTGGCACAGCACTGACCGAATGGAATCCGCCAATATATCGCCGCCGTTATAAACCGGCAGTACAACCGATACAAGCCCGTCTTCCTGTGGAACACGAACAGCTTGGAGGTCCAGCGGATACTTCTCGTTTCTGTCCTCCTTGTATCTGATGAACTTATACTGATAGAGGTTGAGAGGTTTTGGTTGTGGGGTTTTTGCCCCGAAGATAAGCTTTTTTAAATAATCAAACATAGCCCAAAACTACCTTTCCGTCTGGTTTTCCTGCATATATTCCAGAAGCCGTTCGTATGCGGCAAGATAACACTTTTTGTAGTAGATATCCAGCTCGTCGGCTTTTTTTCTGGTAAGAATTTTTATTTCCTTTTGTGTAATCTTTATCTGATTTTTTGCATATCTCTCTGTCCAGCCGACAGGTGTATGCAGGTCAAGGAAAAACCGGTGTGTGGTTACAATCCCCGCCATTATGGTCTTTTTCACGTGCTCGGTGGTGTAGCGGTTGTGGTCAACACGGTGCAAAACCTTTGCACCAGGCTGAAGACCAATACCATAACCAATCTGCAGCATCTTGAATGCAAGAGCCGTTTCCTCGCCGCCGGCAAAATCGTTGCCCACTCTGCCGTAGCTCATACGAAAGCCGCCGACACGCCATATTGCACTGCGCTTGACCGAGTAGTTTGCGCCATAAGGGAACTCGAACTGCTGAGTAGCTAAACGGAACGAGCTTTCAGAAATCTTGAACTGACTCCAAAGACTCTCCCAGCCCTTACGCAATACCTTGGGTGTAGGGAACGGACGCTCTAAGATTACCTGACCGCCCACAATTCCCACCTCGGGGTGGTACTTAAAGCCGCTGTAAATTTCTTCAAGCAGATAGTAATCTGCCAAAACATCATCGTCTAAGAATGTCAGGAATTCGCCCTTGGCATTCCACATGCCGGCGTTTCGTGCGTAGGAAAGACCCTTTTGCGGAACGCCTATATAGCGGATAAAGCCCTCATATTCGCTGTACTTGCGTTGGAACTCCTCCACCTGCTCCCGTATACCAGAAGTGAATGGGGCGTTGTCGACAATAATTATCTCATATTCCTTTTTGCTGAGGCTCTGGCGTATAACCGACCAAATTGCGTCAATCAGCTTTTCGCCACGGAGATATGTGCAGATGATAATTGACATCTTCTTTTCATAGTTCTCCGGCTCTTCAATCATTTGTTCAAGGTTGTAGAGAATTTTATTCTTCAGCTTGCTCTCCGCAATATCGAATGCCGCCTTGCCGTCCTTTACTCCAAACCAACCTCGGTAGCCACCCTCGTCGGTTACTTGCTTCAAATCGGTTGTAATAAGCATATCAAAGGAATTTTTAATTTCACAATCTGTATTTTTCGAAACAAGCACAGTGCCCGAAAATCTCTGCATTTCATTAAGCTTTTCAAGGTCGGGACTCGCACCGAAATACGCATAACAGAAGCAGGAATATTCCTTTGCCGCTTCAACCGATAACGCCTCACTTCGGCTGAAAATCATATGCCCTGCTGCCTCTGCCGCCGCCTTGAACTCCTTGTATACCAGGTTTTCCTCGTCCTCGGTCTCGATTATCCACACAAGACACGACATATAAAAGTCACGACGGAAGTCGTCAAGCACCATCAGCTTGTAACGGTTTTTGGTGATGCCCAGCTCCTTATCGTGAGCGGTCAAAGAATCACCGTGAATTCTGTACAGATATATAGGCTTATCCTCGTCTATATGCTCAATCTTCAGCATTGAATTTAGACGCATCCAGTAATCATAGTCCTCAAGATTGGTTTTAAAACGTGAATAGTCCTCCAATATAAACGCCGCTTTTCTGCGGTACATAAACGCCGCACCGATAGTATTGTTGGCGTAGGTATTGAGTGTATCTGTTGTTTTTGGCAGACACACATTGCCCGAGAACCACGGCTTTTCAAACCAGAAATGGCCCCTTTTAATATGACCGTTGCGGTCAATAAGGCGCATATTTCCGTAAACCATAGCAGCATCCGGCTTGCGTTTAAGATTATCCACAAGAATTTTAAGGCAATCGGGCAGCATAACATTATCCGCACTGGTCCAGGTAAAGAATTCACCCTTTGCCTCACGGAATCCCACCGACAATGCTGTTGGGAGCTTTTTATTCTCCTGCTCAATAACCTTTATTCTCTTATCTTTTTTTGCAAGCTTGGCAATTATTTGTGCCGAGCCGTCGGTAGAGCCGTCGTTTACAATTATCAGCTCAAAATTCTTATAGCTCTGCGAAAGCACCGATTCAATCGACTTTGCAAGGATTGTCCCGCCGTTATAAACCGGCAGAACCACCGACACAAGTCCGTCCTCTTGCGGAACGGTAAAGCTGTTTAAATCATTTTTTACAACCTGCTCCCGTGCCGATTTGTACTTCATAAACTTTGCACGGCAAAGCTGGAGCCTACGCTTTTTGTTGCGGCTGACATTTTCACGGTGGAGTCCCTCGTTTAAACCACGGCGAAGCACCACGCGAAGTCCCATCCGTTTGTAATCTGCAAGGACCAGAAGCGAACGGATAAACGCAATACCCGTCTTTTGCAGAAGCTTTTCGATTTTAAGACCAGTACGCCATACATAGGTTTCGTGCAGGTCAAGCTCCTCCTGCTTATGCTGGCTTGCCTCAAACTGAATTTGCATTATCGCATTTCGGTCCGCCTCAATTCTTTCATTAAGACTCTTTATCGTTTCCTCCGCCTGACTCAGCTTTTCTTCAAGCGTTTGTACCTCAGAAACTTTTGTTTCGTTTTTTATATTCTCACTCATATCAGTTTTCCTCTACAATTATCTCGGACGGAACCTTTAAGATACCGAAATACTCCCTGTCGCACAGAACGTTTATATATGCCGAGCCCTCAATATAGTCAAAATAGCTTATGGGATATGTCTCGCGGTGTTCAAGACCCGTGGTCAGGGTATATTCGCCGCAGTTGAGATAGGCATTAAATTTGAATGTGACGTGGTTTATGCCCGTTCGCTTAAACCTTAAATCATAATCGTGCATTGCCGCAACCACCAAATCAATACCGCTTTTATTCTTAATAGAAACTGCAAGTCCCGTGGTTGAAAGGTCTGCGTCCTCAGGTATATCCACTGTTACCTCAACGGTGATTTCGTCACCCGTCTCAAAGACCTCGGTCTCCTCGCCCGACTTCATAACACGCACATTTTTAACAGTTCCGATATCGGTGCCGAAGCGGTTGATTGCCTCGAACTCCTTCTCCACCACTATTTCTCTTTCTTTTTTCTCTTTATTTATAACCGCCATTGCATCGGTCTCATTACTTGTGATGAACTCCATATACTTGGATGAAACGGTGTTTACATCACCGTCCATAACAACTCTGCCGCCGTCCAGCCATATACAACGCTCGCAAAATCTACGAACAGCATCAATATCGTGGCTTACAAAGAGAATGGTTGTTCCCTCCTCTTTAAGCTCCTCAAACTTATTGTAGCACTTCGCCTGAAAACGATAGTCACCAACCGCCAGGGCCTCGTCAACAATCAAAATTTCGGGCTTGGTATTAATTGCAACCGCAAAGGCAAGACGTACAAACATACCGCTTGAATAGTTCTTAACAGGCTGATTGATAAAGTCTCCAATCTCGGCAAAATCGCAGATTTCGTCCACCTTTTTTTCCATTTCCTCACGGGGAATACCCATAATTGTGCCGTTTAAATATATATTTTCAATTCCTGTATATTCGGGGTTAAAGCCCGTGCCCAGCTCCAGAAGTGCCGAGACCGTGCCACTCATAACCTTTTCGCCCGTGGTAGGGTTGATTACACCGGTAAGAATTTTGAGCAGGGTAGATTTACCTGAGCCGTTTTTGCCGATTATACCGACAGTTTCGCCCTTTTCAATCTCGAAATCCACATCGCGGAGGGCATAAAAGTCACGTATTTTGCCGCTGTACCGCTTTGGGAACATTGCTTCCTTCACCCTCTCGCCGGGGTTCTTATACATTTTATAGACCTTGGATAAGTTTTTTACTTTAATCATAAGCCCTCACAAAGATTACTATTTTTTCCTTTTGTATAGACGAAAAAGGGCTGTTTAACAAAATTAAACACCCTTAATTCTTTTTATATGTCACAAAAGTGATATAAAGTCCATTTTCGCATTTAAGCATTTCTTCACACTTAACCGACCAATCGGGGAGCTCGTCAAAGTTCACTAAAAATCTGTCGGCATCGTATACGTTATCTATTTTGGTAATGTATGCAGTATCGCAAAACTCCACTGCGTCGCGGTATACCGCTTCTCCGCCAATGAAGAAAATATCCTCATTGGAGTATGTCTCTTTTGCAAGCTCTATCGCCTTTTCGATGGAATTGCATACAGAAATCCCGTCTGCCCCGAAGCTCTCGTCACGGGTCAGCACAATATTAAGGCGGTTAGGCAGCGGCTTTTGGTTAGGAAATGACAAAAATGTATTCTTCCCCATAATAACAGCCTTGCCCTTTGTTGTTTCTCTGAAAAATTTCATATCCTCGGGGATGTGGTCCAAAAGACGGTTGTCCTTGCCTATTCCCCAAAGTTTATCTGCTGCTGCAATAATTTTCATAAGCTTTTTCCTTTATTAGATTTTTTTCTCTAAGCCTCTTTTCCCACTCATAGTGGGTCTTTAAGAGTATATAGTGCAAATTATAAGCAGTGATTTTTTCGTTAGATTCTTCAAAAAACGGAGCGAATACTCTATGTATTTGCGAGTATTTTTGATGGGTCTGGCGGAAAAATAACAATTATAATTTCGTGCGAGAGGCTCTTAATGACTCACTAAAATTATATTGCTATAGGAATATTTTTAATCTGCTCATTCTTCTGATAATTGTCCAATATAAAATCATCAACCGTAAAGTCGTAGAAATTCTTTATTTCTTTATTGATTATAAGGCGGGGTGCGGGATATTGCGGTCTTTTTATCATTTCCTCAATTACGGGAACGTGTCTGTCGTATATATGTGCATCTGCAATTACGTGGACAAATTCTCCAACCTCAAGGCCGCTTATCTGTGCAAACATATGGGTAAGTGCCGCATACTGCACTACATTCCAGTTATTTGCCGCCAAAACGTCTTGAGACCGCTGATTGAGTATAGCGTTCAGCCGATTTCCCGTAACATTAAAGGTCATACTGTATGCACAAGGATAAAGATTCATCTCACTTAAATCCTGATGAACATAGATATTAGTCATAATGCGGCGGCTGTACGGGTTATGTTTGAGGTCATAGATAACTCTGTCGACCTGGTCAAACTCGCCCTCAGGGTACTTATGCTTTACCGACATCTGGTAGCCGTAAGCCTTGCCGATTGAGCCGTCCTCGCCTGCCCAGCTGTCCCAGATATGACTGTTTAAATCCTTGATATTATTGGATTTTTTCTGCCAAATCCAAAGTATCTCATCAATAGCACTTTTGAGATATGTAGGACGAAGAGTTAAAATAGGAAACTCCTCGGCTAAGTTGTAACGGTTAACCACACAAAACTTTTTTATGGTATGCGCAGGAGTACCATCCTCCCACCTTGGTCTGACCTCGCATTCTTCGTCTGACCAGCCGTTGTCTATAATGTCACGGCACATATTAACAAAAATTTCATCTGCTTTACTCATAAAATCACCGATATTTTTATTTTTACACCTCATCCGTCAAAACATAAAGTTTTGACACCTTCCCCTCAAGGGGAAGGCTTTAAATATCCAAATTAACTACCGACTTTGAGTGTTCTTCAATAAACTCACGGCGGGGTTCTACCTTGTCGCCCATAAGAACAGTAAATATCTCGTCGGCACGGCGTGCATCTTCGAGGTCAACACGGAGCATAACACGTTTTTCGGGGTCCATTGTTGTTTCCCAGAGCTGTTCGGGGTTCATTTCACCAAGACCCTTATATCTCTGGATTGATGCGTCCGGAATTTCTTCAAGTGCCGCCTTTAAATCGTCATCGTTATATGCATAAATAACCTTTTTGCCCTTATAAACCTTATAAAGCGGCGGCTGAGCAATATATACGTGACCCTCACGGATGAGCGGTTCCATATATCTGAAGAAGAATGTCAGAAGAAGTGTTCTGATATGCGCACCGTCAACATCGGCATCCGCCATAATAACTATCTTGCCGTATCTGATTTTTGAAACATCAAAATCACTTCCAATTCCGGCACCGATTGCGGTTATTACCGGAAGAAGCTTTTCATTTGAAAATACCTTGTCGATACGTGACTTTTCGACATTGAGCATCTTACCCCAAAGCGGCAGAATTGCCTGGAAGCGTCTGTCTCTGCCCTGCTTTGCACTACCTCCCGCAGAATCACCCTCGACGATATATATCTCTGTAAATTCTGTATCCTTGGACGAGCAGTCTGCAAGCTTACCGGGGAGGGTACTGCTTTCAAGTGCTGACTTTCTTCTGGTATTTTCTCTTGCACGCTTTGCCGCCTCACGGGCACGTGATGCGGTCATTGCCTTTTCAACAATAATCTTTGCAGTTGCAGGGTTTTCTTCCATGAATTCAGCAAGCTTTTCGTTGAGCATTTTTTCAACAATTGTACGCATTTCACTATTGCCCAGCTTAGTTTTTGTCTGACCCTCGAACTGCGCCTCGGTTACTTTAACCGAAATTATGCAAGCAAGACCTTCACGGACATCTTCACCCTTGAGGTTTTCCTCGTTGTCTTTAATCATTTTATGTTTTCTTGCATAATCGTTTATAACCTTAGTAAGAGCCGCCTTAAAGCCTGTTTCGTGAGTTCCGCCCTCGGTTGTATTAATATTGTTTGCAAAACTCTGAACGTCTTCTGTATAACCATCGTTATACTGCATTGCAATTTCTGCCTCGGAATTTTCACGAACTGAATTAACATAAATAACCTCTTCGTGAATAGGCGTTTTGTGGCGGTTGAGATACTGAACAAATTCCTTTATACCGCCCTCGTAATGGAGAACATCTTCCTTAAAGTTTCCGTTTTCGTCGGGTCTTTCGTCCTTTAAAACAATTTTTACACCGGCGTTTAAGAATGCCTGCTCCTGAAGTCTTTTATGAAGAACCTTATAATCATAAACCAAGTCTTCAAAAATCTCTGAGTCCGGCTTAAAGTGAACAAATGTTCCGGTCTTGTCGGTTTTTCCTATAACCTTGAGATTTTCCTGCTTTTCGCCACGGCAGTACTTTTGATAATGAATATTTTCGCCATCATAAATTTCAACCTCTAAGTATTCTGAAAGAGCATTAACAACTGACGCGCCAACGCCGTGAAGACCGCCCGAAACCTTGTATCCGCCACCGCCGAACTTACCGCCCGCGTGAAGAACGGTAAATACAACCTCAACCGCAGGGAGACCGGTCTGTGCCTGAATACCGACAGGAATACCACGCCCGTCGTCACGGACAGTAATCGAGTTATCCTCTTTGATGGTTACCTGAATTTCCTTACAGTAACCGGCAAGAGCCTCGTCTATGGAGTTATCCACAATTTCATAAACGAGATGATGAAGACCTCTCGAAGTTGTTGAACCTATATACATACCCGGTCTTTTACGAACCGCCTCAAGTCCCTCCAGAACCTGAATCTGACTCTCGTCATAAGTATTTTCTACAGGTACATTTGTAATGTTTTCTGCCATAGCTTAAACCCTTACCTTTCTGTATTTAAACAATTTTTGATTAATACACATATTTTACAGCCCTGCCTCGCGCTTTTTTATTCTGCCGGCAAGCGCCTTTGTTGAAATATTAGTTATATAAACAACAGACTGACCCTTTTCCTCACAAATAACGATGGATTTTGGAATTTCGTCCGAAACATTCCTTACGAACCCCTCTTCCTCGACGACTTTCAAAAATTCACGGGAGAATTTTGAAACAGAGGTTGTTTCAAGGTCCAGAACAGATATTATGTTTTTTGTGTTTACAACGGTATCTCTACCTAAATGCAGGTACATTCTGTCATTCTTCCTTTATCAATTCTTATAAATTTGCCCGATTTTAAATTTTCAAACTTTTCTCTATCGGTACAGGTTACAAAAATCTGCATATTTTCAATTTTATTCAAAATATAATCCTGACGGATTGAATCAAGCTCGCTCATTATATCGTCAAGCAACAATACCGGATATTCGCCTATTTCCTCACGAAAAAGCTCCACCTCTGCCAGTTTTTGAACTAAAATTGCAGTTTTTTGCTGACCCTGAGACCCAAAAAGCTTTAAATCATTGTCGTTTATAAAAAATTCTATATCGTCACGGTGCGGTCCAAATATACATTCGCGGTATCTTAATTCCCTCTCTTCTGATTTTACCAGAACATTCCGAACATTTTGTGACAAGTTTTCAATTACCTCATCATTTATTGTCATTCCAAGAGAAACATAACTCATACCAAGCTCTTCTTTTCCGCCCGAAATATCAAGCTGAATAGACTTTGCAATCTTTTCAATCTTTTTTATATATTCATAACGAATTTTAATTATATACTCGCTGAGCGAAATCAATTTTTCGTTTAAAATAGAAAGAATCATTTTATCCGGATTGTCATTTTTTAAAAGACTGCTCTTTTGTTCAATCAATTTTTTGTAATCCGAGACTGCCGCAAGATAATTAGGCCGCAGCTGGCTTATCATTATGTCAATATTCTTACGGCGTTTTTTAGGTCCATCCTTTATAAGACTCATATATTCCGGACCAAAAAATACAACATTGAGATTACCCAAAAGCTCGGAATTCTTCTTTACGGGAATATCATTTATAACAATTCTCTTTTTCTTTTTGCTATCCAGACTGATTTTGCCCGAAATTTCACGTTTTTTTGATATAAAATCAATCTCCAAATTCGCCTCACATTCATCAAACTTAATCATATCCGCATCATGCGAGGTTCTGTTTGATTTACCGAGAGAAAAAAGGTATATTGCCTCTAAAATATTTGTTTTACCCTGGGCATTATTACCATAAATTATATTTACTTTTTTATCAAATTCAAAAGATTCTTCTTCATAATTTCTAAAATTACGAAGATTTAACTTATTAACAATCATTATTTAAGCCTTCTGGGGAGCAAAAGATAAACATACTCGTCCCCGTCGATTGGAGTAATTATCATAGGATTGATATTCTTTTTAAATTTAATTTTTACCTTTTCGTCATCGCAGGCACGGAGAACACCAAGCAGAAATTCGTTAAAGAAACCAATTTCCAATTGAGCAGAACCGGTTGTAACTGCAATATTATCGTCAACCTTACCCACAATTGTTTCGCACGAAACATTTATGTTGTCATCTTCAATCTTAAACTTAACAGGAGCATCATTTGCATTCTCGGTAATAATTAAAGATGCACGATAAACAGAATCAAAAAGCTCGTAAAGAGGACATTCAAGCTCAATTTCGCCCTCTTCATAAATTGTACTTTTATAGTTAATGTAATCCCCTTCAATAAGACGGGTAACAACTCTGTAATTTTCAAATATAAATACTGCATTCTTTGAAGTGCAGTTTACTTCAACAAATTCGTCATCTTCCTTTAAAATCTTGTTAATTTCACCAAGAGCCTTTGCGGGAACAACAAATTTTCTTTCACCATTATCCTCTTCTAAATGATAAGTTCTTACTGCTAAGCGGAAACCGTCGGTTGAAACCATTCTTACAGTACCGCCCTCAATATCGAAAAGACAACCTTTGAGAATAGGTCTGTTATCTGAAAGTGAAGTACAAAAAATAGTTTTTGAAATCATTTCCTTAAGCGTCTTCTTAGGAATTTTAACCGAATAATCGGGATTTACAACAGGAAGGTCGGGAAAATCAATAGAATTCATACCGGAAATCTCGAATTTTGAGTTACCGGACTTGATTGTGCATATATTTTTTTCGTCAAGTTCGATTAAAACTTCTTCAAGAGGAAGATTTTTAACAATACTTCCGAGAATTTTTGCATTTAAAACAGTTGAACCTCCGCGTTCAACATCTCCTTTTATTTTTGCTTCAATACCCATTTCCATATCATTTGAAATAAGTGTAACAACACCGTCGGTTGAAGCACTTATGTATATACCCTCCAGAACAGGCAGGCTTGAATGTGATGAAACTGCTTTTGATACAGAAATTACAGCTTCATTAAGTGTTGTTTTATTGCATATAATTTTCATTTTATCCGTCCGTCCTTTTTATAACAAAATTTAGTGATTTTTATTATAAAGCCAAAAAAATATGATTTTTAGGCGTTTTTAATGTTTTTATATGTACCCCTATTATTTTAGCATAATTATCTAAAAAAATCAATGATTTTTTTACAAATTAATAATGTGGTTTAATTTTTTATTTTAATTAACTTTTAAATTTTATATATATATAAATATATATTATTATTTATTTTTAGAGGTAGCTGTTGTAGGAGATGTTGATAATGTTGAAAACCTTTAAATTTATTTTAATACAAGTATTTAAAGCTTGTTTATAAGCTGTTGAAAACTCTGAAAAGTTATAAACAGTTTTAACAGCAAAAAAATATTAAAATTTTATCCACAGAAACAAAACGAACTATTCTATATTAATTGTGTGAATTGTGGGGATAGACATTTTTATTTTATATTGACAAAAATACAAAAATGATATATTATATGTAGGAAATATACTGTGTATATTTTATATCTTAATAGTAAGAGGTGAAAAAAATGGCTTACAAAATCAGTGATGATTGTATCATGTGCGGTGCTTGCGCTAGCGAATGTCCCGTTTCTTGCATTTCTGAAGGTGATGCAAAGTACATTATCGATGAAAACGAATGCATCGATTGCGGTAACTGCGCAAATGTATGTCCTGTAGATGCTGCTCAGGCATAATAGAACTTAAAAATTTAAAAAGAGAGTGCATTTTTTGTACTCTCTTTTAACTTTGGAGAAAGATTATGGATAGAGAAATTTTGAAATCAGGCTTAATTGAATATGGATATGAGCTTTCAAAAAATAAAGAAAAAGATTTTGCTGAATTTTCACAATTGCTTGTTGAATGGAACAAAAAAATGAACCTTACTGCGGTGACCGAAGATAAGGAAATTTCAATTAAGCATTTTTTGGACAGTGTTGTTCCTATATTCTCGTTTGATATAAATGAAAATTCAAAAATAATAGATGTGGGAACAGGTGCAGGATTTCCCGGTGTTCCTATAAAAATAATAAGACCTGACCTTGATTTTACATTTCTTGATTCCTTAAATAAAAGAATAACATTTTTAAATGAAGTTTCAAATCAGCTTTCGTTTGAAAAGGCAGAATTTGTTCATATGCGTGCAGAGGATGCAGGGAAAGATAAAAAGTTCAGAGGAAAGTACGATTATGCTGTTTCGCGCGCGGTTGCACCGCTTAAGGTTCTTTCGGAATATTGTATTCCTCTTCTTAAAATAGGAGGAACATTTGCTGCATTTAAAGCGTTTGAAATTGAAGAAGAATTAAACGATGCAAAAAGTATGATTGGAAACTTAGGAGGAAAGATAAAGGATATAAAAGAAGTTAAAATTCCACATTCCGATATAATAAGAAAAATTGTTTTGATTGAAAAAGTAAAAGAAACCCCCAAAGAATTTCCAAGAAAAGCAAATAAGATAAAATAAAAAATTTTATATCAGAGGATAGGTAAAATAGATTCAGAACACACAAACCGAGCCAAAGTCTTAACTTTGGGTTACCCGAAGGCGTACTGTGGTGTACGCCGAGAGGCGAGGTTTGTGCGTAGCAAAAAGACTATAAAATCAGAAAAAATCGCATTTATATGCGATTTTTTCTATATTTATAATAGTTTTTTATTGTTAATTAGCAAAGAATGTTATTTAATTTTCCCGTCTTTTTGTGGTCTGGAATATTTTAACATTCCCTTTTATTTAATTATATTTTCAATATCTGATTTAACAGCATCTTCGATTGCTTTTGAATCTTCAGGAGTTTTTCCGCAAAGAAGACAGTAGAGCTTGATTTTTGGTTCCGTTCCCGACGGGCGAACAATAAAGTTATTATTATCTTCAAGCTCAAGATAAATTACATCGGATTTGGGGAGAAGAATTTCTTCCTCAGCACCGCTTAAAATATCCTTTCTTATAGAAGATTTATAGTCACGGATGGCAAGTACCTTTTTGCCGCCGAATACCTTTGGCGGATTGTTGCGTACATTTGCCATAATAGACTTAATCTTTTCTGTACCCTCAATTCCCTCAAAGGTGTAAGATTCAACAAATTCATTATAGTAACCGTATTTTTTATAAATATTCTGCAGCTGGTCATAAAGGCTGAGACCCTTGTCACGGTAGTAAACTGCCATTTCGGCAATCAGCATACTTGCAACAACTGCGTCCTTGTCACGGGCATAGGTTCCGGCAAGGTAACCATAGCTTTCTTCAAAACCGAAGAGGTATGTTCCAACGCCTGTTTCTTCGGCTTCTTTAATTTTTTCGCCAATAAACTTAAAGCCGGTAAGAACTTCCTTCATTTCAACATTATAAAATGCCGCAATTTCTTTGATAATGTTTGTGGTAACAATTGTTTTAACCACAAAGCCGTCCTTGGGGAGAGTCCCCAATTCTTTCTTCATACTTAAAATATATTCGGTGAGGAGAAGCCCCGTCTGGTTGCCGGTAAGGTTAATATATTCGCCGGACTTGTCACGGATTAAAATACCGCAACGGTCTGCATCGGGGTCTGTACCGATTATCAAATCTGCGCCGTTTTCTTTTGCAAGCTTGATTGCAAGTTTGAAACCCTCTTTATATTCGGGGTTGGGAGCTTCAACTGTGGGAAAATCGCCATCGGGAAGTTCCTGTTCCTTTACCACAAGAACATTTTCAAAGCCGAGTCTTTTAAGTATTTTGCGAACAGGCTTGTTACCTGAGCCGTGGAAAGGAGTGTAGACAAACTTCATATCTCTGCCCTTTTCACGGACAAGGTCTGGGTTAATACACTGCTTTTCAACCTCGTCTAAAAAAGCTTCTTCAACAGCGTCTCCCATAATCTCTATAAGACCGGACTTTACTCCCTCGTCAAAGTCCATAATTTTTGCTCCACCGAACATATCAGTCTTTTCAATTTCCTCAAGAACAATTGCCGCAAGGTCAGGATTAAGCTGTGCACCGTCGCTGCCGTAAACCTTGTAGCCGTTGTATTTTGCGGGGTTGTGGCTTGCGGTAACTGCAATTCCGGCGTCTGCGTTTTTGTATCTTACCGAAAACGAAAGTTCCGGTACGGGTTTAAGCTCTTCAAAAATAAAAGCTTTTATGCCGTTTGCCGCAAGAACTGATGCTGCTGTTTTTGCAAACTCGTCGGATTTATGGCGGCTGTCATAGGCAATTGTTACCTTAAGGTCTTTCTTTTCGGGGTTGGTTGTTTTAAGCTGATTTGCGAGACCCTGGGTTGCACGGGCAACCACATATGAATTCATACGGTTGAGACCGATGCCGATAACACCGCGGAGACCAGCTGTTCCAAATTCCAGAGATTTATAAAATCTTTCCTTGATTTCTTTTTCGTCATTCTTAATTGCTTCAAGATCGGCTTTATCAGATTCTGACACCTTGTCAAGCCAAAGCTTATATTCTTCCATATATGACATAAAATCACTGTCCTTCCCAAAAGGATTTATTATTAACATTATTATACAACTAAATTAATTTTATTTCAATATTTTTATGTAAAGTGATTGATATTTTATATGAAATTTGATAATATATTAAATAGAAATTTATATTAAAAAGGAGATTTTTATATTATGTTGGCAATAGGAGCAGACCACGGCGGCGTAAAACTTAAGGAAATAATAAAAAACTACCTCGCAGAAAGAGGAATAGAGGTAAAGGACTTCGGTACATTCGGTACTACATCGGTTGATTACCCCGATATTGCAAAGGAAGTTGCAGATTCTATAATCTCAGGAGAATGTGAAAACGGAATTCTCGTTTGCGGAACAGGAATAGGTATGAGCATTGCGGCAAATAAGGTAGACGGCATCCGTGCGGCACACGTTACAGATACATACAGCGCAAGAATGGCAAAGGAACACAACAACGCACACATTATTTGCCTTGGTGAAAGAATTACAGGTTGTGATTTGGCGGTTGAAATTGTAAAGTCTTACCTTGATGCGGAGCATCTTGGCGGAAGACATGCGAACAGAGTAGAAAAAATAATGGCACTTGAAAAAGCGGAGTAAAAAAAGAGGCTCACTTGTGAAAGGAGACCACATAGGTGAACAATTCAAGACGGGTTAAAATAGGAAATGTTTATATAGGCGGAGGGGAGAGGATTGCCGTTCAGTCGATGACAACCGCGCCGACCTCTGATGCAAAAAAGACCATCGAACAAATCCGTGAGCTTCAGGCGCACGGGTGTGATATTGTGCGCGTTGCTGTTCCCGATATGGCGGCGGCAGAGGCAATTTATGAGATAAAAAACAATATAAATATTCCCCTTGTTGCAGATATTCACTTTGACTACCGCCTTGCTATAACCGCAATGGAGCGTGGCGTTGATAAAATTCGCATTAACCCCGGAAATATCGGTGACGAGCAAAAGGCACGCATAGTTGCAGAGGAAGCAAAGAGAAGAAACATTCCCATTAGAATAGGGGTAAACGGCGGTTCGCTCGATAAAAAACTGCTTGAAAAATATGGCTCTGCAACACCCGAGGCAATGGTGGAAAGTGCCGAGGAGCATATAAAAATTCTTGAAAAATTCGGGTTTTATGATACAGTTGTTTCAATCAAGGCTTCAGATGTTAAAAAGACCATTGAAGCATACCGCCTTGCATCAGAAAAATTCAGTTATCCTCTCCACCTAGGAGTAACCGAGGCAGGAACATATAAAAGCGGCGTTATTAAATCTGCAATCGGCATCGGCTCGCTCCTTGCCGACGGCATAGGGGATACAATCCGTGTATCACTTACCGACGACCCTGTTCACGAGGTTGATACCGCAAAACTTATACTTAAATCCCTTGGACTTATGGAGCAGGGGATTGAGGTTGTTTCGTGCCCGACCTGTGCGAGATGCAGAATTAATCTTATACCCATTGCAAAGGAAATTTCTGAGCGTCTGGAGAATGTTCCCGGCAAGCTGAAGGTAGCAGTTATGGGCTGTGCGGTGAATGGACCTGGCGAGGCTCGTGATGCAGATATAGGAATTGCCGGAGGAGTGGGCGAAGCACTGCTATTCAAAAAGGGCGAAATTGTGGGGAAAATCCCCGAAGACAGGGTTATTGAAACCCTGATGAGTGAAATAGAAAAAATGAAAGGATAGATTTTTTTGGCAGGAATACTTGATGTTTTCGACAAGGTGACAGTTCTTGACCCCTTTGCAAGGCAGCTTGAAGCCGCAGAGGTTATGGACTTTTTTGTCGATGTCAAAAATAAGTCTGTTCGGGTTGATTTAAAGGCAGAGGCTCTGGTGGATTCAGCAGAGCTTTTTGAGTTTTCGGAAAATGTAAAGAGAATTTATGACCTTGAAAAGGTGGACATCCGCATAAAGTATGTGTGGGAGGGTCACACCGACTTTGAATTCAGCGATAAATACTACAGAAATCTGCTCTACACCCTTTTCACACAAAAGGGAATTTGCAAGGCGTTTCTTATGGCAAGCTATGCAGAACTTGATGGGGACGTCCTTAAAATACAAAACGTAAAAAGCGGTAAGGCGATTCTAAAAAATAATGGTTGTGCCAAAGCTATTGAGGATATAATCAGCTTTGAGTTGGACAGACCGATAAAGGTTGAAATTGGTGTTGAGGAATTTGACCTTGAGACCTACAAAATCGAGAAAAAGGAAATAGAGGAAGAGGTCGAGAAAAAGGCTTCGACCCCCATCAAACGGGAAATTCCCAAGGAAGAGGTTGCAGGCGAGGTTGTTGAAATTCCCACTTCGGGAACGGTTTACGGTAAGCCGATTGATGATGACCCCATAAAAATCATTGAACTTCGTGCAGGAATGGGAATGACAACCATCCGTGGCGAGGTGCTGGATGTGGAAACCCGTGAAATCAACAAGGACGGCAAGCTTGCATATATTGCTGTTAATTTTGATATAGGCGACGATACCTGGGCGATAAGCTGTGAAATATTCGGCGATGCGAAAAAGGTGCGCAATGTTGTTCCGGCAATCAAGGCAGGGAACATTCTTTCGGTGCGCGGAAATTATGACTATGTAGAGCGTGCCAGATGCGAGAAAATGAAGGTGTACTCGGTGGAAATTCACGAAAAACCGGGTATACGTATGGATATGGCGGAGGAAAAGCGTGTTGAACTGCATCTTCACACCAAAATGAGTGCAAAGGATGCAATCACCTCAGCATCAGACCTCATTAACCGTGCGGCAAAGTGGGGACACAAGGCGATAGCGATTACCGACCATGGTGTGGCACAGGCGTTCCCCGAAAGCTTTGGAAGACTCAAAAAAATCCGCAAGGGCGGTCAGGACTTTAAGATTCTTTACGGAACAGAGGGGTATTATGTAAATGATTTGCCCGTAGGTGTGGATACCGTTCCCAAAAGCTATAAGGACGATATTTACATAGTATTTGATATAGAAACCACGGGACTTTCACCCGAGACCGAGACCATAACCGAAATTGGCGGCGTGAAAATTATGAACGGCGAGATTGTAAACACATTTTCACGTCTGGTAAACCCACAAAGACCCATTCCGCCGCAGATTACCGAGCTTACGGGAATTTCCGACGATATGGTAAAGGATGCCCCGACAATTGATGAGGTTTTACCCGAATTTATTGACTTTTGCGGAACACGCAACAGCGTAAAAAACTTCATTGTAGCACACAACGCAAAGTTTGATGTGGGCTTTATTAAGGCTGAAGTAAAACGCTATAACGAGAAATTACAAGAGGGACAAGCCCCCCTCAGCTTTGACGATTTTCCGATTATGGATACAATCGACCTTTCAAAGGAGATGTTTCCCGACGAAAAGTCGCATAGGCTTGACCTGATGTGCCAGAGACTGGGTGTTTCTCTTGAAAACCACCACCGTGCCCAAGACGATGCAACCGCAACCGCCGAGGCACTTATAAAGCTGCTTAAATTAAAGGAAGAAAAGGAAACCACCTTTGACGAAAGCTGGACTATCGACAAAAACGAGGACTTCCTTAAAAGTCCCTATAACCATATTATTCTGCTTGCAAAGAACGAGCAGGGTCTTAAAAATATGTATAAGCTCATTTCCAAGTCTAATCTTGACTACTTCTACAAACGCCCCAGAATGTATAAGAGTGTGCTGGCACGGCTTCGTGAGGGTCTTATAATCGGAAGTGCCTGCGAGGCGGGTGAGCTATACATCGCAATCCGTGAGGGCAGACCCCAAGAGGAAATTGAAAAGATTGCGGCGTTTTATGACTATCTTGAAATTCAACCGCTTGGCAATAATGAGTTTATGGTCCGAAACGGCGATGTTGAGAGCCGTGAAACACTCAAGGACTTCAACCGTAAAATCTGCGAGCTGGGAGAGAAGCTAGGGAAACCCGTTGTTGCGACCTGTGATGTCCATTTTATGGACCCGTCGGACGAGCTTTACCGCAGAATTCTTCAGGGTGCTCAGGGCTACGGCGATGCGGATATGCAGGCACCGCTATACTTCAGAACAACCGACGAGATGCTTGAGGAATTCAGTTATCTTGGCAAGGAAAAGGCGTATGAAGTGGTTGTTACCAACACCAACCTTATTGCAGATATGATTGAGGATATTGAACCGCTAAAGGGCGGCACTTACAACCCGTCAATCGAGAACTGCGAACAGGACCTCCTTGATATGTGCCACGCAAAGGCTCACCGGGAATACGGCGAGGTTCTGCCCGAAATTGTTCAGGAACGTATGGACAGAGAGCTTGGCTGTATTTTGAGATACGGCTATGCGGTTATGTATATGATTGCTCACAAGCTGGTTAAAAAATCCAACGAGGCGGGCTACCTCGTTGGCTCACGAGGCTCTGTCGGCTCGTCCTTTGCGGCGTACCTTGCAGGGATTACCGAGGTTAATGCTCTTGCACCGCACTATATCTGCCGCAACTGTAAGGAGTCGGAGTTCTTTACAAAGGGTGAATACAACATTGGTATAGATATGCCCGACAAAATCTGTCCCAAATGCGGTGAAAAGATGCATAAGGACGGCTTTAATATTCCGTTCGAGACATTCCTTGGCTTCAAGGGTGATAAAGTCCCCGATATTGACCTTAACTTTTCGGGCGAGTATCAGGCAACCGCACACAAATATGTCGGCGAGCTGTTTGGTGATGCCTTTGTGTTTAAGGCAGGAACAATCGGCACAATTGCCGACAAGACAGCAATAGGTTTTTACGGCAAAAAGTACTATGAAAAGAAAGGCGTTGTCCCCACTCAGGCGGAGCTGAAGCGTGTTTCAAAGGGATTGGTTGACATTAAAAATACTACCGGTCAGCACCCCGGTGGAATTATTGTATGTCCCAAGACTATGGATATTCACGAGTTCTGTCCCGTTCAGCATCCGGCAGAGAAAAAGGAATCGGGTGTTATAACAACTCATTTCGACTTCCATTCAATCCACGATAATTTGTTGAAGCTTGATATACTCGGCCACGATGACCCGTCAACAATCCGTATGCTTGAAACACTTACAGGTCTTGATGCAACCAAGATACCTCTTGATGACCCCGACACAATGCGGATTTTCTCCAGCACCGAGACAATCGGGGTAACTCCCGAACAGATTCGTTCCAAGGTGGGAACATTCGGTATCCCCGAGTTTGGAACTTCGTTCACAAGACAGATGCTGCTCGACACATTGCCGACCACATTCTACGAGCTTGTTCTGATTGCAGGTCTCTCCCACGGAACAGACGTATGGCTGGGCAACGCTCAGGAGCTTATTAAGGCGGGAACGGCAACACTTTCCGAGGTTATCGGTGTTCGTGACGATATTATGACCTATCTGATGAATAAGGGCGTAGAGCCGGGTCTTGCGTTTAAGATAATGGAGTTTGTCCGTAAGGGCAGAGCGGCAAAAGAGGGTATGCCCGAGGAATACGAAATTCCTATGCGTGAGAATAATGTCCCCGACTGGTACATTGACTCCTGTAAAAAGATTAAGTATATGTTCCCGAAAGCCCACGCAGCTGCGTATGTAATGATGGCGTTTCGTGTTGCGTATTTTAAGGTGCATTATCCCATAGACTTTTATATTGCGTACTTTACCGTCCGTGCCGACTTATTTGATGCGGCGATTATGGCGCAGGGCGACGAGTTCCTGTTAAACGAGATGAGAAACCTCGAACAACGCCAAAACGACTGGTCTGCAACCGAGAAGTCGGTTTACACAATATGCGAGATTGTTCACGAGATGTATCAGCGCGGCATTGAATTTTTGCCGGCGGACATTTATCAGTCCGATGCGTTTAAATTCCAGAAGGTAGACGGCAAAATCCGTCTCCCCATCAACGCCTTTCAGGGTGTTGGTAATGCGGCGGCGCAGAATATTGCTGATGCCCGCGAGGATGGCGAGTTTATGTCGATTGACGACCTTAAGACACGCGCAAAGCTCACCAAAACGGTAATTGAAACACTTCGTGACAACGGCTGCCTTAATGGCTTGCCCGAAACGAGCCAGATATCTTTATTCGATTTTTAGGGGTCGGAGTGTAGAAACTCCCTCAGTCAGCTTTGCTGACAGCTCCCTCTTTGAGGGAGCCTGTACCAATTAAGCCTCCCTCTTTGAGGGAGGGGGACCGCAATAGCGGTGGAGGGAGTTACATACTCACAAAGAAAACCACAGATGCAGAAAGGAAAAACCAAAATGACTATTGCACAGCAGCTTGTAGAGGAGCTAAACCTTAAACAGTGGCAGGTAGACAACACTATCGCACTTATCGACGAGGGTAACACGATTCCCTTTATTTCCCGTTACCGCAAAGAGGCGACGGGCGAGCTTAATGACGAGGTACTTCGTGTTTTCAATGACCGCTTGACATATCTTCGTAATATGGAAGAACGAAAAGCGGACATTAAACGAATTATCGAAGAACAGGGCAAGCTGACAGAAGAACTTGCGGCGCAGATTGACAATGCTCAGAAGCTTTCGGAGCTTGAGGACATTTACCGTCCCTACCGCCCCAAACGCCGCACCCGTGCGACAGTTGCAAAGGAGAAGGGGCTTGAACCCCTTGCAAACCTTTTGTATCTGCAGATGACAAAGGACGGCACCCCCGAAGATTTGGCACAGCCGTTCATTGACCCCGAAAAGGGAGTTGAAACCGCAGAGGATGCACTTCAGGGCGCAATGGATATTATTGCGGAAACCGTTTCCGACAATGCGGAGCATCGTAAAAAGATAAGGGAACTGACCCAAAAGGGCGGACTTCTTGTTTCAAAGGCGCAGAACCCCGAGGAGGACTCGGTTTACCGCAATTACTACGAGTATGCCGAGCCGGTTTCAAAGGCTGTTCCCCACAGAGTTCTTGCAATCAATCGTGGCGAAAATGAAAAGTTTCTGTCGGTTAAAATCGAGATAGAGGACGAAAAAATTCTGAATTACCTTAACCGTGCTGAGCTTTCAAAGGATGATGCAGTTGGTAAAGAATTGGTTGAGGCGGCAGTTGCTGACGCATATTCCAGACTCATTCAGCCGGCAATCGAGAGAGAAATCCGCAACGAGCTTACCGATATTGCACACGAGCAGGCAATGCAGATTTTCAGGGAAAACCTCAAAAATCTGCTTATGCAAGCTCCAATCCGTGGTCAGATTGTAATAGGTCTTGACCCCGGCTACCGCACAGGCTGTAAGGTGGGCGTGGTTGACGAGACCGGCAGAGTTCTGGATACGGGCGTAATTTACATCACCCATTCCGATGCACAAAGAGAGCAGGCAAAGACCTTTATTAAAGGTCTTATCGAAAAATACAATGTAACCCTTATTTCCATAGGTAACGGAACAGCATCAAAGGAGACCGAAATTTTTGCAGCAAATCTTATTAAGGAAATTAAGGATAGAACGGTTAAATATATAATAACCAACGAGGCAGGGGCATCGGTGTATTCTGCATCAGTGCTTGGTGCAAAGGAATTCCCCGACTTTGATGTTACCCAGCGTAGCGCAATCTCCATTGCAAGACGAGTGCAGGACCCCCTTGCAGAGCTTGTTAAGATTGAACCAAAAGCAATCGGTGTCGGACAATACCAGCACGATATGAACCAGAAACGCCTTGACGAAGTCCTCGGCGGCGTTGTTGAAGACTGCGTAAACAGCGTTGGTGTTGACCTTAATACTGCATCTGCACCGCTTCTTAAGTATATTTCGGGAATTAGCGAGACAATTGCGGCAAATATTGTTAAATACCGCGAGGAAGAGGGAAGATTTACAAGCCGTACTCAGCTTAAAAAGGTCTCAAAGCTAGGACCTAAGGCGTTTGAACAATGTGCAGGCTTTCTCAGAATTGCGGGTGGTAAGAATGTGTTTGACAATACTTCCGTTCACCCTGAATCCTACGAGGCTGCAGAAAAACTGGTTGAAGCCCTTGGCTACACCGTAAAGGACGTGGAGGAGGGCAACCTCAAGGACATTCACGACAGAGTAAAGGTAAAGAAGATAGAAGCCCTTGCCGAAGCTTTGGGCGTTGGTGTTCCCACACTCCGTGATATTATTGACGAAATAGTTAAACCCGGCAGAGACCCCCGTGACTCGGTGGAACAGCCGCTTCTTCGCGAGGACGTAATGTCCCTTGAAGATTTGAAACCCGAAATGATTCTCACCGGAACAGTCCGCAATGTAATCGACTTTGGTGCATTTGTTGATATCGGCGTTCATCAGGACGGACTTGTTCACATTTCACAGCTTAGCGATAAGTTTGTAAAGCATCCGATGGACGTGGTATCAATTGGCGACATTGTTAAGGTTAAGGTGTTGGAAGTAGATGTCAACAAAAAGCGCATCTCCCTTACAATGAAAGGCTTATAAAATGTCAAATAATGGAAAATAAGGAGAGCTTATAAATTGAAGAACATATATAAAAGCTTCTTTTGGCTTATGGTGCCTATGGCGCTGAAGGAGCTGATTGCGGCGTTTATAAATCTTTTGGACAGCGTGATGCTTGGCTCATTTGGCGGTGATGTAATTGCTGCCGTGGGCATTGCAAACCAGTGGTTTTTTCTGTTTAGCGTAGTTGTGTTTGGCGTTTGTGGTGGTGCAGGCGTTTTTGCCTCTCAGTACTGGGGAGCAAGAAACTATGGCAGAATGCGAAAGGTTTTAGGTCTTAATATAATACTTGTTGCAGTGTTTGCGGCATTGTTTATGGTTTTGGCGTTTTTTGCGCCGGAGTCTATAATACGGGTTTTCCGTAAAGATGCGGCGGTTGTTGAATACGGCGCAAAGTATCTTAGGCTTGCCTGTTTTTCGTACATATTTGCAGGATTGACCTCGGCTTTTGATATTAGCCTTTGTTGTAGCGAAAAGGCAAATATTCCGTTTATTTCAAGATTGGTGGGGCTTTTTGTCAATCTTGTTGTAAATCAGCTGCTCATATTTGGTGCAGGTCCTATCCCCGCAATGGGCGTTGAGGGTGCAGCTATTGCGACAATTATAGCGAGAGCCATAGAACTTTCAATCATTCTGGGCGCGGTTTACGGCAAAAAGCTTTTGCAGGCGGCAACCCCAAGGGAATTGTTTTCTGTCCCCAAAGATATGCTAGGCGGCTACTTTAAGGCTGCAATCCCTATAATTCTTAACGAGAGTGCGTGGGCACTGGGAACAACAGTTTATTCCTGGGTGTACTCGCAGATAAGCACAGAAGCAACTGTTATAATAACGATTGTCCAAAATGTTGAAAGACTTCTTCTGGTGTTCTTCCATGGTGGCGGCAATGCCACGGGAATTCTGGTAGGAAAAATGATTGGCGGCGGTGAGTACGATAAAGCGTACGATGTTTCAAAGCGGCTATGCTTTATGAATACGGCATTTTCTCTTGTTGTTTCGGCACTTTTTATTCTGGCAAGACCGCTTGTGCTTATTCCGTACAATATCACCCCCGAAGTTCACAGCGAGGCGCTTAAGGTTTTGTTCCTTATGGCGTGCTTTATGAATGTAAAAGCGTTGACATTCCTTTTTATTGTGGGAATATTCCGTAATGGCGGCGACCCGAAAGCGGCGGCACTTATTGATATAAGCTCGGTTTGGCTTGTGGGCGTTCCGCTTGTATGTCTTTCGGGGCTTGTGTTTAAGCTCCCCATAACGCAAATCTATCTTATAATGATGCTTGAAGAGGTTGTAAAGCTTGTGCTTTCAATCTGGCGCTTTAAAAGTAAAAAGTGGATACGAAAGCTTGTAAAATAATCATTGTGCCCGGACAAATGTCCGGGCTTTTTTAATGTTTCCCGTGAAACATTTCTCCTTGTCAAACATAGTGGCAAGTTTTAATGTTTCCGGTGAAACATTTATAAAAGGGTATTGAAATTTTCTCAAAATGGTGATATTATATTAAATGTAAGAAAAATTCTATGATATGGAGAATTGCTTGATATGGGAAAAGTTATTGCCATAGCAAATCAAAAGGGCGGTGTGGGCAAAACCACGACTGCCGTTAATTTAAGCGCCTGCCTTGGCAAACGGGGAAAAAAGGTGCTTCTTATAGATATAGACCCTCAGGGAAACACTACAAGCGGCTTGGGTGTTGATCCCAAAGGTGTGGAGCAATCCATTTATGATTGTATAATCAATGATGTCCCTATGAGTGAGGTTATTATAAAGACCGAATTTGACAATCTCTGGATTTGTCCGTCAAATATACACTTAGCGGGCGCAGAACTTGAACTTGTAATGCGTGAAAACCGTGAATATGTACTTAAAAATTCCATTAAGGAGATTAAGGACAAATTTGATTTTATATTTATTGATTGTCCGCCGTCACTCGGGCTTATAACACTTAACTCGTTTACCGCAACAGATACGGTGCTTGTACCTATCCAATGCGAATATTATGCACTTGAGGGACTTGGTCAGCTGACCAACACAATAAAAATGATAAAACAAAAGCTTAACCCCCAAATTAGCCTTGAGGGCGTTCTTCTCACCATGTTTGATGCAAGAACAAACCTCTCAATTCAGGTGGTTGACGAGGTTAAAAAGTTCTTTAAAGCTCAGGTGTTTGCGACAATTATTCCCCGAAATGTACGACTTTCCGAGGCGCCGAGCTTTGGTCAGCCGGTAATCGAGTATGACAAGCATTCCCGCGGTGCGGAGGTTTATACCGAGCTTGCCGAGGAAATAATTAAGAGAAATAAATAGTTACTTATATAATAGACAAGCTGTGAAAGGAGAATGATAATGGCAGAAACGAGCACAAAGTCCAAGGCGAAAAAAGGTCTGGGAAGAGGCTTGGGTGCGTTCTTTGATGATGTTCCCGTTGCAAGTCCTGTTGATGTGGAAAAAGCACAGCTTCAGGTAGAGGGACAAAGCGGCGTTACACACCTTAAAATCCGTGATATCGAACCCAACCCTGACCAACCCAGAAAAACCTTCGACAAAGCGGCACTTGAAGCACTTGCCTCGTCTATAAAGGAACACGGAGTTATCCAGCCAATCCTTGTAAAGCCGGAAAAAGGCGGTATTTACATCATAATTGCCGGTGAAAGACGCTGGCGTGCGGCAAAGCTTGCAGGCTTAAAGGAAATTCCCTGCTTAATCGGCGAATATACCGAAAAGGAAATCATGGAGGTTGCCCTCATAGAAAATCTACAAAGAGAGGATTTAAACCCTATCGAAGAATCAGAGGGCTACAAAAAACTGATGGATACCTTTGCTCTCACTCAGGAGGAGGTTTCCCAAAGAGTGGGCAAAAGCCGCAGTGCTGTTGCAAACGCACTTCGTCTTAATCAGCTTTCAGACACTATTAAGAAAATGGTTGTTGATGGAAAAATAAGCGCAGGTCATGCGAGAGCAATTCTTTCGCTTGAAAAAGAGTCCGACAGACTTATCCTAGCCGAGAAAATTGAAAAGGACGGATTAAGTGTCCGTCAGGCAGAAGCTGCAGCCGCAGTAATTGCCCAAAATCGTGGCACAAAAAAATCAAAAACCGTTGACAAAAATTTAGAAGCCTACTTCAAAAATCTTGCCGACACACTCTCGCATAAACTGGAAACAAAGGTTTCAATCAAGCACGGCAAAAAACGTGGCAAAATTGAAATCGAATATTATAGCAACGACGATTTGGAAAATATTTTAAGAAAATTGAAGTAATTTCCAAAATATGTCAAAATTTGACAGAAAAGCGACTTTGCACAAGGAAAAAAACAAGCATTGGCAATGAAAAGATATTGCTAAAGGACAAAGCGTCTTTAATGGGCAAAATTTTGGCAAATACGGGCAATGACGATTAGAGGTGAAAATTTTGAAGAAAAATTACAAAAAAGTATATGGTTACGGATTAATAATGATGGTTTGTGTGATTATTATTGTTTTGGTGGCTTGTTTATCCGAAACACGGCTTGACACATTTCAGCAGGAATACGAATCGCAGATTACCGGACACCAAAAACAGGTTGAGCTTCTTGAAAAGCAGATTGTTGAGCTGACCGAAAAGAATCGGGAGCTTGAGGAAAAGCTTCAAAAGACAGCGGCGCTTGAATCGGAGTTGGAAACCGGAAATCAGGCACTTAATGACCTGATAGATATTTTTGACCAGTACAAGGACGGCAACAAAGCTGAGGCGAAAGAGAAATTCTCAAAAATTGAGCCAATTGGTTTTGATGATACCGCACTTGCGTATTATCAGCTGTTAAAAGACTTTTTAAATAAGTAGACAATTTTACAAAAAGGAGAAATATAAAATGATTGACATTAAAATTTTAAGAAACGAGCCTGAAAAGCTTATCGAAGCACTTAAAAGAAGAAAGGAAGACCGCATCGACATTGACGGACTTTTAGAGCTTGACAAAAAGCGCCGTGAAGCACTTTTCGAGGTTGAACAGATGAAGAGCCGCCAGAACGAGGTATCAAAGCAGATTCCTGCAATGAAAAAAGAGGGCAAGGACACAACTGCAATCTTTGCCGAGATGAAGGTTCTTTCAGACGATATCAAAAAGCTTGACGAAGAAGTAAGAACAATCGACGAGCAGATCGAAAAGATAATGTATACA
Source organism: Monoglobaceae bacterium (assembly GCA_045120135.1). GTDB lineage: Bacteria > Bacillota > Clostridia > Monoglobales > Monoglobaceae > SIG440. The sequence goes on along the minus strand of JBGVEN010000009.1, from coordinate 133,942 downwards.
ATTCCCAACATTGCAAACCCCACCGTTCCCGACGGCGATACAGACGAGGACAATGTTGAAGTTCGCCGCTTTATGGAGCCGACAGCATTTGACTTTGAGCCAAAGGCACACTGGGATCTGGGCGAGGATTTGGGAATCTTAGACGCCGCAACAGCTGCAAAGATTACCGGTACACGCTTTACAGTTTACAAGGGCGCAGGCGCACAGCTCGAGCGTGCGGTTATCAACTTCTACCTCGATACCCACACCAACCAGAACGGCTATAAGGAAATCTTCCCCCCGTTTATGGTACACAGAAACAGTATGGTAGGTACAGGTCAGCTGCCCAAGTTCGAGGAGGATGCGTTTAAAGTAACAGATACCGACTACTTCCTTGTTCCCACCGCAGAAGTTCCCGTTACCAATATGCACCGTGACGAAATCCTCGACGGCAGCCAGCTTCCCCTCAAGTATTGTGCATACACCGCTTGCTTCAGAGCCGAGGCGGGAAGTGCCGGCAGAGATACCCGTGGTCTTATCCGTCAGCACCAGTTCAATAAGGTCGAGCTTGTTAAGTTTGCCAACCCCGAGAACTCTTACGAAGAGCTCGAAAGCCTTGTAAACGATGCAGAATCGGTACTTAAGCTCTTAAAGCTTCCCTACCGTGTAGTAAAAATCTGTATCGGTGACCTTGGCTTCACCGCTGCAATGAAGTATGATATTGAGGTTTGGATGCCCAGCTATAACAGATTTGTTGAGATTTCGTCCTGCTCCAACTTCGAGGATTTCCAGGCACGCCGTGCAAACATCAAGTTCAAGAATTCAGTTAAGGACAAGGCTCAGCTTGTTCACACACTCAACGGCTCAGGCGTTGCAATCGGCAGAACTGTTGCCGCAATTTTAGAGAACTACCAGAATGCAGACGGTTCAATCACTGTTCCTGAGGTTCTGAGACCCTATATGGGCGGCAAGGAAGTAATTCTTCCCGAGTAATAATTAAAAAATAAATTTTCAGCGGTGCACCAAAGGGTGCGCCGCTAATTTTTTGGTCAAAACTGCGATTTAACAAAGCTTTTAAGCGTTGTACTCTTGACTAATTGTTAAAATAATGGTAAAATTATATGATAAAATAAGATACCTATGCTTAATTATTTGAAAATTTAAATACAGAAAGGCAACGAAAGATTATGAAGAATATGGGACTTAACGAAATCAGAGAAAAGTTTTTAAGCTTTTTCGAATCAAAAGAGTGTCTGAGACTCGACAGCTTCTCGCTTGTGCCGAAGAATGACGCAAGCCTGCTCCTCATTAACTCGGGAATGGCACCTATGAAAAAATGGTTTACCGGTGCGGAAGTTCCGCCAAGACGCAGAGTCACCACCTGCCAGAAGTGTATCCGTACCCCCGATATCGAGTGCGTGGGCAAAACTGCACGTCACGGCACATTCTTTGAAATGCTGGGCAACTTCTCATTTGGTGACTACTTCAAGCACGAGGCAATCGCATGGGGCTGGGAATTCCTCACCAAGGTTATGGAAATCCCCGAAGAAGTTCTTTGGATTACCGTTTATGAAGAAGATGACGAGGCTCGCGACATCTGGATTAACGAAATCGGTGTAAACCCCGAAAGAGTTGTTAAACTCGGCAAGGAAGATAACTTCTGGGAACACGGAACAGGTCCTTGCGGTCCATGCTCAGAAATCCACGTTGACCGTGGTATTGAATTCAGCTGCGGCAAGCCCGATTGCAAGCTCGGTTGTGACTGCGACCGCTTTATGGAGGTATGGAACCTCGTATTCACCCAGTTCGATAAGGACGAGGACGGCAACTATAACCGCCTTGCTAACCCCAATATTGATACTGGTATGGGTCTCGAGCGTCTTGCCTGCATTATGCAGGGCGTGAATAACCTCTTTGAGGTTGACACCGTTCAGAACACAATGAAGCACATATGCAAAATAGCGGGAGTTGAATATAAGAAGGACGAAAAGACCGACGTTTCGCTCCGTGTTATTACCGACCATATCAGAAGTACAGTTATGATGGTATCCGACGGCGTTATTCCGTCTAACGAGGGCAGAGGCTATGTTTTGAGACGTCTTTTAAGACGTGCGGCACGCCACGGCAGACTCCTCGGCATTGAGGGCGAGTTCCTCTATACCGTTGCAGATACAGTTATCGACTCGTCAAAGCAGGGCTACCCCGAGCTTGACGAAAAGCGTGACTACATCAAAAAGGTTGTAAGAATTGAAGAAGAAAAGTTCTCAAAGACCATTGAGGGCGGTCTTGCAATTCTTAACACTTATATTGAAGAAACCAAGGCAAAGGGCAGCGACACTCTCTGCGGCGAGGATGCGTTTAAGCTGAACGATACCTACGGCTTCCCCATTGACCTTACGGTTGAAATCTGTGAGGAGCAGGGACTCAAGGTAGACAGAGACGGCTTTGATAAGCAGCTCAAGATACAGAAAGAAACTGCAAGAAAGAACCGCAAGGATGGCTCCAGCTGGGACGATGACAGTGCAGTTAATATTAAGGCTGACGCAACCGAATTTGTCGGCTATGACAGCTTAACCTCAGACACCGAGATTGTGGCAATAGTTGCAGATGGCGGCGAGACCGACGCAATCGGTGCAGGTGAAGAGGGTATAGTTGTGGTTAAAAAGACACCGTTCTATGCTGAAATGGGCGGTCAGTCTGGCGATATCGGCTCTATCACAACAGCAAATGCAACTGCAAAGGTTATCGACACCAAAAAGAACGGTGACGATATCTACTTCCATATAGTAAAGGTTGAAGACGGTGCACTGCAAAAAGGCGACAAGGCGACACTTTCGGTTTGCAAAACAAACAGAATGGCAGTTTGCCGCAACCACTCAACAACACATCTTCTCCACAAGGCACTCAAAGAGGTTCTGGGCACACACGTTGCACAGGCAGGCTCCGAGGTTAACGCAAACCATTTGAGATTTGACTTCTCACACTTTGAGGCAATGACAGCCGATGAAATCAAAAAGGTTGAAGAATTGGTAAATGCCGCAATTATGGAGGCAATGCCCATAACCGTTCAGGAGTTGAATATTGACGAGGCAAAGAAACTCGGTGCAACAGCACAGTTCGGCGAGAAGTACGGCGAGGTTGTCCGTGTCGTTTCAATGGGCGACTACTCGATTGAATTCTGTGGCGGTACACATCTTACCAACACCGCTCAGGCAGGACTTTTTAAGATTGTTTCTGAAAACGGCGTAGCCGCAGGTGTTCGTAGAATCGAAGCAGTAACGGGTCTCGGCGTAATGCAGCAGCTGAATGACGCAAAGGCAACTATTGCAAAAGTGGCAGAAACCATCAAGAGTAGCGTTCACGAGCTTGAAGCAAAGGCTCAGGCTGTTGTAGACGAGAACAAGAACTTAAAGCGTGAGCTTGAAAGCCTTAAGAGCAAGATGGCAAACAGCGGTCTTGGCGAACTTATTGATAAAGCAGAGGAGATTAACGGAATTAAGGTGATTGCACACCGCCTTGATGACGGACTTGATATGAATGCACTTCGTGGCGCAGGCGACAACCTTAAGCAGAAAGCAGGCTGTGCAGTAATCGTTCTGGCATCAGCGGCAGAAGGCAAGGTGAACATTGTTGCCATGGCAACCCCCGATGCAGTAGCAAAGGGTGCACACGCAGGCAACATTATCCGTGAGGTTGCAAAAACCTGCGGCGGCGGTGGCGGCGGCAAGCCCGACAGTGCACAGGCTGGCGGTAAGGATGCATCCAAGATTGCCGAAGCACTTGATTTGGTTAAAACACTGATAAAATAAAAGGAGAACCATTATGGATTGTCTGTTTTGTAAGATAATTGCGGGCGAAATCCCGTCGACCAAGGTGTATGAGGACGAAAGTGTTTACGCATTCCGTGATATCGAACCTCAGGCACCCGAGCATATAATAATTGTTCCTAAAAATCATATTGCATCTGCAAACGAGATTACCGCAGAAAACTCTGCGGTAATCGCAAAGATATACGAGGCAGCGGCAAAGATTGCCAAAGAACTCGGTTTTGCAGAAAATGGCTATCGTATAGTCAATAACTGTGGCAAAGACGGCGGTCAGACAGTGGGGCATATACATTTCCACTTGCTTGCAGGTCGCAATCTGCAGTGGCCTCCGGGCTAAAACACCAAAAAACTGTGATAACCGCACAATCGGGATTGTGCTACGGCTAACCATTACCGCTTGCAGTACACAAAGTACAGCTTCGGGTGTTGGCTAACCGTTTCTCAAAAGTTTTTTGATGTTTAAAGAGAATAAACAAAACGAAAGGATGGGATACTGAAATGAAACAGGAATTCAGCAAATATATAGATGCTATTTTGGATCAGCATAAAAATTTCAGTGATGTTCCCAAGCATTACTACAGCGAATATAACGTAAAAAGAGGTCTGCGTAATGCAGACGGCACAGGTGTTCTTGCCGGACTTACCAGCGTGGGTGAGGTTCACGGCTATGTGCTGGACGAGGGCAACAAGGCTCCCATCGAGGGAACGCTCCGTTACCGTGGTATAAGCATTAAGGACATTGTGGAAAACTGCGACAAGGAAAACAGATACGGCTTTGAAGAAGTGGTGTTTCTCCTTATGTTCGGCTCACTTCCAACAAAGGAAGAACTTGAAAAATTCACAAAGGTCCTTGCGGATGGCAGAAGACTCCCCGACAACTTTGCTGAGGATATGATTTTAAAAGCGCCCAGCAACAATATTATGAATAAGCTGGCAAGGTCAGTTCTCGCACTGTATTCATATGACAGCGAGGATAACCCCGATGGAATTGAGCTTGAAAATCTGCTTCGCCAGAGCTTTGAGCTTATCTCCAGATTTCCTACAATGGTGGCTTATGCGTATGCGGCAAAAAAGCACTACTATGACGGAACAAGCCTTGTCCTACACAACCCCAAGCCTGAGCTTTCCATTGCGGAGAACTTCTTCTATATGATAAGAGCAAATCATAAATACACCGAAACCGAGGCAAGAGTGCTTGACCGTGCTCTTATGCTCCACGCGGAGCACGGCGGAGGTAATAACTCGGCTTTTTCAATCCGTGTTCTCTCGTCAAGTAACACCGATACATATTCGGCAGTTGCGGCGGCAATTGGTTCGCTCAAAGGCCCTAAGCACGGTGGCGCAAACCAAAAGACCCTTGCCCAGATGTCCGAAATGGAGCAGAATATAAAGGATTGGGATAACGACGACGAGGTTTATGATTATCTCTGCAAGATTGTCAATAAAGAGGCGGGCGACGGCAGCGGTCTTATTTACGGCATAGGCCACGCAATCTATACCCTGTCTGACCCACGTGCGGTAATTCTCAAGGAATCTGCCCGTGAGCTTGCGGCAGAAATGGGCAAAGAGGCAGAGTTTAAGCTCTATGACGCAGTTGAACGCCTTGCTCCCAAAGTATTTGCAGATTTAAAGGGCATAACAGCACCAATGCCGGCAAATGTAGACCTATATTCAGGGTTCATCTATCAGATGCTGAATATTCCCGAAGAACTCTACACCCCCATCTTCGCAATGGCGCGTATAGTAGGCTGGTGTGCACATAGAATAGAAGAAGTAATGACCGGCGGCAAGATTATCCGTCCGGCGTATAAGAATATTAATACACGCAAGCCCTACACACCCATTGATGAGCGGTAAAATTTGTGCAGAACGTGTGTTGCACTACGGTCAAACTACACCACTCGCTGTACAGCAAGTACAGCTTCGGGTTAGGTTTAACCGTTCTGCAGCAAATTTTCCTCGCACATCGAAGAATGATATTAAAACCCGCGCAAGGCTACTGCCTTGGGTGGGTTTTTAGCGTTCTACATCAATTTTTCCTCGTTCGTCGGGTTATGGGATAATCTTATCATGAAAATTTACATTTTTTTACAGAAAACTATTGCAATTTTAAAAGATTAGTGGTATAATGACAATGCTACACTTTTAACATAAAAAAGCACCTGAGGGTGTGCGTTTTTTATGCGTCAGCTTCGGTTGGCGCATTTTTTATTTTAAGGGAGAGAAAGTATTATGCCAAACTACAAAAAGATGTATTTTAAAATGTTTAACAGGGTAACAGACATAATTGAAGAATTAAAGGAATTACAGATAGAATGTGAAGATATGTATATAGACACCTATGACGAATCCCCTGAAGATGATGATGACAAAGAAGCATAAATAAAAAAGACAGTCCGCGGACTGTCTTTTTTTATAAAGTTAAATCGGATATTAATATCCAACCTTTTCCCAGCATTCAAAGGGAGCTGCAAGTTCTTCACTGATATAAACCTGAGTCTTCTTTGTCTGGAGCATTGAGCTCGGGAGGTAAGGTGTAACAGGACCGTGTGTGCAAAGACGGCTTGTCATTCTCTGCCATGATGAGAATGTACCGCATGTTGCAAGTGCGTGAACTTCGATTCTTTCCTTAGCGCGCATTACATCGAGAGGACCGATGGTTGCTGCACACGGAGGAACATTAGCGATATCACCGGACTGACCGAATGTACCGTTAAGTGAGTTCTGCATGATGGTCATGGGATGAAGCTTAACAATCTGTGCGGGCTGGTTGAGCCATTCTTCGATGTCACCGCTGCCGATGAATTCAGGAATAGGATCAACAAATGCCATATGACCTGCCCAACCGGGAGAAGTAGATGCGATATCAGCACCTGTTCCCTCAGTAATATCGTCGATTATCTTAGAGTAATCGTTGATGTTTGCGTTTGTGGGGAAGTGAACATTTTCCATAGGCATACGGAGCTTTTCATCAATCTGGTTGTAGAGATACTTAATCATAGAATGTGCAAAGCCTGCTTCGTATGTAATAGGAGCGATGTTACCAGCTTCATCTGCCCATTCATCTTCTGCTACAAGGTGAACCTTGCTACAGTCGATGCCGAAGTAGTTGATAAGCTGTGCAAGAGGAATGTATGTATCCGGTTCGGGGTTACCGAGGATCATTGTGAAGCTCTTGCCTGCTTCTGATGCGGCTCTGAGGCGCTCGAAAAGTGTTGCGATGAGAACGGGATGGGGGTTCATCATAACTTTTACGTTAAATTCCGGATGCCACCAATCCTCTCTCTTTTCGAGATCCTTGCCACTGAGGTTACGAACATATTCGCAAACCTTTTTGTCCTTAAAAGGAACAAATTCATGCGGCTGAAAATCAAATTTTGTTGCCGGGTCGGTAATAAAATTGCTCATTTTACAATTTCTCCTTTTAAAATAGTATTCTTAACATTAAACCATTGATCAACAATGATTAAGTTAGCAAGATTTCCTTTCTTAATCTGTCCGATTTCGGGCATATTAAGAAGCTTTGACGGATTGAGTGATGCATACTTAAATACATCGCAAACAGAACCGCCGGTGTGAACCATCATGTTGCTGCACGCAACATCAAGGGTCAGCTTTGAGCCGGCAATGTCGCCGCCCCAGTCGAAGTTAATATCAAACGCCTCCTCAAGACCGGGCAGCGGAGGTCCGTCTGCCACAAACGAGTCGGCTATAAGAATGATTTTGTCTTGTCCCTTAATTTTCTTGACAAGACGAATCATATACGGGTGAACGTGAACACCCATAGAATCGCAGATAAGCTCTGCGTAAATTCCATCATTGTAGTTAACTGTTTCGTCTACGCAAACGCCGCGTACCTCGGGATAGTTCTCCAAAGTTCCAGTTGCGTTTGTGTGGTGTGTGCCAAGCTTCAAGCCGTAAGGCATAAGTGCCTCAACCTGCTCGGGAGTTGCCTCGGAATGTGCAACCGAGAATACAATCTCGGGGATTTCACGTTTAACATACTTAACAAAATCCAGTATGCCTTCACGCTCGGGTGCAACGCACCATACCTTTGCAAAGCCTTTTGCGGCTTCAACAACCTCGGCATAGTCCTTTTCAACGATTGCGTCCTTCCAAACATTCTTTTCCTTGTCACAGCCAAAATCGGGGTTGAGGTACGGACCCTCCATATAAACACCGATAATGTTCTGACATTCGCCGTTTGCAATGGCATCCTTGTACTTCTTGATTGCATCAAGGTGCTCCTGCTTGTTCATACTGTAAAACAAAGCCGGCAGAACCGATGTAACGCCGTGGTCAAGAAGTGTTCTCGAACACTTAACAGGGTCATCGTGGAAGTATGTGTCACCGTCAGCATGAGTATGTATGTCAATCAGACCGGGTCCCACAAACAGACCCTCTGCATCAATAATTTCAGAGCCTTCGGGGATTTCAAGCTTCTTGCCGAAGTCCACAATCCTCTCGCCGTCCATAAGCAGAGTAGCCCGGGGGATATAATGGTCAGGCATAACAAGTGTTGCATTAATTATTGCTTTCATTATATGTCCCTCTTTTCCGGTAAAGTTATACAGCATAGCCCCCAAAAGGTGCAGTTGCCTAATTTACCTATTAAATATATTATACTTTAGTTTAGCCGTTCTGTCAATTATAATATTTACGAAAAATTTTCGAAACCGAAAAACCTACTTGACAGGGATAAATCTGTGTTATATACTGTCAATAATCTTATGAGTTTTACGAAATTTACGAAAAATTTCGGAGGTGTTTTCGTTGACTTTATCAAAAATTGCACGAATAGCTAATGTTTCGGTGTCAACGGTTTCAAAGGTTTTTTCAAACAGCCACGAAATCAGTGACGAAACAAAGGAAAAGGTAATTGAGGTTGCAAAGGCTCTAGGGTGTTTTGAAAAGTATAACAAGCCTGTCTATGACAAAAAGCTGATTGCAGTTCTCTGTCCTGAGGTGCTTGGTATCCATTACAGCGATATGGTAACGATTATTGAGGAAATCATCGGTCAGCAGGGCGGAACATGTCTTTTTTCGGTATTTAATTTTTCGGTGGACACCCAAAATTCGCTATTGGATTATTATATTAATTTTGCCAAGGTGGACGGAATTATTGTAATTGAGCCGGTGGGGTCAATATCGGTTGAAACCTCAATTCCCGTTGTTTTGGTAGGTCACACCGAGCAATATAAAAATGTTAACTGTGTTGATGTGGATATTCGTGCGGCGATGGATTCTGCACTTATGTGTCTGATGCAAAAGGGTCATACCAAAATCGGGTATGTAGGCGAAAGGTTTACACCGGCAGAGTACGGTTTTTTTCGGCAGGGAATGCAAAAACGCGGTCTTGGGGTCACGCGAAACTTTTGTGTTATAAATGAGAGACGTTTCTGGGATTGCGGATATTGGGGAATGGACGAGCTATTACGCCGTCCTGAGCTTCCGACTGCGGTCTTTGCGGCGTACAGCCATGTTGCAGACGGAATTCTGCAGCGGCTCAGCGAGGAAAATATTCGTGTGCCTGAGGATTTATCACTGATTTGTATGGACGATATAAGCAGCGTTCCGTATAAAAATGTCAATCTTTCGTGTATAAAAATGCATATTTCCGAGATGTGTTCCGAGGCGGTAAGGCTCTTGTATAGGGCGATAGAAGAAAAATCGGGGTCTGCGACCCAATGCGTTACGGTTACCCGTCGTTTTTCCGAGGGAGGAACGATAGGCGAGGCAAAAAAATAATGAAAAACAGGCTGTGATTTTTTATCACAGCCTGTAATATTTTGTTTTAATAATGTAATAACAATATAAAACCTTTGCTTTATGCGTTCTGCATCATTTTATCAAGCCTTAGAAGTCCATGATGGTTTTGTCACCATATACCGCTTCCCAGTCGTGCTCAAAACCCTCAATTGCCGCCTCTGTCATAGGATGAGCAATAAGCGATTCAAAAATCTTTGGTGCAATTGTCACCGAGTGACAGCCGGCAACGGCACACTTGTGAACCTGCTCGGCATTGGTAAAGCTTGCTGCCAGAACCTGACAGTCAAGGTTATAGTTTTTAAACTGCTCAACTATGTACTCAACAACCTTAACGCCATCGCTGATGGTGTTGTCAAGTCGGTTAACGTAAGGCGCAACAAAATCTGCGCCGGCTTTTGCCGCCATAAGCGCCTGGGCGGGAGTAAATATTGCGGTCATAGTAACGCCGATACCAAGCTCTTTAAGCATCTTTGTTGCTTTCAGACTCTCCTCGCAAATCGGAATTTTTGCGTAAAAGTTGCCGCCAAGCGTCTGCTTGATAAGAAGAGCTTCGTCTACAATTTTTTCAGCAGATTTCTGAACTGTCTGAATATGCAGCATCTTTTCAGGACCGATAATACTGCGGATTTCCTTAACAATTTCCCAGAAATCGCCGTTTTCCTTTGCAATAAGTGTGGGGTTGGTGGTTACACCTGCCACGGGGTAGAATTCGTTCAAGTAACGGATTGCCTCAATGTTGGCGGTGTCGATTAAGTACTTCATTTTTGTCATTCCTTTTCTTTTCGTATTTTCTTCTCCGCATTCTCCAATAACAAGTATACACCAGAAAAAAATGAATGTCAAGAATAAGTCAATGTCCAAAATAATGTTGACAAGCCGCCAAAAGGCGTATATAATATAGTGGTAGAAAAATGCAAAACTGGTCCTTGGAGAGGGACGGAAAAAACTACTACTATAAAGACAAAGGCAGAGATTTGATATGCTTAAAAATTTTAACATCAAACAGCCGTTTTTTGAATACGGTCCCAAATGCTATATGTACGGAGATGTACTTCTTGAAATTGCAAAGGGTCTTGATGCCCTTTCAGAAAAATATGACGTTGATGTAATTCTTGATATTCCTGATACAGAAATCAGCAATATTGCAAAAAATACAAAGAGAATACACGTATTCTCACAGCATATGGACAGTATCCCCGTAGGCAAGGGTATGGGCAGAAGCCTCCCCGAAGCTTTAAAGGCAGCGGGTGCTGTTGGTGTAATGCTTAACCACGCAGAACACAAGCTTACTCTGGACGAAATTGCCGAGGCTATCAAGCGTGCAGACGAGGTTGGTCTTGCAACAATGGTATGCGCAGACAGCGTTGAAGAAGTAAAAGAGATTGCAAAGCTTGCCCCCAACATTCTGGTTGCAGAGCCGACCGAGCTTATCGGCACAGGCAAGCCTGCCGACAAGGAATATGTCGACGAGGTTATCAAGTGTATAAAGGAAATTAATCCGGACATTCTTCCCTTCCCGTCAGCCGGAATCAGCAAGGGTGAAGACTGCTACAATATCATAAAGGCAGGCTCATCTGCATCAGGTTGCTCAAGTGCAATAGCAAAGGCTGAAAATCCCCTTGCTCTGGCAGAAGAAATGATTGCAAGCGTTCGCAAGGCTTGGGACGAAATGCACTAAGGAGGATTTGATATGAACAGCGAAGCAATAAAGGCGGCAAAGCAGGTATACGAAATTGAAAGCGAATGCATAAAGAATATGGCTGAATACTTTGATGAAGAAGCATATTCAAAAGCGGTTGAGCTTTTGAAGAATGCACCCCGTATCGGTGTTACCGGTTGCGGACATTCGGGCATTATCTGCCAGCATTTTGCACATCTAATGTGCTGCATTGACCAGCCTGCAAGATTTATCTCACCGGCTGAGGCAGTTCACGGTGCAACAGGTTACCTTCAGGCAGGGGATGTTTGCGTTTTTGCATCACGCGGCGGAAAGACAAAGGAGCTCCTTCCTATTCTTGATATCTGTAAGACAAAGGGCGTACATATTATCTCGGTTACTGAAAACCTTGAATCACCCCTTGCAGAAATGGCTGATGTTGTAATTAAGCAGTATGTTAACCGCGAAACCGACAAATATAACTGTCAGGGCACAACATCATCAACCTCACTTGCGGTTATTTTCCACATTCTTCAGACCGCACTTATTGAAGAAACAGGCTTCCTAAACGAGCAGTTTGCTATCACACATCCGGGTGGAGCAGTAGGCGAAAGGCTTAACAAAAAGTAAATAATAAAAAATTATAATACATATTTATAGGAGGATTTGAACTATGGAATTCAAATTTTATCAAAAAGAACTGGAACTTCAGTCAAGAGGCTGGATTCCCACATTCCACGACATCTCAAAGGAGATTATTGAAATCGTAAAGGCATCAGGCGTTAAGAATGGTACTGTTGCAATCGCATCACACCACACAACCTGTTCAGTAATGGTTCAGGAATGCTCACACGATATCGATTCATTTGACCTTGAATATCTCCAGCACGATCTTCTCGACATTATGAGAAAGATGATTCCTGATTTCGCTGAAGAACATCAGTACCGTCATCCCGGTCCTATCCACGCACAGTTCGGCAGATACGTTGACGAGCCCGGCGACTTCACATCAATGAACACAGACGGTCACCTCCGTAGCGTATTCTTCGGCAGAAGCGAAACAATGACAATCAAGGACGGCGAACTTGACGGTGGCGAATTCGCTCACGTTTACTTCGTTGACTGGGACCATGTACGTGCTCGTCGCAGACAGGTTAATGTTACCGTTATGGGTATTGCTGACGATGTAGAAGATAGAAAGTGGAACAACGGCGAAGTTATCAACACTCTTCATAAGTTCACAGATGAAGAAAAGGCTTACGACGTTCACTACGACCTCCAGCTTAAGAGATAATATTTGCTGATATAATCGGGGCAAAATTCTGATATTTTGCCCCGATATTATTCTTCATTTCACATCGCCTTACAGACCGAACATTTTCAGACTATGTGAAATGCAGAATAATGTTCTGTCCAATCATTAACCATTACATAAAAGGAGCTTGATACTATGAAATACCTGCTTGGCGTAGACATTGGCACAACCTCGCTCAAGGCGGCGGTTTTTGACGAGAATGCCAGACCTGTAAAAAGCGTTACAAAGGATTATACACTTGAAACAAAGGGCGATTTTGTGGAGTTCCCGGCAGAAAGCTACTGGGATTTGTTCTCCGAAGCACTTGCAGAGCTTTCGGCAGACTATACAATTTCCGCAATGAGTATCGACACCCAGTGTGAAACTCTTATTCTGACCGATGAGAACGGAAACCCCATCACAAAGGCGGTTGTGTGGCTTGATAACCGTGCGGCAAAGCAGGCGGAGGAAATTGACGCAAAGTTTGGTGTAAAAAAGGTCTATGAGGTAACGGGTCAGCCCGAAATTACCGCAACCTGGCCGGCAAGCAAGCTGCTCTGGTTCCGTGAAAATAAGCCCGAAATCTTTGGTAAAATAAAAAAGGTGTTCCTGCTTGAGGACTACCTGCTTTATCGTATGACCGGCAGATTTGTCACCGAAAGAACGCTGCAGTCATCAAGCCTTTATTTTGACATCAAAAAGTTCGACTGGTGGGACGAAATGCTTGAATTCATTGGTCTTGACAAAAGCTGTCTCCCCGAAATTCTGCCCAGTGGCGAGATAATCGGTGAGTATAAGGGAATTACCGTTGTAACCGGTGCAATTGACCAGATTGCCGGTGCAATCGGTGCGGGAATTGTCCGCAAAGGTGTTGTCAGCGAAATGACAGGCACAACAATGGTTGTGTTTGTTCCCTCGGACGATATGCCTGAATTTAACCCCAACAGCAAAATCCCCTGCCATGTGAATTATGATGGCAAGTATTGTCTGCTTTCGTGGACACCCACAGCGGGAATTGCTCTTAAGTGGTTCAAAAATAACTTCTGCGAGAACTTTTCATTCCGTGAGCTTGACGAGCTTGCCGAAAAGGTAGAGCCGGGCAGTGCAGGATTGACCTTTATTCCGTATCTCTGCGGCTCAACAATGCCCAAATATAACCCCGATGCAAAGGGTGTGTTCTATGGTCTTACAATGGAACACGGCAGAGCGCACGCAGTACGAAGCATCTTAGAAGCCGTGTCCTGTATGCTCAAGGGCAATCTTGATTATCTGGGTCTTGAATGTGACGAAATCAGAACAATGGGCGGCGGCGCATCAAGTCCCCTCTGGTGTCAGATTAAAGCGGATATGACCGGCAAAAAGATTGTAACCTTAAAGAACGACGAAACAGCGTGCCTTGGCTCAGCAATCCTTGCAGGTGTAGCAACAGGAGTGTTTGAAAGCGTAGAGACTGCCTGCGATATGGCGGTTGAAACCAAGCGTGAATTTGTTCCAAGCGGTGCGGATTACAGTGAGTGTTATCAAAGATATTGTGACCTCGACAACAAGCTGTTTTAGTAAGACGTAGAAAATTACGCAGAAAAAAAGAGTTGATTTTGTAAAATCAACTCTTTTTTTATTAAAGTTCTTTTGGAATCCCCATGCGTTGAATATGTTTTTCAAAGGCATTAACCTGAGCATCACTAACCTCTGCGGTTACGGCAATCTTTTTAATATCGGATGTTCTGAAAAACAAAATTTTAATCCATCGTATCACTATAAAACAAGGATACAAAGCAGGATACTTTTTTGTAGCAGGGAATAACAGCTTTATCGTCTCCGGTTGTGGAAAAATCTTATGTAATATAATTTTCCATTTTGTAACAGACGGATTAATTTTTGAAAAGAGATTTATCTTAGCTACAGAACGGTTTTCGGTAGTGCCGAAGGCGCCGCTTTGTAGAATAAATGCTGCCATTTCTTTAACTGTACCGTCAAATTCTAATGAGGGTGCGCTCGAAAACCACATTTCGGCAAGCTTTCTTATATTGTCTTCAAATCTCTCAAGCTTTAGTTTTGCAAGCTCACGGACGATGTAGTCGCGGTCAAGGTCTATTTGGTTTAGAACAAAGATGTCGACTAGATGCATAATGCCTATTCCGCCCTGCAAGTAGTGCTTGGCAATATGAGTTACTGTATATATGTAAAGGTCATTTATTGGCATTTCATAGATAAATTCTTTGTCCTCTTTTTTTTGACCAAATTTCCAACCGTCGCCGTAGTATGAGTACAGCGTTTTGGTAACATCCTGTACAAGTGTTTTATGCAGCTCTATTACTAATTGCGGGCTTTTGTAAATGATCTCGTAGGCAGATTCGTGGTCTAAGGTAAAACCCAAGCTGCTTAGTATGGGGGTTATTTTTTCAACTTCACTTTCGTCAACAAGGATGTCCGTATCGGTCATATACCTGAGTGCAGGATGTGGATAAAAATGCTTTATGCAAAAGCCTTTTAGGGACATTGCACGAAAACCCGATTCCTCCATCTTATCTAGAAATGCAGAAATTACGACTTCCTGAGTTGCCTCGCGTGCTGTGGCGCGGTTGTTTTCGTATATGAACTTTTTTGCAAGCTCCGGCGGCATTTGCTTGAGCACCTTTGGGCACAATGCCACAAACCCTGCCAGATGATGTGCTTTTGAAAAGGAGTAGAGAGCATCGAAGTTAATCTGTGCATCTTGCGGAGGGTCAAGTTCGCTTCCGTTTAGTGCCGAGCGAATGATATTCAGCAGGTATTGTATTATTGATGATTGGTTCATTATATATTACCTTTTAAATTTGTTTATAACTGCCTTTAAAGGAACAATTATAAGATTTTTTTCTGATTTGTTCATACCCAAAAACCAGAAAGCTGCTCCGTAGATGAGAGAGTATATTATAATATTTCTTGCAAGAGGAATAACTCCGGGGCTTGGGGGCAGGATTTTGTTTAATAGCAAAGCCAAAACTACCGAGACAGTAAGTGCGGGGAGAAACTTCAGGATTTCCTTCCAGAAACGCAGAATATCAATTCCAATTTTTTTATGGTAATACCAATTTATAAAAATATTTCCTCCAATGATTGAGATAGCCGTTCCTGTTGCTGCACCTATGTAACTGCATTTTTGTATCAGAGGAATGCTGAGAAATATATTGCCGATTGCAATGGCGAGATTTACAACAGCACAAACCCTGTGCATATTTTTTGCTTTTTGAATTTCTACACCGAGGTTTTGAACAAGCGGGATTGTTCCGGGAATCATCAAAAGGAGGCCTACATAATAAGAGCCTCTATATTCCGGTCCGGCCCAAACCTCTATAAATTCTCTCCCAAAGAAAGTAAATCCTGATACTATAAGAGCAAGAATAAGAAATTGTAATCGTCCAACCCTTATAAACAGTGCTGAAAGCTTTGACGAATCGTCTTCTTCAGAAACAAACCGGTTAATCCGTGGAATGAACATGCACGAAATTGCTGTAGAAAAGTTTACATACAAAAGATTCATTTGCGAGGATACACTATATATCGCTACTGAAACAGTACCTATCATACGTCCAAGCAAAAACTTGTCTACACTCCAGTTAATTCTGTCAACTATTATACTTATAAATATAAAAAATGTGAATACAAAAATTTCTTTTAGAAGGCCTGGTTCAAACTTATTAAATAAGAACTTCATATTGAGATACTTAAAACAATACCAGACACTGGAAAAGAACATAACTAAGGAGAACCCGGTTGATACTGTTACCATTCCTACCGAACCAAACCCCATAAGAATTATAGGAAGTGTTATAAACGGTTCAAGCAATAAATGAACAAAACTTATTCCTCGATGGAATAAGAACTTTTCATTTGCGGATATATTATTTAAAAAAACACTTCTGACAAGATTTGTTGCAAGGCTTATTAACATCAAACAAAAAAGTATCTTTGCCGTTCCTAATTCAGAGACAGTAAGCCCTGCACCAAACACAGCCTTTATGTTAAATATTATTACTGCCCCACAAATCAAAGAAATAGCAGAAATAATAATAAAGACAAGCAAATACATTCCGTTAAGGCGAGCAATATTTTTTTCCTCACCCTTTGCCTTGTATATTGAATAAAATCGAATGTATCCCGATCCAAACCCCAGGCTTAAAAGACCTAAGTATGAAATAACCGAGTATACCATCTGATAAAGCCCGTATTCGCTTTGGCCTAAAATACGAAGCATAACCGGGGTATATAAAAGGGCTGATAAAATGCTTACCGCCTGCGAAGCATATGAAAAGAAAACCCCCATTTTAAGCTGATTAATCTTCACTTTTACATCGTCTCCCTTCTCTATCTTGCCCAGGATGGAAGTATCCATATATATGGTATTAGGTGGGACTGTCCGAGGATGTATGCAACCAGGGTAAATCTTGCTATTGCATAGAACATAACTAAAAGCCGTGCAGTCCATATAGAATGATGGTCTTTGTAGCATTTGGGAATATCTGCAAGCACCCATATTTGAGCAATGCTGAGATAAAGAGCGAAACGTTTAGCAGTAGGATTGATAAATCCCGCCAAGCCTATAATTGTGCTAATATAAACAAGATAAGCAAAGAATGAATTTCGTTTGTCTATCTTTACAAGACGAGGATAATGCCATGCAACAATACCCGCAACCAGAAGTTTCAAATAAAAGTCCCGATTCTTTGCCTCAAAGGTGTTACTGGTATAATTTACATAACGCTGAAGGGAGTCTGATTCGAACTCGTAGTCTTCAAAGGAGCCCAGAATTGAGTCGAGATTGAGGCATACAATCGTAAATAAAGCCATAATTGCAAAAAGAATTGGCCACGGCAACAGCTTTTGGTCTTTTTGCCACAAAAAGTATAAAAAAATCATTGATAGCGCAGAGGTATGAAACATTGTTGCCAAAAGTATGATAAGTAAGAATTTAATGAATTTTCTTTCAAATATATATTTAAAGGAAAGTACAACTATTGCAGCAGCAAAGTTTTGCCTCATTCCATTAAAGGAACTGATAAAAAGCAAAAAGTAAAAAAGGAACATGGATAATGCGATTTCCTTTCCTTTGTAATATTTTGTTGCTGTATATATACAAATTACCGTAACTGCGGCATAAGTACCAAAGTATACTCTTACACTATGAAATGTCCCCAAAAATTTTACCAACAAGCGATGCCCTGATTCAAAAAAACTGTCAATGTTTTCCCAAACATTAGCCCACGATGTCCTGGAGGTTCTCATATAGGAAGCCATGTATGTAATAGAATCAGTTCCGCAACTGCGATATGCAGCCATTAGGATGGGCAAAGCGAGAGCAATAGCGGTAATCAGAAAGTAAAAAAAAGTCTTCTTTTTTTGGGTTTGTGAAATAAAGCCCAGCAGGTAAGCTGAGCCGCTAAATACACCTAAATAAAATAACCAACTGTTAAAATTGCTAAACACGTTTTGTTCCCCTCTAATGCAATATTATTATTTGTATCTGTGATATATGGCCATAATCCATCTTGGAATAAGTGCTGAAACAAGAGGTTTGTATGCTCTGAGACGCCATTTGACAGGAATATTTAAAAGCTTGTAGTATTTTTTATGAAGCTTTACCGACCACCAGGCTGCCTTTATGCTTCGTCTTTTTAGGTCATTGGCACATTCCCGCACCTTTACAAGCGGTTCCTGTATAACATAACCATCAAGTTTTTCAAGACGAAATCTGAACCATAAATCCGCATCCTCTGTACGCATTGTTTCAGGGCTTACTCGGTATCCACCTAAAAGATCATACGCAGCTTTACGCATCATAATAGTTACATGCATAAAGGGACTGCCTAAAAGCAATGATTTTCGAAGGGGGTATTCATTTCCCAATCCACGAATAAGCTTATCTCCCTTTTCGTCAAAAATGGTTGCAGCCGAAGAAACCACAGCCATTTCGGGGTGAGCGTCAAGGTATGCTACTTGTTTTTCAAATCTTTCTGGAAGAGAGATATCATCTGCGTCCATTCGAGCAATATATTCACCCTTAGCATATTCAAGACAATGATTAAGAGAGTAGGCAAGCCGCATATTTTTCTCGTTTTTTATAAGCTTTATTCTATTGTCCTTTTGTGTATACTCAAAGGCAACCTTATATGTGTCGTCAGATGACCCGTCATCACACATAATAAGTTCCCAATCCGTATAGGTTTGATTTATAATTGAGTCCACCGCAATGGGTAAAGTATCGACGCAATTATAAATTCCCATTATTACACTCACCTTTGGCATATTGACAGACCTCTTTTCGGTATAATTATTTGGTATCATTTTTTTTGAGTTGCAAGGGTTTTTGAGATAATTGTCGAAGAAACGCCCTTGGTGTATGGAAAGTAAATTATCTTTATACCTTCTTTTGCAAACTCATCTTCGTATGCTTTCCATTTGTCGGTCCCGTACCAATCGTCACCGACAAAAAGGTAGGTTGCACCCAGCTTTTTACACATTTCAAGCTTATCCATATCGCTCTGCGGAACAACCGCATCAACATACTTGATACTGCGTACAATTTCCAACCTGTCCTCAAAGGGAATAGTTGCGTTCTTGCCTTTGTAAGAAACAAGCTCATCCGTGGTCACTCCGACTATCAGCTTGTCACACATGCCTTTTGCGTTTTTTAGCAGATTAAGATGTCCTACATGAAACAAATCATAAACACCTGCAGTATATCCGATTATCATATTTATCAACCCTTTCTTATCTAAAACATACTCTACAACTTTAAACTAAGCGGAGCATGTGATGTTCTTTTGTGTTCGGGCGGTAGCTGCATATAATCACCATACTGTGTGGTGAGAACCTTGTGGCTGTCGTTAGGAATATTAACAATAATGTTCTCAAACGGATGTTCTTTTGTTGGGAAAACATCCGACTCATAACATTCAAAAACCGAACGCCCCCTTGAAGAAATCATCTTTGTATCAGAATTGTTATACTTTTTAATAGCCCTTTCCATAGCGTTAAAGACAACCTTTTTGGGAACAGGCATCAGCAATATGTGAAGACAGCATCTGACAAATGTACGCCAAAACGCCTTCTTAGACCTCGAGATGGGCTTTGATGAAAGCCAAAGTGTTTTTGCCATATACAGCTGATGATGCAAAATAACGCTGCGATTGTATTTTTTTCTGAGGTCAGGGTCCTCGGGAACCTTGTCAAAGGGCATAATGTCAATAAATACACCGTGATGCATTTTTATTGATTTGTTGCTATATTCAAGAAATTCTGTGCCGTCCTTGCGTACTTTTGCAAAATATGTAGGCGTGTTTTTTGCAACTGCAAAGTGTTGAAAAACATACCCTTCCTTAAGGCAACCGGGAGCAATCTTTATAAACCTTTCGTAGTCATCCCGCATCATACCAATGTCAATATCGTCGTCCCAGGGAATAAACCCATTGTGACGAACGGTACCAAGTGTTGTTCCCCCGACGGTAAACCATGCGATATTATTTTCATTACATACTCTTATTACTTCCGAAAGAATTTCCACTTCAATACTGTGTATCTTATCTAATTGTTCCTTTGTGTATGACAATGCCATTTTTATTCTCCTTTTTTAAAGATTATAGATTTCGTACATTTCTTTTTTTACATTGTCAAGACCAAAGAGTTTGACATCTTCAATGTTATTTTTCTCTATCGTTGTACAAACTCCGGGGGTGTCAATCAGCACGGCTATTTTTTTTCTAAATTCATCAACAGTTATTGGACTACATAAAAATCCGTTTTTTCCTTCTTTTATCAAATCTCTGTTTCCGCGAATATCAGACGCAACACACGGTAGTCCCGATGCCATTGCTTCCATTACAGAAACCGGCAGGCCCTCGCGCTTTGAGGGGAAAGCAAAGATGTCACAGCATTTATAAATTTCAGCCACATCTGTTCTAAAGCCTGCTAAAATAAGGCGTTCTTCCATTCCCAGCTCTTTGGCAAGATTTTCAAGATATTCTTTTCTTCCGCCTTTGCCGCATATTACATAGACGATGTTCTTTTGGTCAAGGGATGCAATAGCACGAAGAACCGTTTCGTGGTTTTTATTTTCATTAAGTTCACCTACCGACAAAACGGCTATGCTGTCTTTTGGTATACCCAACTCTTTGCGTTTTTTGTCGCGGTCAACCTCAGTGTTTTTAAATTTATCAATATTAACACCCACACCCGGCACATAGTGCGTTTTTTTTGCGTGTAGATGTTTATTTGCAAAGGCAAAGTCCTCACGGTTTATGGTAATAAGGTCATCAGTTAAAAAAGAACAAATCCACTCAACAGGGAAGTAAATAAGCCAGTTTTTAAGAGGTGCACCTTTGAAAAAGTGAAAGCCGTGAGCGGTATAAATTACCCTCGTGTCTTTTTTTCGTGCCTTTCGTGCCGCAAGCCTTGTCATCATCGCTGCAACGGGGGTATGACAGTGAATTATTTCGTATTCGCCACTTGCTATTATTTTTTTAAGCTTTTTATAAGCAACAATATTTTTAAGTTTAAGAGGCTGTCTTTCAAAATCAATATTGTGCTGTATCTCGCAAACAGTTAACCCTTCTTTGGGTTTGGCAGCAGCCTCAACCTGATAACCATTTTCTTTAAAGTATTCAATATACGGCATATGAAATGCCTTGAAGTGCCCCATTATTGACGCCACAAACAATACTTTTTTCATTTTCTCACGCACCTTTAAAACAGGTTTTAATGATTTTGATAACATTCAGCTGTTGTTCTTCTGTCATTTTTATATCTGACGGAAGACATAAACCTCGTCTGAACAAGTCCTCGCCAACCAGATCACCGCAGCTGACAAAATCACGGTCAGCATACACCGGCTGCATATGCATAGGCTTCCATATCGGGCGTGACTCTATGTTTTCTGCTTCAAGAGCAAGGCGTATTTTTTCGGGTGTAGTTATTTTCATTGCATCTTCGTCAATAGTAAAACAGCTAAGCCAGAAGTTTGGCTCGGTATAGTCAAGATAGGGGTTCATTTTTACAGGAAGCCCCTCGAATTCACGCTTGTATGTATTGTAAATTTTCTTTTTGAGTGCAATGTGCTCGTCCAAATGAATAAGCTGACCGCGACCAACACCTGCAACAATATTGCTCATTCGGTAGTTATAACCAATTTCGCTGTGCTGATAGTGGGGCGCTGCGTCACGAGCCTGAGTTGAGAAAAACCGTACTTTTTTCACCGCGTCTTCATCAGCAGACAAGAACATTCCGCCGCCTGATGAGGTGATGATTTTGTTGCCGTTAAAGCTTATCGCACCGTATTTTCCAAAGGAGCCGGTTTGTTTGCCCTTGTATGTAGCGCCCAAGGATTCTGCTGCGTCTTCAATAAGTGGAATATCATACTTTTCGCAAAGAGAAATAATTTCGTCAAGCTTTGATGGCGTTCCGTAAAGGTGAACAAGCATAACTGCCTTCACCCTTCCCTTGTATTTTTCAAGAGCAATTTCAAGAGCTTTGGGGTCCATATTCCAGGTGTCCCGCTCTGACTCAACAAAAACCTGAGTTCCGTTCTCGTATGTAACAGGGTTTACAGTTGCGGCAAAGGTCAGGTCTGAGCAAAGAACAATGTCGCCTTCTTTGACACCGGACATTTTTACCGCCATATGGAGGGCATGAGTTCCTGCGGTCATTGCCGCAGCATAACCGCAACCGGTGTATTCGGCAATCTCGTTTTCGAACTCGTTAACATTTTTGCCAAGCGGCGCCACCCAGTTTGTATCAAAAGCCTCTTTTATGAATTCCTGCTCCTCGGTATGAGTAGTAGGAGTAGAAAGCCATATTTTGTTGCTCTCTCCCATAATTAAAGTCTCCTTTACACTTTTGCAATTTACAAATATAATATCATCTTATTATACAATATATATTTTTTTTAGTCAATACAAAAAAAGCCCTCATTTTTTGGTAATGTTTTTATAAATTATGCTTTACTAATCTTATTTTATATGTTATGCTATACACGAGAATGGAAAATGGGAGGAGTATATATGGTGGAAATAGGTAGCGAGTTTTGGACCATTGAACCCTCAAAATTTGATATAAGGTTTTTTCTTTCCGGAAGAACGGCATTGGATTTTATTATCCGCGACATTTTGGCAGAGCGTGAAATCTGCGCGGTTCATATGCCGTCTTTTTGTTGCCATACAATGCTTGAGCCTTTCGTAAGAAACAATATACCGGTGATTTTTTATGATGTGTTTTTTGAAAATGGCATTTTGACAGCTTCTGTTCCCCAAATTAATAGCGACGATATTTTCTTTTACATAAAATATTTCGGGTATGAAAAACAAGAAATGGGAAATTTGCCGGAGATAAAAAACAGTGGATGCATTGTTATAGAAGATACAACGCACTCCTGGCTGATGTATAGTGAAAAAGCTGACGAACCGTCCTTGGCAGATTATAGTTTCGCAAGCTTCAGAAAATGGACGGGATTCACAGGTGTTGCCGCAGCAAAAAAAGAGAATGGCAAATTTTTGATATCGCAAAAGTGCTTAATTAACGAAGAATATGAGGCTTTGCGCAAGGACGCACAAGAAAAGAAACGACTATACATACAGTCTTTCAGCGGAAATAAACAAGATTTTTTAGAAAAATTTTCAGCTGCGGAAGCTATGCTTGAAAACGATTATCTTGATTATCAACCCACCGCCGAAAGCATTTCCGCTTTGATTTGCCTTGACAAAAAGAAAATCAAAAATCGAAGGCGTAAAAATGCAAAAATACTGTTGGACGGAATTTCAGAGATAAAAGGCATTACACCTATGTTCTCAAAGCTTGGACCGCACGATGCACCCTTATGTGTTCCTGTGATTATTGACAGCTCTGTCAGGGATAATTTAAGAAGGTATCTTATATCACAGCAAATATATTGCCCTGTACACTGGCCGTTATCTCCTTTGCATAATAATATAAGCGGCAAAGCAAAAGAAATATATAATTTACAATTATCACTTGTTTGTGATCAAAGATATGATACTGAGGATATGGTACGACTTGTGAAAAGTATTAAAAGTTTTTTTGGGGTATAGCTTATGATAAAAACATATTTTTCTAATCAAGGTGTAGAATGGGACGAAATAGTTAAATCTTTCTCAAAACACGATTCATATTATCTGTCAGGATATGTAAAAGCTTTTGAACGCAATGGTGACGGTCAGGCTATGCTTATATATTTTGAAGATGACTCTTTAGAAAAAACACGGGCAATAAATGTGGTTATGAAAAGGGATATCAGTGATTTTGCACCGCTTTCAAGTCACCTTGAAAAGAACGAACTTTTTGATATCGTTACCCCATATGGTTATGGAGGGTTTATTGTGGAGGGGAATAATACCTCTCAATTAAAAAAAGAATATGAGCAGTTTTGCAAAGACGAGCGTATTGTTTCTGAATTTGTAAGATTTCATCCAATTCTTGAAAATTGGAATGGTCTTGATTCTGTTTATGACATTGTCCGTCTTGGAAATACAGTATTTATGGACACTTCCGACCCCGAAACAATCTGGCAGAATTTAACAAGCAAAAACCGCAATATGATAAGAAAAGCTCAAAAAGAAGGCCTTAAAGTGTTTTGGGGAAGAGACCCTCAAGTCATTGAACAGTTTATACAGATATATAACGAAACAATGGATAAAGATTCTGCTAATGATTACTATTATTTTGACAAAGATTTTTATGAATCCATATCAGAGGATTTAAAACACAATGCATTGTGGTTTTATTCAGTGAAAGATGATGAAATAGCTGCTATTTCAATATTTTTGTTCTGTAATGGTCAAATGCACTATCATCTTTCGGGGTCAAAAAGAAAGTTCTCTTCACTTGCTCCCACCAATCTTCTTTTGTACGAGGCTGCCGTGTGGGCATCAAAAAACGGCCACAAAACCCTTCATCTTGGCGGCGGCGTAGGGGCGGCTGAGGACAGCCTTTATAAATTCAAGAAAGCCTTTAACCGCAACGAAGATTCGGCATTTTGTATCGGAAGGAAAATATTTGACAACGACACATATCAAAAGCTGGTGGATTTTCGGAGCGAAGAAAATTCTTTTGACAATAATTCATCTTTCTTTCCTTTGTATAGGGCAAAGTAAATCTTTAAAAGGAGATATATACATAATGTACGCTATATTTATTAAACGAACACTGGATATTGTCCTGTCGTTATTTGCTTTGATAGTCCTTTTTCCCTTTTTGGCGCTGTTCACCTTGATTGGTGCTGTTGCAATGAAAGGAAACCCATTCTATATCCAAAAGCGACCCGGGAAAATTGACCCCCAGACGGGCAAAGAACGCATAATCAATTTAATTAAATTCCGTTCTATGTCCAACGCCAAGGATAAAGATGGAAAATTATTGCCCAATAAAGAACGGTTGAATACATATGGCCGCATTATAAGGTCACTCTCGATAGATGAACTGCCGTCCTTGCTCAATATACTAACAGGGGATATTTCCATTATCGGGCCAAGGCCTTTGACGGTGAAATATCTGGATTATTATACCCCGGAGGAAAGACGGCGTCACGAGGTATGTCCGGGTCTCACGGGGCTTGCACAATGCAAAGGACGAAACAACCTTTCGTGGGAAGAAAAATTTGCATATGATGTATGGTATGCGGAGAATATTTCTTTTTGGTTAGATGTAAAGATTCTGTTTTTGACTGTTTTAAAGGTTTTGAAACGGGAGGGAATCGGACAGGGAGAACAACAACCGGTTAGTCTTCATATAGAAAGAGCCAATATGCAAATAAACCCTCAAAATGAAAGCGAGAAGGTGTTACAGTGAACAAAGAAGCAATTAAAAACAGCAGAGCTATTCGATATTTTTATTATATGGTTGTCGGCGGTGTACTGAAAAGAAACAAGCTGAAAAAGGTTGCCGCTAAAACTTTATGTGATTTTGGTGTTTCTTTTGAAAATGAAAAGGCCAAAGAAAAATACATAAATGATATGGTAAACACTTATGCACGCTATGGCTTTGGCTTTGCTGAATATTTGTGCTTGCGTTTTGCTGAAAAAAGCAAAAAGGAACGCTTGCAATTTGTTGCAGATTGGGAGCATTTGGGCTATGCATGTGCATTAAATGACCATAAAAACGATGAGTTTTTTGATAATAAATGGAAAACGTATGGAAAATTTAAGCAGTTTTATGGCAGAGAAGTTATATTTTTTGAGGATGAAAGTCAGTTTGAACAATTTGAAAATTTTGTTTCATCACATTCAAAATTTATTATCAAGCCATTGGATTTGTCCTGTGGACAAGGCATTCAGATTATAAAATCCAAGGATTTTGAGTGGACAAAGGAAAAATTTGTTTCTCTTTTAAGTGAATATAACGGCAACTTTATAGCAGAAGATTTAATTGTCCAAAGCCCCGAGGTCGCCAAGCTGCACCCGGCTTCAGTAAATACAGTGCGTGTTCCTACAATCCGGCTGGATGATGAAACTCTTATTGTACATCCATTTTTCAGAGTTGGTCAAAACGGCAAAAACGTAGATAACGCAGGGGCAGGGGGTATAATATGTGATGTAAACGCAGAAACCGGTCGCGTATTTGCCGCCGCTGATGAACACGGCAATACCTTTGATTCTCACCCTCAAACAAATGAGCCACTTATCGACTTTCAACTTCCTCGTTGGGACGAGGCAAAAAAACTAGTTAACCAGTTGGCAAATGTTATTCCGGACAACAGATATACAGGCTGGGATCTTGCATTGACGGATAGTGGCTGGATTTTGGTAGAAGCAAATCGACGAGGACAGTTTGTGTGGCAAATACCTTCACAAATTGGTTTCAGGGATGAAATTAACAGTATACTAAAAAAACTTGGGAAAAAATATTGATTTAGTGAATTGGAGAGGTTACCTATGAATTTAAAGGGAAAAAAATTATTGTTTCTTGACGGCTCATCTTTGGCGGCTTGTGCTGTAATTAGGGCAAAGGAAATGGGAATAAAGACCGTTGTCGCCAATTATTATCCAACAGAAAAATCACCTGCGAAGTTAATTGCAGATGAACAGTGGATGGTTGATTTTTCTCAAATAGATGAAATGGTCAAGCTTATTAAAGATAATCATATTGATGGTATTTTTGTAGGATGGACGGATTCTCACCTGCCATTTTACGCTGAAATATGCGAAAAAGCTGGTCTTCCTTGCTGCGGAAACCTTGAACAGTTTGACATTTTATCCAATGACAAAAGAAAATTCAAGGAACTGTGCATTAAGTACGGAGTTCCTACACCTGATGTTTATGATATCAGTATTGATTTTAACCGTGAAGATTTAGACAAAATTGTGTATCCTGTAATGGTAAAACCTGCTGACGGCAGCGGTGGCCGAGGAATAATGAAATGCAATAACGAGGAAGAACTTATTAGTTACTATAAAGAACTATACGAATCTTCGCCCAGCAAAAAAATTGTTTGCGAGAGGTATATGCAAAGTGAAAACGAGATTTTCATTCATTACACCGTTCAGGACGGTTATTGCAGCCTTTCTTCTTCGTTTTTGAAATATAAAGTGGATGAGGAAAAGAGCAAAGCAGCTTCCTGTCTTTTCCATATGTTTTCGCCGAAGTTTCTTGATGAGTACAAAAAGACCACTGAACCTGCGGTAATCAAAATGGTTCAAGACCTTGGCATAAAATACGGAAATGTTATGTTCCAAGGCTTTGAAGAAAATGGAAAACTCTATTTCCATGAATCTGGCCTTAGAATGGGCGGAGAACAATTTTATATATTTGCCGAAAGATTAAATGGCATAAGCTCTCTTGAAATGATGATAGAGTTTGCCCTGACCGGAAAAATGACGCGTTATGATGCAAAAACACAGGACAACTACAAATTTAGCAAATATTGTTGTAACTATTATATTCCATTAAAGCCTGGCCGTATCAGCAAAATTGAGGGTGTTGAGGAGATAAATGCTATGCCCCAGCTGCTTCAAAATCGTCAGTTTAAGTTTGTTGGTGACGAGATTTCTTCTACAAGTTCTCTAGACCGTGTTATTTTCAGACTTCATGTTATGGATGATACCAAAGAAGAGTTTGCAAAAACATTATGCAAGATTAGCGAAACCGTCAAAATCCTGGATGAAGACGGCAATGATATGCAACTTCAAAAGCTTGAATATAATGTGGTTATGGAAATGATCGAAGATGCCTGGCCGGATGCTTAGATTCATTTTGCGTGCTGCAGAGGAACAATGCGGATAGTTTAAAACCCCGATACGACAGATTATGTCGTATCGGGGTTTATTTACTCACCTTTAAATAATTCAATTGCAAACTCTGCATATTTTGAAATATACTGTCCGCGACGAAGAACAATTGCTGGCTGACGAGTATACTCGGTCTGGTTAAGGTTAAAAAGAGTCACATTTTCGATTTTGGATTCGTGCTGCAGGAACTGCTTAGGCAGCAGGGTTGCAGCAACACCTTCCTTTACCATTTCTCTGGCGGTGGTTACGCCCGTTACCTCAATAAAAATATTTGGCTCTATTTGGGCTTTTGAACACAGCTTGTCAAAGAGCTTTCGCATCTCCTGACTTTGTCCTACCACAACGAAGGGAAGGTTTTTGCAATCTGCCAAATCAATTTCATCTGTTTTTTTACTGTCTATTAGATGAAGCAGTCTGTTTGGTACTGCAAGAACAAGGGTATCAGGCGAGAGGGGGATTACATTAAAGTCAAGTTCGTTCACAGGCAGATTCATAATTGCAAAATCATATAATCCTTCAAGCAAACCTATTTGGAGCTGAGCCAATCCGTGTTCCTCCAAGACCAGCTGCAGATGAGGAAATTGTTCTTTTAGCTTCATAACAATTTCGGGCATTACATAAAGACTGCGAAAGGGTGCAATCCCTATTGTCAGCTTTCCTTTGTCTCCGGTTTTGTATTGTTCAATGGCGTTAATCAAGGTTTCTTCTTCAAACAAAAGCTTTTTTGCTTTCTGAACAAAGAATTCTCCGGCAGGCGTAAGAGAAAGAGGCGTTGTGCTTCGGTCAAAAAGTTTTATTCCCAGCTCATTTTCCAAGCTAATAATCTGCTTGCTGAAAGCCGGTTGAGATATTGCAAGATTTTGCGCGGCATGAGAAAAGCTGCGTGTCTCTGCAAGAATAACCGCATATTGCAGTTGTCGTGAATTCATACCTATCCTCCATTTCCCTTTTTGTTTAAGTATACTATCTTAATGCCGAATATGCAAGACCTCTTTTGATTTTTTCAAAAAATGCTATTGACATTCTGCTTAGTATATGTTAGGTTATAACTATATAGGAATTAAAATTATAACAAAAACAGAATAATTGGAGGAAAAAAATGCCATCTGCTTTTATTTATCTTGGGATTATGCTGATAGTAATCGGCATATGGTTTATGCTGTTTAAAAGACCTGTATATGAAGCGATTTTAATCAGCTTTGTGATTTTACTTACTGTAACAGGAACTTGGGCAAATGTTTGGGAATATATTGACAGTGGACTTTCTACTTCGCTTATTTATTCTATGACAGCTTTTGTTGCTATGTCGATAATTTTGACAAAAACCAAGGTAATTGATTCTTGTGTTGCTATTATTCTTGCACTTCTGGGCAGAGTTACCGGTGGTGCGGGATATGTGTCGGTTATTGCCAGCAGCTTTATGGGGGCACTGTCCGGCAGCGGTCCTGGAAACGTTATGGCAACCGGCTCTCTCACCGTACCGGCAATGATAAAATCAGGTTTCCCCCGTGAGCTTGCCGCAAACATTGTAAGCAATGCAAGCTATATGGGAAATATGATTCCCCCATCATCAAATATAGTTGCCGCAATGGGTGCGTACATAGCTCTTTACCCAAACGAAAATATGACCACTGGCCAGTTCTGGGTTGTTTTGTGGGGAGTTTCCCTTTGGTTTATTATTCAGCGACTTGTTATGGTCTGGGCATTTTGCAAGCATTACAAAGTAAAGCCCGTGTCGAAAGAAGAGCTTCCAAATCTCAGGGAAGTGTTCAAGACCGGTTGGCAGGGGCTTTTTATTCCCATTATTATTTTGCTGCCTTTTGTTCTTGATTATCTTTTTAAGGATACTTTCTTTACCGCACGACTGGGCAAAGACGGAGCCAAATATTTTTCATCATCACTGCTGCTTTTTATTGCGGGAATTACTGCTTTTTACACCTGCCTCATAGCCAAGGATAAATCCGTCGTTTCGGTGCAAGGAATTGCAAAAATGTTTGCATCTGGTGTAAAAACCATTTCTCCCACCATTGGCGTTTGTATAATTGGCTATATGATTGGCGCAATGTTTGATGATATGAATGTTGCACAGGAGATGGAAGGCTTCCTCGTTGCTATGCCCTTTAACAAAATTGGAATGGTGCTGTTCATTTGTGCCTTCACGTGCGTTTTGGGCATGGTGGTACCCGGCTCATCCCTTGTTGTAATCTTCGGACCTATGTTTATTTCCACCCTTGCAACCGTGGGTGTTTCTCCTCTTCTTGCAGCGGCTATGCTCCCTTGCATTTGCGGTGTTATGTGCGGAATTACTCCCCCCCTTGGTCTTGGAATGTATGCCGGTATGTCTCTGGCAGAATCCGACTTTGACAAGACTTTCAAAAACAATTTGTGGTGGGTGGCTGCACAATTTATTATGGAAGTTCTCTGCCTAATGGGCTTTCTTCCCATCCTTGGACTTTAAGGAGGTATGAAAATGAAAGAAGTTTTGAAGAAAATCTCTGCTGTTTTAAAAACGATCTTCGGCTATGGAATAATGATTTGCCTTTTTGCCGGTGGGTTTACATTTTTTGGATATGTTGCAGCTCTGATTGTAGGTGGACCTCTGGCTGCAGCAATCTGCACGGTTATTTACAAACAAATTATTCCCGTTATTGTATATGTTGCCTCGATTCTTGTGCTTTTAGGGCTTTTGGCAATGTATTTAAATGGTGAAATGGAACTAACAGCAAGGAAAAAATAGAATTATTTTTGATAACAACAAAAAACAAGTTTGGAAATCTTCCAAACTTGTTTTTTTGTTTACATAACAGCAGTTAATGTTTTATCATTGGACTGTTTTTCAACATTCTTCATCTGCGTTTCAGATAAGGCGCCTTTATCGTCATTGCCGTTCACACCTGCAGGATGGAAGGTGGGAACTACGCTTATTACCAAATCTCGAATTTTGTCTTCCATACCGTTGTAAGCGGCATTCATAAGCAAATTAAGCTGCCTTAGGAAGGTGTCGGTATCAAAGGGAATGGGGCTGCCAATATGAATAAGATGATTAGGCGTGGTTCTCATACCCTCTTCCGACATGAGCTTTTCCTCAAACAGCTTTTCCCCCGGCCTTAGGCCAATGTAAGAAATTTTAATGTCAACATCAGGCTGTAATCCGGAAAGCTTAATAAGGTTTCTTGCCAGAGTGTCAATTTTAACAGGAGAACCCATGTCAAGAACAAAGATTTCTCCGCCATCAGCATAAGTTCCTGCTTGAAGAACTAGCGACACAGCTTCGGGAATGGTCATAAAATAGCGTATAATATCGGGATGTGTAACGGTAACAGGGCCGCCTTTGGCAATCTGCTCCTTAAATCTGGGGATTACAGAACCGTTGCTTCCAAGAACATTTCCAAATCGCACAGCAACAAATTCTGTCTTCGGTTTAAAGGTTACCGGCAATTTGTTTAATCCAGCTTCTCCGGGGTCTTCAAAATGCATATAAAGCGGCGACAGCTCGTGTGCCTTGCCCTCTCTGATTTTGCGGTCAAATGACTGAATAATCATTTCGCAAAGGCGCTTGGATGCGCCCATAATATTTGTAGGATTAACCGCTTTGTCGGTAGAAATAAGAACAAATCTTTTGCAACCGTTGACCATTGCCGCGTATGCGGTCTTGTATGTACCGATAGCGTTGTTTTTAATGGATTCACAAGGGCTGTCCTCCATAAGGGGCACATGCTTGTGTGCCGCAGCATGGTAAACCACATCCGGCTTAAATTTTGCAAAAATTTGATTAATTCGCTTGCTGTCGCGCACAGAACCTATAAGAACCTTGAGGTTAAGCTCCGGATAGTTGTCCGTCAATTCCAAACCAATGGAATGAGCGTTGTTTTCGTAAATATCAAGTATAATAAGTTGCTTTGGATTGTTTTTCGCAATCTGTCTGCAAAGCTCACTGCCGATAGAACCGCCGCCACCGGTAACCAGAATAACCTTGCCGGCGATAAAGTCGTATATATCCTCGTTGTTTACCTTAACGGATTCACGGCCAAGCAGGTCCTCGATGTTTATATTTTTCATTGCCTTAAATGAGACCTTATTGTTGACAAACTGGTATATTCCGGGCAGGCTTTTCAGCTCGCAATTTGTTTCCTTGCAGATGTCCAGAATATCCCGCCTTTGTATCGCGGTTGCACTCGGCAGGGCAAGAAAGATTTTTTCGATTTGGTATTTTTCTACATTAAGAAGAATATCGTCTCTGCCGCCCACAATGGGAATACCATCTATATACCGGCCCCACTTGTTTCTGTTGTCGTCAATAATACAACATACGCGGTCGTTTACCTCGTTTGATTCGTGCAAATCCCGCAAAATCATCTGTCCCGCTGCCCCCGCACCGATAAGCATTACCCGGCTGGCAGTTGCTTTTTGCAGTGCTTTGGCGTGCTTGCGATGTTCCAAAAGAACAAAGCGGTAACCAAATCTCACAATCACCATCAGCATAAACTGAATGGCTGTACCTATGATATAATAGGAAACAGGCATGCGCTGCAACAAAATGGTTATAAATACAGTATGGAAAGTGCCAGTAACAATTGTTGTAAGAATAATTCGTTTTAGCTCGGTGAAACTTGCAAACCGCCACAGACTCTGATACAGGTGAAAAATCCCGAAAACGATAATGCTGAACACAGTATAAAAAGGAGCAAATCTTGCCCAAGCTGTAAGATATTCGGGTGAAATTGTTGAAAACTGGCAATCAAAACGAAGCCATAGTGCCAAAAGATATGAACCGCTTGCCGAACAAAAGTCGTAGACAAGCAGACATAAAGTGATAAAGTGCCAGTGCTCAAAGTTTTTCTCTTTTTTGTCGGAATAATTTTTAGAAAGTCGAGACGCTTTTAATTTTTTAAAAAAAGCAAATCCGTTTTTCATATTCTTCTCCTCGTAATATATGCTTTTATGCGAAAACATAAAAGCATATATAAAGATTTTTGTTAAAGCGTTGTAAAAGTGCACAAATAACTTATTTTATTATATAGTAAAACTTAGCGGTTTTCAATACTAATATTGTATAAAATAAAATTAAAAATTTGGGCAAAAGGTCAAAAGTTAGCAAGGTTTTTGGGAGAAAAAGGCTTCTTATTCTATTCGTATTTAGCGGCAAAAACATAAACACAATTTAAACATAAAAATTTTGCCAAATAAAAGGAATTTTCAGATTTCTGTCGAAGTAAAAAGGAGAGTCCTTTTTTGAGCAAGGGGCTAAAAACATAAAAAAAGAGGTAAATAAGAATGGCTGAAGAAAAAAATGAAGTTTTATTTGACGCTTCCAAGCTTAATATTATTCCTGTCGAAATTGAAAAGGAGATGCGTAAGTCATACTTAGACTATGCGATGTCGGTTATTGTCGG
Source organism: Monoglobaceae bacterium (assembly GCA_045120135.1). Taxonomy (GTDB): domain Bacteria; phylum Bacillota; class Clostridia; order Monoglobales; family Monoglobaceae; genus SIG440. Next base: position 100,754 of record JBGVEN010000009.1, on the reverse strand, counting down.
ACGTGCACTTCCTGATGTACGTGACGGTCTTAAGCCGGTTCACCGCCGTATTCTTTATGCAATGCACGAGGACAACCTCACCCCCGACCGTGAGTACCGCAAGAGTGCGACGACCGTCGGTAACGTGCTGGGTAGATACCATCCGCACGGTGACGCTTCTGTCTATGATGCAATGGTTCGTATGGCTCAGGACTTCTCTATGAGATACCCGACTGTTGACGGTCACGGTAACTTCGGTTCGGTGGATGGTGACCCGCCTGCAGCTTACCGTTATACCGAGGCACGTATGTCTCGTATGGCTATGCGTATGCTGACAGATATTGAAAAAGAAACTGTTGACTTTATGCCCAACTTCGACGAAAGCCGCAAAGAGCCTGTTGTTCTGCCGTCAAGATTTCCGCACCTTTTGGTTAATGGCTCAAACGGTATTGCTGTTGGTATGGCAACCAATATTCCGCCGCACAACCTTACCGAGGTTATCAATGGTATTATTGCAGTTATAGATAACCCCGAAATTACCATTGATGAGTTGATGGAGCATATTCCGGGACCTGACTTTCCGACCGGCGCACAGATTATGGGTACAGCAGGTATTCGCTTGGCATACCACACCGGCCGCGGCAAGCTGCGTATCCGTTCCAAGGCTGAAATTGAGGAGACCAAAGAGGGACGCCAGCGGATTATTGTTACCGAAATTCCGTATATGGTCAATAAGGCAAGGCTTATCGAAAAGATTGCAGAGCTTGTCCGTGAAAAGAGAATTGAGGGAATTTCCGACATTCGTGACGAGTCCGACCGTGACGGTCTCAGAATTGTTATCGAGATTAAGCGTGACGCAAACGGAACAATCGTGCTTAATCAGCTTTATAAGTACACTCAGCTTGAAGAAACCTTCAGCGTAATTATGCTGGCTCTGGTAAATCAGGTTGAGCCGAAGGTTCTTAACCTCCGCGAGGTTTTAGACAACTACATTGACTTCCAGAAGGATGTTATCATAAGACGCTCACGCTTCGACAAAAAGAAAGCCGAGGCAAGGGCGCACATATTAGAGGGTCTCAGGATTGCCCTTGATAATATTGATGAGATAATCAGCATTATCCGTTCCAGCTACAACGATGCAAAACCCAAGCTGATGGAACGCTTTGAGTTCTCGGATGTTCAGGCGCAGGCAATCCTTGATATGCGTCTTGCAAGACTTCAGGGTCTGGAACGTGAAAAGATTGACGCCGAGTACGACGAGATTATGGCGTTCATTGCAGAACTCAACGAAATTCTTGCAAGCGAACAGAAGGTTCTTGAAGTGTTAAAGACCGAAATTACCGAAATCCGTGACAAGTTTGGCGACAAGCGCCGTTCTTCAATTGAGCCGGTAATGGACGATATCGACATAGAGGACCTTATTGAAGAAGAGGATAATGTAATCACAATGACCAGTCAGGGTTACATTAAGCGCCTTGCTGCAGACACTTACAGAAGCCAGAAGCGTGGCGGTAAGGGCATTATCGGTATGCAGACCAAGGAGGAGGACTTTGTAAATACAATGTTTGTTTCCTCAACCCATGCATACATTCTGTTCTTCACCAATGCCGGAAGAATGTACCGTATCAAGGCGTACGAAATTCCCGAAGCAGGCAGACAGGCAAAGGGTACGGCAATTGTCAACCTTATCCCGCTTCAGCCGGGTGAAAAGGTTTCGGCAGTTCTGCCAATCCGTGAATATAAGGATGACGAATTCCTGATTATGGCAACCCGTGGCGGCGTAATCAAAAAGACTGCACTTTCGGAATACGAGAATGCACCCAAGGCGGGTAAGATTGCTATTAACCTTGACGAGGGCGACGAGCTTATCAATGTTGAAAGAACAACCGGCGGTGCAGACATCTTTATGGGAACGCATCAGGGCAAGATGATAAGATTCTCTGAGGATGATGTAAGGACTCTCGGCCGTGTATCCCGTGGTGTTCGCGGAATTATGCTGAAAGATGACGACTATGTTGTTGGTATGAGCGTAATGCGTGAGGGCGCAAAGCTCCTTGTTGTCAGCGAAAAGGGCTATGGCAAAAAGACCGAGCTTTCGGAATACAAGGTTCAGGCTCGTGGCGGTCAGGGTACAACCTCCTACAAAATTAGTGAGGACACCGGCGCTGTTTCAGGATTTGGTCTTGTTACCGATGACGATGATATCATTCTCATTACCTCCGAGGGTATCATTATCCGTCTTAATACTGTGGAAATTAACACACTCAAGCGTGTTACCAAGGGTGTTCGCCTGATGCGACTTGCGGATGGAGTAACCATTGTTTCTGCGGCGGCTGTTGCTCACGAGGAGGACGAGCCGGAGGAAGCTGAAACTGTCGAAGAATAGTAAGTTTTTGGGATAAAATAACGAAATTTTGCACTATATGTGCAATTTTGCGGTTTTTAACTGAAGCCAACAGCGTTTTTTTGGTAAATCGTTACAAACGCAGAAAAAAGATTTAAAAAGCCTCTGAAACCCTTGATTTATCGGGGTTTCAGAGGTTTTTAATTTTTTCATTAGACAATGTTTACAAAATCAACTTTTAATATTTATGTAATTTGTCTCTAACATTTTTGGATTTTATATGGTAGAATAAACTATCTGATTATGAAAAGTGAAAAAACTTTCAGGAGGTTCTATAAAAAATGGCTGGATTAAGTTTAAGAAACATCGGCAAAATTTATTCGGGTGGCGTTATCGGTGCTAAGGACATCAATCTCGAAATTGAAGATAAGGAATTTATAATCCTGGTTGGTCCTTCAGGCTGCGGTAAGTCCACAACACTGAGAATGATTGCAGGTCTTGAAGAGATTTCAGAGGGTGAACTTTACATTGGCGACAAGCTCGTTAACGATGTTGCTCCCAAGGACAGAGACATTGCAATGGTTTTCCAGAACTACGCTCTTTATCCTCATATGACCGTTTTTGAGAATATGGCATTTGGTCTTAAGCTCAGAAAGGTTCCCAAGGATGTTATCAAGGCTAAGGTTCAGGAAGCTGCAAAGATTCTTGATATCGAGCATCTTCTCGACAGAAAGCCGAAGGCTCTCTCCGGCGGTCAGAGACAGCGTGTTGCTCTCGGTCGTGCTATCGTTCGTGAACCTAAGGTATTCCTTATGGACGAACCTCTCTCAAACCTTGATGCAAAGCTGAGAGTTCAGATGAGAGCTGAAATCGGTAAGCTACACAAAAAGCTTGGTACTACTGTAATCTACGTTACACATGACCAGACAGAAGCTATGACAATGGGTACAAGAATTGCTGTTATGAAGGATGGTTACCTCCAGCAGTGTGCAACTCCCACAGAGCTTTATGATGAACCCGTTAACATCTTCGTTGCAGGCTTCATCGGCAGCCCCCAGATGAACTTCATCAACGTTACTGTTGAAAAGGACGATGCAGGCGTTCACCTCAAGGGCGAAACCTTTGATATTGTTCTTCCCGAGGGCAAGGCTGCAAAGGCAGACCTCAGCGAGTACATCGGCAAGGAAGTTATTATGGGTATCAGACCCGAAAACATCTATGAGGACGAAGCTCACATTGCTTCAATGCCCAACTCACTTGTTAAGGTTGATGTTGATCTTACAGAAATGATGGGTGCTGAAACATACCTCTACCTCAAGCTCGAAGGTACAAATGTTATCGCAAGAGTAAACCGTCGTACAACAGCTCAGGCTGGCGACCAGATTACAGCTGCTCTTGATGCAAACAAGATTCACCTGTTCGACAAGGAAACAGAGCTTGCAATTCTTCACTAATCAAAGAACTACAAAACCGCAGTCCAATGGACTGCGGTTTTTTGTTTACGTTTATACTTGTCGAAGAATCTTTTCTCTACAAATTTTCAATTGCTGCTGCAGCTTGGTTAATCTCACGGAATTTTTCGGGGTCAAACTTATATTTGCGGTCATAGGTCATAAGTCCGTTTTCTTCCTGCTCAACATCATAAAGCTGAGTGTAGCAAAGTCCCATGAAATAAGGGTTATCCATAATAGTCCGAGTGAGGTTGCGGTATCTTTCGATAAATTCTTCTTCGGTTTTTGGGCCGCTGCCGTAACCCCAGCTGCCTTTGTCGCGTTCCTTTTGTGCCCAACGAGCACCGCCGTATTCGCTGACGAAAAGCGGTGTTTTGCCGTCCCATACGCTCTTTTTAAAGGGTTTAATCCAGTCGTAGCGCCCTTCAATTATAATACCATCGTCAAGCTTTTCGTAGTAGCTTGCCAAAGCTTCGGGGTCCTGCTCATATTCGTGAATATCATATATATCGGTAGCTTTTGCGTGGAACCAGCCGCTTGTGTCAATTACGGGTCGGGTCGGGTCGAGTGCTTTGGTGGTCGCATAGGTCATATCTATAATTCCATAGTATTGGTTGCTCTGCGTTTCGTTAAAGGGGCACCAGCCGATAATGGACGGGTGGTTGAAGTCGCGTTCTACAGCTTCAATCCATTCGGGCAGAAAATGCTCAATCTGACCCATATTGGAAATATCAAGACCCCAGCTGGCGTGCTCACCCCAGCACAGATACCCAAGCTTGTCTGCCCAGTAAAGAAATCTCGGCTCAAAAACCTTCTGGTGGAGTCTTGCACCATTAAAGCCAAGCTCCATTCCGTAAAGAATGTCGGCTTTTAGCTCCTCTTCTGAGGAGGCTGTATAAAGGCCGTCGGGATAATAGCCCTGGTCAAGCACCCATCTGCCAAACACGGTCTTGCCGTTCAGTTTAAACGCCCTGCCGTCAAGGCTTACTGTCCTTAATCCAAAATAACTTGTAACGCTGTCGAGAACCTTTTCGTTCTTTGTTACGGTAAGTTTGAGGTCATAAAGGTTGCCGTTTCCTACTTCCCACAGGTGCTTTTCGGTGAGGGCAATGGTAATTACGGGATTTGTATTAGACGCAACAGCACTGCCAAAACCAACGGTTTTGCCATTCCAAAGCGCCTCGGCTGTAATGTCGCAATCCATAAAATCGCCATCAAGCCTTGCTTCGATTGTTACCGAGGCAGGGTCAATCTCGGTGGTCATTTTTGTGCTTTTTATGTAGCATTGGTCAACGGCTTCAAGCCATACGGTCTGCCATATTCCGGTAATTCTTGTGTAAAAACAGCCGTATGAATCAAGCTTTGCACATTGCTTTCCTGCAGGCTGATTTCCAGAGCGCACATCGTCATACGCGCAAAGAGTTATGTAATTTCCGTTTTCGGTAAGATAATCGGTGATATCAAAGCAAAATGAAGTGTAGCCGCCACGGTGCTCACCCACGAGCTTGCCATTGACATATACAACTGCACGGTAGTCAACCGCACCAAAGTGCAAAATTACATTTTTACTTGCCCAGCTTTCGGGAACATCAATGTCTCGTCTATACCATACACAGTTCATAAAATCGGTGTTTTCCACACCCGAAAGCTTGCTTTCGGGGCAAAACGGAACGGTTATTTTGCCGTTTAAGGCTTTTCGTTTAAAAAAAGCCTTACTCTCGCCGATTCCGGCGTTATCAATTTCAAAATCCCATTCTCCGTTGAGGCAGAGCCACGGCTCACGTACAAGCTGAGGACGGGGGTATTCACATCTTGGAATGTTCATAAATTACACCTCCTAAGTCACATAGTAGCACAATATTTTTAATAAGTAAATAAGTTTGCCGAAATTAATGCAAAAGGGCGTTTGTCGGTTGCAAAAACTTCATAAATATGTTATAATAATATATTAAAAAATCAGGGAAAGGACGGCTGTGTATGAAGAGAATTGCAGCAGGAATTCTGGCACATGTAGACGCGGGCAAAACCACACTTTCAGAGGGGCTTCTTTACTGTGCCGGCGAAATCCGGACTCTTGGCAGAGTCGACAGCCAAAACACCTTTCTCGATACCGATGAAATTGAACGCAGCCGTGGCATAACCGTGTTCTCAAAGCAGGCGATTTTGTCGGTGGACAATACGGAAATTACCCTTGTTGACACCCCCGGTCACATCGACTTTGCGGCAGAGGCGGAGCGCACACTTGCGGTTTTGGACTACGCAACCCTTGTAATCAGCGCAACCGACGGTATTCAGGGTCACACAAAAACTCTTTGGGATTTGCTGAAAAAGCATAATATCCCCGTGTTTATATTCGTAAACAAGCTCGACCTCGATGGAGCGAATAAAGAAAAGGTTATTGACGAGCTCAAAGTTGATTTCGGTGGCAATTTTGTAGACTTCCTTGACCCCGACCGTGAGACTCTTTGCGAAAATCTTGCTATGTGCAACGAAAAACTGATGCAGACGTACCTCGAATGTGGAAAAATCGACGAGGAACTTGTCAAAAAGGTGATTAAACGTCGGGATATTTTCCCTGTGTTTTCGGGAGCGGCACTTAAAATGGAGGGGGTTGAATCTTTCCTTAAGGCGTTTGTGCGGCTTACCGTGCAAAATTCCGCACCGAGTGAGTTTGGGGCAAAGGTTTTTAAAATCGGTCAGGACGATAAGGGTCAAAGACTGACATATATGAAGATAACCGGCGGCTGTCTTCGTGTTAAGGATATTCTGAAAGACGGGTCCGGCGGCGAAAAGGTGAATGAAATCCGGATTTATTCCGGCGAAAAATATAAGAATTGCGATGCGGCGGAAAGTGGCTGTGTCTGTGCTGTTACGGGACCCACAAGGACCTATGCAGGGCAGGGAATAGGGTTTGAGGAAAATTCCGAGAAGCTGACCGCCGAGCCGATTTTCAGCTATCGGGTAATTCTCCCCCAGGGCGTGGACGAGGGAACAGCTCTTGAGCGGCTGAGACAGCTGGAGCAGGAGGAGACCCAGCTAAATGTTGAATGTAATGCCGTACTTCGTGAAATTCAGCTTCGGGTAATGGGTGAAATTCAACTCGAAGTGCTTAAACAAATGATTTCAAAGCGGTTTGATATGGATGTCGAGTTCGAAGAGGGCAGAATTGTATATAAGGAAACTATTGAGGCAAGAGTCGAGGGAGTTGGTCACTATGAGCCGCTCCGTCACTATGCCGAGGTGCACCTTGTTTTAGAGCCACTTCCCCGTGGCTCAGGTCTGCAGTTTGCGGCGGATTGCGGCGAGGATGTCTTGGACAAAAACTGGCAGAGACTTGTTATGACCCATTTAATGGAAAAAACGTATCTTGGTGTTCTGACAGGCTCGCCCATAACCGATATAAAAATCACATTACGGTCGGGTCGGGCACATATCAAGCATACCGACGGCGGAGACTTCCGTCAGGCGACTTACCGCGCGGTGCGGCACGGCTTGAGATGTGCAAAAAGTGTGCTACTCGAGCCGTACTATGACTTTACGCTCGAAGTCCCTGACGAGAATGTGGGAAAAGCAATGACAGACCTCAACTTTATGGGTGCGGAATTTACACTCCCTCATTCATGGGGCGGCAAGACCCGTATTACCGGCAGCGTGGCAGCAGATGCAATTCGCAACTATCAGAGAGAATTGGTCGGCTATACCCACGGCAAGGGCAAGCTGAGCTGCACATTTCGTGACTACGGTCCTTGTAAAAATGCAGAAAAGATAATTGAGGAGATTGGCTATAATGTCGATGCCGATGTGGAGAACACGGCAGACAGTGTGTTCTGTTCCCACGGCGCAGGGGTTGTTGTGAAGTGGGACGAGGTGTGTGAGAATATGCACCTTGAAAGTGTTCTCAAGCCCCAAAGACAAGCCGAAGAGCAGACTGCGGTACGACATTCGGGGAGTATCGGGGCATCCGATGACGAGCTGCTTAAAATATTTGAACGCACCTACGGCAAGGTGGAACGCAAAAACCCCAACCACGCAATGCGGACGCCAAAACCCGTAAATACCGAATACGAGTACAAACCTAAAAAGAAAAAGGAATTTGATAAGGAATACTTGCTTATCGACGGCTATAATATAATCTTTGCCTGGGACTACCTTAAAAAACTGGCAGGCGATAGTTTGGAGGCGGCACGAAGTGCGCTGACCGACAGAATTTCGGCGTATAAAATCTTTCGGGACTGCGAGATTATTCTGGTATTCGATGCCTACAAGGTCAAGGGCAACCCCGGCGAGGCAGAGCGTGTCAACGGCATAACGGTGGTGTATACCAAAGAGGCGCAAACCGCCGATGCGTATATAGAAAAGGCGGCAAAGGAGCTAAGTCGTAATTACAAGGTAACAGTTGCCACCTCCGACGGACTGGAGCAGATGATAATTTTTGGCAGCGGTGCGTACAGATTGCCGGCACGGGCGCTTTTTGAGGATGTTCTCCGTGTTGAAAACCGTGTCCGTGAGATTGTGGAGCAGTATAATATTGAGCCGGAAAATACAAAGTTCCTTAAGACTATCCGTGATAAGATGGAGGAGCTGGAAATGGGAATTGAAGATTAAATGAACCTTTACTTTGCGCCCCTTGAGGGCATAACAACCTATACCTATCGCAACACCCACGCGGAATTCTTCGGCGGGTGTGACAGCTACTTTGCGCCATTCATCACCCCCAGCGATAACGAGAAGATTGGGATGAAGTGCCTTCGGGACATCAACCCCGATGTGAATAAAGCTAATGTCACCGTGCAGGTTCTTACCAACCGTGCCGACTCATTTTTGAAATTCGAGGACAAAATTCGAGGACTCGGCTACGACAGCGTAAATATTAATTTCGGCTGTCCGTCGGGAACGGTGGTCAAAAAGAACCGAGGCTCGGGATTTTTGCGTGATGTTGAGGGTGTAGACCAATTTTTAGACGGGGTATTTGCTGAAAGCAAGCTGAAAATTTCAATTAAGACCCGTTCGGGCTTTTCATCGGGTGCAGAGCTGGACAAGCTGATAGAAGTTTACAACAAGTATAATCTCACAAGCCTGATAATCCACCCCAGAGCCAGAGCCGACTTTTATAACGGAGTGCCCGATATGGCGGTTTTTGAGCGGGCGTATGAAGCATCCCAAAACGCCGTGTGCTACAACGGCAATGTGTTCTCAAAGCTGGAGTATACAGGGATTTGCGAAAAATTCCCCCGACTTGAGGGGATTATGTTTGGCAGAGGAGCGATTATGAACCCTGCAATCTTCCGTGAAATAAGGGGTGGCAAAGCCTTGGAGACACGGGAGCTGATAGAATTTACTGACATTCTTGCGGAGCGGTATTTAAAGGTTCTAGGCTCGGAGGTTTACACGTTGCACAAGCTGAAAGAAATCTGGATGTATATAATGTGGAATTTCCCCGACGAGAAAAAGACCTTTAAGGCGGTCAAAAAGTCGGATAAATTAGGTGATTTGCTTGCGGCAATACGGAATTTGCCAAAGCTGGATTAATTGGGAGGCGGTTAAAATGAAAACCGTATTAAAATATCTTAAGCCATTTTACAGACGAATGACCCTTGGCTTTGTGGTCAAGGTCTTGGGGACTTTGGCGGAGCTTATGCTGCCATATATCCTCAGCTATATTCTGGCAGATGCAATCCGCCGCGAGCTGGGCGATATTATGGCTTGGGGGTCGCTGATGATAGTGTTCACGATACTTTCGTGCGTATTCCACGTAATTGCAAACCGTATGGCGGCACGGGTCTCACGTGACTTTGCCGAGGCGATGCGTCGGGATTTGTTTATAAGGACTCTCCGTCTGTCGGCAGGTCAGACCGACCGCTTTACCATTCCGTCCCTTGAATCGCGAATCACCTCCGATACATACCATGTCCACAACTTTGTCAATATGATTCAGCGAATGGGTGTTCGTGCCCCCATAATGCTGATTGGCGGTGTAGCAATTTCGATGCTTATGGACGCATATCTGGCACTGGTTATGCTTGCGGTTCTGCCACTTATCTTTGTTACGGTTTACTTCATCTCCAAAAAGGGTGTGCCGCTTTACAAAAAGGTGCAGAATTCGGTTGACGGAATGATTCGTGTTGTGCGTGAGGATGTTCAGGGAATAAGGGTAATCAAGGCTCTTTCTAAGGTAGATTATGAACACCGCCGTTATGACGGTGTTAACCGTGCTCTTATCAAGGACGAAATCCGTGCAGGAGTCACTATGGGCGGCGTTAATCCCATTATGACAATGCTGATGAATGTGGGCAGTGCTCTGGTTATCGGCATAAGTGCGAGCCGTATAAACGGAGGCTTGTCCAAGCCGGAGACGGTCATTGCGTTTATGCAGTACTTCACGCAGGTTTCAATGGCGATGATGACTGTTACCCGAATGTTTATGATGTATACCAAGTGTGCGGCATCTGCAGGCAGAATTGCAGAGGTTATCAATTCGGGCGAGGAGATAAAGGTGGAATCAAAAGCCGATTTCCCCGATAAGGAAACCGACTCGCATATTTTATTTGACAATATTGATTTTTCGTACCGGGGCAAAAAGAATAACCTTACAAACATCAGTTTTTCTGCAAAGAAAGGCAGCTCTGTCGGCATAATCGGTGCGACAGGCTCGGGTAAATCAACTGTTATTCGTCTACTGCTGAGGTTCTATGATGCAGACAGTGGCGGAATTTACATAAACGGCGAAAATATACGGACAATCGAAAAGGAAAGATTTTATAAAATGTTCGGCTCGGCAATGCAGTATGATTTTCTGTATGCCGATACGGTTGAGGAGAACATCTCCTTTGGCCGTGACCTTTCCTGCGAGGATATCGAGGCGGCGGCAAAAATTGCTCAGGCTCACGACTTTATCTCGGCGTTCCCTGAGGGTTACGGGCATCTGCTTTCGCCCCACGGCACAAACATCTCGGGCGGTCAAAAGCAGAGAGTCCTTATTTCCCGTGCCATTGCGGCAAAACCGCAAATTCTTATTCTTGATGACAGCTCGTCTGCCCTCGACTACAAGACAGATGCGGCACTTCGCCGTGCCCTCTCCGAAAACCTGACCGACACAACCGTTATAACGGTTGCGCAAAGGGTCAGCTCGGTTAAGGACTGCGACTTGATTCTTGTCCTCGACGAGGGCAGAATTATCGGTTCGGGAACTCACGAAAAGCTTCTTGAAGCTTGTGAGGAGTACCGTGAGATAAGCGAGTCCCAGATGGGAGGTGCTTTCGTTGACTAAGCAGAAGAATGAAAAATTCGAAAATATGCCAAAGCGTGACAACAAGTCCATTCTTATCAGACTTTCGGGGTATGTAATCAGATATTGGTATCTATTTATTCCGGCGATAGTACTTACACTTTTGTCAAATCAGCTGTCGCTGCTCGGCCCGTACTTTTCGGGCGTTGCAATTGATGCCCTTGCCGCATCGGGCGGCGTTGATTTTGCTGCGGTTAAGAACAATGTTTTTAAAATGCTTGTATGCTACATTGCCTCGGCGGCTCTTTCGTACTTTCTTGCAGTGATAATGATTTATATCAGCCAAAAGATAGTCTACACAATGCGAAAGCAGCTTTTTGAAAAGCTTACTACTCTTCCAGTTGGGTACTTCGACACCCATCCTACGGGTGATATTATCAGCCGTATCTCATATGATATTGATACCATAAACAGCACGCTATCCCACGATGTGGTGCAGATAATGACAAGCCTTTACACGGTTTTAGGCTCACTTATCTTTATGTGGAATATCTCAAAGCCGCTGATTACAGTGTTTGTAATAACTGTTCCCGTTGCAATTCTTTTCACCAGATACCGTTCTAAAAAGGTGCGCCCGCTTTTCAGCAAGCGTTCACGCAAGCTGGGCGAGCTGAACGGCTATGCCGAGGAAATGCTTTCGGGCTGTCGCAGTATTCAGGCATACGAGCGTGAGGATAAGATTGGCGAGCGGTTTAACGAAAGGAATAGCGACGCAATGGATGCGTCATACTCGGCAGACTACTACGGCTGTACTATGGGTCCCTATGTTATGGCGATAAACAATATGTCAATCTCACTTGTAATGATGCTGGGCGGTGCGCTGTATCTGTATTCGCAAAGGGGTGTTTTCCCGGCAGGGTCGCTGTTCTTCATCACTCTTGGCGGTGTTGCCCAGTTTGTTCAGTATTCACGAAAGTTTGCAGGTCCTATAAACGAGTTTGCAAATATTATTCACGAGTTCCAGTCGGCATTCTCCGCGGCGGAGCGAGTTTTCCGTGTAATTGACGAAGAGCCGGAGCCGGAGGACCATAGGGACGCAAAGATTCTTGAAAACACCGACGGACTTGTTGAGTTCGAAGATGTTACCTTTGGTTATGTTCCCGAAAAGGAAATTCTCCACGGAATTTCACTTGTGGCACAGCCGGGTAAAACTATTGCGGTGGTAGGACCTACGGGTGCAGGAAAAACCACAATAATCAGCCTGCTTATGCGGTTTTATGATGTAACGAGTGGTAAAATTACGGTGGATAAAACGAACATTTCGGACATAACCCGTGATTCGCTCCGTCGTGCATATACAATGGTTTTGCAGGATACATGGCTGTTTTGCGGAACAATTTTTGAGAATATTGCTTATGGCAGAGAAGGAGCAACTCTGGACGAGGTAAAGCAGGCGGCAAAGAACGCAAGGATTGATAGCTTTATCGAGAGTCTTCCCGACGGCTATGATACAGTTTTGACCGATGACGGAATTAATATTTCAAAGGGTCAGCGCCAGCTTATCACCATTGCAAGGGCGTTTTTAGCAGATTCCGAAATGCTGATACTGGACGAGGCTACTTCGAATGTTGATTCACGTACCGAGATAAAAATTCAGGAGGCAATGACCGAGCTGATGCGCGACAGAACCTGCTTTGTAATTGCCCACCGACTTTCCACCATACAGAATGCGGATTGTATTTTGGTTCTTCAGGACGGACGGATAACCGAGATGGGCAGCCACAAGGAGCTTATGGAAAAGGGCGGATTTTACAGCTCGCTTTACAACTCACAGTTTGATTAAAAACAGCGAGTATATTGCGCCGCTTGCAGTGCCTAGGATTATGTCGAGCATTGTGTCTTGAAGAGAATTGTTCTGCGAGGTTAAGCCAAACAGACTGTCTCCGGCAAATTCCCACATCTCCCAGAATGCAGCGGCAGAAATGGCAAAGAGCAGAGAAAAGCAAACTAAAAGCCACTTATGCCCTCGATTGCCGCCAAGACGGAAATATATCTCCTTGCCTGCGCGGGCAAAGATAAAACCGGATAAAAAGTGCAGAGCTTTATCCCAGTACGGAACGGTCTCATAAAAATGCAAAGCTCCGCCGAGGAAAACCGACAGAACTAAAAGCAGCGAAAATGCTATGCAGGTTTTAAAGCTGAACACACGAAATTTTGCATTGACCAGTATCCCTGCAAAAGTGGCAATGATACACAAAAAAAGACTAAGCATAAAACACCTCGAATTGTTTTTTGATTAGTATATGTAAATTGACGGTTTTTATTGATTAAAGTGTGAGGATTGAATTGTTGGGGGATTCTAAATAGTAAAACATTGAAAGGAGAAATAGCTGTGGTTGGATTTAAAAATAGCCATCCGTTGGTGTGCTTTATATATTTTGCGTTTGTGCTGGGCTTTTCGATGCTGGTTTTAAATCCCGTTTGCCTGAGTGCCTCCTTAATATGCGGTTTTTTGTATTCGCTTCTGCTTGGCGGAAGAGCAGCGGTGCGGCAAAATTTGATTTTTGTCATTCCGCTGATGATTTTTACGGCACTTTTAAACCCGCTCTTTAACCACCGCGGCGTAACAATTCTCTGGTACTTCCCCGGCGGAAATCCGCTGACGGCAGAATCCATAATCTTTGGTGCAGTTGCGGCAAGTGTGCTTGCTTCTGTAATTTTTTGGTTCTCGTGCTTTAACCGCATATTCACAGCCGACAAGCTGATGTACCTGTTTGGCAAGGTCTCGCCGGCGATGTCTTTAATAATGTCTATGGCACTTCGGTTTGTGCCGAGATTTGCAAATCAGCTCGAAAAGATAATCTCTGTGCAAAAGTGCATTGGTAATGATGTAAGCCGTGGCAAACTCTCCGAGCGGATAAAGAATGGCGGTGCGGTGCTGTCGGCAATGACCTCGTGGGCACTTGAGGGGTCGGTTATCACAGCCGATAGTATGAATGCTCGTGGCTATGGTCTTTCGGGAAGAACGGCGTTCTCCATATTCAGATTTTCAGCAAGGGATTTCACCTTAATTTTAATAATTTTGTTTTTAGGCGTATATACGGCAATCGGTGCGGCATTGGGCGAGCTGAGGTTCAGGTACTTCCCGTCCCTTGTCGGCAATGTGCCCGATTTGTATGGAACAAGCGTGTATATCGCATACTTTGCTTTGTGTGCCCTGCCTTTATTTATTGAACTTTGGGAGGTGAGAAGATGGAACTCATTAAGGTCGAAGATTTAAGTTTTGCATATCCTGATGGCGACAAGGCGGCGCTTTCGGGCGTGAGCCTTTCGGTAAATTCGGGCGAGTTTGTGACGATCTGCGGTCAGTCCGGCTGCGGCAAAACCACTCTTCTCAGACTTCTTAAACCGGCAATCAGTCCCGTAGGCGAAAAGTCGGGCAGTATATATTTTGATGGAAAAATTTTAGCAGAACTTGACCCACGCCGTCAGGCGGCGGAAATCGGGTTTGTTATGCAAAGCCCTGATGACCAGATTGTGTGTGACAAGGTCTGGCACGAGCTTGCTTTTGGTGCGGAAAGCCTAGGACTTGCAAATGCCGAAATTCGGGCAAAAGTTGCCGAGATGGCGGCGTTTTTCGGAATTGAGGATTGGTTTCACAGCAAAACCTCTGATTTGTCGGGCGGACAAAAACAGCTTTTGAATCTTGCCTCGGTAATGGTTATGCAACCGTCGGTACTCATTTTGGACGAGCCGACCAGCCAGCTTGACCCCATTGTGGCAAGGGAATTTTTTGAGACACTTAAAAGGCTCAACCTTGAGCTTGGAACAACAATAATTATATCCGAGCATCGGCTTGAGGAGATTATTCCCATATCCGACCGAGTTGTGGTAATGGACGAGAGCAAAATAATTGCGGATGGCTGCCCCAAAGAAGTTGCACGGCGGCTGACCGACGAAAAGCATATTATGGCAAAGGCGTTGCCTGTGCCCATGCGAGTTTTTGGTGCGCTGAAGAGTTCGGGAGAAGTTCCTCTGACAGTTCGTGACGGCAGAGTGTGGCTCGAAAAATTTGCAGGGACAAACCCAGTATTCCCTGACAGAATACCAAAGGATTTGCCGGATAAAAAAAAGGAGGTTGCCGTATCGGTAAGGAATGTGTGGTTCCGCTACGGACGAGAGCTTCCCGATATAGTCAAAGGCTTGTCCTTTGATGCATTCAAAGGCGAGATTTTTGCTCTGATGGGCGGCAATGGAACAGGGAAAAGCACGGTGCTGTCGCTGATTTCGGGGATTAATACCCCGTATTCGGGCAAGATTCTGATAAACGGCGTAGCGCTGAAAAAGTTATCAAATCTTTATGACGGTGCGCTTGGAGTTCTGCCGCAAAATCCCGAATGTTTATTTGTTAAAAATACGGTAAGGCTTGACCTTGAGGATATGATACAGAATAAAGAGATTGAGGACATATCAAGGCTATGCCGGATAGAAAATCTTTTGGACAGAAATCCGGCTGACCTTTCGGGCGGCGAGCGGCAACGGGCGGCATTTGCAAAGGTGCTTTTGAAAAAGCCGCAGATACTTCTGTTGGACGAGCCGACAAAGGGTATGGACGGCGGCTTTAAGGACGAGTTTGCAAAGATGCTGAAAAACCTCACAAAAAGCGGTGTGACAGTGATTTTAGTGTCTCACGACATTGAATTTTGTGCAAAATATGCTGATAGATGTGCACTTATGTTTGACGGTGAAATCATATCGGCGGCAAGACCGAGAGAGTTTTTTGCAGGTAAAAGCTTTTATACAACAAGTGCTAACCGTATGGCACGAAGAGTGTTGCCCGAAGTGGTTCTGGCAGAGGATATAATTATTGCCTGCGGCGGAGAGGGGAAGAAACTATGATAAAGCGGATTATTTTGGGAATGTTCTTTGCAGTGCTGTTTTTGGCGTGTTGCGTAGCGCAGCTTACTGGAATGACGGACGGACAGCCGACCTCAGTTCAGCTGTTGGTGCAGCTTTTGTCTATTGCACTTGCGGCATTTGCACTTTCCTGCTTTCTGGCACGGAAAAATAAAGAGCCAAAACGGAGAACTGCAAGGCTCACAAAGAGAAAAGTTCTTACGGCAATTTTGGTTATAATTTTAGCTGCGGTTACGGTTGTTTTCGGAATGGTATTCTTGCAAAGTAGACGATATTACCTGATAAGCTTTTTGATTATTTTAGAAGTTATTGCGGCATTTTTTGTAATGCTTGAGGGCAGAAAGCCCCAAGCACGTGAACTGGTTACGGTAAGCGTTTTGTGTGCATTGGCGGTTGCCGGAAGAGCGGCGTTTTATATGCTGCCACAGTTTAAGGCGACCCTTGCGATTGTTATAATTGCCGGTGTGTGCTTTGGCGGCGAAACGGGGTTTCTTGTCGGTGCTGTTTCGGCGTTTGTGTCCAACTTCTTCTTTGGTCAGGGTGCGTGGACGCCGTGGCAGATGTTTGCATCGGGCGTGGTTGGTATGATTTCGGGATTGGTTTTTGCAAACGGGAAAATTCCTGCAACACGGGCTTATCTTTCGTTGTTCGGTGCGGTTATGGCGGTTGTAGTCCACGGGATAATACTTAATTCATCAAGTGTATTTTTGTGGCAACCCGAGCCAACAATCGAAATGCTGATTGCATCGTGCATCAGCGGCATACCCTTTGACTTGATTTACGGCGCATCAACGGCAATGTTTTTATGGTTTATTTCAGAGCCTATGATAGAAAAACTGGAACGGCTTAAAACAAAATACGGAGTTCTTATGAGGTGAAAATTATGAAAAAGCTGACAGATAAATTTATACTTAAAAACGGTGCGGAAATCCCCTGCGTTGGTCTTGGAACATGGCAGTCCCCCGACGGCGATGCTGTTAAAACAGCGGTTAAGGCGGCGCTGGAATGCGGCTACCGGAATATTGACACTGCGGCAATTTACCGCAACGAGGAGGGTATCGGCGAGGCGCTGAAAGAGACTGATATTCCCCGTGAGGAGGTTTTTGTTACCACCAAAATCTGGAACAAAATGCGTGGCTACGATAATGCGTTCTTAGGCTTTGAACGGTCAATCGGCAAGCTTGGGCTTGACTATATCGACCTTGTTCTTATCCATTGGCCGGCATCACCCGAGAGGTTTGATGATTGGACGGAGCAAAACCTCGGCACATGGAAGGCTTTGACTGAGCTATACAAGGCTGGCAGAATAAAGGCAATCGGTGTTTCAAATTTTCTGCCCCACCACTTGGAGCCGCTTATGGAGACAGAGGTTCAGCCGATGGTCAATCAGATTGAATTCCACCCTGGCTTTATGCAAAACGAGGCGGTGGAATACTGCAAAAAGAACGGGATTTTAGTTGAAGCGTGGAGTCCCTTAGGTACGGGCAGAATGCTTGAATCCCCCGAGCTTTTGGAGATTGCTAAGGCTTACGGCAAAAGTGTGGCTCAGCTTTGCATCAGATGGTGCTTGCAAAACGGGGCACTTCCTCTGCCTAAGTCGGTTACGCCAAGCCGTATTAAGGAAAATTCCGAGGTTTTTGATTTTGAGATTTCCGATGCGGATATGAAGAAGATAAACGCAATGAATGATTTCGGCAGTTCGGGTCTGCATCCCGACAAGGTTGATTTTTAAAAATTTGATGAGGTGAAAATTATGAAAAAGGTACTCATTACAGGCGGAAACAAAGGCATAGGCCTCGCTGCAACCAAGCTGTTTTTGGAGCAAGGCTGCAAGGTAGTGGTTGTTGCAAGGGATTTTGAAAAGTTTCCATACAAAGATAACGAACAGGTGGAGATTGTGGAGTTCGACATCAGTAAGGTTTCGGAGATTGCCAAGCTCTCGGAAAAAATTGGTACGGTTGATGTTTTGGTTAATAATGCAGGTATGATGTACTCCCTGCCATATAACAGCTATCCCACCGAAAAGCGGGATATGCTTATGAATGTAAATCTTTACGCACCCATTGAATTTATAACTGCATTTTCTGCGGCTATGATTGAAAACGGCGGCGGAAGAATTATTAATATTGCATCGGTTGCAGGTCAGATAGGCCACCCTGACGTGTGGTACGGTGCGTCCAAGGCGGCGCTTATCAATGCTACAAAGAGCTTTGCCAAGGCGTTTGCCGCAAAGAATATTCAGGTTAATGCAGTTGCACCCGGCCCGACATTTACCGATATGATGAGCGTTATTCCCGAAGACCGCAAGGCGTATATGAAGGCAAACACCTACACCAACCGTTTTGCCGAGGCGGAGGAAATTGCAAAAACCATTCTCTGGCTTGGCACGGATGCACCCGATTACATAACCGGCTTCTGTGTTGATATGAACAACGGGGTATTCCCGAGATAGTATATTTTTGGGGTATGCATTGGGAGGGAAAATAATGAAGCTTATAAAGTGGAGAATACTTATCATTACTTGTCTCATTTGTCTTTTGCCGATTCTGCCTGGAATTGCGGTTTGGGACAGCCTGCCCGAAACTGTGGCAGTTCATTTTGACATAAACAACAACCCCGATAATTTTGCATCAAAAGGCTTTGTAGTTTTTGGAATGCCACTTCTGATGGTACTTTTACAGATTATCTGCTGTATTATTAATGACGCAAATGCAAACAAACACGGCGACAGTGTGAAGTTCGAAGCGATAACAAAGTGGATTATCCCTGTTGTGACGGTGGTTGTGCAGATTACAATTCTGGGGATTGGTCTTGGCAGGAACATTGATGTAAGACTTGTTGCCGCACTTTTAGTCGGTGCAATGCTGATTGCCACGGGTAGTTGTCTGCCAAAGCTTGATTATATTAAAAACTATGACTTAAGTGCGGAAAAGGCAAGACGGATAAACCGATTTTTAGGCATTGAAACGGTGGTTATGGGGTTATTGTTTATAATCAGTACATTATTTCCGCCGGTATATACGGTTATCTGTTTGTTTTTGCTTATCCCCTATACGATTATAGGAATTATTTACGGAATTAAAGTCGTTAAAGGCGAATAAATACTAAACAAAGGGAGAGTGTTATGAAAACACAGAAAAATATCTTTATTGCATTTATTTTAAATTTGACGTTCTCGGTTTTTGAATTTTTTGGCGGAATTTTCACCGGAAGCGTGGCAATCATCTCGGACGCAGTTCACGATTTGGGCGATGCTGCAAGCATTGGTGCGTCTTATGTCTTAGAAAAAAAGAGCCGCAGACAGCCCGACGGCGAATATACTTACGGCTATGCAAGGTATTCGGTTGTGGGAGGTGTTATCACAACGCTGATTTTGCTTTTTGGGTCGGTAATGGTCATTGTCAATGCGGTGGGCAGAATTATCAGTCCTGTTGAAATCAATTATAACGGTATGATAGTTTTTGCGGTAATCGGTGCATTGGTAAATTTTGCCGCGGCACTTGTGACCAGAGAGGGCGATTCCATTAATCAAAAGGCGGTTAATTTGCATATGCTCGAGGATGTGCTTGGCTGGTTAGTGGTGCTTATTGGTGCGGTTGTAATGCGGTTTACCGATTTCAGGGTTATTGACCCCGTTTTATCAATCAGTGTTGCGGTGTTTATTTTGGTAAATGCGGGGCAGAACCTCAAGGAAGTGCTTGATGTGTTTCTTGAAAAAATTCCCCACGGCATCAGTATCGACGAAGTAAAGGAACATATACTGGAGCTTGACGGGGTGCTGGACGTTCATCATATTCATCTATGGAGTATGGACGGGCAAAGCAATTATGCAACAATGCATATCGTAACAAACGGTGAGCCACACGAGGTAAAGGAAGCTGTGCGTGAAGAGCTCGCGGAGCACGGAATAGGTCACGCAACTCTGGAGCTTGAATCGGAGGGCGAGCATTGCCACGAAGAGCATTGTCACATAGAAGAAAAGATACATTTTGGACATCATCACCATCTCCATTAAAAAAAGAGCCGGAGCAAAATGCTCCGGCTTTATCAATTGCAGCTGTATTTAAAATGTGTCATAGAAAACAACCTCGTCAAGCGGTCGGGTTTTTGAATGCATTTCAATCGGTGCGGCACTTTCGTGGGGGTAGCCCATTACGAGAAGTGCGTGTGGCTCAAAGTTCGGTGGAATGTTAAATTCTTCACGCATTTTAGCAGGTTCAAAATGCATTACCCAGCAGCTTCCGACGCCAAGGTTTGCGGCTTCAAGCATCATATGTGTTGCAACAATGCTCGCATCAACAGGTGCAGATTGTGCGTCGTCATAGGGTCTGGTCCAGCTTTCGTCCTTGTTGTAGCAGATAAGCATTGCACATGGTGCATCAAAATGACATTTGGTGCATTGCTTTAATTTTTCGGTGCTTTCGTCAGTGTTCAGCACAAGAATTCTCTGGGGCTGAAAGTTACAACCCGTCGGTGCGATATGCCCTGCGTGAAGTATTTTGTCAATAACCTTCTGTTCAAGATGCTTATTATCAAATTTTCTGACTGAGTACCTCTCGGTAATTACTTTTTCAAAATCCATAGTATTCATCTCCTTGTTTCTTATTTTACAATATCATAAGATTTATGTCAAATATTGAAAAGTGAAACAAACGGCAGAATTAGTAATTTAAAAATTAGTGAAAATATAACAGAATTTACATAATCAACTGGGTGACTATTGATTTTTAGTTTTAAAAGGGGTACAATGTTATGAGAATGAATCTTTACATATTAAGGGGAGAATAAAATGAAATTGGGGCAAGGTAAAAAAGGGTTTGATTACAAATGGGTAATTGTGGCAGTTAGTTTTATGATAACCTTTATCGGCTTGGGTTTTTGCAGCACACCCCGCAGCTTGTTTGTAGAGCCTATAACAAAGGCACTTGGGATAAAGAGAAGTCTGTATGCACTTAATGATACCTGTCGTTTTGTTGCATCAGCAACGATAAATCTGTTTTTCTCGGCATTGGTTGTTAGGTTTGGCGCAAAAAAATTGATTAGCGCAGGAATTGTATCGTTGATAGCGGCAACGCTTTGCTTTGCATACGGAACAAATGTAATATCATTTTGTATGGGTGGTTTGCTTTTGGGCATAGGCTTTGCGTGGACAACAACCACTATGATTGGCAGTGTTGTAAACCGCTGGTGCAAGAAAAACGGCGGAACAATTATGGGTGCAATTCTTGCAGCAAACGGAGTGGGTGCGGCTATTGCGGCTCAGCTGTTTGCACCGCTTATTGCACAGGGTACTTATGGCTACAGAAATGCATATATGCTCACAATATTTGCTCTTTTGATACTTCTTGTACTTGTAATTGTATTTTTCAAAAACAGTCCTGTACATACCGAAGGCTCCAATGCATCGGGAGGCAAAAAGAAGTCGGGTCAGTGGTCGGGAATATCCTTTGCCGAAGCACTCAAAAAACCATATTTTTATGTAATTTGCCTTTGCGTTTTTATAACAGGACTTGTCCTTCAGGGCATAACGGGGGTTGCGGCGGCATATATTTCGGATGTGGGGCTGGGCGCTTATGCGGCATCGGTTGTCAGCTTAAACTCGCTTGTTCTGACATTCTCAAAGTTCTTTGCCGGGTTCTCATACGACCGACTCGGTCTCAGAACAGCGTCGGGTTTTTGTCTTGTTATTTCGGTTGTAGCGCTGATTTCGTTGCTTCTAGTTACAGATACACCTCTTGGTGTTGTTATAATATACGTGTATGCGGTTTGTGCGGCGTTTGCTTTGCCGCTCGAGACAATTATGCTGCCTATCTATGTAAAGGATTTGTTCGGCGATAAGTCCTATGACCAGTTCTTGGGATTATTTGTTTCCATCAACACCGTGGGATATGCAGTGGGTGGATTTGTAATAAATCTCTGCTATGATGTGTTCGGAAGCTACAGATCGGCATTCGGAATATGTGCAGTTGCTATGGCACTGGTTCTTGTATTGATACAGTATGTAATTGGTGTTACAAACAAAATGAAAAAAAGTGCAATGCAGGAGGTATAAATTGTGTGTAATATTGCAGGGTATGTCGGTGGCAGACAGGCGGCACCAATCCTTGTTGAAATGCTGCGCCGTCAGGAGGTCTACGATTCGGGATTTTCAACGGGAATTGTTACAATTCATCAGGGCAAGCTCTACTACAAAAGAGTTTTGGGTAATGTGGACGAGTTCCTGAGACAAGTTGACCTTAGTGACCTGCCGGGGACTATCGGTATTGCACATTCCCGACCCTACAACAATGAACTTTGTCTCGTTCATCCATATGTTTCGATGAATGAAAAGCTGGCGCTTGTAACTAACGGAACCACACCTAAAGACGAACTTATAAGGGCACGTGAGGAAGTGGGGCAAATGCTCCTTTCCGAAGGGTTTGATTTTTATACGAGGTTTAATGATGAGGGGAGTACATTTCCGCTCCTGCAGGACGGCTACCGAGTTGCAGCGGCTGAGATTCTCGTAAATTACATTCAGTATTTTATGGAAAAAGGTGATTCCTGGCCCCGGGCTGTCGGCAAAGCAAACACCAACACTTTTGCCGAGCGTGTATGTGTAACGGTGTGCGCAGACGAGCAGGATCGGATAAATGTTTGCCGCACTACCAGAGGGATGGAGCTTATGCTGGCTGACGGGGAAAGCTACATTGCAACAACACGATTTGGCTTCCCGGAGGATGTAAAGGGAAAAATGATGTCACTTCCGGCGTTGAGAGTTTGTGAAGTTACAAAGGGCGGAGTAAGGATAACGGACGATTCGGTTGACTTTGAGCCGGTTTCCGAGATTACGCCCAGAACCTATGCGGTTGCATATAAAGTGGTCGAGTCAATGCTGAGAGGCGGCAAGGAAAACCCCTGCGTTTATGACGATATTGAGAATGCAATGCTTAATCTGACCGAGATGTGGGATAATCCAACAAGATATACCCAATATGCAAAGGTGGGTTATGATATTCTGTGGCAACTCAGACAGGAGGGCAGACTTAAGAGCTTTCTTGTACCGCAGACCCGCCCCGACGGAACACGAATGCTTGCAAATATGTATATTGAAGATTAAAAAATATTCCCCCGTCAATCGGGGGATTTTTATTTGAGCAAAAATCTTATTCTATTGACATTTATATAATATTGTGGTATGATTGTTCACACTAATCATACAAAGGAGCGTCAAATATGAACATACACGAGGGAAAATATGCATGGATGGTTAAAATTGGAGAAAAGGGACAATTTGTTATTCCTAAAGAAGCAAGAGGGTTATTTGACTTACAGCCGGGAGATGAGATTTTAGTTCTTGGCGATAAAGAAAGAGGAATTGCAATTCCGCCTAAAGCAAAGCAGCAGGATGTTGTTAAACAAATTTTTTGTGATATAGAAGAATAAAATTGGGTGAAGTAATATGAGCAAAATAGTTTTCTTTTGTATTCCGGCACACGGACATACTAATCCTACCTTGGGTGTTGTAAAGGAGTTAGTTTCACGTGGACATGAGGTTTGGTATTATTCATATAACATTATGCGTGAAAAAATTGAGTCAGCAGGGGCAACATTTATATCCTGCGATGAATATGATACAGAGTTGAAGCTTAGTTCCAAAGATTCTACCCGTGTAGGAAAGGACCTCGCTTTCTCTACAAAGATATTGGTAGATACCACACTCGCTCTTGACGACAAAATTTGCAGTGAGGTGGCAGGGTTTAATCCTGACTGTATAGTGGCAGATTCTATGGCATTATGGGGAAAAGCAGTTGCACTGAAGCTTGGCATTCCTTTTGTTTCTTCAACAACAACCTTTGCTTTTAATCAGCACTCGGCAAAGATTATGAAACAGGGATTTGGAGATTTATTTAAAATGCTTTTATCTATGCCCAAAACCTCTAAACAAGTCAAACGTCTGAAAGATAAAGGTTATCCTGTAAAAAGTGTTCTTGATATTATTGGTAATGATGATAACACTCATACTATTGTTTATACCTCTCCTGAATTTCAACCATATTCTGCGACTTTTTCGGAAAAGTTCGCGTTTGTCGGACCTTCAATTCGTCCTGCAACCGAGAAAATAGAGAAAAAGATGGATAAACTGATTTATATATCCATGGGAACTGTCAATAATAATATGATGCCTTTTTATAAAACTTGTATATCAGCTTTTGGGGATACAGATTATCAAGTTATTATGTCGGTTGGTGATTTGGTGTCTATGGATGATTTCGGAGATTTGCCAGAAAATATGTCAGTTTTTTCATATGTTGACCAGATTGCAGTTTTAGAAAAAGCGGATGTGTTTGTGTCGCACTGCGGAATGAACAGCGTAAGTGAAAGTTTGTATTTTGAAGTTCCTCTTGTTGTGTTGCCGCAAACTACAGAGCAAAAAGGTGTTGCTGAGCGGGTTTTAGAGCTTGGTGCAGGAATAAAGCTTGATAAATTGGATGTGGATGCTCTTTTGAGTGCTGTAAATCAAGTATTTAGTGACAGCACCTATAAGAAAAATGCCGAGAAGATTGCTGATGGGTTTAAAAACTCTTCGGGCGCAAAAGGTGCAGCAGACAAAATTATACAGGTTTGCAATGATATTAAACTTTAATTTGCAGTGGAGAATTAAGTAATGAAAATTTACGATATTTCACAAGAAGTTTTCGGTTGTCAGGTGTATCCCGACGATCCGCTACCTGAGAAAAAGATAGCCTTAAAGATTTAAAACTTTTTCCGATCGAACAAGAACTTATGTATGAATTAGCAGAACGAATTGTTGAAATTGCGAACAATAATCATATTGTTGTAGAGTCATGTGCTGAAAAAGTTAGTTTAGAGCACTTTGGAATACAACGTGGACATTGTATTGATTGCACATTATTCGAAAGAATTATAGGTCAAAAATTGAAAATAGATAAAGATAAAAATCAAAGGGCTGAATGTGGGTGTGTAGCCAGTATAGATATTGGTGGTTATAATACATGTAAAAATGGATGTAAATATTGTTATGCAAATTATAGCAACAAAACTGTTGAAAAAAACTTTAACATGCACAATCCGACATCTCCATTACTTTTCGGCGAGGTTGGAAGTGATGATGTGATTAAGGAAAGGGAAGTAAAGTCATTTAAAGATAACCAACTCACATTATTTGATGATAATTAAATTCCTTCGTTGACTCCCAGACTATCTTGTGATACTGTTTGTGTTACTAAAGGAGGTGACACGGATGGCGAGATACACATTAGAAGAGATTATGTGTGGCGAGAAGTACAACATTGAGAGCGATGTATTTATGGAAGTATTCAGGTTGGTAGAGCAAAAGGCTGATGCCCAAATGATACGAGAACAACTTAATACGATTTATGTTAAGCACGCACTGCTGACAGCAAGGAAAACGATAGAAGAGGGCGATTGTATTTCGGATGACGGAATTACAATCGTCTTTTAATATGCCTTAAAACTTGAAACGTTGACAACGACTCAAAACATAAAACAAAAACGGAGCCGCCGATTGGTAGCTCCGTTCACTTTAGATATTAACATCAAGACCTTCGAAAAAGTCATCGTATGAACAGTTGTAGATTTTCTTTAATTCGATAATTACACTTGCACGGATGTTGAGTTCGCCTGCTTCGTATTTTGCATAAGTACTACGACCAATATCACAACCACGGCGTTGAAGTTCAGCACAAAGTTTTTCTTGTGATATATCGTGGTCGAGTCGAAGTTTTCTTAAATTATCTCCCATATTACGGTCACGTCTTATTTTCTGTTCCATAGATTACACCTCACAATTCATAGTTGACCAGTATTGGTTGCAACTAATTATATTGTATGATATAATCAAGAAAAATATTGTCCGTGATATTGGTCAATAATCATGAGAGGTAATTATTTTGAAACAAGAAGAATTAAGATTACACAGATGTTGTTTTACAGGTCATCGTCCTGACAAAATGGAGCTTAGCGAAAAAGATATTAAGCCGTTACTTGAAAAAGCGATAGACGAGGCTATTGCAGATGGGTATGTAACCTTTATAACAGGTATGGCAATGGGAACGGATATATGGGCAGCGGAGATTGTGCTCGAGAGAAAGAAGACGAACAAGGACATACATCTAATATGCGCTTTGCCACACCCAAATTTTGAGAGCAGGCGCGGCATGACAGAAAAGATGAGGTTTAACAAGATAATCAAAAATGCTGACCTTGTAAAAGAAATCAATGACCATTACTTTACCGGATGCTATCAGGTCAGAAATGAATGGATGGTTGACAGGTCAAATATTGTAATAGCTGTGTTTAATGGTCAAAAGAGTGGCACCAAAAATACGGTTGATTATGCAAAAAGAAAAGGCATTCGTGTTATGAATGTGCTTGATAGCATTTAAAATCAATTTTGAGGCCGAGTTGCAACGGCTGTTAAAGGGGTTGTGAGACCAAACTCTCTCGAGTAGGGTAGTTACACCACCCAAGGCATTAACTCGCAAATAATACGGCTGTTAAAGGGCGTGTTAGCAAAATTAAATAAACGGGTGTATTACTAAGCTGAACAAGCAAAGTACTACATCCGTTTTTTAGAATAAAAAGAAAAAACAATCATATAGTCATAAAATGTTTCAAAAAGTCATAAAAATATATTGACATAAAATAAAACTGATGTTATAATGAACTCATATTAAGGAGGAGATTTTATGGAATATGAAAAAATTATAATTGATCTATTAAACCGTATTGTGACTTTAGAGGAGAGGGTTGCGAAATTAGAAAATTCTGTCACAACTCCGCAAACCAATGAGGCTGAATTACCTACTGGTAGTAAAAAATATCGTTTTTTATCGGACTATCTTCACGAAAGCAATCAATCGCATATTAAATTGTCTTACGCTGAAATAGAAAATATACTTAAATTTAAACTACCTGACTCCGCTTCTACACATCGAGCATTTTGGGCGAATACAACAAGCCATTCTATTGCACTTAGTTGGCTCAGCGTTAATTACGAGGTTGTAGAGGTTAATTTGGAAGAAAAATATATTGTTTTTGAAAAGAAGAGGAGCTTTGATAAAATGACGATAAATGAACAAATGAAAACAGTTGTTGATGAAATAATTTCTGAATATGGATTACATTATAAAATCAGTTTAAAAGAACTTTATGAATTGCTGGGTGCACGCTTTGGAACAAATAGTGGCAGTGTCATACCATCTGATTATTGCTATGATAGAACGAACAAAGGTATTGAATTTTTGAAAAAACCACGTCTGTTTTCTTTTCTTCGCGATGGTATGTATGAGTGCCTTGGAGAAAATTATCCATATAATGGTACAGTGTACACATGTGAAAAAGGTTCAAGCAAAGAAATTGAAGTTGGAACTTGGGAAAACGGCGTTTTTTACAAGAACGATAATTGGGATTTATATTGCCTTAAATAATATATGAGGTGTTGTATATGGGATTTTTTAAATCAAAAGAAATTGAATGTACTTGTTTAAGATGTGGAAGCGTTTGGTATACCAGAAAAAAAGAAGTCCGTGAAAGCAAGCGTCTTAAACGAGAAATAAGTATGGCAAAATTTGATAACACATGGCGTTTACATAGCGTTAGAACACATAGAAATAACGTTGCTCAAATTGCATTTATGGAATCGGCGTATGTAGATCCTTTCAGATGTTCCAACTGTGGGACAACAGATGTTGAATATTGCTATGTAGAAAATGATTAAAATTGTTTAATGGATGGTGATATATGGTGAAAAAAGGAAGACGAGCCGGTCTATTTATAGGTGGATTTCTTTTTGGATTAGTGAGGGGAATATTTTTTAATAATAAATATTGAGGAGGTATACAATGAAGTTATCATTTAAAAATGTAGATTATATATGGGAAAACATTAAAAGACATTCTGGTGAAACTTTTAAAACTGTAACAGGAATTCCTTATGACTTTCATGTTGATGGAGAATATATCAGGCTACATAATACAAATTGGTCTATACCAAAGAAAGATATTGAGAATGCACTGTTGGTTAAGGAGCCTACTGTTTCAAAATTTAAAAAAGCAGGTTTTCAAGGACCATCTTACTTATACGGAATAATTACAGATAATAGAATAAAAAATTAAAAGAAAAAGCGTGATGATTTTAATGTCATCACGCTTTTTGGCGGAGATGCAGAGATTTGAACTCTGGCGCCGCTATTAACGACCTACTGCATTTCGAGCTGTTAGACAGTGTTTTCAGATAGAGTAAATTAGCGGAAGTTAAAGGAACTTAAAAAGCGATAAAAACCGCATAAAATCAAGGCTTTGAGGGGTTAAAATCCTTCAAAGCCTTTGCTGTTCTCACAAATTTCGTATTGCCACTTTTAGATAGCTTTTTTGGGTTTTCGCTAGAAAAGTGCTAGAAAAATGTTAGAAAAAAGAGAATATAAATCACTCTTGACATTTACTATATATGGACTATAAATCAAAATATTAAATGCAAAAATTTTTTTCGTTTTTAGGGAATCACAAGAATACAAAAAAGGAATTTTGTGATATAACACCCTCATATCGACTGGAAAAATGTGATTTTATAGATTAAAATAGCGGGAATTTTGTGATAAAAAAGTGAATTCTACACTTTTCAATAATAATGCACCATATATTTTTACACTTTTCAATGTTTTGTGTCTGCTTGACTGGTACAATTGCAATAATGCGCAAGTATTAAGTAAAAGAAAGTGTAAGATGAAGTTTTGCAGAATAACTTTACCTTAAAAACAAATAATAAATAAGGGGAAATTTACTTAAAACATTGACAATTCCCTTAATATATGATAGTATTTAAGGGAAAGAAAGGAGATTAAGGGCATGAGAATATTTAATTATTCGATAATCAAAGAACATAAATGGGATTCCGAACTTCTCGGTCTTGTAGCTAGCATATATAAAGAAGTCGGCAAGCAGGACCTTTATCTGAAAAGACGCCCCGAAGAGCTTGAAAAGCTTGTGGAAATCGCAAAGGTACAAAGCACAGAATCTTCCAATGCAATTGAGGGTATCGTTACGACAAATACCCGTATTAAACAACTTGTAGCAGAAAAGACAACTCCCAGAACCCGTGATGAACAAGAAATTGCGGGATACAGAGATGCTCTTAATATCATCCACGAGAATTTTGATGCAATTCCTGTTTCAAAAAACTATATCCTTCAGCTCCATAAGATTATGTACACTCATATGAATAACCCTATGGCAGGCAAAACAAAGAGTGTGCAAAATTATATAAGCGCAACTTATCCCGACGGACATTCAGAGGTTCTGTTCACCCCCCTTGCTCCGTATGAAACTGAAGAAGCGCTTGATAAAATCTGCGAAGAATATAATAAAGTTATCGGTAATCTCGAACTTGAACCATTGATTGCAATTCCGACATTCATTCACGATTTTCTCTGCATTCACCCTTTTAATGACGGTAATGGAAGAATGTCAAGACTGCTTACCACCTTGTTGCTCTACAGAAGCGGATTTTATGTTGGTAAATACATCTCGCTTGAAGCTAAAATTGCAAACAATAAAGATTTATACTACGATTCCCTTAACAAATCT
The DNA here is from genome assembly GCA_045120135.1 of Monoglobaceae bacterium. Lineage (GTDB taxonomy): Bacteria > Bacillota > Clostridia > Monoglobales > Monoglobaceae > SIG440. The sequence goes on along the minus strand of JBGVEN010000009.1, from coordinate 71,231 downwards.
CAGGATGGTTGGCATGAGGGATGCGAGGATGCAACACCTTTTATAAAATATATCCTCGGTACTATCCTTGCTGCATATAAAGACTTTGAAGACAGATTTTCCATCGTAGAAGAAAAACTTCCTGCAATCAAAATGGTAAGAAAGGCATCACTGAATAAGGTGGGGCGTTTTACCAAACAGGATATCAGAGAACTCTGTCCGTCACTCAGCATAAGCTCCGTTGAAGGGGCACTTCGTAAAATGGTAAGCGAAGGAGAGCTAAAGCGTGAAGGCTCGGGCAAGTCTACTTGCTATTATCGATTGAAATAAGGTGGTATTAGGATGAAACTTTATAAATTATTAAAAAGCGTATTGGACCAAGACCTTGCCCCTGTGGTTGTTTGTGATATGGATGATATAATCGTGTATATGAATCCATCTGCGATAGAGCGTTATCATAAGGATTTGACGGGCAAAAGCATTAAAGCCTGCCATCCGCAAAAGGCTAATGAGCAGATAGACAAGGTGGTTGCGTGGTTTCGCGAAAGCAAGGATAACAACATCATATACACCTATCGCAATGACGAGGAAAATAAGGATGTGTATATGGTCGCTCTTCGTGATGATGACGGCACACTCATCGGCTATTACGAAAAGCACGAATACAGAAACAAAGAAACAGCAGGGCTTTATGACTTTAAGAAAAACTAATTTTAATGAGGAAATACAATACATGCAAATCAAGGTGTGGCTTCGGTCACATCTTTTGTTTTTGCAAAAATGTAAAATGCGCTTGACATTTCAAAGATTTGATGCTATAATGAAAATGTAAAGCGCGCTTTACTATATATGGAGGTGATTTCTTGAATAATAAAATACGAGAATACCGAAAAGAAAGAAAAATAACACAAGATGATTTGGCAAAAGCAGTTGATGTTACAAGACAGACTATTATTTCGCTTGAAAACGGAAAGTATATAGCTTCTCTGCAACTGGCTCATAAAATATCAAAATATTTTGATATGAAGATTGAAGATGTCTTTATTTTTGAGGAGGATTAAGCATGGATTATAAAAAGAAACTCAGATCAAGATTAAACGTTGCAATTACGTATATAGTACTTGGAGTAATGTTTATAGTTGGAACATTTATAACTAAAACAGAGAATGATTTTATTTCGACCTTTGGTTTTATGATGATATTAATGGGACTTGTCCGTATCAGAAATTATCGTATAATTACAAAAGATGAAGATACAATCAGAAAACAACAAATAATTGAAACAGATGAAAGAAATATTTCGATTATTCATAAGGCAAAAAGTGCCGCATTTGCTGTATATACATTCATTTTAGGTGCTGCAGTAATTGTTTTGTCATTTATAGGTATTCACGAAGCAGCAAAATGGGTAGCATATTCTGTCTGCCTTCTTGTGATAATTTATTGGATTTGCTACTTTATATATCAGAAAAAATCATAATCTATATATGCAGTTAATGTTTTGTCAGAAAAATTGAAGTTAATGAGGTGATTTGAATGGTGGATATTACTACTTGGATGAATGACTTTTTACAGAATTTAAATCATACATTTGAAAATCGTGTATGGTTTGTCGGTTTGCAAGGCAGTTATGGTCGTGGCGAAGCAACAGAAACAAGCGATATTGATGTTGTTGTAATTTTGGATGAATTGTCTGCTATGGATATTCAAACCTATAACAAAATGCTTAATACTCTTCCGCACAGAGAACTTATTTGTGGTTTTCTCTCTGGTAAAGACGATATTATGAACTGGGAGCCATCTGACCTCTTCCAGTTTTGCCATGACACCACACCAATCAAGGGAAGTCTTGATGAAGTTATGGCTGTTGTTGACGAAAACGCTATAAACAGAGCAATCAAAACTGGTGCTTGCAATATCTTTCACGGATGCGTTCATAATATGCTTCACGAAAAGAGCGAAAATATCTTGAGAGGTCTATATAAATCGGCATCTTTTGTTGTGCAGGCAATTGTCTTTAAGCAAACAGGAAATTATATTAAACATCAGAGAGAATTGCTCACAGTCGCAAATCCTGACGAACAAGCTATTATCAATACCTTTTTAAATTTGAAAAATGGCGGAATGGTAGATTTTAATTCGATGGCAGAAACATTGTTTGATTGGTCAAAGAAATGGATTGCTGAAAATAGTACTCAAAAAAACGAACAGATTTTGCTTGAAATGGCAAACGAATTAGAGAAGAAGAACAAAACAATCTGGTCTTCTATGTGGGTAATTATGACCGTAAGTATTACAGCGCTAATTGCAGGTCTCTTTATTACTACATTCTTGATACCCGAAGGAGTGTGGCAACTTGTCACGATTCTTGGTATTTGCGTTGTATTTTTGATACCGTGCTTCTATGCATTAAAGCTTGAAGTCGGTGTGGGTGCATATAAATGCAAAAATTGCGGTCACGAGATTGTGCCTACCTATACGCAGGCACTTAATGCGATGCATATGGGAACTACCCGTTATTTAAAGTGTCCCAAGTGCAACAAACGCACATGGTGCAAAAAAGTGATAAAGAAATAAGATTTCAAATTCTGTCAGCGAATTTGGGGCAAGGCTCGATACCACCTCAGATTTTATTTTCTTTGCAGTGACACTTATTAAATTTTTGCCCGTAATTCATATTCCAAAATGGATATGGGTATGGATTGTTGTAATTGCAATTATTAAAATCTTTAATGTTATATTGGGTTTTGCTTATACGAAAAAGTTAATCTCTTTGCATACTGTGATGAATAAAATTACGGGACTGTTATTATTTCTTCTGCCGCCCACATTACAGTTTATTGAAATAAAATACAGTTTGGCGGTTGTGTGTATCATAGCAACTATTGCTGCAATTGGGGAATTATGTTATATTGTAAATGATAAATAAGAATTTGATGAGGTAACAAAAATGATTGATTACGGATTAAAAGATAAAGTAGCTATTATTACAGGAGCAAACAACCCATGGGGCATTGGTGCAACAACAGCACTTGCCTTGGCTCGTGAAGGAGCAAAGGTTGTTTTGGTGTATAAGAAAATTCTGCGGGAGTTTGATGAAAGCAAGACCAACCAAAATGGTGCAGACAGATATTTTAAGGCAAATGCAGGAGGTAGCGATGATGTAGAGAACAAGCTCAAAAAAATGGGTGCAGACTATCTCATTTTAGAAAGCGACATTTCCTGTGAGGGCGCCGTAAAGGAAATTTATGCAAAGGTTTTGGAAAAGTATAAAAGAGTTGATATACTCATTAATAATGCTGCAGATGGTGATATGGAAGGCATTGATACAATAGAGCAAGTTACTCAAAATGTGATTGATGATACCTTTGCTGTAAATGTCAGGGGAAGTATTTTGATGATAAGAGAGTTTATCAATCACCGCACAGATTACGGCAGAATTGTCAATCTTTCTACCGATGCATCGCAAGTTTTTGCAGGACAGATTACCTATGGAGCAAGCAAAGCAACATTAGAGGCGCTTACACGCAGTATTGCTCTTGAGGTTGCAAAATATGAAATTACTGTAAATGCAGTTGCACCGGGGCCTACACAAACAGGATGGATTGATGAAGACTTGGAAAATGCAGTCATTCCGTTGATTCCTATGGGTAAACTGATAGAGCCTTGTGACATTGCCGAAACGATTTTGTTTTTAGCAAGCGAGCAGGCACGAATGATTACGGGACAAGTCATAAAGGTATCAGGTGGAAAGGCGCTTTGATCTATCACTAGAAAGGGATTTAATAGAATGAATTTTATGAAGAAAATATTGTGTATTATATCCGTCTTACTTTGCGTACTGCTTACCGCATGCGGAGATGCTACGAGTATCGGAATTATCGGCGGAGCGGACGGACCGACATCTATAATTGTTTCAGAAAAAGGAGAAAAAGAAATGTACCAACAAATTACGGCAGAAGAAGCCAAAAAGATAATGGATTCAGGCGAAGAACATATCATTTTGGATACAAGAGAACAAGACGAGTTTGACGAGGGACACATTCCGAATGCAATCCTGATTCCATATACCGAAATTGAAAATAAAGCAGAAGAAATGTTACTTGATAAGGACAAACTGATTTTAGTATATTGCAGATCTGGCAGACGAAGTAAAATCGCAGCCGAAGCTCTTTCCAAACTTGGCTACACCAATGTAAAAGAGTTTGGCGGAATCATTGATTGGCCGTATGAGGTAGAAAAATAAAACTATAAAAACACTAACAGCCGATGCGTTTGCATCGGCTGTTTTCGTTAATAGATATTGACAAGCAAAAGATTATAAGTTATAATAAAACAAATGTTATGCAACGAATGTTGCGTAACGACTTTGAAAGGATGATGGAAATGCCCCCAAAGCCAAAATATACTAAGGAAGAGGTTGTAAAGGTTGCTCTTGATATGGTAAGAGAGCAAGGTGTGGACTCCCTGACTGCAAGAGATTTAGGAGCAAAACTTGGTACTTCTTCAAGACCTATATTTACTGCTTTTGAAAATATGAATGATTTGAAAAATGCAGTAACAGATGCAGGTGTTGAAATGTTTAAGGAGTATTCAAAGAATTTTACCGATTACACACCTGCGTTTAAGCAGATGGGTATGCAGATTATTTCTTTTGCTACGAAAGAACCAAAGCTCTTCGAGTTTTTGTTTATGCACAAAAATCCCGAAGCAGTGCAAGGACTTAAAACAGTCGAAGATACCTGTGTAGATGTGATTTCAAAAGACTATGGGTTAGGTGTTGAGCAGGCAAGAATGCTTTTTGAACAGGTATGGATATTTACCTTTGGACTTGCAACTCTGTCTGCAATGAAAGTATATGAGTATACAGAAGAACAGATTTCGGACATGTTGACTCGTGAATTTGTCGGAGCTGTTATGATGATGAAATCAGACACTAAAAAAATTCAAACAGGTAAACCTGAAAAAAACGGAGGTAAGAAATAATGAAAAACTTAACAAGAATTATTATAGGAGCAATTTTAATTGCGTGTGGTGTCATCTATATTTTAGGTGCTTTTGATGTAATAGATATGAATATATCCTTTGACGGTTGGTGGGCACTGTTTATTATCGTACCGTCTATAAGCGGTCTTATAACAAGCAGAGATAAAATCTGGAATGCTTTTTGTTTGCTTCTTGGAATATATTTCCTTTTGGCTGCTCAAGGCGTAATTGAATACGCAATCGGCTTTAAGCTCTCTGTGCCGATTATCATTATTTTACTCGGTATTAAGCTGATTGTGAAATCAGCTTCTCCCCAAAAGAAGATTGAGAATGCAGAAAAAGGACAAAAGGAAAGTGTGACAGCATTCAGTTCACAAACCATAGATTTTACCGACGAAGAAATTACGGTAGCAAAAATCGGAGCAGTTTTTGGTGGTGCAAAATGCAATCTTACAGATGCAAAAATAAAGGATGGAAGTCAGCTTGACCTTTTCTGTGCCTTTGGCGGTGCTGATATTATTGTGCCTGAAAATGTGAATGTAAAAGTTAATACATTCTGTCTCTTCGGAGGAATAAGCGATAAAAGAGTGATAAAGCCTGTCGATAAAGATGGTGTAACCCTTAAAATAAACGGCTTTTGCATATTCGGAGGAGCAGACATAAAATAAAATTAAAAACTGCCAGAAAGTAAGTTTGAAAAAATTCTTGCCCGAGGAAAAAGAAATGAAATGCTGTGAGAATGAAGAATTTGAACTGATAAAAAAATACGAGCCAAAGCCTAAAAATCCTGATGGAAGTATAAGGTGGTTTTTGTACCGTTGGGATGATGGTAAGGATGGGTATAGAAAGCTTGTGCGATGCAAAAACTGCGGTGCGTATTTTATTATTCAGTGTTATAAACTGAATAAATTTTCAGAAAGTTCAGATAAAATTTATGAGGATTGGTATCCGGTAGAAAGTGAAATCCATGCAGACAGATTAAATCGTGAATATACCGGTCCTGAACTTGAAAGAATGTTTAAAAAATCGGAGGATAAAAATGAATAAATCAATTTGCGGTGCCAATTGTGCCGATTGTGGATTTGGAACAAGTAATAATTGTAAAGGTTGTGCCGAATCAAAAGGTTGTCCCTTTGGCAAAGAGTGTTTTATTTACAAGTACATAAAATTAGGTGGAATAGAAAAGTATAACGACTTAAAACAGACATTGATTGGTGAATTTAATGGTCTTAATATTTCTGGTATGCCTAAAATAGAAGATTTGTATCCAATAAACGGTTCTTATGTAAATATAGCATACCCTATGCCAAGCGGTTATGAGGTAAAATTGCTTGATGATAAAGAAATATATCTGTGTAATCAGGTTGAGTGTGAATTTAATGACGGAGAACTTATAAAATGTTTTGGATTGGTAGCAGGTATGGATTTCTTGCTTGTTGCCGAGTATGGAGAAAATTGTGCTGATCCTGAGCTTGTGATTTATAAGAAACGTTGATTAGTGTACGGATAGTGGATTGTTCATTTCATATTATTGCTTTATACTTAAATTGTGGAGGTAAAGAAAAATGGATTTGAATAAAAACGGAAAACTCCTTTGCGATTTAAGAAAAGCCAAGGGGCTGACACAAAAACAAGTTGCCGACAAGTTGGGTATTGTGCCAAAGACAGTTTCAAAATGGGAGACGGGACATGGATTTCCTGATGTGTCAACGGTATCAGCTTTGGCTGATATTCTTGGTGTGAGTGAGAAAACCATTCTGTCAGGCGACCTGGAGCAGAATTTGGAGAGTGCTAATAATATGAAAAGAACAAAATTTTATGTCTGTCCCCATTGCGGAAGCTTTATGCAAGGAACAGGCAACAGTCAGGTTGTGTGTTGCGGTAAACAACTTGAAGCTTTAACGGCAGTTTCGGCAGACGATGAGCACACAATCAACATTTCTGAAATCGAGGACGATTTCTATATTGAATTTAATCACGCAATGACAAAGGAACATTATATAAGCTTTGTGTCATATGTAAGGTTTGATAGGGTGCTTACGATAAAACTATATCCTGAGCAAGACTGCACAGTGCGTTTTCCCAAAATGTACGGCGGTAAGATTTATTTTTATTGTAGTAAACATGGATTGTTTGAATATCAGATGAAATCACGCCGAAAGGCTTGATTATATATTTTATTTTAAGGAGAATTGCTGTTTGAAGAAAAACAACACCTTGGATATTGTGGCATAGCCGGAGGCTGTGTAAATAATATCCGCACAAGCCTCCCAACATTGCAGTCAACAATTATCAGGAGGAGAAAAATAATGAGTAAAAATGACTATTTAATTCGTTTGGAAAGAAAAGAAGATTACCCTGTGGTAGAAAACTTGATTCGTGAGGCTTTTTGGAATGTATACCGCCCCGGATGTATGGAGCACTATCTCATAACACGGTTAAGGGAACATCCTGACTTTGTCAAAGAGCTTGATTTTGTTATGGAAAAGAATGGCGAAATTATCGGGCAAAATGTGTTTGTAAAAGCAAATATCAAAGCAGATGACGGAAGAAATATTCCGATTCTCACAATGGGACCTATTTGCATTACACCAAAGCTTAAAAGACAAGGTTATGGTAAAATTTTGCTTGATTATTCAATCGCGAAAGCTACCGAACTTGGCTTTGGTGCAGTGTGTTTTGAAGGGAATATTAACTTCTATGGTAAAAGTGGATTTACCTTTGCAAGTGAATTTGGACTCCGTTATCATGGACTGCCTGAAGGTGCTGACGCATCATTCTTTCTGTGCAAAGAGTTAATCCCTGGATATTTAAGCGGCATAACGGGAGAATACGGACCACCAGAGGTATATCTGTTCCCTGAGGAAGAAGCAGAGGGATTTGATAAAAAATTCCCTTATAAAGAAAAACTGAAACTTCCGGGACAACTTTTCTAAAACGAATACAAACAACAGCAGCCGATGCGAATTTTTCGCATCGGCTATTTTTATGCTCAAAAAACTTTCTTTTGCTGCACTTTTATTACAAAACCATAGTTATATTACACACGCGCTGCACTTTCGCTGCAATTTGGCTGCAATGTTAAAAAGTGCGTTGACGCGGATTTTTCACCGCGCTATAATGAATATCCCAAGGCGCTGTGGGAGATATTTTTTTGAATTTTTTTAAAAAAGATTGGAGGAATCTAAATGTTTAATTTAACAACAAAACCTGTGTCAGCAGGAGAACTGATGAAGAAAGAAAAGAAACCGATTAACTTTGTGGTAGAGAAGTTTATATCGCAAGGCGTTCATTTTCTTGCGGGACACCCTAAGTCGGGTAAGTCGTGGCTCTCGCTTTGGCTTGCGCTTTGTGTTTCAAACGGCAATAACCTGTGGGGATTTAAAACAAACAAGAGTAAGGTTCTTTATTTCTGTTTGGAGGACACGGAAAATCGTATTCAGGACAGACTTGAGGGCATGCCCGGATGCGATACAGACAATCTTTTGTTTATGTATGATGCACCAAATATGGACAACGGATTCGATGTTTTCCTAAAGAAAATCGTCAAGGAAGAACCTGAAATCAAGCTCGTAATCGTTGATACTTTTCAGTTAATAAGAGGAGAACAGTTCGCCGGAAACGCGTATGCTTGTGAGTATGCAGAGATGAATTATCTGAAAAAACTTGCAAAGGAACTGGACATTACCATCATACTTGTTCATCACTTAAGAAAGATGCATGACAGCAGTCCTCAGAATATGATTTCGGGTTCAACTGCTCTTGCCGGCGGAGCCGATACAACTTTTGTTTTGTATACTTTCCCAAAGAGAAAAGGATACGGAATCTTATATTGTAAAGGACGTGATACTGACATCCGTGAAATCGAACTTAGATTTGGGTTTGGTACTCATATCTGGGAAAAGATTTCTGATTCTGTTGAAGACAGTGATGGAATGAAAATGGTTGAAATTATAACTAAGTTACTAGATGAGTCAGGACCATTTTCAGGAACGGCAACCGAGCTTTGTAAACTCATAAAAGAGGTGTGCAATGTGGAGTTCACGGCTCCAATTCTCGGTAAAAAACTGGCGGACAACAAAGAATTCTTAAAAGACTTCAAAATCAATTATGAATCCGTGCGTGATATGTATCAAAGGACACAGAAACTTTGGTTCGCTCCCGACAGAATTAAAAACGATTCTGCCGAAGAAAATTCAGATACCGAATCAAATTCTGAAACTGAATTTGATGATAAAACTGCGGAAGTCGATGAAGATAATACCACTGTGAATTTCGAAACAGATGCCGAAGCTGATAAAGAATTCATTCCGTTTAAGATGAAGATACAGATGTGATATGTGCCATATAATCCGTCATAGCTGTCATGCTGTCATAGAACTGTTTCGAGAAAGGAGTTGATGATTGTATCCGAATTGTAACAATCTTTTTAGAGGGGGTGAAAATCAAGGTTTTTTAAGTGGCTATACATTTTGGGTTTTTGTTTCCCTCTCCTTAGGAGAGGCTAGCAGAGCGCCTGGCTATACGCTGTCGCTAAAGCGACTGCTGCCATGCGCAATCGCACCGCTAAAGCGGAGCGAAATCGGGCGGAAGCCCGGACCCACTTCGCAAAAATCGATAGCCGAAATGAAGAATTTATTACATATAGAATTAACAGAAAGAGGTGAAATGAAATGCGTAGAAAACCGCTATCAATTGCTTTCCGAGTCACCGAAGAACAGCATAAAATGATTAATGAGAAAGCAAAGAATTCAAATCTTTCAAAGACTGATTTCATAGTCAAATGTTGTTTTGACAAAGAGATTATCATTGTGAATGATGTGCGGGAACTTATGAAAGAATTGCTTTCAGTGGGCAACAACTTAACTCAGCTGACAACAAGGGCAAAATTGATGAATCTGGAGGTCGTAGATTTGAAACCAACTTATATGAAATTGGTTGAAATCTATACCGTCCTTACCGAACTTATGAATAGGGTGAAAAACTGATGGCGACAGTTTGTACTCCTAAAATTAAACGAGCTCAGTCTGCAAAATCTATGGGATTTTGTTTGCGGTATGTAATGGATCGTAAGAAGACTGAGATGTCAAACGGTAAGGCTTTAGTATCGGGCGTAAGATGTCAGCCTGAACTTGCGTATCAGCAGTTTATGTTGACAAAAGCTTTGGCAGGAAAGAACGAAGGAAGAATGTATTATCATTATGTTCAAAGCTTCAAGCCTGACGAAAATTTAAGCCCTGAGCATGCCCACAAAATTGCTCTGGAACTAGCTGATTATTTTCAAGGTTTTGAAGTGGTCGTATCAACTCATATGGATAGAGCTCACCTGCACTCTCACCTGATTATTAACAGCGTGAGTCAAGAGACAGGTAAGAAACTCCATCTTGATAATAAATCAATTTTCAGAATCAGAGATTACTCGGACGGACTGTGTTTGAATCACGGACTGTCGGTTCTGAAAAAGAGCGAACCTAACTATAAAATCAAGTCAATGTCTCGCGGAGAATACCGAGCAAGTCTTCGGGGCGAGACAGTCAAGGGTAGCTTGATGCGAACCATCAACGAAGCAATGAGAAATTGCAATTCTAAAGATGAGTTCACGAAATTCATGGAGGACAAAGGCTATGAAGTCAAGTGGACTGACAGCCGAAAAAATATAACATACACATGTCCTGACGGACTAAAAGTCCGTGATGACAACCTTCATGATGAACGGTTTTTGAAAGAAAATATGCAACTCGAATTTGACTACCGAAAGACGAAAGTCAAGGAGAAAGATACGGGTTGGGAATTTACACATAGACAAGAAGAGCGTACCATTATTAATATAAGCGAGGCCAATCAGATACTTTTAAATCTCGCAAAAAGCGTTTCCAAAATGACAGAAGATGATGAAGAGGATGAAGACTTACAAAGCTTCATGACTCTGACGGCGGTCGGTGTAACAGTTGCAATCGTACTTGCAAAATGCCTTATGGAAATTCCAAAGGATGAGCTAAGCGATGATGTGATAGACGCCACTGTCGAAGAACATCAGATGATGCAAGAGGAAATGGACGAGGATATAGAAGAAGACCAAGGTTTCGAAGGAATGTCAATGTGGTAATGGAGGTGAATTTGAATTGACATTCAAGGATATGCAGATGATGTTTCCTGAATATCCTGACGCACTTGATGCAAAGCAAGTGTGCGAGATGCTCGGCACATCTACAAAGACTCTTTACAAGATGATAGACGAAGGTCATATCACGCCTGTAAAGGTTGGCAGAAAGTATGTATTTGCCAAGGTAAAAATTGTTGAATTTTTATTAGGTAAATAGCTGGATATATTCAAAAAACTGTGGTATAGTGTGTTGCTGACAAGCGGTACACTATACCGCGGAAAGGAGAGATAATATGATAAAAGTAACAGGTAGTATACAAACAAAAAACGGTATGCTGTATGCACTCTTAAACTACAAGGACGAAAACGGCAAACGAAAGGTCAAGTGGATATCAACAGGGCTTGCTGAAAAGGACAACAAGCGAAAGGCACAAAGAATGCTTCCTGAAATTATACTGAAGTTTCAGGAAGAGCTTGAAACACAGGACGAAAAGGGTTCGGACAAGCAGGACTTCATACAGTTTCTGTATGACTACTTAAAAATCGCAAGGCATAATGTAACTCAAACCACCTATATGCATTACAAAAGGATGGTTGACGGACGGATTAAAGCATTTTTCGAACCGCTGAAATTAAAGATTGACGAAGTGACGGCAACCCATATAAACAAATTATGTGAAAGCATACTATTAGACGGTTGCAAGACAAACACTGCAATCAGATACAGAGGGCTTATCATGGTAGCCTTTGAGTATGCTTTCAAAAATGATATGGTAACTGCAAACCCATGTGCAAAATCCCAAAGACCAAAGAAGAATGCATATTATGCAGGATTTTACTCAAAGGAAGAACTGAATCAACTCTTGAAAGTGGCGAAAGATGATCAGCTTTATGTTCCAATAACCCTTGCCGCCTATTACGGCTTAAGACGAAGTGAGGTAATCGGTGTTAAGTGGAGCAACATAGACTTCGATGCAAAGCGTATCAATATATGGCATAAGGTAATGCAAGAGGAAAAGGAAGACGGCGGTACTCAGATTGTGGGCTATGACACAATGAAAAACAAGTCAAGCCGAAGAACAATGCCTCTCATACCTGCGGTAGAGAAAATTCTTCTTGAGCATAAGGCAAAGCAAGAGGAATATATGAAATTGTTCGGAAACTCATACTCGAAAGAGTATAAGGATTATGTGTGCGTGGACCCCCTCGGCGGAATAATAAAGCCGAACTTCGTTACAGATCACTTCAGGCATCTGTTGGAAGAGCATGGCTTAAAAAAGATTAGATTCCATGACCTGAGGCACACATGTGCTTCGCTTCTCTTGGCAAACGGCATATCTATGAAGCAGATACAGGAATGGCTCGGACATTCAGACTTCTCAACAACGGCAAACATCTATGCTCACTTAGAATACGATACCAAACTGCAATCGGCAGAAATGATGGCAAAGGTGATTGGATATGAAGATTAACGGTCATACATACGGAGAATTTATCAGTATGGACAATGTCCGCATAGAATTGCATATGTCAAAGCGGAGATTGGCATATCTTCTGCAGAACGGATACATTCCATGTGAGATTCGGAACTCAGCAACTTGGAGGTACAAAATACGCACCAAAGATGTGGTTGCATACATCAAAAGCGGAATATCCCCCGATATTCCGCCTGATGTGTTCAAAAGAAAACCGCAAGCAGAGGTGGAAAGAACTAAGTTTAACAAGAAAAAATTAAAAGAATCGTTCAAAGAGATAATGAGCGAATATCCCGATGCTCTGACTTATGACGATATAGCAAAGATAACAGACCGTGTAAGAAGTTGCGTTTGGAAGTGGGTATCGGAAGGAAAACTTAAAGTGGTGAAACTCAACAGTAATGTAAACATCGTGCCAAAACAATGGCTCCTCGAATTTATGCTTACAGACGATTTTATATATAACTATCCCAAGGATAGCAAGTTAAAACCTATACTTAACCAAGCAATCAGATGATGATTGCTTGGGTGATTTTTTCAAATCTATTGATTATGTTTCATAAATATGTTATACTTTGATTAAGCACTGTCCGTTTTAACACCCACTCAATTTGCTAAAATGAGTATAAAGAAAAGAATAAATCTTTTGGGAGGTTAAAACATTATGAAAAAATATCCTATCGGCTTTAATACGAGAATAAACAAAGAACCTGAAGTTAATAAACCAATGGAAGTTTGTAAAGGGGTTATAGAACCCAAGAAATCTATTGTTCAGGTATACTTTCCTCACAGAGGTATGGGCTGGGCATATTACAATGACAGCTTTGACTTGAAGGTCGGCGACTTTGTTTATGTGGAAGGTAAGCTTGAAGGCTATCGCGGACAGGTTACAGAAGTTAATTATTCCTTCAAGATTAAACTTTCTGATTACAAGAAAGTTATCGCTGTAATCGATACCAATGTTAAGGGCGACTTTTATCTTGCGGGTTCACATGTTGTCAGCTTTGACCCAAATGCAATTCCTTTTTCAAAAGTACTTACCTGGTTCAAAGCACCTGAAAACGATGAGGAATATGTAAGCGGTAATGATGATACAAACAGATTTTCGCTTGATGATTTGTCAAAGATGAAGATTTCACACGACGCTGCTGACCGTGGACACGACTATTATATAGAAAATAGGGTTGGCTATGTTGAGATAGATGGTATTCGTGGTCATGCCATTGTAGAAGGCAGTGAAAACTACGAAATCGAATTTGATTGCATAGACGGCGAAATCTCAAACCTCAAATGTTCTTGTTTCTGTAGTGGCGCCTGCAAGCACGAATTTGCTGCTATGCTCCAGCTTAAGGAATCACTTGAACTCATAACCGAAAATTATGAAGATGAATACAATGGCTACTTTGCAATCATCAGCAAGGGCGTGTTTATGAATACGGTTATGAATAAAAAGGTATCAGGCAAAATCAGCCTGGGGGTATAAGAAATGGCTGGTAACAGGAAAAGAGGCTGCGGTTGCGGATGTTTGTTTTGGCTTATAATCATTGCAGTTTTGTTTGAAATAATCACTGAATTATAGTGTGTGGAGGGATTAATTGTGGCATTTTTTGATTGGAATAGAAATGGTAAAATAGATGCACAGGATATGTTTTTGGAATACAATATCTTTAAGGCTTGCACAGAAGACGAAAGTGAAGATATCTTTGATTCAGATGACGACTTCGAGGAATATGACGAATTCCTTGATGAGCTGGATGAAGAGTAGAAACGGAGAAAGCTCATGAAATTAGAAATTACCAAAGATAAATGGGAAATTATGCAGGAATTTTTTAAACTACATTCCATAAAAGTGGATGTTCATTCCGTAATCACAGACGAAGCACTTGTTACATTAGGCTTTGCTGAAAAAGTACCTTGTATTGTTGAGCTGGATATTTCGGAAGAAGAGATAGACAGAATATGGGAAATTTGTAATGATTATGATATTGCAGCATGCAACAGTGATTACTCTTTATCTATGAAATGGGATCCTATATTGCGTAAACGTGTCTACGAACCAACAGAGGTAGAAAGACTAAACAACAGATATGGATTAATTTACACATATTTTATGGAATAACAAATAGAAATAATTGGAGAGATATCTATGAAACTATCACATCAAAAACTAAAAATGATGTATCTGGCAAAGATACTGATGGAGCAGACCGACGAGGAGCACACAATCACAGTGCCTGAAATGATTGCTGAACTTTCAAAACTTGGTATTTCTGCCGAGCGTAAAAGTATTTATGATGACCTTGAATATCTGCAATTGTTTGGACTTGATATCTGCTCAAACAAAACTCGTACAACCAATTACTACATAGCAAGCCGTGATTTTGAACTTCCTGAATTGAAACTGTTGGTTGACAGCGTTCAAGCATCAAAGTTCATTACCCGCAAAAAGAGTATGGAGCTTATTTCAAAGATTGAAAAACTCACCAGTCACGAGAATGCGAAAAAACTACAGAGACAGGTCTTTATCACCAATCGAGTAAAGACAGTCAACGAACAGATTTACTATAATGTTGATAAAATCCACGAGGCTATTGCTGCGAATAAGCAGATTACTTTTAAGTATTTCAATCTTGATGTGAACAAGAAAAAGGTGTATCGTAAAGAAGGCGGTTTATATACAGAATCACCTATAGCGCTCACCTGGGATGACGAGAACTATTACCTCATTACATACAAAGAGAAGTACGACAACTATACCCATTACCGTGTTGACAAAATGGAGATGATTGAACTGACAGAGGATGACAGAGTTCTTTCAGACAAGCCATTTGATTTGTCGAACTATTCAAAGACGATGTTCCAGATGTTCAGCGGCGAAGAAACCGATGTTTCAATTGAATTCGATAATGAACTTGTGGGCGTAGTCTTTGACAGATTTGGTACGGATATCCCGATTGTTAAAAAGGACGAAGAACATTTCATCTGCCATGTCAAAGTTGCAGTCAGTCCACATTTTCTATCGTGGATTATGAGTTTTGGAAAACAGGCGAAAATCATATCTCCTGACAGCGTGATTGCCGAACTGTATCAACTTGTCACTACCATAAAAAATAATTATGATAGTTAACGCAAAAGACCGATGCATATTGCATCGGTCTTTCGTATTGCCTTTTGAGATGTTTTCTGTTTGCTATTAATATGTACGATAAAAAGAATAATCAATAATATTTGCTGATTTTTTTTGTACGCCTGCGATAATTTGCATGAGGATTTTCGCGTTTGCTCTGGACCTCATTACAAATGGTGTCTAAGTGTTTCGTAATAAAGTCAGATAGCTCAATCGTGAAATCTCTATAATCATATAATCTTTGTGCAACGGGATCAATATCTTGATTTATAATATCACTTTTTTCTGCTAGCCCAAAAGAAATATTCATTGCATCTAAAATTGCAAAAAAAGTATGATAATAAACCATTACATATTCCGGAAACTTAATTCGGGCTTCTTTCGACAAATCCAGCGCACCGCTGAATATTCTCATAGTTCGATTTATTGCAGTTAAATTGTTGTATGAATTTTTTACCTCGTCTTGTATAACGAAATCAGAAATATCATCAAGAAGTTTTTTGAATTCTAATCGTTTTAATGCGCATTTGTCATCTAACGAAAGCTGTTCTTCGCCTTTGTCGTGACGATATTGTGCACAAAATTTCCAATCAGGAGCTTCGTAACTTTTAAAAGAAAACTTTTCACTATCTCCTTCAAAAGGAACTTTGTATGTAGGAAGTGTTTTAAGATTTTCGTATAACTCCGGTGTTAATTCTCCGAAAAAATCAGGGCTATCGAGTCCAAATAATGTACATAAATCTTCCTTGCGTTCTTTCGATGGAAGTTTCTTAGAATTCTCCCACATGTTTACTGCCTGTCTGCTGACCCCTAATGTTTCAGCTAAGGCTCTCTGACTATAATTACATCTAGTTCTTATGTATTTTAATCCATTCATAAAATGACCTCCAAAAATAATTTTGGCTCGTGCACTTGCCTTAATTATTATTTTAAGCAGGTTGACAGAATGTGTCAATTTGCAACCTAAAATTATTTTTTTAAACAACTTCCTATGGCCGCCTCCTCTATGAGAGCAACTAATTCAATTGCAACGCCAACCCAAGGGAAAACTCCTACAATCCATATAACTAGTAAATAACCGAAAACTTCCATAGATATTTATCTAATCTATTATGCAATAAATGCAACGTCCTTTTTTTTGTTGATAATGTATTCGATATCCGTATCATCCAATACCTTTGGACGATATTTACTTGTTACCACATCGTTCATTTTTTCTATGTTATTTTTATCCTTTAGTGCTTCAATATTACTTGCAAACATTGATGCGATAAGTCTTTTGGATTTATAGTCATAGCGCTCCTTTTCGAGGTCCTGAAGATAGTATCCAAGCCTTTGCATTTGAATTGCACTAAGTCTATGATTGTTATCTCTTATGTAGTGGCGCACATCAAGAATTTTCATATCGACGATTTGTTCATTGCTCACCATATTGGCAATAAAACGGTCTAACTGTGACATTACCTGAACAACATTTGTAAAAAAGTTGAAAATGTCAAAATTTTCATCTTCTAAAATAGTTGTTTTTGTTGGGTTTCCAAACTTCTTTACTTCCGGCATCATATTATCTTCAATCCTTTCATCTAAATCGCAAATTTCCCAATTATATTTTTTAATGTTATTTGGAATACATCTTAAAAAATTGTCGGCAGCAATTTCTGTTTTA
Organism: Monoglobaceae bacterium; assembly: GCA_045120135.1. Taxonomy (GTDB): domain Bacteria; phylum Bacillota; class Clostridia; order Monoglobales; family Monoglobaceae; genus SIG440. The sequence goes on along the minus strand of JBGVEN010000009.1, from coordinate 53,895 downwards.
AATGTAAAGGCTTTTTCCTTTGCTGTTACTGCAGTAGGGCATCCTCTGAACCCCTTGCCTATGAAAAAATTATTGTCTGTTAATACATAACACATTTTTGTTTCCTCCGTTCCCTTTATGATTTCATTTTACCAGATGAGGTGTCCGTAAAAAAGGACAGTGAATGATGTGTTTTCTCCCTTAATTTTACAATTAAGCTGCAATAATATTTAATTTAGTGTCCGATAAATGTCCCACAAGATATGATATAATAAAAATAACTTGTGGGACATTTTTAGTTAAATATTATAACGATATAACCATTGGAGATATAAATTATACATATGCTTTTTGATTTCGTATAAATAGTTACGGGTGTTGTGTCCAATCTTGTCTAACAAATTCCTATTTTTGCAATATACGATTGACATTTTCGGTATAATACGATACAATATTTATGTGTAATATTTTGTTGTTTAGAGAGGAATAATATTATGAATACAGAGTTATTGACCGTTGCTCAAACTGCAGTATATTTAAAACTTTCAGAAAAGACTGTACGTAGGCTAATTGGAAAAGGAAGTTTAAAGGCATCAAAACTTAGTAACCGTTCTTGGAGGGTTCGTTCTTGTGATATTGATGAATATATAGCAGCTACCTCTAATAATACGATTAAATCGCATGAGATTCAACACGAGCGCATGTCTGCAGCTTTGCCTGATTCGCCTCGTCTTATTTCTCTTTTTTCAGGATGTGGCGGGATGGATCTTGGCTTCAAAAAAGCCGGGTTTAATATTGTTTGGGCAAATGATTTTGATGCGGATGCACAAATGGTATACGCCCTTAACCTCGGAGAAATAGATAAACGCGATATATTGTCCGTGGATGAAAGTGAGATTCCGGATGGAGATATTTTGACAGCAGGATTTCCTTGCCAGCCATTTTCTAATGCGGGAAATCGTAAAGGCGTTCATGATTCTAGAGGGATGCTTTATAAAGAATGTTTGCGTATTATAGAAAAGAAAATGCCTAAAGTAATTGTTTTTGAAAATGTAAAAGGTTTACTTTCAACTAAATATATTGATGGACGTAACTTAGCAGAGGTTATTGTTGAGGATTTGTCAGAAATGAATGGTGTTGGATACAATGTTGTCCATCAGCTAGTTAATGCTGCTGATTATGGTGTGCCACAGAATAGACAAAGAGTTTTGTTCGTTGGTGTTCGTAAAGATGTAGGTGTTACATTTGAATTCCCGCAAAAACAAAGTAAAGATGACTTAACACTTAGTCACGTTTTAAATGTTCCTGAAGGTGTGTCTGACAATGTTGATTGGCCTTTTTCTCCGCAAGCACTAGATATGATTAATTATATTCCTGAAGGTGGATCATGGAAGGATGTTCCATATGAACATTTAGCCCCGCGTTTTCAAAAGATTAGAGATGATATGAAGAAATATCATTCACCTAATTTCTACAGACGTTTTTCGCGCAATGAAATTTGTGGAACAATAACAGCTTCTGCACAGCCTGAGAATTGCGGTATCATACATCCAACTGAAAATAGACGCTATACAGTTCGTGAAGTAGCACGCATACAAACTTTTCCTGATAGTTTTAAATTTGTAACCGATACTCCTCGAAACATTACGTCAATGTATAAGGTCATTGGAAATGCGGTTCCTGTAACTTTAGCATATAATATTGCAAAAGAGATTATGGAACAAGTTTTCAACGAAAGATAAAGAGGGGGCGAAATTATGGATACAGATAGAGCATATTTACTTGGATTAATAATTGGTGGAGGTATTTTTGGAAATGCGGAAGATGTCTTCAGAATTCGTCTACCATATAAAAAGTGGGGCTCGTATATCGATAACCCACAGCGCGCGGGACAAATTGCCGGTGATATCTTAAGGAAAGTCGGACAAATGTTTCGAGCTATTTATGACCTTTCGGTTCAGTATGAGACAACGCCTAGTGGAACTTGGATAATTTTGTGCGAAGGAGATACTTCGCTAGTACGAGAGGAACTAGAAGGCTACGGAATTGTTTGCGAAGGTGAAATTAGAGGAAATGCAGATATAAGTAGGATTGTTCCTGAGTTGGTAGATGATAATCTTAAACGCCGATTTGTTGCAGGACTTGCTGATACAATTGGAAGCATGGCGAAGTCGCAACGAAGATTTTCCAATGAACATCAGATAGTATCTTTTGAAATCAAAGGATACAATTATAAATCTGTATGTGATTTATGCCGGTTGCTTTACAGTATTAATTGTATCCCGGACCAAGTGAATTGGAATCATCCTAATATTCATTGTCCTAGTGATCCTTATTATCGTCAATGGAATAAAGGATTTAAACTACGCATCTTATTAGATCAATATGCTCAATTTGGTGCTTTTGCATTTAGAACAAAAGCAGAATCTGTCGCTGAAAATCGAAGATTACAGCGGCAAACACATTCAGCAGAAACATGTGAAGAACGAGAAATTCATGTTACTCCATCAACAGTGCACCCGGCAGAAGATGATGCAAGATTGCCGGATGTTATTCGGGGAGGACATTATTTGCATTTTAGGCATTTTTGTGCCGTAATGGGATGCGAGCATGCTCCGTATGATAAAATATGCAATTGTTTTTCACATCTCGGAGACTTAGTGAGTCCATTTCCTATTTTGTGTAAGGATACATATTCTAACATCATAGAAAAGATTGAGTCAAATATGTTGTTATCGCAACGTAATTATGATGTTTCGGATACTAGAGTAGATTTACTATTGAATATCTTTAAAGAAGATCATTCAAAATTGTTGTATGGTAATCGAGACAATAATGGATATCCTGTTTCCGAGATACTCCAAGCGGTGGCCTATATTATTGCTGATGAACATGAATTATTTGGTAAGCGTCCAAAGGGATATATACAAATAATAGAAAGACACCTAGCAACTTCACCAAATTTATGTGTAGAGGTTAGAAAACCCGACTTACTTACTCCATTAGTCATCTTTGGAAACGAAAAAGGTGCTTTAATCGGTGCAAAAAATCCCGATGTATACAATCGCTTGATAACACCTGCCCCTGATAATGAATACAAATTACTTGTCCGAAATATTACAGAGGAGGATTTGAGAGATGCCTAACGGTCGCAATGAAGTTTCCTACTATCCTGAAATTCAAACATTTATAGAAGCACAATTAAAAAGCAATTTTAGAGCTAGGAGAAATCGTGAACTAGATGTCTTTTGGGGAATTGGTGAATTAAAAACAAATCTCCAACGTATACTTGAAGAAAATCCGGATAAATGTGCTTGCGCAAGATCTTTTGCTCAGAGGGTTCCACCTTTAAATCTTGATATATTTGCTTTAATTACTGATGGTGTAAAATTCGAGTTACTTATTCTTGAGGTTAAACTTATGCCAAGTGCCGGATTAAAAGAGTGGTCACAACTTATTGGATATTGTCTTGTGTCCGGAGCAAAATATGGGTTGTTGGTTAACATAAATAACGGAGCAAGTTCACGGTTATCACAAATACTTTCAACTGAAGAACATCTTTCTCATATAAAGACTATAGTTAACAACGAAAACAAGCAACATTGTCTTGGGTTCATGCAATGGGATAGTCTAACGCAGAGTTTTGATTATAGCAATTTAGGTGTGATGAGATCCTTGTCAGAATTAAGTAACGAGCTTGCCGCTGAATTTCAGTATGACATTTTATAGTGATAATTATATTTGTGAGTTCAATTTGAACACTAAAGCTTCCGCAAATAAAATTACTCCGATGAAAAGCGAAAAATATTGATAATAAAATAACGATAAGTTAAGGGAAAACAACAAGACTAAAAAGCAGAAGGCGAGGAGGAATAAAATGTTACACGATTTTACCTATTATAACCCTACAAAAATTTATTTCGGTAAGGATGCTATGCACAATCTTTCCGTAGAGCTTGCAAACTACAGCGAGAACATTCTGCTTTTATACGGCAAAAACTCAATCAAGAAAATCGGTCTCTATGACGAGGTTGTTAAGACATTAAAGGCTTGTGATAAAAACATAACAGAGCTTTCGGGAATTAAACCTAACCCTGCATATAGTCAGGTGCTCGAGGGTGCAAGACTTGTTCGTGAAAATAAGGTTGATTTAATTTTGGCAGTTGGCGGAGGGTCGGTTATCGACTGTGCAAAGGCAATCTCTGTTTCTGCTTATGCAAAAGGCGATCCGTGGCAAAGATACTGGATAGATTTTGAAGAAGTCGACAACGAAATTGTTCCTGTCGGCACGATTCTCACAATGACGGGCACAGCATCCGAAATGAACGGTGGCTCGGTTATCACCAACGAAGAAGTAACTATAAAAACAGGCAGAGTGTATGGTCCTGATGTGTACCCTAAATTTTCGATCTTAAACCCCGAATTTACCTACACAGTACCGCAGAAACAAATGGTAAGCGGTGTGTTTGATGTTATGTCGCATCTTATGGAACAGTACTTTTCAGGTGATGACGATAACACGACCGACTATGTGATTGAGGCGGTTATGAAATCGCTTATTAATAGTAGCAGAACTGCTGTGAAAAATCCCAAAGATTACGAAGCACGCAGTAATATTATGTGGTGTGCAACACTTGGACTTAATACTGTTACCGGACTTTCAAAAACGCAGGATTGGGAAGTTCATAATATAGAGCATCAGGTTGGTGCATACACCGACTGCCCGCACGGTCTTGGACTTGCGGTGATTTCAATGCCGTATTACAGATACATCTATAAAGATGGAATTGATAAATTTGTCCGCTTTGCCGAAAATGTGTGGAATGTAAATATAGATGGCAAAACCAAAGACGAAATTGCACTTGAGGGTATCGATTGCCTTGAAAAATTTGCAAAAGAGCTTGGTATTCCGCTGACTCTTCGTGAACTTGGTGCAACGGAAGATATGGTGCCTAAAATTGCTGAAACTTCATATGAGGGTGGCGGATATAAATATATGACACATGCAGATATTCTGAATGTGCTGAAAGAATGTTTTTAAAAATTCAAGGAGAGTGGCTATGATTGAATTTATTTGTTACCCTAAATGTACGACTTGTCAAAAGGCAAAGAAATGGCTTGATGGCAACAAAATAGAATACAAAATCCGTGATATAAAAGAAGATAATCCAACTCTTGAAGAATTGACTGCTTGGTATAAAATAAGTGGACTTCCTTTGAAAAAATTCTTTAATATATCCGGGCTTTTGTATAGGTCAATGGAACTTAAGGACAAGCTTCCCACAATGCCTGAAGAAGAACAGTTAAAGTTACTCGCTACAGATGGAATGCTTGTAAAACGCCCGCTTGTGATAGGTAAAGATTTTGTTTTGGTTGGATTCAAGGAAAGTGAATGGAGCGAAAAGTTATGAGAAAGAATTTTGGAGCAAAGGCTATTTTATATCCGATGCCGGTGCTGATTATCGGCACATATGATGAGAACGGAAAGGCAAACGCAATGAATGCAGCATGGGGTGGCATCAGTGAGGAAACACAGATTTCAATTTGTGTAGATGACGGGCATAAAACTGCAAAGAATGTGGTTAAGACTGGTGCATTTACTGTAAGTATTGCAGATTCGGAGAATGTTGTAGCTTGCGACTATGTTGGTATTGTTTCAGGAAATAAAGAACCTGGCAAAATTGAAAAAGCGGGATGGCATGTTTCCAAAAGTGAGTTTGTAAATGCTCCGTTTTTTGATGAACTGCCTATGGCACTTGAATGTAAACTCATCAGCTATGACGAAGAAACCTGCAGACTTGTAGGTGAGATTGTTAACGTTTGTGCAGACAAAAGAATTCTTGATGAAAACGGCAAGATTGATTTGAATAAATTCAGTCCTATTACATATGATCCGGTGCAGCATAATTATCATAAACTTGGTGAGATTGTTGGCAAGGCATTTAGTGATGGATTGAACTTAAAGTAAAAGTACTAAGGGATGATAATATGTCACAAAAGATTAAAGATATAAAGCAAGCTTGTTTGGATAAATGGTGCAATGGCTCAAAACTTGATACACGTTTGATTTCTTTTGATGATAAGTTTGAGGAATGGATTAAACAGATTCCTGAAAATAATCGTGAGACCGTGTTAACACTTATCCAGAATTTGGAGTATTACTCTCATAGAACCACCAATTATTGGTTAAAAAATTTACATTCTCAATTGCTCCAAAAAGGAAATATAACAGACGAAAATACGATTTATGTATTTATTAAATCCAAATATGGAAAAAGCAATAGTTCTAACGACTATTGGACAGAATATAAATCACTAAATTGCATTAACTCAAACATATGCATTACAGATATAGAAGATTTAGAACCAGAGGATTTTAAATATATTGAAAATGTTGTTTTCATTGATGATTTTAGTGGAAGCGGAAAAACTTTTTTGGATGAAATAAAAAAGAATCCCAGCATATACAAGGAAAAAAACATTTATTTTATTACGATAAACATCATGTATAAGGCGGTTAAGGCAATAGAGGAATATTCAGAAACAAATGGTTTGAATATAATATTGTTGTCAGCATTAAAACAAGAAAAAGCTTTCGAAAGACGTTTGTTTAGTAATGATTCTGATGCCAAACGAGAAATTAAGGAAATGTCATTAGAATTTAAAATTCCAGAAGATGAAGTAATGGGATTCAAAAAATCGCAGGCCCTTATTGCTTTTTATAATAATACCCCTAATAATACACTAGGATTTATTAGATATGATACTGATACATACAATTCAATATTTCCACGTAATGATAATTATGTTCCACGGTGGTTACAACTTAAAAAAGAGCGTATGAGGCGAAATAAAATGAATTATAATTCGAAAATTAAAGGTGATTAATTATGTCTGAGTATGGTTTGATATTAGCGCTAACATATTTTAAAGAAAAGAATGATGAATATATTTTAAGCGAGCTTTCTGGAATATTGGGATATACTCACACACAAATTGATAAATTAATTGATGAGTTAATATCAATGGGATATGTTGCTTATATAGATGAATTAATACGCATAACCCCAAAAGGAATAACTTTCTTGATTGCTAACGAAATGGAGAATTTAAGCCTTTTAGATGATGATTTTAAATTAATTCATATTAGGCCTGAAGATGCTGTCAATATCGAAGAGCCATATGTCCCTAAGGATTTTGCAAAAAAATATGATGGATAATAAATAGTTATTATAGAAATAGAAATAGAACAGCAAGTTGCTGTTCGTAGCAACAATGTTTCTTAATTTACGATGATAAAACTACAAAGTACTTTTATCATCATAAATGACTGTGAATAGCAGTCATTTATGACAAAACAATTTGCAGTTATCCTACAAACTGTTTTGTCGTGTTTCAATAACAGAAAAGGTATTTCTTAATGACTATTATTATAAATAAGCATAAAATGTGCCGATAGAAACAGAAAAACAAGTTGTTTTTCGTGGTTGTGATGTTCCTTAATTATACACGTTGGGTTCGTCAATGACGAACCAATGTAATAAATGATTGGAATTACAATCATTTATCACGGCCATTATCTATATTATCATTTATTTTATCATAGAAAATGGCCGTGTAATAATAAAAGTAAAGGTATCGGCACATTGTTTTGCTTAATAGGTGATTTTATGAATAAAGAAAAATATTTAAATGATTTAGAAAAAACAATATTAGAATCTGGATATGACGAGTATTATGTTGCCAAGTGTTTAAGATATGCAACTCGTTTAATTGATAACGGGTTACCGGTTGTTTTTGATATAAATCATCTTTCAATTCTAATCGGCATCCATCCCTCTGATATTGCAAAAATTCTGTTTGCCGAAGAAAGATTTTATACGACGGGAAAGATTCCTAAAAAGAGTGGCGGATACAGGGAACTTGATATGCCTTCATTAGAAGTGAAATATATTCAACGATGGATATTAGATAACATTCTTGATAAAATTCGAATTTCAGAATATGCAACTGGTTTTTGTCGAAATAAATCAATTATAGATAATGCAAAAATACATATGGGCAAGCATTGCATTGTCAATATGGATATAAAAGATTTCTTTCCGACAATAACATATGAGCAAGTATTTAGGATGTTCTTGTATTTTGGATATACGAGAGAGGTTTCTTTTGCGCTTGCGAAACTTTGCACGTATAATGGATACTTGCCACAAGGATCTCCTGCTAGCCCATACCTTTCTAATATAATTTGTTTGAAATTGGACGCCAGATTGTCTGCCGTAGCCAAGAAATATGAAGCCGACTATTCACGCTACGCAGATGACATTACTCTTTCTGGTAAAAAGGATATTAAAAGTATTGTTAAAGCAGTAAATTTAATTATACAGGATGAAGGTTTTAGAGTTAATGATAAAAAAACACGCATATTATATCCTCATCAAAGACAAGAGGTTACAGGATTATTAGTTAATGGCGATAAAATAAGAGTGTGTAAAAAATACAAAAGAGAATTATACCAAGAGTTGTATTTCTGTTCGAAATATGGGATAGAAAATCATTTGCAGAGAATTGGTTGTAATAAGAGTTTTTACAAAGAACATGTGTATGGTAAAATTTATTTTGTAAATATGGTTGAACCGGATGAAGCGGAAAAAATGTTTGAGATAGTTAAAAATATCCAGTGGGATTATTGAGGTGAGTATATGACATATGAAGAGTTAAAAATGTTAAAAGAGAATTTAGAACTTTTATCAAATGAGCGAGATCCTAAAACAGGATATTTAGTTGATGATACAATTCTTAAAAATTCTTTTAATAAGCAAGTATTAAATGACGCAGCAATGATTATTGACAAGTTATTAAAGCTGGATTTTAATCCTACAGCTATAGATAAAAGAAAAAAATATGCATTTTATCTATCCGATGAAGATAAATCTCAAATTATTATTTCAAGGGAGCCTATTTCAGTAAGTGCATTTGTATACAATATAAATGAAAAAGTGGACGATAGAGTCATGAAAAAGCTTAAGGCTGTTCAAGTAACCTCTTGGTTAGAAAGAAAGGGATATTTAGAAGAAATTGAACATGACGATGGTAGGAAATTTAAAATTACCACGGAAAAATCTGCCTCTATTGGTATTTCGCACGAAGAAAGAACAAGTGAATGTGGGAGAAAGTACTGTGTTAATTTGTATAACGAAGATGCCCAAAGATTTATAATTGAACATTTAGATGAAATTGTAGAAAATAACATTGACATTTTGTAAATTCCTTCGTTGACTTATGCCTCTTTGTGTGGTACTGTTTGTGTTACCAAAGGAGGTGACACGGATGGCGAAATACACATTGGAAGATATTATGTGTGGCGAGAAGTACAACATTGAGAGCGATGTATTTATGGAAGTATTCAGATTGGTAGAGCAAAAGGCTGATGCCAAGACAATACGAGAACAACTTAATATGATTTATGTTAAGCATGCGCTACTTGTAGTAAAGAAAATGCATGATGAAGGCGATTGTATTTCTGATGACGGAATTACAATCGTCTTTTAATATGCCTTAGAACTTGAAACATTGACAATGACTTTCAAAATGTATTAAGGACACACAGAGGTGTATAATAAAGTTGAAAGGAGTTGTCAGTTATGCAAACAGTAACACAAACACAAATTGAACTTTATAAGGAATATTTAATCAGCGAGGAGAAGAGTGAGGTCACGGTTGAGAAGTATATCCGTGATATCAGTGCATTCTCAAGGTGGTTGGACTGCGGTGAATTAAATAAAACTGCAGTCCTTCATTATAAGCAACGGCTTATGGAAACCTATGCACCAACAACTGTAAATTCTGTTTTGGCATCGCTTAATGGGTTCTTTGAATTCAACGAAAGATATGATTTAAAGGTAAAAAATCTCAAGGTGCAAAAGCAAATATTCTGCCAGAAAGACAAAGAGTTAACCAAAGAGGAATATGACCGACTATTGAAAGCGGCACAAGAGAAAAAGAACGAAAGGTTATATCTTGTGATGCAGACGATATGCTCAACAGGAATCCGTGTGAGTGAGTTGCGATTTGTAACAGTAGATGCGGTAATGTCGGGACGGGCGCAGGTTAGGTTGAAAGGTAAAATCAGAACGATATTACTAACTAAAGAACTTTGCAATATCTTGAAGAAATATATCAGGGAGCAAAGGCTGACATCAGGCAGTGTATTCGTAACGAGAAAAGGAAAACCGCTTGACCGATTTTCTATATGGAAAGCAATGAAGAGCCTATGCGAGAGCGCAGGAGTTGAAAAAGAAAAGGTCTTTCCTCATAATTTACGACATTTGTTCGCAAGAACTTATTACTCATTGCAAAAAGACATAGTTCGTCTTGCTGATATCCTTGGGCACAGCAGCATCAACACAACTAGAATCTACACCATTGAAGACGGCGACATTCACCGTAGACAGATGCAGAGATTAGGACTTGTGCGAATGCAAAATTAAAGCCACATAATCAACATTATGTGGCAAAGTTATAAATTTATTTGAGTAAATTATACCACGAAAGTACATAAAGGTCAATGTTTCAAGCAGTTTTAGAAGAAAAACAGAAAATTTGGACATACCAAATTGACCAATGAAGATTTTGAAGTTCATTGGTCTGGAACTCTTTGAAAATCGTGGTAACTGATATCGCCTTTCAGGGCAATTTTTTTATTTTCGGGTTCAAAGTTACACACATAATGTTGATTATGTGTGCTAATGGAGAGAAACTATGAATCAAGAAGAATTAAGATTACACAGATGTTGTTTTACAGGGCATCGTCCTGACAAAATGGAGCTTGGCGAAAAGGAAGTTAAACCATTACTTGAAAAAGCAATAGACGAAGCTATTGCAGGTGGATATGTAACCTTTATAACAGGAATGGCAATGGGAACGGACATATGGGCAGCGGAAATTGTGTTAGAGAGAAAGAAGACAAACAAGGACTTACATCTTATATGTGCTTTGCCACATCCGAATTTTGAGAGCAGGCGGAGTATGACTGAGAAAATGAGGTTTAATAAGATAATCAAAAAGGCTGACCTAGTAAAAGAAATTAATGACCATTATTTTACAGGATGCTATCAGGTGCGGAATGAATGGATGGTTGACAGGTCAAATCTTGTAATTGCAGTATTCAATGGTCAAAAGAGTGGAACAAAAAATACAGTTGATTATGCGAAGAGAAAAGGCATAAGTGTTGTGAATGTCCTTGATAGCATTTAAAATCGATTTTGAGGCCAAGTTACAAAGGCTGTTAAAGGGGTTGTAAGGCCAAACTCTCTCGGGTAGGGTAGTTACACCACCCAAGACATTAAATCGCAAATAAGACGGCTGTTAAAGACATGGGATTGGAGCTTTTGTATGAAAAAAACAATCAAATTAACCAATGAAGAATTTTGAAAGAAGAATAAACTATAGCAGTACAAGAAGAAATCGTTTTCTTACAATTATATTAAATTGTTGAATAATATATTGACGATTCCTGTTATTATCAGTATAATATTTATACTGATAATAACAGGATGGTGATTGTTGTGAGTTTGGAATTTTTTACAAATGACAGGTTCAAGGTGTTGCAATGCCTATTTGAAAGGCAAATTGAAGTTGGTGGCAAGAAATATGCCCCCCTATCACAAGAACAAATTTCTGAAATTATAGGAGTAAGCAAGGCGACTGTAAACTCAATTATAAAAGAACTGAAAAAAGAAAAATACATTGTACAAGCAAACAAAACAAGAGGAAAATATATATTAACCGATAAAGCAATCTCGGTTATTAGTGAATTTTCAAAGGAGGCAGAAAAATGAAATTAACAAAAAAGGATGCAAAAGAATTAATTTTCGCAATGGGTTTTCTGCCAGAAGATGGTAGCAATGATATTTACTACAAAAAATATAAAAATCATGACAATTACATTATCAAAGTCAATTTTAATACAGAAAAAATAGAATATCGCAGTAATGAGGTAAAAGAAGAACAGGGAATCAAATGGGGCGATTTAACAACAAGCAATTTTGAAAACTCTGAAAATTTTGTAGTTTTAGAGTGCATTAACAGATTATTACAAAAAGGATATGCACCTAAAAATCTTTATTTGGAATACAAATTCCCTCTTGGAAGAAACGAAAAAGGTAAATTAGATATTCTTGTTTTTGATAATGATGGCAAAGCATATCTAATGATAGAATGTAAAACTTGGGGAACAGAATTCGCAAAAGAAGAAAAGAAAATGCTCAAAGACGGCGGTCAGTTGTTCTCATATTTTGTACAAGATAAATCAGCAAAATATCTTTGTTTATATGCTTCGCAACTTGATGGAACGGAAATTGAATATAAGAATAATATCATTAAAGTTGACGAAGCTTGGTCAGAATTAAATAATCAGAAAGAAATACATGACCATTGGAATAAAAACACAAAAGATAATGGTATTTTTGAAAAATGGGCAAATGCTTATGATGTAGAGATAAAAGCATTAGTTCGAGGAAGATTGTTGCCACTTACTAAAGATGATAGCGGAAGAATTTTTAATCAGTTTGCGGAAATACTTCGTCATAATGTTGTTTCTGATAAACCGAATGCTTTTAATAAAATTCTTAATCTTTTTATATGTAAAATCATAGATGAAGATAAAAATGATACCGAACAAGTCGAATTTCAATGGTTAGAAGATGATACAGATGAAAGTTTGCAAATTAGGTTGAATGATTTGTACAAAAATGGTATGAATAGATTTTTGGATATCAATGTTACCGATTTTTCAGAAACAGATATAGCCGGTACTTTGGCAAATGTAAGCGACAGTAATGCACAAAAAATTATTAGAGATATGTTCATTAAGCTTCGTTTACAAAAAAATCCTGAATTTGCTTTCATAGAAGTTTATGACGATACATCATTTAAACTTAATGCAAGAGTTGTCAGAGAGGTTGTAGAGTTACTTCAACCTTACCAATTCAGATATGGTCACAAACAACAATTTTTAGGTGATTTTTTTGAGTTGTTATTAAATACGAGTATCAAACAAGAAGCAGGACAATATTTTACACCCGTTCCTATTACTAGATATATTGTATCGTCATTGCCTATAAAAGAATTAATAGAAAACAAACTTAAAGCAAATGATGCAGAAATGTTACCATCAGTAATTGACTTTGCTTGTGGTACCGGACATTTTCTTACAGAATATATGGATAAAGTTCAATCCATCATAGAAAACGAAATTGATATTGACAAAGCTAAACCTATAGCCAGAAAGAAACTTCGTGGTTGGATAGATTACGATAAATTTGGTTGGGCGGGAGATTATGTATATGGAATTGATGCCGATTATCGTTTGGTAAAATCTTCAAAAGTAAGTTCTTTCTTAAATGGTGATGGTGAAGCGAATATTATTCGCGCTAATGGACTTGACCATTTTGAAAAATCAAAAGAATATCGAGGTAAATTGAAAGTTGTAAGCAACGAAGATGCCAAAGATAATGGACAATTTGATATACTAATTGCGAACCCACCATATTCGGTAAATGCTTTTAAATCGACTGTAAAATTTGGTGAAGAATCTTTTGAGTTATTCGATAAATTTACTGATAAGAGCTCAGAAATTGAATGCTTATTCATAGAGAGAATGAAACAATTATTGAAAATTGGTGGATATGCTGCAATCATTCTTCCTAGTTCCGTTTTAACTAATACAGGCATTTATACTTTAACAAGAGAAATAATTCTTAAGTATTTTAAAATAGTAGCAATAACTGAGTTTGGCTCAAATACATTTATGGCTACTAACACAAATACTGTTACCTTGTTTTTAAAACGCCGCCCAAACTCAGACCATAAGCATATTGAAAATGCAGTTGACAACTTTTTTGAAAAGCCAAAAGATGTAGCGGTTTTAGGAATAGAAAAAGCATTTAGTAAATATGTTATCAATATCTATGACGGAATCACATTAGATGACTATATAACTTTCGTTACCAAAAAACCGAATAATGCTTTTAAACAGCAAGAATTATATAAAGATTACATTACTTGGTTTGATAAGCAGAACGATGTAAAGAAATATAGAGCAAGTAAGGCATTCACATCTTTATCAAAAACAGAACAGCAGAAAAAAATAGAGGAAATGTTTTATGAAAAGGTTTTAGAAATAGAAAAGAAAAAAATATTCTATTTTTTACTTGCATTTGGACAAGAAATCATAATAACAAATGTTGGAGAAAAGCAATCAGAAAAAGAGTTTTTAGGATATGAATTTTCTAACTCTAGAGGAAGAGAAGGAATCAAAATGCTTCCAACTGGTACTAGATTGTACGATGAAGATGATCAATATAATTCCGAAAAAGCAAATTATTATGTTTATAATGCTTTCAATAATGAATATCCAGAGATTACCGAAACATTAAAACCTGAAATATCTAAAGTTGATGCAATTTCGTTAATTGATTTTCACGCAACGGTATTCGAAAAAGCTCTTAATTTAAGAGCAGGTCAAAAAGTTGTCTTAGAAAGTTCATTTTCTTCGTTATCACTAGAAGAACTTGCTGATTTTCAAGATGGCTTGTGGAAAGGTGAAAAAGGTGATTTGGTTCTTACCAAAGTTTTGAGGAATACAAATTTCAAATTAAATAATGGAAGAATATCGTATGACGATATTGCGGATATAGAGGTTGAATCGACAGCGCTTGAATGTAGAAAACTTGAAACAAATGATATTTTGCTTGAAAAGTCAGGGGGTAGTCCTACTCAACCAGTAGGAAGAGTTGTATTGTTTGAAAATGAATCGGACGAAACATATTCCTTCTCCAATTTTTGTACTAGAATTAGAGTAAAGAATGAGAATGTTAATCCTAAGTATTTATGGTTGTTATTACATTTGTTCTACAAATTAGGCGGCACTATACCAATTCAAAATGGAGTTAGACTTTTGAATTTGAAAATGCCCGAATATAAAAGAACCAAAATACCCTGTCCTCCAATAACTATACAAAATAAAATTGTTGAGGAAATTTCTCTTGTAGAACAAAATGAACTATCCATGTCAGATAAGCTAATGAAACTGAGAGAACAATTAAATAGAAATGAATGGTTTTCTTATGATTCTAAGCGTATTGAAAAGATCTCAATAATGGTTCAAAGAGGAAAATCGGCAACCTATGGCATATCAACTATTCAAATTATTAAATCAGGACAAGCGAGGGGATATAATACATTTGATTTTTCAAAAAGGTATTTCGTCTCAGATTCGTTTGTTTCCGATGAACGAAATTTACAAAAAGGTGATATTCTTATTAACTCAACAGGAGTAGGTACTGCTGGTAGAGTAACTTTATTTGACTTAGATGGTGAATTTGTTGTTGATAGTCATATTACTATTGTAAGATTAAACCAAGATATGGTTGTTCCTAAATATGTGTTGTATGCACTTGCTAATATTGGCTTCAAAAATATTGAGGCTATGGCAACAGGACAAAGCGGTCAAATTGAATTAGGACTGCCTACAGTAAATGAAATTAAGATCCCATTACCACCAATAGAAAAACAAAGAGAGATTGTAGCTGAGATAGAAAAAATAGAAAGCGAAATGCAGACTCTCGAAAATGAAATTGCAGATGCAGAAACACAAAAAATGAATATTCTAGAAAAATACTTAAAGTAACACAACGAAAAAGCGACTAAGGTAAAAACCTTAATCGCTTTTTTGATTACCAACGAACAACAACGGCAAAGCCGTTATAAAGATAATAGATGTTCGGGTAATGCTTTTTTGGCGGACAGGGTGGGATTCGAACCCACGTGCCGGATTGAATACCGACAAACTGATTTCGAGTCAGCCCCGTTATGACCACTTCGATACCTGTCCGTGTGTAAGTTTGGACTCCGATTTGACGGAGAAAAAACTGAGCAAATTATAAAATTTTGTTAGAAAAATGTTAGAAATGGCTAGAAAAACCGCTAGATAAGGGTGTAAAAACAAGGTTTGAACCTCGCTTAAACCCGCACGGTTAAGCCGTTTGTAGGGGTACAGTTACAGTGTAACCGAGGGGATTTCGAGTCTCCCCCTTTATGTCATTTTTATAAAATATAAATGTAAATTAAGTTGTGGCGGAGCGGAAGGCTCCGCCGTTGTGTTTTAGTCGTTATATCTTGCAGTGGGGTTATAGCTCTGGAGAATTGAAATGTTGTCAAGAGCCTTACCTGTGCCAAGTGCTACGCAGGACTCTGCGTCATCTGCAATGATTGTACGGATACCTGTTTCGGACTCGATAAGCCTATCCATACCGTAAACCAATGCGCCGCCGCCTGTAAGGATAATACCCCGGGCGCTGATGTCGCCGATAAGTTCTGGCGGAGTCTTTTCTAAAACAGCTTTAATTGCTTCAACAATTTCTGCCGAGGTTTCGGTAAGTGCTTCAAGCATCTCCAGAGAGCTTACGGTAATTGTTTTGGGCAGACCTGAAACAAGGCTTCTGCCGCGGACATCCATTGTAAGATTTTCGTCGCGACGATATACGCAACCGATGTTTATTTTAAGGTCCTCGGCAGTTCTTTCGCCAATAAGGACATTGTATTTTTTGCGAATATATCTCACAATTGCCTCGTTGAATTTGTCACCTGCAACCTTGATTGACTTACTGGTAACAATGCCGCCGAGCGAAATAACAGCAACATCCGATGTTCCGCCGCCCATATCAACGATCATTGAGCCGTAAGGCTGAGAAATGTCAATTCCTACACCGATTGCAGCAGCAAGAGGCTCTTCGATAAGGTGAACCTTGCTTGCACCTGCCTGAATACCGGCGTCAATAACGGCTCTTTCCTCAACCTCAGTAACACCGCTGGGAACGCAGATGATAACACGGGGTTTGAAGATGCTGCGCTTTGCAACCTTGCCCAGAAAGTACTTAATCATTCTTTCGGTGGTGTTGTAGTCGGAAATTACACCGTCACGAAGGGGACGAATTGCAACAATGTTACCGGGTGTTCTGCCAAGCATACGTTGCGCTTCCTCACCGACAGCATAAAGCTTGTTGGTATTTTTGTCAACAGCAACAACAGAGGGTTCTTTGGCAACAATGCCCTTACCCTTAATATAAACCAATACTGATGCTGTGCCCAGGTCGATACCGATATCCTGTCCGAACATAATCAATCACCTTACCTTGCTTTTAATCTATATATATGATGTGTCAAATTTAAAAGAAAATGCATTATCCAGTCAAACTCTAACATATATAATATACTATTTACCGCCAATTGTCAAGAAAAAACAAATGAAGTTTTAGATATTCAAAGTTTAAAAAAATCACTATAAAATGTATGCTGAAAAAGGGGTATATGTTATATTTTTAACAAAAATTTATAAAGTGACAAACTTTTTGAAAAAAATTATAAAAGATACTTGTAAAAGGGTGTCATTTTATGTTAGAATATAGGAAATGATTTTTAATCAGTGTAAATAGGCAAGTGTTGCCTCTTGGAAAGGAGTAAAAAATGATTTATTCTTCAGAAGTAGAAAGAATGTGCGTTGTTAAAAAAGGCGCAAATCACGGTCCCGCACCCATACCGGAGGAAGGAAAATGGGTAAAATCAAAGGAAATTAAAGATGTATCAGGTCTTACACACGGTGTTGGCTGGTGTGCTCCTCAGCAGGGTGCTTGTAAGCTGACTCTTAATGTTAAGGACGGCATCATCCAGGAGGCTCTTGTTGAGACTCTCGGTTGCTCGGGTATGACACATTCAGCTGCTATGGCATCTGAAATTCTCCCCGGCAAGACAATTCTTGAAGCGCTCAACACTGACCTTGTTTGTGACGCTATCAACACTGCTATGCGTGAACTGTTCCTCCAGATTGTTTACGGAAGAACTCAGACAGCTTTCTCAGAGGGCGGTCTTCCCATCGGTGCAGGTCTTGAGGACCTTGGTAAGGGTCTCAGAAGCCAGGTTGGTACAATGTACGGAACACTTGCAAAGGGTTCAAGATACCTCGAAATGGCTGAAGGTTATGTTACAAAGATTGCTCTTGACGCAGACGACGAAATCATCGGCTACGAATTTGTTCACCTTGGCAAGATGATGGATATGA
The DNA here is from genome assembly GCA_045120135.1 of Monoglobaceae bacterium. Classification (GTDB taxonomy): domain Bacteria; phylum Bacillota; class Clostridia; order Monoglobales; family Monoglobaceae; genus SIG440. The sequence continues at coordinate 35,798 of JBGVEN010000009.1, read as the reverse complement.
TTAAGGGCGGTATGGACGCAAACGAAGCTATGAAGAAGGCTATGGGCACATACGGCAGAGTTTCGGATGCAGTCAAGATGATTGACCCCAGACACGAATAAGGAGGTATTTTACGATGGCTTTATTTGAAAGTTATGAAAGAAGAATTGATACAATAAACAAAGTTTTGAACGCAAATGGCATTGCATCAATCGAAGAAGCAAAGTCAATTTGTGACGCAAAGGGTATTGACCCCTATGAAATCGTTAAAGGTATTCAGCCTATCGCATTTGAAAATGCAGGCTGGGCTTATGTTGTAGGTGCTGCTCTTGCAATTAAGAGAGGCGTAAAAACTGCTGCAGAAGCTGCAAAGGTTATCGGCGAAGGTCTTCAGGCGTTCTGTATCCCCGGCTCTGTTGCTGATGACAGAAAGGTTGGTCTTGGTCACGGTAACCTTGGTGCAATGCTCCTCAGCGAGGACACAAAGTGCTTTGCATTCTTAGCTGGTCATGAGTCATTTGCAGCTGCTGAAGGTGCTATCGGTATCGCTCGTAGCGCAAATAAGGTTCGTAAAGAACCCCTCCGCGTTATTCTCAACGGTCTTGGTAAGGACGCAGCTCTGATTATTTCAAGAATCAACGGCTTTACTTATGTTCAGACCGAATTTGATTACGCAACAGGCGAGGTTAAGGTAGTTCGTGAAAAGGCATATTCAAACGGTGAGAGAGCAAAGGTTCGTTGCTACGGCTCAGACGATGTTCGTGAAGGCGTTGCAATCATGCACCTTGAGGGCGTTGACGTTTCTATCACTGGTAACTCCACCAACCCCACACGCTTCCAGCATCCTGTTGCAGGTACCTACAAGAAAGAATGCATCGAGCAGGGCAAGAAGTACTTCTCAGTTGCATCAGGCGGCGGTACAGGACGTACACTTCATCCCGATAATATGGCTGCAGGTCCTGCATCATACGGTATGACAGATACAATGGGTCGTATGCACTCAGATGCTCAGTTTGCAGGTTCTTCTTCAGTTCCTGCACACGTTGAAATGATGGGTCTTCTCGGCGCAGGTAACAACCCCATGGTTGGTATGACTGTTGCAGTTTCAGTTGCTATTGAAGAAGCAATGAGCAAATAATCGGCAGAGACGTTTTGACAAATAACCCCTTGCAATTTTTATTGCAAGGGGTTTATTATGTCAAAATTGATTTCTTTCCAAAAAAGAAGCCTTTTTGCTGTCAATGAGTTTTATGAAATTGCAGAGATATATTTATTAAAACCCTCTTACAGAAAACTGCAAGAGGGTTTTAGTGTTTAATTTTTTAAAAGCTCCAGTGCGGCGGCGGTGTTGTGTTTTGCCAGCTCGCTGAATGTAATGCTCTTTTCTTTAAGCGTTTTGCAAAGAGTGTCACGGTTTGCAATGATTTCGTCGGCGTACTTGCAAAGCTTGTCCTTGTCAACATTGTCAACCTTGAGTGAATAGTCAAGCCCAATGGACTTCATAACCGCCTCAACCTTGGGGTCATAATCAAGAGCGATAACGGGTATGCCCATCTTTGCAGCATAAATCAGGCTGTGTAGCCTCATTCCGACAACAAATTCTGCACGACCGATAATTCCCATAAGTAATTCGGGGGCATAGCCCTTTCGTGTTACACCGTGTGGAACGGTTGTAAGAACCTCGATATCCTCTGAAATACCTTTGTCAAATCGACTTTGGAGGGGAATTATAAATGGCATAATTCCGTGGTTTTCGTACACATAATCGCCAAACTGTGCAATTTTTTGATCTACATCTGCATCCATATCGTCCCAGTCACGGACCGAAACAACAAAAAACTTTTTGTCTTCGTCGATTCCGGCACGTTCAAGTGCATTGTCTACCGCCTCATCATTTTCTGTATTTGCGGTGAATACCGGGTCAGCTGTTACTTTAGCGTTTGTCAGCTGAGGGAGAAGCTTGAGAAGCTCGGCTTTTGAATCTTCGTCACGGAGTGTTACACAATCTGCTTTTTTGAGTGTATTTTTCACAAACGTCAGATTATATTTTTTGGTGAGAGGCCCTATACCATTGGCATAAAGCATAACCTTTGCTCCCAGTCTTTTTGCCATAGCTATAATTGAAAGATAATAGTAAAGTGAAAGTGAACTGGTAACATCCTGTATAAGACTGCCGCCGCCGCTTATCAGAAGCTTGGTATTTTTAAGCAGCTTCCAGATTGCAAGGAAGTCAAAGCGGTCAACTGTGCTTACATTATATTCCTCGGAGGTTTCTTTCGGTGATTTGGACATTACTATAATATTGGCATTGGGGACGGCATCACGCAAATCCTTTAGCATAGCGCCAAGAATGGAATCGTCACCACTGTTGTGAAACCCATAATAACCCGAAATCATTATGTCAATGTCACGTTTGCTGTTGCCGTGAACAAGATACTTTTCAATATCTTCAAGCTCTGTGGCATCGTCAACCTCATTGATTTTGCTGTCCTTAATTTCTGAAATATACATTTTGAGCGCATCACTCGCCATTGTTTCAACAGAGTAATACTTTTTAACTGTTTCAAGAGAATACTCGCCCAATTCCTTGCGGTACTGAGCCTTATCATCACCGAGAAGTGCCAGAAGGTCGCGGGTAAGCTTTTCGGCGGTGGTGTCGCCGCAACCACGACAACAGAAGTTGGTGTCGATTGAAACAGAGAGCTTGCTTTCGTCGAATATTCCAATATAGCCTTCGTTTCCTGCAATAATGGCAGGCTTTTTGCACGCCATTGCCTCAAGCGCCGCACGGCTTACACCGACAAAGACATCGCCGGACGCCGCAAACTTGTTTATATCGGTTCTTCCGCCTGTAACAATAATTGCACGTCGTTTTAAAATGCGGTTCATTTCCTCGGCTTCGGCATTAATCTTGTCAAAATCGTTACCGCCACCTACAATAACTGCTTCAAGATTTTCGATGTTATCACACAGAACCGGCATTGACTCAATCAGCTTGTGCGCCGCAAAGCTGCGGTCGGTATCCATACGGCTGACGTATACGATTCGGGTTGCATTTTTTTGAAAATTAAATTCCTCAGCTATGTCGGAATAATCAATGCTGTCCGAGAACTTTGCGGTGTCAACACCGTTTATGGTTACACGGATGTTATCGGAATTGCAGTCGTAGTTATCAATCAGATATTGCTTGATATCGTCGCTTACCGCGAGACTTCGTGAACCCCAGTTGGTAAGCAGGTTAAGCGGAAATCTGGTGTCAAAAACCCAGTGTGCAGTTGTGACAAATCTTAAACCGTAGCGTTTTGCCAGAAGTCCGCATAAAAATCCGGGAATGCGCGCGTGTGCGTGCACTACATCTATTTTGTTTTCTAAAATAATCTTTTTAAGTGCCTTGTATGCAGAATACATTGATGCTGGGGTTTTGCGGTTGAGAGCAACCTTGAAATGCTGTATGCTGGCCGACTCAAGCTCTTTAACATACGCTCCGCCGTTTGAGGCAACAAGTATCTCAATCCCGCGACGGGCAAGAGCTTTTGAAAGCTCAACAATGTGCGTTTCCGCACCGCCTATATCAAGCTGCATTGTAGCCATTAAAACTTTCATAATCCGTGTCCTTTACATTATTCTTTATCGTTATCTCCGTCATATGAGGGGTTAAATACTGTATCAACAAGCTCCTGCGTCGCCCTTTCGTCACAAAGGAAGTAGGAAACACCGCCAATGGTCTGTGCCGCTCCGGGGAGCTGATACATAGTCATCAGCTCAGAGTCAACCTTGCTGATTGCACTTAAGTGACGGAGAAGGTCCTTTGCTGTGTAGTTGGTGCGAACATTGCGAACCACCACCTCAAACAGCTCGTCTGCCTTAAGCAGATATTTTGCGTTTACCTTTTGCTGAATAAGAGCCTTTATAAACGCCTGCTGCGCCTCAATTCTGCCAAGGTCGCCCATTGCGTAGCCGGGGTATCCGGCATTGCCCTTACGAAATCTGACAAAATCGTGTGCTGCCTCACCGTTCAGGACCTGAAGTCCCGGAGATAGGTCTATGTGGAGATTCTGCACGGGGTCGTCATATTTCATACGGAACGGAACTTCAAACTCAACACCGCCAAGTGCGTCGATTACTTCTTTAAATCCGTCAAAGTCAATGCTCATAAAGTAGTGTATGGGCATTCCGGTAAGCAGCTTTACCTTTTGAACGGTCAGCTCCTCGGGTTCTTTGAGGTTGCCCTTTTTTACCTCCTGGGCACCAATACCGATTGCAGCATTAATTTTCTGGTAATAATTACCTACACGGACTCTTGTATCACGAGGTATTGAAAGAACACTCAGCTTGCCGGTTCGTCCGTTTAGGCTGGCAAGCATAATGGTATCGCTTCGCATACCACCCTCGTCCACGCCAAGGAGGAGTATGTTGACCATACCCACACCGTCCGACTGCTTGTCAAGGGAGTCAAGCAAAATTTCCTCGCCAAGATAAAGGTTTGTAACCCATTTTGCCGAGATAACACCGCCAACCGTTGCAAACAGCATACAGAAGGTGCAGACTATTGAAAGTATAATTTTACCTTTTTTTGTGAATATATCCAATTGAAATCATTTGCCTTTCTTTTTGATTTGCAATTCCAAAAACTGAATTTCTACCTAATTATATATAGATTTCAGTCAAAAGTCAATAATATATCAACATAGCAATAAAAAGTTTACATTTCGCAAAGGTTCTTTTCTGAACGGCGGTAGAGTACAAATTTGCTACCAATACAGATAACCACCTGCGATGCAGTCTTTGCCGCAAGCTCCTCTGCAACCTCTCGTACACCAAGCATTGAGTTTTCAAGAACATGACCCTTGATAAGCTCGCGTGCGCTAAGTGCATCATCTATGGTTTTTACGACATTTTCGGTTATGCCGTCCTTGCCTACCTGATAAAGTGACGGAACCTTTGCTGCCAGGCTCTTTAAATATGCTCTTTCCTTACTTGTCATTATTTTTTTCCTCCAGTAAATCTGATATTTTTGCAAATTCCTCAAGTCCAAGCTTTTCGCCCCGAATGTTGGGGTCAATACCCAAAGCCTCAAGAACTTGGGTTATTAAATCTTTTCCTATACTAATATAGGGACTTTTCGACAGTGCGTTAACCAGAGTCTTACGTCTCTGTCCGAACGCAGATTTTATTATAGTAAACATAAAGTCGGGGTTTTTAACCTCAACCCGAGGTTTATCAAGAACTTCAAGCCGGATAACAACCGATGCCACCTTTGGCTGGGGCATAAAGCAATGCGGTTCTGCACGGCAAACAAGCTTTGGTTCGGTATAGAACTGTACGGCTGCCGAAAGTGCGCCGTAGTCTTTACCGCCGGGGCTTGCCACCATACGCTCGGCAACCTCTTTTTGTATCATTACCGTCAAGGATTTAACGGGGATATTGTTCTCTAAAAATCCCATAATTATAGGGGTTGTTATATAATAAGGAAGATTTGCCACAACTGCAACCGGCATATCCCCGAATTTTTCTGCAATAAGTGATTTGAGGTCAACCTTCATTACATCCTCGTTTATGACTTCCGCATTGTCAAATTCCGAAAGGGTATCCGCAAGCAGAGGAATAAGCTTTTTGTCAATCTCAATCGCAACTGCTTTTCCGGCATTTGCCGCAAGCTCACGGGTAAGAGTCCCTGCACCGGGGCCAATTTCAAGTGCCCCCCAACTTTTGTCTATGCCGGAGCCTTGGATTATTTTATTAAGGATATTCTCGTCAATCAGAAAATTCTGCCCAAGGCTTTTTGTGAATGAAAATCCGTGACGCTCGATAATGCTTTTTAACTCGGAAGGATTTGTCAGCTTCATAATCCCATATCCTTTCTTCAGTAAAAAAATCGGCACCAGACTTAAAACTAATCTGATGCCCTGCAATACTTTTAAAAAAATAATAAATTTCGCAAAATGCATTGACAAAGCCCAAATCGTATGATATAATGGCTATCTATTATAGTGCACCTTTTTGCGAATTTTCGATTTTCACCTGTATTTTTTACCGTGTTTTCAGTATAGCACACACTTTCTGAAAATGCAATAGTTCTTCAAAATATTTTTTGTGAAAAATTATGAAATTTGCAAAAATTACCACTATATGTTGTGCTTTTTTACTTATTTAGCATACAAACGGCGGTCTTTTGGGCACGCCACAAAATTTACGAAGAGGTGATTGATTTTATGGTACATCCGGTGAAGCTTGGCAGAAACACCCGAATGAGCTACGGCAAGATAAGAGAAGTCATTGATATGCCTAATCTTATTGAAATCCAGAAAAATTCATACGAGTGGTTTTTGCACGAAGGGTTGAAAGAAGTCTTCCACGACGTGTCACCTATCATGGACTATGCGGGAAATCTCATTCTGGAATTCATTGATTACAGAATAGATATGAATCCCAAATACGACATTGAGGAATGCAAGGAGAGAGATGCAACATATGCTGCTCCCCTCAGAGTTAAGGTAAGACTCATCAACAAAGAGACCGGCGAGGTAAAGGAGCAGGAAATCTTTATGGGTGATTTCCCGATTATGACCCCGTCAGGTACCTTTATCATAAACGGTGCTGAGCGTGTTATCGTCAGCCAGCTGGTTCGTGCACCTTCGGTGTACTTTGCCGAGAAGTTTGACAAAATCGGCAAAAAGCTGTTCTCATCTCAGGTTATCCCCAACCGTGGTGCATGGCTTGAGTACGAAACCGACAGCAACGACCTTTTCCACGTAAAAATTGACAAGATGAGAAAAACTCCCATTACCGTTCTTATCCGTGCCCTTGGCTTTGGTACAGATGCCGAAATCAGAGAGCTGTTCGGTGACGATGAGAGAATTCTCCGTACAATGGAAAAGGATACTACCAAAACCTACGAGGAAGGCTTGCTTGAAATTTACCGCAAGCTCCGTCCGGGCGAGCCGCCGACAATCGAAAGCTCAAAGTCTCTTATCACAAACCTCTTCTTTGATCCTAAGAGATATGACCTTGCCCGTGTAGGTCGATATAAGTTCAATAAAAAGCTGGAGCTTGCCGGCAGAATTGTCGGACAGGTTTCCGCAGAAAACCTCGTTGATCCCGAAACAGGCGAACTGATTGTTGCAGCAGGCGAGACTATTACTAAGGAAATGGCACACGCCCTTGAGGTTGCAAACATCAGCAAGGTTGTAATCAAGGTTGACGACGAGCATACAACCAATGTTCTTTCAAACGGTATGGTTGATATGCGTGATTTGGTTGACTACAACCCCCGTGACTACGAAATCAACGAAAAGGTTCGCCACAGCGTTCTTAAGGAAATCATTGCTGAGTTCCCCGATATGAATTCCGACGAATTTAAAAATGCCATTAAAGAACGCCGCGACGAGCTTATCCCCCGTCATATTGTTATTGATGATATTATTGCATCTATCTCTTATGTTGGAAACCTTGCAGCAGGTCTTGGTGCAGTTGATGATATCGACCACCTCGGCAACCGCCGCCTGAGATCCGTTGGCGAACTGCTTCAGAATCAGTTCAGAATCGGTCTTTCAAGAATGGAGAGAGTTGTGCGTGAAAGAATGTCCACTCAGGACCTCGATTCAATCACTCCCCAGACTCTTATCAATATCCGTCCCGTGACATCGGCTGTTAAGGAGTTCTTCGGTTCATCACAGCTGTCACAGTTTATGGACCAGATTAACCCCCTTGGCGAGCTTACTCATAAGAGGAGACTTTCAGCCCTCGGTCCTGGCGGTCTTTCAAGAGAAAGAGCCGGCTTTGAAGTGCGAGACGTTCATTCCTCACACTATGGCCGTATGTGTCCTATCGAGACACCTGAAGGTCCTAACATCGGTCTTATCAACTCACTTTCCGGTTTTGCAAAGGTGAATGAGTACGGCTTTATCGAAGCTCCCTACCGCAGAGTAGATAAGGAGACAGGCCGTGTTACCGATATAGTTGACTATATGACAGCAGATGTAGAGGATGGTCTCTATATTGCTCAGGCAAACGAGCCGCTCGGCGATAACAACGAGTTCCTTGCAAAGAGAGTCGTTACAAGATATAAGGACGAATTCCTTGAAGTATCAGCAGAACCCGGCAAGTGCCGTGTTGACTATATGGACGTATCCCCCAGACAGGTTACATCAATTGCTACAGCAATGATTCCGTTCCTTGAGAACGACGATGCTAACCGAGCGCTGATGGGTTCAAACATGCAGCGTCAGGCTGTTCCGCTGCTTTGCCCCGAGTCACCTATTATCGGTACCGGTATGGAATATAAGGCAGCAAAAGACTCCGGTGTTTGCGTTCTTGCAAAGAATGCCGGCACTGTTTCAAAGGTTTCGGCTCAGTTTATCGAGATTAAGACAGACAGCGGCGAAACCGACCGTTACAAGCTCATTAAATTTACCCGTTCAAACCAGGGTATGTGTATCAACCAGCGTCCTATCGTTTCAGAGGGCGAGAGAGTTGAAGCCGGTGACATCATTGCCGATGGTCCTTCAACCAAGAACGGTGAAATCGGTCTTGGCCGTAACATTCTCATTGGCTTCATGACATGGGAAGGTTACAACTACGAGGATGCTATGCTTGTTAACGAGCGTCTTGTAAAAGAAGATGTCCTCACATCAATCCACATCGAGGAATACGAGATTGAATCCCGTGATACCAAGCTTGGTCCGGAAGAAATCACACGTGACATTCCCAATGTTGGTGAAGATGCGCTTAAAGACCTTGACGAGCGTGGTATTATCCGCATAGGTGCAGAGGTTGAAAGCGGTGATATACTTGTTGGTAAGGTTACACCTAAGGGTGAAACCGAACTTAGTGCCGAGGAAAGACTGCTCCGTGCAATCTTCGGTGAAAAAGCCCGTGAAGTACGTGACACATCACTCCGCGTACCCCACGGCGAATATGGTATTATTGTTGACGTTAAGGTATTTACCCGTGAGAACAGCGACGAGCTGCCCCCCGGTGTAAATCAGATAGTTCGATGCTATATCGCTCAGAAGCGTAAGATTTCTGTCGGCGATAAGATGGCGGGCCGTCACGGTAACAAGGGTGTTATTTCGAGAATTCTTCCCGAAGAGGATATGCCCTTCCTCCCCGACGGAACACCGCTTCAGATTGTTCTTAACCCCCTGGGCGTACCTTCGCGTATGAACATCGGACAGGTACTTGAGGTTCACCTTGGCTATGCTGCAAAGGCTCTTGGCTGGAAGGTAGCAACCCCCGTATTTGACGGTGCAAACGAGGAAGATATTATGGATGCCCTCGAGCAGGCAGGCTACGAGAGAGACGGTAAGACTGTTCTCTACGACGGCCGTACCGGTGAACCCTTCGACAACCGTGTAACAGTAGGTTATATGCATATGCTTAAGCTTGCCCATCTGGTTGACGATAAGATTCATGCCCGCTCAACCGGTCCTTACTCACTTGTTACTCAGCAGCCTCTGGGTGGTAAAGCTCAGTTCGGTGGTCAGAGATTCGGTGAAATGGAAGTTTGGGCACTTGAAGCTTACGGTGCAGCATACACACTCCAGGAAATCCTTACAGTTAAGTCCGACGATGTTGTGGGCCGTGTTAAGACCTACGAGGCAATCGTTAAGGGCGAGAATATACCCAAGCCCGGTATTCCGGAATCATTTAAGGTTCTTATCAAGGAACTCCAGAGCCTTGCACTTGATGTTAAGGTTCTTGACGCTGACGGAAACGAAGTTATTCTGAAAGAAAACCTTGACGACGAGCCGGAAGATTTGCAGGTTAACATCGACAGAGCAGAGGATGCTCCTGAAAACGCATTTGGTCAGCCCGAAGGCGACGAAGCAGACTCCGACGTTCTTGATGAAAACGACCTCTTCTATGACTTTGAAGATACCGTTATGGATGAGGAACCGGAAGAAGATGTTGATTCATTTGATCTCCTTGCAGATGACCTGCTTGGCGATATTGATGACGCAGAAGACGAGTTCTAAAATTCCGGAACCCTCATCAATCCAGAATTACCCCGGACCGAGACGCTCATAACGAAGTCCGGATAGCTTGAGTATCCTTGTGAGCAGAAAGTCGAGTGATAATATTATGAGTGAAAATCAGATTTTTGATGCCATTCAAATCGGACTTGCTTCTCCCGAAAAGATCAGAGAATGGTCACACGGCGAAGTTAAAAAGCCCGAAACTATAAATTACAGAACTTTAAAGCCTGAAAAAGATGGTCTTTTCTGCGAAAAGATTTTTGGCCCGCAGAAGGACTGGGAATGTCACTGCGGTAAGTATAAGAGAGTACGTTATAAGGGCGTTGTCTGCGACCGCTGCGGTGTTGAGGTTACACGTGCAAAGGTTCGCCGTGAAAGAATGGGACATATCGAGCTGGCAGTTCCCGTATCACACATCTGGTACTTTAAGGGAATCCCCAGCCGTATGGGTCTTATCCTTGATATGTCGCCCAGATTCCTTGAAAAGGTTCTGTACTTCGCTGCATATGTGGTTATCGATCCCGGCAAGACCGGTCTTATGAAAAACCAGATTTTAAGCGAAAGAGAATACCGTGAAGAATGTGAAAAGTACGGTGCAGATGCATTTAAGGCAGGTATGGGTGCCGAAGCTATTCTTGAAATGCTCCAGGCAATCGACCTTGAGGCGCTTTACGAAGAGCTCAAGGCAGACCTTGACGGTGCAAAGGGTCAGAAGAAGATTCGTACCGTCCGCCGTCTTGAAGTGGTAGATTCATTCCGTCAGTCAGGCAACAAGCCCGAATGGATGATTATGCCCGTTCTCCCCGTAATTCCTCCCGAAATCAGACCTATGGTTCAGTTGGACGGTGGCAGATTTGCAACCTCTGACTTAAATGACCTTTACAGACGAGTTATCAACAGAAACAACCGTCTCAAGAGACTTCTTGATTTGGGCGCTCCCGAAATCATTGTAAGAAATGAAAAGAGAATGCTTCAGGAAGCAGTTGATGCTCTTATCGACAACGGCAGACGCGGCAGACCTGTTACAGGCCCCGGAAACCGTCCTCTCAAGTCCCTTTCAGATATGCTTAAGGGTAAGCAGGGCCGTTTCCGTCAGAACCTTTTGGGTAAGCGTGTTGACTATTCTGGCCGTTCGGTTATCGTTGTAGGTCCCGAACTTAAAATTTACCAGTGTGGTCTTCCCAAGAAGATGGCTCTGGAGCTGTTCAAGCCCTTTGTTATGAAAAAATTGGTTAACGATGGCTTGGCACATAACATTAAATCCGCAAAGAGAATGGTAGAGCGTGTTCGTCCCGAGGTTTGGGATGTGCTCGAAAGCGTAATTTCAGAGCATCCGGTACTTCTCAACCGTGCTCCTACACTTCACAGACTGGGTATTCAGGCGTTTGAACCCGTTTTGGTTGAGGGTAAGGCGCTTAAGCTCCATCCTCTTGTATGTACCGCATTTAACGCCGACTTCGACGGCGACCAGATGGCGGTTCACCTTCCCCTTTCAGCAGAAGCACAGGCAGAGGCAAGATTCCTTATGCTTTCTGCAAACAACCTGCTGAAGCCTCAGGACGGTAACCCTGTAACCGTTCCTACACAGGATATGGTTCTGGGTAGTTACTACCTGACAATCCAGATTGACGACGAGTTTGGTGCAGGTAAGGTCTTTGGCTCAGAGGACGAAGCGACCTTGGCTTATGCAAACGGCGCAGTAGGTCTCCACGCACCTATCAAGGTTCGTGTTACAAGAGAAATCAACGGCGAAAAGGTTACTGGCATCATTGATGCAACCGTCGGCAGACTTATCTTCAACGAGAAGATTCCGCAGGATTTGGGTTTTGTTGATAGAAGTCTCCCCGAAAATAAGCTTGCACTTGAAGTTGCATTCCGTGTAGATAAGAAGAAGCTCGGTCAGATTATTGACAAGAGCATCAAAATCCACGGCATTACCGAAACTGCAACTCTCCTTGACGATGTAAAGGCTATGGGCTTTAAGTATTCAACACGCGGTGCTATAACCGTCGGCGTTTCGGATATTGAAATCCCTGAAGAAAAGAAGGTTTACCTTGCAGAGGCCGAGGAAGAAATTGAAAAGGTTACAAAGAAGTATCTCCGTGGTCTTCTTACCAACGAAGAAAGATACGAAAAGGTCATTCAGATTTGGTCCGAGACCTCAAACAAGGTTACAGACGCTCTTATGAAGAACCTTGACGAGCTTAATCCTATCTTTATGATGGCGAACTCCGGTGCCCGTGGTAGCGTTAACCAGATTCGTCAGCTGGGCGCGATGCGTGGCCTTATGGCAGATACATCGGGTCGTACAATCGAAATTCCTATCCGTGCAAACTTCCGTGAAGGTCTGACAGTACTTGAGTACTTCATTTCAACTCACGGTGCCCGTAAGGGTCTTACAGATACCGCGCTGAGAACAGCCGACTCAGGTTACCTTACCCGTCGTCTGGTTGACGTTTCTCAGGAAGTTATTATCCGTGAAGACGATTGCGGAACAAATGACGGTATCATTGCCAAGGATATCAAGGACGGCAATGAGATTATCGAAAAGCTTAAGGACAGACTTGTGGGCAGAACAACCTGCGAGAATGTTGTAAGCCCCGACGGCGAGCTTATCTGCGAGGCGGGAACAATGATTTCTCCGCTTATGGCAGACAAGATTTGCGCTGCAGGTGTAGAACAGGTGAAGATTCGTTCAATCCTTAAGTGTCGTTCAAAAATTGGCGTTTGTGCGAAGTGCTACGGTCACAACCTTGCAAACGGCGAGCCTGTTAATATTGGCGAAGCAGTTGGTATCATTGCTGCACAGTCCATCGGTGAACCTGGTACACAGCTTACAATGCGTACCTTCCACGCCGGCGGTGTCGCAGGTGACGATATTACTCAGGGTCTTCCCCGTGTCGAAGAACTTTTCGAAGCAAGAAAGCCTAAGGGTCTTGCTATCGTTGCAGAAATCGGTGGCCGCGTGAAGATTACCGAGAATAAGAAGAAGCGTGAAGTTACTATTCTTGATGACGAGAATGGAAATTCAGCAACATACCTTATTCCTTACGGTTCAAGAATTAAAGTTCGTGACGAGCAGGTTATCGAGGCTGGTGACGAGCTGACAGAGGGTTCAATCAATCCTCACGATATCCTTGCAATCAAGGGCTACACAGCTGTTCAGGACTACCTCATTCAGGAAGTTCAGAGAGTTTACCGCCTGCAGGGTGTTGATATCAACGATAAGCATATCGAAGTTATCGTAAGACAGATGATGCATAAGGTTAAGGTTGAGGATGCCGGGGATACAGATTTCCTCACAGGCTTACTTGTTGAAAGATACGAGCTTGAAAGAGTAAACGAAAGAATGCGTGCCGAAGGCAAGGCAGAAGCTGTTCACTCTGAGGTTCTTATGGGTATCACCAAGGCAGCTCTTGCAACAGATTCATTCCTTTCTGCTGCATCCTTCCAGGAAACAACCAGAGTCCTCACAGACGCAGCTATCAAGGGCAAGATTGACCCGCTGCTTGGTCTTAAGGAAAACGTTATTATCGGTAAGCTTGTTCCTGCCGGAACAGGTATCCAGTCTTACAGCGACATTGATGTTGTTCCCACAGACTTTTCCGACGATATGATTTTTAATGTTTAATACACAAAAACCCTGAGCCAATGGCTCAGGGTTTTTTTATGTGTTTAAATGATAAGGGGCGGCCTATGAGCCGCTCCTCCAGATAATATCGCAACTTTGGATAAATACAGAGATGTTGTTTTTACTGCATTTCCATATCCAACTTAAGAACTCTGATTGCGTTGTTACGGACAATTTTTTTGTAGTTATCAATTGTCAGCATACCATCTTCGAGTATCTTGTCAAGAAATGCATCAAATTTGTAGGGATGCTTATTCTGGGGACTGCAAATATCACAGCCGTACATAATTCTGTCGGAGAACTCCTCAAAGAACTTAGCTGTATATTCAGGGTCACGCATAAGTGCAATTGAACCGCTGTCTGCCGAAGTCTCGCAATAAAGGTTGGGGTATGAACGGAGCAGCTTTGCGATTCTGCCCTCTATCACCTTGCCGGTGGGATAGCCGGTGCGTGTTTCGTTGGTTACATCTGCCGAAATCTCGCTCCAAAACAACTGCGAATGTCCGATAAATGTGAGATTCGGGTGCTTCTTTATCATACTTTCAAGACGATAAAGCCCCAACTCGTCAACAATGCCGTAGTATCTGTCAAAGGTGGGTGCGATATGTATTAAAACAGGCAGACCAAGCTCCTCGCAGTGCGTGAACAGATTATCAAGCTTGGGGTCATCGGCATAAATTGAAGCGGTAATTTCACCGCAGCCCTTTGCACCAAGGCTCTTATAGTGTTCCAGCAGGAATGAAAGATTTGCCTTTGGCGAATTAATCATTGCTCTGGGGTCAACATTACAGAACCAGTCAAATCGGTCGGGATACTGCACTGTTGTGTACTTTGCGTCCTCGCTGGTTATCTGCTGATACATTGATTCGGGTGCGGATAAAGGAAGAAGAATACCTTTTTCGATGTTTAGTTCGTTATAGAATTTAAGAAGCCCCTTGGCGGAAACCATCTTATTGCCATTCCCGTGGTCGGGGATATAATCGTGATGAACAACTGCGTGGGCGTGAACATCAATTTTTCTGATTTCGTTCATAATAATCTCCATTCCGCCGCTCTGCATCGGCACAAATAGTTATGAAATTTCTCTTATCTGCAAAGCAAGAAATGATAAGAGATTATTAGGTCCATGTGCATTTCCGAGCATTTATGCGAGGAAAATTTTGCACGGACAACAAAATCCGCCGGAGGCTTAACGGGAAAGGAACTTTCACGTTAAAAAACCTCCCTGAGATTGAGAATACATTTCTACCCTTGTTATAGCAGACTTTATAGGGTATGTCAATAAAGGATATTGACTTTTGCTTGGACGATTTTGATATATAAAACAAATACAAGTAAAACTCTTGAAAAACGGGTAAAAATATGTTAAAATATAGTTCAAAAACTATCTTTGCTGCAAAAGCAGCTCAAGGAGGTAAAATTATGCATATTTTGGTTACAGGCGGTGCCGGATATATCGGCAGTCATACCTGCGTTCAGCTTCTTAATGCAGGTTACGAGGTTACAGTTGTTGATAATCTTTCAAACAGCTCCGAGGAGTCGCTCAGAAGAGTTCAGCAGATTACCGGCAAGCCGCTTAAGTTTTATAAAGTTGATTTGGTTGACAAGGAGGCTCTCCGCGGCGTTTTCGCCGAGAATAAGTTTGATGCGGCAATCCACTTTGCAGGCCTCAAGGCAGTTGGCGAGTCTGTTGCGATGCCACTTGCATATTACCACAACAATATTTTCAGCACAGTAAATCTTTGTGAGGTTATGGCTGAAAATAATGTTAAAAAGTTGGTGTTTAGCTCATCGGCAACAGTTTACGGCAAGCCCCACACCGTTCCGATTCGTGAGGACTTCCCCCTGCAGTGCACAAACCCATACGGCAGAACTAAGCTGATGATTGAGGAAATTCTTCGTGACCTTGCAGTTTCTGACCCCGACTGGGATATTGCGTTGCTCAGATACTTTAATCCGGTTGGCGCGCACGAGAGCGGCCTTATCGGTGAAGACCCCAAGGGTATTCCCAACAACCTTATGCCGTATATTGCACAGGTGGCTGTTGGAAAGCGCGAATACATTCATGTATTCGGAAGTGACTACGATACTCCCGACGGTACAGGTGTTCGTGATTATATTCATGTTATTGACCTTGCCGACGGACATCTTTGTGCACTCGAAAAGATTTCAAAAAAATCGGGTGTTGTTACTTACAATCTGGGAACAGGTCAGGGATACAGTGTATTGGATATGATAAAAGCATTTTCAAAGGCTTGCGGCAGAGACTTGCCCTACAAGCTTGAAGACCGCCGCCCCGGCGATATTGATTCCTGCTACGCAGACCCGCAGAAAGCTAAAGAAGAGATTGGCTTTGTTGCCAAAAAGACTCTTGAAGATATGTGTGCAGACGGCTGGAAATGGCAACAGCAGAATCCCGACGGCTACAACGCATAAGCCGTGGGATTTTACTCCCCACGACTTAAAAACTACACAAACATCGGAAGGAAAATCTGAATGAACGAGTACCAGAAGAACATACGCAACTTTTCAATCATTGCGCATATCGACCACGGCAAATCAACTCTTGCCGACAGACTTCTTGAACTGACGGGTGCACTCACCAACCGTGAGATGCAGGCGCAGATTCTTGATAATATGGAGCTTGAGCGTGAGCGCGGAATTACCATTAAGGCTCGTGCCGTAAGACTTTTATATAACGCAAATGACGGTCAGCAGTATGTCCTAAACCTTATTGATACACCTGGCCATGTTGACTTTAACTACGAAGTATCGCGAAGCCTGGCTGCGTGCGAGGGCGCAATCTTAATTGTTGATGCGGCTCAGGGAATTGAGGCACAGACACTTGCAAACACCTATCTTGCATTAGAGCACGACCTTGAAATGGTTCCTGTTATCAACAAAATCGACCTTCCCAGCGCTCAGCCCGAGGTAGTTAAGCAGGAGATTGAGGATATAATAGGCATAGAGGCACAGACTGCACCTTGCATTTCGGCAAAGAACGGAATAAATGTTGAATCTGTTCTTGAAAAAATAGTCGAAGCAGTTCCGCCGCCTCAGGGCGACGAGAATGCTCCGCTTAAGGCGTTGATTTTCGACTCGTACTACGACAGCTACAAGGGCGTAATTGCCTATGTTCGTGTGATTGACGGAACACTCCGTGCCGGCGAGACTATAAAGATGATGGCAACCGGCTCGACCTTTGATGTGGTTGAGGTTGGTTACCTCAATCCGCTTGGTATGCTTCCTTCAAAGGAGATAAAGGCGGGAGAGGTTGGGTTTATTGCCGCAAGTATCAAGAATGTCCGTGATGTTCGTGTGGGTGATACAGTTACAACGGCTCAAAAGGGTGCAGCAGAGGCACTCCCCGGCTACAAAGAGGTAAAGCCGATGGTGTATTCCGGTGTTTACCCCGCCGACGGCGCAAGATACAACGATTTGCGTGATGCGCTCGAAAAGCTTCAGCTTAACGATGCGGCACTCCAATTTGAGGCAGAGAACTCGGTGGCTCTTGGCTTTGGATTCCGTTGCGGATTTTTGGGACTTCTCCATATGGAGATTATACAGGAACGCTTAGAGCGTGAGTATAACCTTGAT
This sequence comes from Monoglobaceae bacterium, assembly GCA_045120135.1. Lineage (GTDB taxonomy): Bacteria > Bacillota > Clostridia > Monoglobales > Monoglobaceae > SIG440. The sequence goes on along the minus strand of JBGVEN010000009.1, from coordinate 18,614 downwards.
TTGGTTACAACAGCCCCCTCGGTTGAGTATATAATTGTCAAGACCGACGGAACGCAGCTGACCATTTCAAACCCGACCAATATGCCTGAACCTCAGGAGACCGACCATATGCTTGAGCCGATTGTTGCGGCATCGATTATGACCCCCAAGGAATTTGTGGGCAGTATTATGGAACTTTGTCAGGAACGCCGCGGCAATTATATAGATATGACCTATCTTGACGAAAATCGTGTAACGCTTAAGTATGAGCTTCCTCTCAATGAGATAATTTACGATTTCTTTGATGCACTCAAGTCAAGAACCCGTGGCTACGCATCATTTGATTACGAGCTTAAAAACTACCAGAAGTCTGAGCTTGTCAAGCTGGATATTCTGCTGAACGGCGAAATGGTTGACGCATTGTCATTTATCGTGCATAAGGAAAGTGCATATTCACGAGGCAGACGTATTGCGGAGAAATTGAAGGAATCTATTCCCCGTCAGCTTTTCGAAGTTCCTATTCAGGCGGCGATAGGCAGCAAGATTATTGCCCGTGAAACTGTCCGTGCAATGCGTAAGGATGTTCTTGCAAAGTGTTACGGCGGCGATATTACTCGTAAGAAAAAGCTGCTCGAAAAGCAGAAAGAGGGTAAAAAGCGTATGCGTCAGGTTGGCTCGGTTGAGGTGCCGCAGGAGGCATTTATGTCGGTTTTGAAATTAGACTAGATTTAGCGTTGATGCTATTTGCCGGATTGCAATTATGCAGGCGGTAATTTAAGGAGATAATAATGAAATCAGGGCTTTATGTTCACATTCCGTTTTGCAAAAGCAAGTGTCGGTACTGCGACTTTAATTCCTATGCAAAACTGGATGAGTTCATAAATCCCTATTTTTCTGCCCTGATTAAAGAGACGGAGTACTATAAAGATACCGTGCAAACCGTTGATACAGTATACTTTGGCGGGGGAACCCCCACAAGCGTTGCACCGGAGCTGCTTGGGAAGACTTTGAATAAGCTTTTTGAAATATATAATATTTCGGAGGATGCTGAGATAACTGCTGAGTGTAACCCCGGCACAATCGGTTTTGAGGGGTTAAAGGTTTTGAGGCAAAGCGGAATAAACCGCCTGAGCATAGGTCTCCAGACAACCGATGATGAAAAATTAAAGATTCTTGGCAGAATTCATAGCTTTGACGATTTTAAAAACTGTTATGAAAATGCACGCCGTGCAGGCTTTGACAACCTTTCTCTTGACTTGATGTACGGACTCCCCGACCAAAGTCTTGAGGATTGGGACAAAACACTTGATAAGGCTCTTGAATTTGGTACGGAGCATATTTCGTGCTACTCGCTTAAAATTGAGGAGGACACGCCATTTGCCAAGATGGAATTGAATTTGCCCGATGATGATGTTTTTGCGGATATGTACGAGCTTGCGGTTAAAAAGCTTTCAAAGCAAGGCTATAACAGGTATGAAATTTCAAATTTTGCAAAGCCGGGCAGAGAGTCACGGCACAACCTCAAGTACTGGCGTTGCGACGATTTTTTAGGTCTTGGCGCAGGCGCTTATTCCTGTATGGGAGCAAAGCGGTTTTCCAATATATGCAAAATTGACGAATATATCGAGGCGATAGAGCAAAAAGGATTTGCCGAGAATATGTCGAGTATACAAAGCGCGGACGAGCAAATGAGCGAGTTTATGTTTTTGGGACTTCGCTGCTGTGACGGGGTTAAGAATAGTGAATTCAAGGCGAGATTCGGCACTTCGTTTACCGAAATTTTTGGCGATGTCATAAAAAAATATACCGATTGGGGATTTCTGGTGTTTAATGGCGAAGACTTAAAATTTTCGAGCAAGGGCTTTTTTGTCAGCAACACAATTTTGGCAGATTTTGTGTAACCTTATTCTTTAATACACACCTGATTAAGCATAAACAGTTCACGAATTGTTAACATATGTGAATAAAACTTGACAAATTAAAAAAATCGTGTATACTGTAAGTGTAGGTGGTGATTTAATATGGACGACTACTTCGAATATAACAATCCATACAACATTATGGCGATGGCCATTATTGAATTAAGAAAAAAGGATGAACAGGCCTTTTTGGATAAAGCACATCGGGACTCTCTTATGAGACCGGATGACATTGACTGTGTTATAAAAGGCGTTTATATAAAACACAATAAACTAAAGGATGAAAAGAGGGTTTTGGAGCAGGGTATTTGTGATGAAGATGAGCAGGCTATGTTGGATTTTATCAGAAGGCATGACTTTATATATGGACTTGAGCTGCTGATGGACTTTCTTCGTTGCTTAAAATGGGATAAAATTGTCGACTCGGGTTATGTCAGAGGTCTACGCAAGGACGGGTTTTCCGGATTAAATACCAATATTGACACAACGGGTATTTATATTGTCCCCAAAGTGCCTTCGTGGAATGATTCTGTTGAACCATATGAAGAAAATGCAGCCAATAAAAAAAGATGGAGGACCAACTGGCTTCCGGGTATAAATGATGAGTTGGCGAATATTTATTATGTAGATGTGGAAAAATTAAATACAGACAGAAAGTGTTTTGAGGTAAGACATTTTTTCGAGGATTCCATGCCTTTATCGGTAAAACACAGCATTAGAATTGCATTTGCTCCGATTACAAGCAAAAGCGGTCTGGATGCTGACTTTTATAATCGTGAGGGAACAAGTTTCTTTTCTTGCAAGGAGTTTAAAGATGAAGCGCATATAGAAGAAAGAGTAGATGCGGCATATTTGGAAGCGTGCCGCCGAAAGGCCGATATTTTATTCTTTCCTGAAATGCTTGCTACACAAAAACTGGCACAGATGAATGATCCGTTTTTTGATGTCGCACTTGAAGCGGAGCAGGAGAATCTTTATTCTCCTCAGCTTGTATTAACTCCTACCAGGTGGTCTGACTATTCAAATATACTGTATGTTCATAACGGCGGCGGCGAAAGAGTACTGTCACAGCATAAGCAATATGCATATCCACATAAGTATCATGGCAGGATTTACGAAGAGGATATAAGAAACAGCAAAGCTATAATATCTGTTTTGCATATTCCCGGACTCGGACGACTGGCATTTCCTATATGTATGGATTTTATTCAGCCTGAATATTCACAGGTCTTGGTTGATGTCTTAAGGAGCAACCTACATATATGTCCATCATACTCAAGCGGAAAGACGATATTTGAGTTTAGTTCGCTGGGGAGTATCGCTGCCGGATGCATTACTTTGTGGGGAAATTCGTGCGAAGTAGGGTATAAAAAGGACGAGGATGAAAATTACTTGGGCTTTGTATCGTTTCCGGGGAGAAGCAAAAATTATATCAAGAGGTTTGTACCTTCTTGTGAAGGCAGTTGCCCGGGTAACTGCAAGGGGTGCTTGTTTTTAACCGACATTGTGTTCGGAGAAGAAATGGACATTCAAACAAAACATATTTTTGTTGCGTAAAAAGCAAGTTAAGAGGTTATGTTGAAATCTCTGGGTTAGGTATCTGATAGACAGGAGGCTGTGATTATGAATGGAATATATTCCGCTATACAGCAAAAGGATAAAAAGGCTTTAGGAAAGTATACAGAAAAGGTCAGAGGAGACTTTATAAAAAACTGGTTTGAAAAAAAACAACATGATTTTCAGGAATTATTGTTGGCTAATATTCAAAAGAACATCCGTTTGCGAAACTTATATGGTAATGAACTTGACAAAATCTCGTTTCATTTAGGTGAGCTTGAGGGTATGACGCTGGTTTTTAAGGAGCTTCATAGGGCGGAAGAAGAAAAAAGAGAAATAGTTTTTTCTGTTGCGTGTCAAAGTAAAAAAACTGCAGAGATTCTTCAATGTTTATATGAACATAATGGTGGTACAGGAATGAGACACGGTGAATTGGCTGAGACTGTTGGTCAGACTGATAGTGCCTTGTCGAATATTATGAAAAGGATTCTTCAGTCCGGCGCGGTGGAAGCATCGCGGACGGGGCGCAATACTTTCTACACACTTACTACTGCGGGTGAAAGATTCTGCTTAGAACAAAGTAAAAAACGAGAATTGGCTGAAACCGAAACAATAAATTTGATCTTGAAAAAAATAGAACCTCTTGTTGCAAGTAAGATTCAAGAAGCGTATTGCTTGAGACCAGGTGATGAATTTATTCATGTATGTGATGATGGAAGTAATGACAAGCTAAAGGTTTCAAGAATGCTTATGTTTAATGATGAGAAATATGTTGAGTTTGAAAAAAATAGCAAAATGCAAGATTACTCTCATCGCGAAGATGAATACGAGCAAATTTATTTCACAAACGAAGAAAATAAACAAATGGGGGCACTATGTGTATGAAGAATGAAGTCTTTAATATAGCCGAACAAAATGCAAAATGTGTAAAAACTGTATGTGATGCGGTTTTTGATTTGATTTATCAAAAGCCTGAGAACGAACAATTTGAATACTTTTATGTGTTTATGGATGAGGTAAATTTATTGGACTTAAAGATCCTGGATGGAGATGTTTTTTTTGACAAGGACTATGATCCGGTTATGTACGCAGAGGCTTTGGCGCTGAAGGATAGACTAGTAAGTAATCTTATTCATGCAGGAAAACCCGAAAAAGAGTTTTATAAGGCGCTTTGGGATAAAATGAATGATGCTGACCTTGTTGCGACAGAAGATATGCGAAGACTTTTCTTCCGGTGCTTGTGGAGCGACAAGAGAATACCATATTTTTATATGGATAATGGATGCTTAATGGATAATGATGAGTATAGTGCAAGGACAAAGGAGATAAAAGATATTCTTGATGAGGCCCTTTTTATAACAAGCGTCAGATGGGAACAAAGAACGCAAAAAGTATCTCAGTTAATGAGGTTGGCAGAACAAATTGATGATTTGCGTACAAGAACAGTATTTTGGGCTGTGGCAATAGGATTCATTGAGATGAACTGCAAAAACAAAATAGAGGAACAGGACAAGGGAAAAGGAAAAAATTAATAAATTGGTCGTAATAAAATGCCATCATTTTATTACGACCTTTATTTTTTATAAAATAAAGTTAAAGGTTTGAAAAAAGAACTTGCAGAAAGTCTTCAGTTGTGGTATACTTTGTAGGATAAATATTAAATGCCCCTGTAGTTAAGTGGATATAACAAGCCCCTCCTAAGGGCTAGTCACGCGTTCGACTCGCGTCGGGGGTGCCACAAGGAATAAAGAATAGCGAATAAACAGAAATAATAAACCAATATTATTCCTTATTCTCTATTCTTTATTGTTTTAAAAGGTGTAAAATGAAGTATCAGAACATAACCGAGGGCAGATTTTTGTCACGCCCGAACAGATTTATTGCAAATATTGAGATTAACGGCAAGGTTGAGGTCTGCCATATTAAAAATACCGGCAGACTGGGCGAACTTTTGGTGAAAGACGCACGGGTGATAGTTCAGGATTGTCAAAGCTTGATGCGCAAAACCCGATACGATTTGATTGCCGTTTATAAGGGTGAAAAACTATTCAATATAGATAGTCAAGCTCCCAATAAGGTGTTTGGTGAATGGGTAAAGACCTCGGACTATTTCGGCAAATTAAAGTCGGTAAAAGCCGAGCAGAAATTTCAAAACTCCAGATTTGACTTTCTGTTAGAAACAGAGGAACGGCAGATTTTTGTCGAGGTCAAGGGGGTAACCTTGGAACAGGACGGTGTTGTGCTGTTTCCCGATGCACCAACAGAGCGTGGTGTAAAACACATAAAGGAACTTCAAAATGCGGTAGGTGAGGGGTTTGGTGCGGCAATATGCTTTGTGGTCAAACTGGACGGTGCAAAGTACTTCACCCCAAACAAAAATACCCATCCCGAATTCTGCGAGGCACTGAAGTCTGCGAAAGAATCGGGGGTTGACATTTTATGTGTCGATTGCCGGGTAATGCCCGACAGCCTTGAGATAAAGGGATTTGTGCCCGTAAAGCTCTGATAGGAGGAAATATAAAATGAGTAAAAAACCTGTTATTGCAATAATGTATGACTTTGACAAAACTCTGTGCACAAATGATATGCAGAACTACGAGTTTATCCCAAGTCTGGGTATTCCAGTGGAGGAATTCTGGGCAGAGGTTAATAAGACCTCCAAGGAAAACAATATGGACGGTCTGCTTTGCTATATGTATATGATGCTCAAAAAGGCGGCGGCAAAGGATATCCCGGTACGTCGTGAGGATTTTGTGGCTCTGGGGAAAAAGATAGATTATTTTGCCGGCGTTGAGGAATGGTTTGAGCGTATTAACCGATACGGCGAGGAAGCGGGTGTTCAGATTGAGCATTATGTTATTTCTTCCGGAATTCAGGAGATTATTGAGGGCTCGTCCATCTACAAAAACTTTAAAAAGACATACGCCTGCGAATTTTTGTACGATATAAACGGCGTTGCCGTATGGCCGAAAAATGTGGTTAACTTCACTACAAAGACCCAGTTCCTGTTCAGAATAAACAAGGGTGAGTTGGATATTTCGGATGATAAAAAGCTTAACACTTATATTCCGATGGAGGAGAGGCGAATACCTTTCCGCAATATGATTTACATAGGTGACGGACTTACCGATGTTCCGTGTATGAAGCTGGTTAAGCAAAGCGGTGGACAGTCCATTGCGGTGTTCAGACGTCGCAACAAAACAATTGCGGCAAAGCTGATGGCGGAGGACAGAGTTAATTTTATTACCGAAGCGAACTATTCCGAGGGCAGAGAACTTGACACCATTGTTAAAACGATAATCGACAAAATGGCGGTGGTTGACACACTCACGGAACTTACAAGAAAACATAAAAAGTCAATAGAGAATTAAAAAAGAGCCGAAAGGCTCTTTTTTAATTCAGCAAATAGATAGCAAGATTTAAATATGCTGCAAAGGTCAGCCACACGAGATAGGGAATCATCAGCCAACCTGCCGGCTTTGATATGCGGAAGAACAAAATTATCGTCCACAGCACCAAAACCCACAAAAGCAAGAGCCATACAAACGAAAACAGGTACATACCAAATTCAAAAAAGAATATCGGCCATAGGAAATTGACAATAAGCTGTATGCCGTAAAGCGTCAATGCAGAGCGGATTTCGCCCGAGGGTGCATCGGAGATATACACCAGATACGAGCTTATTCCCATCAGCGTGTAAAGAATGGTCCATACAACAGGGAACAGCCACGCTGGTGGCGAGAGCGTTGGGGCGTTAATGGCGGCAAATTCGGTCATTCCGCCGCCGGTAATCAGTGCTGCGAGTGCTCCTACAATTAAGGGGATTGCAATGAACAGCAGTAAGGTTTTCCAGTTTTTTTTCATAAAAATCTCCATTCTGCCGCCATACGTCGGCACAAATAGTAATTAAAAATTTCTCTTATCCGTATGGCAAGGAATGATAAGAGATTTTTGCGCCCATGTGCGTTTCTGAGCGAATGCGAAGAAAATATCGCACGGGCAATCAAATCTGCCGGAGGCAATAATGTGAAAGATTCTTTCACGTTATCACCTCAGATTAGATATATGAGAATATTTGGAAATTATACTTAAAATATAAAGCGATTGTTGACAAAATGCGAATTATGTTGTAAAATAATTATACAGCTTTTACATAACTGACGGATGTGCGGATAACCGCAAGGGAATGTAATTGTTGAATAAATGCCGACCGTCTGGGCAATTCAGTTTTGTTAAAAGCTGATTTGTCCTTTTCTGTTTTTTACAGCAAAAACGATGGGACAAGGGTTTTTACATTTACTCGCTATCGCGCGAGAGGGCTGGAGAGAAAGGAGAAATTATTATGGAACACAAAAACTGGAATGGATTTAAATTAGGTAAATGGCAGGATGAGATAAATGTCCGCGACTTCATTCAGACAAACTATAACGAATATACGGGCAGCGACGCATTTCTGGAAAAGGCAACAGACAGAACAAATGAACTGATGAAAAAGGTTCAGGCACTTTTTGCACTGGAACGCCAGTTTGGTGGTGTTCTGGATATTGATACAGCAACGGTTTCTTCGCTGACAAGCTTTTCTCCGGGATATATAGATAAAGACAATGAGATTATTGTAGGTATGCAGACCAACCGACCGCTCAAACGCAGCGTAAACCCCTTTGGCGGTATGCGTATGGTTCGTCAGGCGTGTGATGCTTACGGCTACAAGTTAAGCTCCAAGGTTGAGGAGGAATTCCGCTTCCGCACAACTCATAACGACGGCGTTTTCCGTGCCTATACGGACGAAATGCGTCAGGCTCGAAAATGCCACGTTATCACAGGACTCCCCGATGCATACGGCAGAGGCAGAATTATCGGCGACTACCGCCGTGTTGCACTCTACGGAATTGACAGACTCATTGAAGAGAAGAAGAAAGACAAAGCTGCTCTCAAATCGTTATACTTTAATACTGAAAATATCCGTCTTGATGAGGAGCTTTATAAGCAGATTACCTTCCTTGGATATATGAAGGAAATGGCAATGTCTTACGGCTTCGACATCAGTCAGCCTGCAGGTAATGCAAGAGAAGCGGTTCAGTGGACATATTTTGGCTACCTTGCGGCAATCAAGGAACAAAACGGTGCTGCAATGTCGCTGGGCAGAGTAAGTACATTTTTTGATATATATATTGAAAGAGATATCCAGAATGGAACTCTTACAGAGCAGGAGGCTCAGGAACTTATTGACGACTTTGTTATTAAGCTCCGTATAGCTCGTCACCTCAGAACTCCCGAATACAACGAGCTCTTCGGTGGTGACCCGATGTGGATTACCGAGGCTGTTGGCGGTATGGGCGAGGATGGCAGAACTCTTGTTACAAAGAGCAGCTTCCGTATACTTAACACCCTATATACTCTTGGCTCATCACCTGAGCCGAACCTCACCGTGCTCTGGTCAACCAAGCTCCCCGAGGGCTTTAAGAAGTTCTGTGCGAAGGTATCGGTTGATACCGACTCAATCCAGTATGAGAACGACGACCTTATGCGTCCCATCTATGGTGATGACTATGCAATTGCCTGCTGCGTTTCCGCAATGAGGGTGGGCAAGCAGATGCAGTTCTTCGGTGCACGTTGCAACCTTGCAAAGCTCTTGCTTATTGCAATCAACGGCGGCTACGACACCACAAGCAAAATGCATATTGGGCCGCAGATGCCTGTGCTTGACGGCGACAAGCTCGATTATGACACAGTTGTGGAGCGGTTTGATATTTACCTTAAATGGCTTGCAAATCTGTATGTAAACACAATGAATATTATCCATTATATGCACGATAAGTATGCATACGAAAAGTCCCAGATGGCACTTCACGATACTGATGTTGAAAGACTGATGGCGTTCGGTATTGCAGGGCTTTCGGTTGTTGCCGACTCGTTCAGTGCGATTAAATACGCAAATGTCCGTCCGGTTAAGGATGATGAAGGCTTTATCTGTGAGTTTAAGACAGAGGGTAGCTTCCCTAAATTCGGTAACGATGACGACAGAGTTGACCTTATAGCAAAAGAGCTTACCCATAAGACAATCTGTGAGCTTCGCAAAACCCCGACATATCGTCATGCTATCCATACACTTTCGGTGCTCACAATTACATCAAATGTAATGTACGGCAAAAATACCGGGGCAACACCCGACGGTAGAGAAGCCGGTGCAGCATTTGCACCCGGCGCAAACCCGATGCACAACCGTGAGGAAAACGGTGCTCTTGCATCACTTAACTCGGTTGCAAAAATCAGCTATGACGATTGCCGTGATGGTATTTCAAATACATTCAGTATCACTCCTCAGGCACTCGGCAGAACCGACGGCGAGAGAGTGGATAACCTTGTTTCCATCCTTGACGGTTACTTTGCAAAAATGGCACATCACATTAATGTAAATGTGTTGAATAGAGAAACCCTTATGGAAGCTTATGAAAATCCTGAAGCGTACCCCAACCTTACAATCCGTGTTTCGGGCTATGCGGTTAATTTCCACAAGCTGTCTCGTGAACAGCAACGCGAGGTTATTAGCCGTACCTTCCACGAGGCAATGTAGCTTTTTATGAACGATATTGTTATTAAAGGAAAAGTCAATTCGATACAGACAATGGGAACGCTTGACGGACCGGGTGTCCGGTTTGTGGTGTTTATGCAGGGATGCAATCTCTGTTGCGGCTGCTGCCATAACCCAGAAACGCAGGAGTTGGACGGAGGAGAAGAATTTTCGGCAGAGGAGCTTGCAATGCGGGCGGCCAAGTACAGAACATATTTCGGAGATGAGGGCGGTGTAACCCTTTCGGGCGGTGAGCCGCTGCTTCAGCCGGAATTTGCGGCAGAGTTTTTTAAACAATGTCACGAGCTTGGTATCAATACCTGCATTGATACCTCTGGCAGTGCGATAAATGATGAATTGCTTGCAATGCTTGACCATACAGACCGAGTTCTGCTTGATATCAAGTTCACTACCGATGAAAAATACCGTGAATTTGTCGGCTGCTCAGTGGATAAACCTCTTGAATTTTTAGAAATTCTTGAAAAGCGGGATATCCCCGTGACACTCCGTCAGGTAATTATCCCCGGACTAAATGACGATGAGGAGAATATAAAAATGCTCCGTCAATTAGTTGCGGAACATAGCTGTGTTGACAAGGTAGAACTTTTGCCATTCAGAAAGCTTTGTACTGTTAAGTATGAAAAACTGGGGAGAGAATTCAGATTTAAGGATATCCCTGAACCCACGCCTGAAAAAATGGCAGAGCTTGAAAAAATAATTAATGAATAAGAAAAAATCCTGTCGCAAGACAGGATTTTTTCTTTGGTGACTCCTAGGGGATTCGAACCCCTGTAGCCGCCGTGAGAGGGCGGAGTCTTAACCACTTGACCAAGGAGCCATATTAAATTTGTACCCGTGTGTAAAACCCGTGTATAAAACACGGGTTTTACGGGTGGTAGCGGTAACTAGATTCGAACTAGTGACACTACGGGTATGAACCGTATGCTCTAGCCAACTGAGCTATACCGCCATAGCTTGTCTATAATACCATAAAATTAACTGTTTGTCAATACTTATTTTAAACTTTTTCAAATTAAGATGCAATATAATTACATATACGAGCGATATCACAGCTTCCGGAGAAGTCAAGGACCATACATCCAATATCTGAAACGCTTAGCTCCATAGTTGTTTCGTAAGCAAAATCACTTTTTGTTTTAAGAGTGCAGAGCGAGATGCTGTGATAAGGAATTATCTGAATGTAATGCGACATAGAGTCGCCGTTGCTTGCAAATTCAATAAGAATTTTGCGGTCTGTAAATGTGACAAGAGCACCATTTGCCGCAAAGTTGCCTAAAACCTCTTCGCCCTTGTTCAAAAAGGCAGAAAGCGTAGGAAGAATGGCATTATCTCCCAACTGTGTCAGACTAAGTGACAGAATGTTTCCAAGCATAATAATTCCTCCAATAAAAAAGTGCGTGGCATCAATGCCACGCACAAAAAACGCATAGCACTGATTCTGTTGTCACACAGTCATACCAACAGCAGGGATATGATAATCAGGCTTGCGTTTTTAACAAACGCAGGCCCTACTGTTAGTGTTAAACTGTGTGACAAAAATTATTATATCACCAATATAAAAATTTTACAACAGTTTTATACAAAAAAGTGGGTGGAGGATTAGGGGATAGCAAAAAGGACATAAAAAAGAAAAACCGAATTTCTTCGGTTTTTCTTCGTTATTAAGTTTAATATTAACCTAAGCGTTTTTCGAGTTCGTCCATACTATCCTTGATTTCTTTGGGGAGTCTTTCGCCAAACTGAGCAAAGAATTCTCTCTGGTTTGCGAGGTCTTCGCGCCACGCCTCTTTGTCGATTGAAAGAAGCTCTGTAACAACCTCGTCTGAAAGGTCAAGACCTTCAAGCTGGAGATCTTCCTTGTTGGGAACATAACCGATTTCGGTTTCAACTGCGTCAACCTTGCCTTCGCAACGGTCAAGAATCCAGTTAAGAACTCTCATATTGTCGCCAAAGCCGGGCCACATAAAGTTGCCGTCATCATCAAGTCTGAACCAGTTTACATTAAAGATTTTGGGCGGGTTAGCAATCTTCTTACCCATATCATACCAATGCTGGAAGTAGTCAGCCATATTGTAGCCAACGAAGGGACGCATAGCCATCGGGTCACGTCTTACAACGCCGACAGCACCTGCAGCAGCTGCTGTTGTTTCAGATGCCATTGTAGCACCAACAAATACACCGTGATCCCAGTCGCGAGCCTGATATACCAGCGGAGCAGTCTTTGCACGGCGGCCGCCGAATACGATTGCTGAAATCGGAACACCCTGAGGATTCTCGAATTCAGATGAAATGCAGGGGCAGTTTACTGCAGGAGCAGTAAATCTTGAGTTGGGATGTGCAAGCTTGTTGCCTTCAGCTGTGTATTCCTTGCCGTTAACCTTTGCACCCTTCCACTCGATTGCCTTTTCGGGAGGATTCTTGTCAAGACCTTCCCACCAAACTGTCATATCCTCTTCGTTGATTGCAACGTTTGTGAAGATGGTGTTCTTCTTTGTTGCCTCAAGTGCGTTGAAGTTTGATTTTACAGAAGTGCCGGGAGCAACGCCGAAGAAGCCTGCTTCGGGGTTGATTGCGTAAAGTCTGCCGTCTTCGCCAACACGGAGCCAAGCGATATCGTCACCAACTGTCCATACCTTGTAGCCCTTATCCTTGAGGAACTTGGGAGGAATAAGCATTGCGAGGTTTGTCTTACCGCAAGCTGAGGGGAATGCAGCACAGATGTACTTAACTTCGCCCTTGGGATTTTCGAGACCGAGGATAAGCATATGTTCTGCCATCCAGCCCTCTTTCATACCCTGGTATGATGCAATTCTGAGTGCAAAGCACTTCTTACCGAGGAGAACGTTACCGCCGTAAGCTGAGTTTACAGACATAATTGTGTTGTCCTGCGGGAAGTGAACGATATATCTTTCGTCAGGGTTAACATCTCTCTTTGCGTGGAGACACTTAACAAAATCGCCGTCCTCGCCAAGAGCGTCAACAACCTCTTTACCAACTCTTGTCATAATATCCATATTAAGAACAACATAGATGCTGTCTGTCAGCTCAACACCGATTTTTGAGAAGGGTGAGCCAACGGGACCCATTGAGTAGGGGATAACATACATTGTTCTGCCAACCATTGAACCGTCGTAAAGCTTGTTGAGTTTAGCATACATTTCAGCGGGTGCCATCCAGTTGTTGATAGGACCTGCCTCTTCTTCAGTTTCGGTACAGATAAATGTTCTGTCCTCAACACGTGCTACGTCGTTTTCTGCTGTTCTGTGGTAGTAACAGCCAGGGAGCTTTTCCTGATTAAGCTTAATCATTTCGCCGGTTGCAACTGCTTCTTCGCGGAGTGCTTCAAGCTGTTCGCGACTGCCGTCAATCCAAACAACCTTTTCAGGCTTACAAAGGGCTTTCATTTCTTCAAGCCAGTTTAATACTTTTTTGTTGTTAGTCATTTTTACTGCCTCCTATAAAAAATTTGCGACTTCCTCGCCATTTTAATTATTATTGTAACCATAATACCATAATCTGATTAAAATATCAACAGTTATTTTGCCAAAATTTTCACAAATTTAACATTTCTATTATACATTCCCTACAAACAGCGTGCCAACAAGCTTTCCGTCGAGCAGTGCATAGATATTTTCGGGAGACGCACCGTTGGTTATAATCATATTAATGCCGGCAGGGTTCACAATTTCCGCTGCCTTAAGCTTGGTTATCATTCCGCCCGTGCCTCTGCGGCTGCCTGCACCGCCGGCAAGGGCATAGATTGATTCGTCAACTTTTTCCACAACGGGGATAAGCTTTGCGTCGGGGTTTTCTGCCGGATTGGAGTCAAACAATCCGTCTATGTCCGAGAGTATAACCAGAAGCTCTGCATCAACCAGCTTTGCAATGTATGCCGAAAGGGTGTCGTTGTCACCAAACTCCAGTTCGTAGGTGGAGATAACATCGTTCTCGTTCACGATGGGGATAACGCCATATTCAAACATAGTTTCAAAGGTGTTTTTGGTGTTCTGATACCGCTCGGCATCGTCTAAGATGAATTTGGTCAGCAGAACCTGAGCGGTGTTGTGACCGTATTCCGAGAAGAATCTGTCATAGATTGAAACAAGCGATGCCTGACCGATTGCGGCAAGAGCCTGTTTTTTTCGGGTGTCGGACGGCTTTTCGGAAAGACCCAGCTTGCCAACACCTGCACCTACCGCACCGCTGGTAACAAGAACGACCTCAATGCCGCGGTTGCGGAGGTCGGAAATCACACGAACAAGATGTTCAATTTTCTTTATATTGATTTTGCCTGTCTCGTATGTAAGTGAGGATGTTCCTACCTTAATTACAATGCGTTTCAGGTCTTTAAAACACGGATAGCTCATAAGCTGATACCTGCCTTGTGTAAATTTTCGGGGGAAATAACTTTCCCCATTTTAAAGTATAGCTTTTACCCAAAAAAATGTCAAGCGATGCAAATAAAATGTTGAAAAATCACAGGCTTTGGTTTATAATAATAAAAAACAAAGGAGGCATTATTATGCAACACGAATTTAAATCTTATTATCTTGATTATCCTCTTGTTAAGGGAAGAGTTTTTGATGTGTTTGAGCCGGAGGAGTATCTTAAGGATACGGCGATTTTCTGGGTTCACGGCGGCGGCTGGAGAAGCGGAAGCCGTGACTTCCATCAGATTATGCAGGCTCTTTGCGACAGAGGCTATATTGTGGCATCAACCGACTATCGCCTTTACGCTAAAGATGCGTTTGAACAGCTTAAGGATATCCGTGAGGCGTATGATAGATTTGTTTCAATCCTTAAGGAAAAGGGCAGACCTCTCAAAATTGCAGTATACGGTGTTTCGGCAGGTGCTCACCTTGCATCGCTTCTGCTTTGTGCAGAGCCGGGTCAGTGCGGTGAGGAATTGTTCCTTGAAAACGAGTGGGTTAAGCCCTGCAAGGGTATGCTTCAGGCAACGCCCTATGACTTTTTGCCGTGGGATAATATGATGCCGTCTATGTGGAATACTATGCAGGATATAGCCGGTGCTCCGTACGACAAGGACCCCGAAAGATTTGAACGACTTTCACTGAGAAACTACATAAATGAAAATAATCCGCCGCTTTTCTTTATGGAGGCGGAGTATGAGAGCTTGTTCCCGTCTCACCTGACTTTGGAGCTTGCAAAAAAACAACGTGAGTATGGATTGAAAACGCATTGGAAGGTGTTCAAAGGCGTTGAACACGGCTTCTTTTTTGAACTGAAGCGTCCGTCGCAGGTTGAAGCGCTTGAGGACCTGTGCAAATTTGTTGACGGGGAGCTGGAAACCGAGTTCGGGAACGAATTTGAGAAATAATGATGGGAGTGCGATTTATGAAATCAAGACTTTTGGCGATAATGTTAGTTGTAGTATTTATTTTTCTTGCGGGTTGCGGCAAGGATGAGCCGTCTGTTCCGGTATCCAATATTGACGTTCCTAAACAGGAGACAGAGGTTGATAAGACTGCAGCAGAAATAGACGAGTTTTTTAAGAAATATGTCAACACTACGGAACGTCCTGTTGCCGTAATGGTGGATAACGACGACAAAAACGCCCGTCCCCACGCAGGTCTTGATGAAGCGTATCTCATTTACGAAATGGTTGTTGAGGGCGGAGCGACCAGATTTATGGCACTCTTCCGAGGCGATAATACCGAAAAGATAGGCCCTGTACGCTCGTCCAGACATTATTTCCTTGATTACGTAATGGAAAACGATGCAATTTACACCCACTTTGGCTGGAGCCCCAAGGCGATTACCGATATTTCGGCGTTCGGGATTGATAAGATAAACGGCGTTCTGGGAACTGACGAGAGTATCTTCTGGCGTGAACAAAAGTACAAGGGCGACTGGCACAGTGCATATACAAGCATTGAGAAAATACGGGCAATGGCAGAGAAAAAAGGCTATGCACCAGAAACAGAAAACAAAAACGGTCTCGAATATGCGGACAAGTTCTTTGATTTGAGTGACGGTAAGCCCGCGACCTCAGTAAGTCTTGAATATTCCGGAATGTATCGCACAGGCTATACTTATAATGAAGAAACAAAGCTTTACGAAAAGACCATAAACGGTCAGCCGCACAAGCTGCAAAACGGAAAAACTCTTGAGACAAAAAATATAATTATTCATTATGTATATGACACAGCCTTAGGTGACGGCACGGCACGCCGCAATATCAATACTACCGGCGGCGGCAAGGGACTCTACATAACGGACGGAAGTGCCGTTGAGATAAGCTGGTCAAAGCCGTCGAGAAGCGGTGATACTGTTTATAAAAAAGCAGACGGCACTAAACTTTTGCTCAATCCGGGCAAAACGGTTATCAATCTGATAAGTCCGTCGGCAAATGTTACTGTTGAATAGGAAGTTATATGAAGATAAAAGACCTCGAACTTAAAAACAATGTTTTTCTTGCCCCCATGGCAGGCGTAACCGACAAGGCGTTCCGGCTGATTACCAAGCCTTTCGGGCCTGCGCTTATGTATACCGAGATGGTGTCGGGCAAGGGATTGTTCTATAAGAATAAAAAGACCGCTGATTTGCTGGATGCAGACCCTGCAGAAAAGCCAGTGGCGGCACAGCTATTCGGTCACGAGCCAAAGGTTCTGGCAGAGATTGCGGAGCGTGCCCTTGACTATGGTGCAGAGCTGGTTGATATCAATATGGGATGCCCTGCCCCCAAAATTGTCAACAACGGCGACGGCTCGGCAATTTCCAAAACGCCAGAGCTTGCCGGTGAGATTGTGGCAGCGGTTACGGCGGCGGTCAGCGTTCCGGTAACTGTTAAAATCCGCAAGGGTTGGGATGATAATTCAATCACGGCTGTTCAAATGGCAAAAATAGCCGAGGCGGCAGGTGCGGCGGCTGTTACAGTCCACGGCAGAACCCGTGAACAGTTTTACAGCGGCAAGGCAGACCTTGATATTATTAAGGCTGTTAAAGAGGCGGTTTCGATACCTGTAATCGGCAACGGCGATATTACCGACGGCGAGAGTGCAAAGAATATGCTTGATTATACAGGCTGTGACGGGATAATGATTGGCAGAGCGGCAGAGGGCAACCCCTGGGTGTTCCGTCAGGTAATTCATTATCTTGAAACCGGCGAAAAGCTGCCAAATCCGACTTTAACTGAGCGGGCGGATATGATGGAGGAGCATCTGTCGCTGCTTGTTAAATTCAAGGGCGACTACCGAGGTATTCAGGAGGCACGCAAGCATATGGCGTGGTACATCAAAGGGATGCCGGGCGGCGCAAGACTCCGTGAGATGATCAACACGGCATCAACCGAAGCAGAAATGCGTGAGGTAATAAAGCTGCTTCGCACGGCAGAAAAAAAGTAAGTTAAGATAACATACCCCCGACAAGCAATGGCTTGCCGGGGGTGTTATTTAAGATATTTGTTATAAAGTGCCGAGTAAATTGGTATCGTCGGCGTAGTTTTTATAAATAGTCTTTTAGATGTTCCTGCTCTTTGAGAGTGGCACAAATAAGTTTTCTAGCAACTCTGTCAGCGTGGGCTTTTTGAGAAGTAGAATAACAGTACATTATTTCCTCCAACTCATTACATGCATTATGCTGTTCTTTTTCTAATGTTTTTTTACATTTGTCGGGTAAAATAATTGTTTCAAGCTTATGTTGAAATAATTCTATATTAAAATCATTGTTTAAAAAATCGTTACATATTTTTACTAGTTCATTCAATGTTTCCATTATTACAATCTCCTTTTATTGATATGTTATTACGGTTATAACCGCACCCTGGGAATTAACAATTACTTTTACAGTTCCAACAGTATGAACAAAATTACCTGTTTCAGGCTGATAAATAGGTTTCGTTGAGCTAATAACATCTTCTATAAATTGAGGAGAAATACTTCTGCCATAATCTTTACCCCCTAGTCCTTGGTATATATTAGGGCCAAAACGATTGCCGCTAGGTTGCATTCTGTTTACGGCATGCTTAGTGTAAAGCCTATTTCCAATCTTTGCATATGTTTGACCATCTTGAGTAATTTTTTCGTATGCTTGCCAACTGTCCCACGGCAATTTGCTAGCTGTTTTTGTAAAAGTTTTTGTTGCATCATCCCAATGCTTTACGGCAGATTTAACAAGGTCGCCGGCTTCGTCTACATATTTTACTCCGCCGACAACGGGCAATAGTGCCGCAATATCCAATATGGTCTGCATTGCGTGCTGCGGGGTCAGTTTAAAGTTGGTAATATCATAAACTAAATCACGGATGTCCGCAGGTAAATCAAGCCCCAAAAGTCCTATGGCTATTTGACCCAAAGTGCCAAGAGAATTAGCATGGTAATAGAAATAAATATTATTCTGATATAAGCTCTACAAAAATATTGTCTTTCAGAAGTAACTTTTCTGTTGATGCGTCCAGTGTGTTGCACCTTACATACATATAATAGTCATATCCAAATTCGATTTCTATGTTATCCATATCTGAGCACAGTCGACACCACAATAATTCGCGCAAAACCATTCTCACAACACATTCAATCTCGTGCAGATTTATGCATAAATTATTTGCT
>JBGVEN010000008.1:0-3546 GCA_045120135.1 Monoglobaceae bacterium | reverse complement strand
TTTTAAAATAAAACTTTGCACGTGATAGGTTTTGATGTCATGTAAGCGCATACGTCCGAACATAGGAAGAATATGCTGTTCTATAATTTTTTCGTAAAAGAAAAAAGTTCCGGGGGAAAGGGAAGAGCGCTGAATAGAAAGATACTCTTGGGCGAAGTCGGATACAGTTTTGTTTTCCGGCTTTTTTCTATTCCTCTCGCTTTGTAATTCGTCGGTAAAGCTTTCAATAAAGTCACCAAGCTCTTTTTCGAATCTCTTTGGCGAAAGATTGGGTTTTGAGGGCTTAAAGATGCGACCTCGTAAGATCTGTTTGCCGGTCATAATGTCTCGTCCGCAGGATATGCGCACGAGATAAGTGCCGTTTGTTTTTTGCATAATGTGTGCCATGTTTGTCTCCTTAAAATTTATTTGCTCTAATAGCGAATAAATTTTATCATGGCAAATATGAGTAGAGGTCGCAAGTTTAAACCTCTACCACTGCAAAAGGTAGAGGCCAAAGCTGAAAACCCTTGATTTATAAGGCTTTTTGAGGTTTTTCTTATTGAGTTAGTACATACCTTTCCAAAAACGTGTACATACCTTGGCTGTATGTACTTTGTATGTACTTTCAAACGAATTAAGAACGAAAAACCAAAAAATATGTTGAACATTAACAAAAACAAAAAGAAAAATCCGTAAGAATTTGTATAATTCCTACGGATTTTGGTCTGAGTGACAAGACTTGAACTTGCGGCCTCTACCACCCCAAGGTAGCGCGTTGCGTAAAAAACCTTGCGTAGCAACCTGCATAAAAAACAGTGTAGGATCTTTTGATTCCTACACTGTTTTTATTTATAAGAATATAATTACCGATATCGTAAGAACTATAAGAAAGCCAAAGTTGAACGCTGAAAACAAACCTATATACTGTGCTGTTTTTCCTTTTACGTGTGAGGTGTATTCACGGAAGGTGATAAGGCTTGCAAGTGATGAGATTAGAGTTCCTACACCGCCGATATTTACGCCAAGGAGCAGCTCCTTATAGTTTGTTGTAAATTCGGACAGCAGAATTGCCGAAGGAACGTTACTTATTACCTGGCAGGAAAGGATGCTTGTAAGAAGTGTATTTTCTTTAAGCAAGGAAGAAAAGAAGGTGTTTACGATTTCTATTCTTGAAATATTACCTGCCAACAAGAAAAAGCATACGAATGTGAGAAGCAGAGGATAATCCACCTTAGCAAGTGCTTTGCGATCGGTTATCGCTATCGCTATGAAAATTATAGGAAGGCAAACGTAGTAAGGAATGACTCTGAATACCGTGAATATTGTCATAGCGAACAAAACAAGATAGAAAGCTGCCTTCTTTGTGTTTATTTTCTCTTGTTCTTCAATGTTGAGCGAAAGCTCTTCCTTAGGGATAAACAAGCAGCATACGGTAAATAAAACTATTGAAAGAACAAACGGAAAAATCATGATTCCCATAAATTCCATCGTAGGTATATTGAATTTGGTGTATATGTAGAGATTTTGGGGATTCCCAAACGGAGTCAGCATACCGCCAAGATTGGCAGAAATGTTCTGAAAAATAAATACGGGCGCCATATATTTTTCCTTCTTTGTGGCGGAGAGGGAAATATAACCGAGGGGTAAAAACGTTAAAAGCGCCATATCGTTTGCAAGGAACATTGATCCGATAAAGGTGATATATACAAGCGCGAGGGAAAGGGCGCGCGTATTGCCTGTAAGAGCCACGATTTTTTTGGCGGTTATAGTGAAAAAACGAATGTTTTTAAGAGCGCATATAACTGCAAGCGTGCAAAAGAGACACGTGAGCGTTTTGAAATCGAAATACTCTAAATATTGGGAGTCGGGCTTAACTATCAAGCAGGAGATAATCGCCAAGGTCGCCGCAATAATAAGTACTGTATTCTTGGAAATAAATCCAATGATTTTTGATTTGATCAATAATAAATTATCGGATTTTATATGGGGATTGCCGCGTTGTTTTGTTGAAGAATTTGAACTCATAAATACCTACCGATCAATTTGAAAAATATATAAATATATTGTGTGTAAAATAATAAACTAAATTTAAATTGTACCACTAAAATTATATTTTGTCAACAGTATTTTGATAAGAATTTTCAAAAGTTTTAGTTCATCCTTTACCTGATATATGATGGAATTAAAGCGATTGCCTTTTGTTTAGCTCCACGACCGGAAAGACCGGTACTGATCGACTTGTCTTTTCTTTTCTGGTTTCTATCATAGTATGTGAGACGGACGTAGTAAACGTCTTTCCTTAATGCAACACAACAAAAAGTATAGGGTGTTACGTAATCTGCGTAGCAAATTGCGTAACACCCCTTCAAAAAGCTGCGTAACAAGCAAAAAATAAAGCCTTGAAAACTCAACGTTTTCAAGGCTTTATTTGGTACGAGTGTTCATAACAGACCTAATATTACGGCATAGTGCCGAGGTGGTCGAAACATATTCCCAAAGTACCGAAAATGCTTGTGTTTACAAGGAATTTTGTAACACGAAAGGAATATGATTATGGAAAAGTACATCACTCAAAACGACATCAAATACGAGCTTCGCGGAGAGCAATACTACCCGATGCTCGAAATCACCGAGCGGAAAGAACACAAAATCGGCAAATATGGACTCCTTCACCGCGACTATATCAAGCAGCACAAGAGAGGTACATACACCACACTTCTCACGGAAGGTAAGCTCAACTCACACCTTCACGAAATTGACGTACAAGCCAATTCAATGGTTGAAGCCATAGTTGCCAACCTCGCAAGAGAACGTGGCATAGACGAAGAATTAAAGGCTTTTGATGCCATCAAATGGATTGCAGAGATGAACAACATCAAAGCGAGCGTGGAAGAAATCGTTTTGCGGGAGGTGATCTATCAATGAAGTCGATCATCAACGAACTTTGGCACGGAAACATTGTACCGCAAGAGGATAGCCGAACCAACTCTAAGGAAATGAAAGAACTGCTCGGCTATATGGCAAGGCACCACGAGGATTTAGAGAAAAGCTTCACAGACAAACAGAAAGAAACATTCGAGAAATTCCACGATTGTTGGAGCGAGTATATGAGCTTGGCGGAGGCTGCCATCTTTGAGTATGCTTTCAAATTGGGAGCACAAATAACCCTTGAAGCTCTGATTAAAAAAGATAACGAATAACAAGCGCCCTCGTTCCAATCAAGGAGCGAGGGCAATTTTTAGTTAAACTGATTGGAACGAACATAATAATGGCTTGTGAGTTTTTCCTCTTCATCTTCTTCACATAACAAAGGATATGTCATATCCATTAAATCCTCAAAAGAAAGACCTGTCCTAAAGCCTAAATCTGTTCTGTGCGATATATTGCCGTGGTGTGTGGCAAATTCAACTTGACAACTTCTTCTTGGGAACATAGCTATATAGCTATCATAGAAGCTTTGAGAATAACGATAGTGATGTGTATAAACGAAATCTTTCCATTTCTCAATACAAGTTTCTTCATCTTCAATATTGATAAAGGAAAATTCTTCGTTACTTCGATCTT
>JBGVEN010000007.1:0-2042 GCA_045120135.1 Monoglobaceae bacterium | reverse complement strand
ATTCATATCGCCGCCTCCGAAGAAACCACAAAGAACGCTTAAATATACGGGGTCAATTAGAAGCATTGCGATCGTGATGTAGTACATACATGCCTTAAAGATTTTTGAAGAAGTATCTCCGATTTTATTCACAAGCAAAACAAGAATATACGCCGTTATAAAAGTTGCGATAGAACCCACAAGGCAGAATATACCCAACTGAATATCTGTCATCCTCTCAGCGTGAATATCAATCTGCATCCCCAAACCCATTATATTGATTTGTTTGAATGTTCCTGTTATAAGCGCATATATTAGATGCGCACCTTCATGAATAATGTAATATGCCAGAACTGCGGACAGCAATCCTAGATATTGTCGTGTTCTTTTGCTCATATATTTTAGCCCCTTTGAAACTTATAACAAACCGTCAAATTCAAGTTTATCGAATTGATATCATTATATCACAATCATGTGAACAAATCAAGGGACAAAAAAACAGCACCCACGCTTGTGAGTGCTGTAATTTTTGATAATCGCCCTTGGGCTGTAATTATCTCTTGGAGTTTTTGCATTGGCGTTTCACAGCGTTTTATATCGTTGATAACGCCCATATCGTGGGATATTGTGAGAGCATAATCGCATATCGTTTGATATTTTTGGTGCTGTCTCATAAGATGTTGCACCAAATTAGCACCAAACTCACACCAAGATTAACACCCGTACTATTAGACAAATTGGAATTTGTCTTATTGTCAAATCAATTTGAATTTAAAGGTCTATGTACATAATTGTTGATGAAGTATGGAAACCCACTCTTTCATACAAAGGAATTGCTTTCATATCTGCGGAATTGAGTATTGTTTTAATTCCAGATTTTTTGCCTTCTTCAATAAGGTATGTAAGCAGTTTTTCCATATACCCTTTGCCTCGGTATTCAGGCATTGTGTAAACAGCACATAGCTTTGCCACTTTGCCGTAAAGATTTATTTCATCAGGTATTTCTTCATAGCCGCATAACATAGCCATCGAAACAATCGTCCCATCAATTTCTGCCAATGAGCAGATGCAACTATTGTCGTTAATATGTTTTTCGAGGTAGTTCTGAATAGCACCAGACAATTCCTGCGGCAGATTTTCCTCATAATCCTGAAGCATCTTCAGGCGGAGTTTTACGATTATCTCAATATCATTTTTCGTTGCTAACCTTATTACCATAAAAACCTCTAAATTTATATTTTGCTTAATATGTTCTATTAAATATTCCCAATTAACATCCTCTGACAGTTAGATAAATTCAAGTTTATCGATGAGATAACTTTCCAAAGTAATTATACTATAAAATTGCCAAAAAGTAAATAGGACGGCCAATTTTTTACAAATCGAACCGCCCTTTTTAGCCAACCTCGTAGGGACAGGCGTCCTCGACTGTCCGTTATCCAAAAACAAAAAGCCCTGCCGTAGCAGAGCTTTTTGTATATAAGAAATAAGAACTTATCTCTTGCTGAACTGAGGAGCACGACGAGCGCCCTTGAGTCCGTACTTCTTTCTTTCCTTCATTCTGGGGTCGCGGGTCAGGAAGCCTGCGGCCTTCAAAGCGGGCTTGTTTGCCTCGTCTGCCTTTACAAGAGCTCTTGCAAGGCCATGACGGATCGCACCTGCCTGGCCGGAGATTCCGCCGCCTGCTACAGTTGCGATAATATCGAACTTGCCTGCCGTGCCGGTTACGCCGAAGGGCTGGTTAACGATAAGCTTCAAGGTCTCAAGACCAAAGTAGTTGTCAATGTCTCTGCCGTTGATGGTAATCACGCCGGTGCCGGGAACGATACGAACGCGAGCAACGGATTTCTTTCTTCTACCGGTTCCGTAGAAATAGGGCTTTGCACTTGTATACATATTCTCAATCCGTCCTTTCCTTATACTTCAACAGCAACGGGCTTCTGTGCCTCGTGCTTGTGGGCAGCGCCTGCATATACCTTAAGACGGGTAGCAGACTTTGCGCCAAGGGTGTTGTGAGGAAGCATTCCCTTTACTGCAAGGGTCATTGCCATCTCGGGGCGAGT
>JBGVEN010000006.1:0-2124 GCA_045120135.1 Monoglobaceae bacterium | reverse complement strand
GCTCGATGCAGATGCACTGAACGAGGTTGAACGTGCAACCCACTATTTTAATGAAAACTACAATCAGAATATCTGCATTAAGGATTATGCCGCCGAACGTCATATGAGCGATTGTTGGTTCAACAGAACCTTCAAAAAGGTTACAAAGGTTACTCCAATTCAATATATTATCTCGCTCAGAATTGTCAGTGCGATCAATTTGCTTGAAAACACCGATCATAATATAAAACAGATTTCAAAAATGGTCGGTTACGACGATGAATACTATTTTAGCCGACTGTTCAAAAAGCAAACAGGACAGTCTCCTACAGCCTACAGAAAAATGTTGGAAAGTAAATAATACCATAACATACAAAAAGAACACGGTATATCTTAATCGGTATATCGTGTTCTTATCTTCCTTATTTAGCACATATCCGCAACAACTAACAGGGCAGACCGTAACGAAAACGGTCTGCCCTTCTGTTTAATTCATTTCTCGAATTCTATTGTATATGATTTCAGCCGCATTGCCGTTATTCAACGCTCCCAGATCTTGATGCATTCTTTCAAGTTCCTGTTCATTGCCCATTAATGCCAAGCAGCGTTTTGTCAGCTCCACATTGGTTGAACCTGTTACAGCACCGCCTTTGCTAACGAAATATCTCAGATTGTACTCCTCGCACCCTGCCACAGCATCAACGAATACCATGGGCAGCTCCTTCGTTTTTGCCTCAGTCACACTGAGTCCGCCTGGTTTTGTTAGATAAAGGTCAGCGCTGTCCATCATTTCTCCCATATCTTTCACAAACCCTTTGATATGTATGTTCTTATGTACTTGATACCGTAAACTCAGCTTCTTTTCAAGCTTCTGATTTCGCACACAGATTACGGTTATTTCCCATTTTTCAGGAAGCTGAAGCTCCAAATCATATAAGAGATTTGTCATTGGACCGCACCCCATACTTCCACACATCATAATCAGGTGTCTGTGATTGGGATCAACTCCAACGCGAATCTTCGCATCCCTTTTGCCTGACCTTTGATAAAACATTTGTCTTACGGGGATACCGCTCGGAACAAGTTTGTTTCTTGTAATGGTATCACACAAAAAATCGTTTGTAAATTCTTCTCCGGGAATAAAATACAAATCCAAGTTTGAGTCTTGCGTACAAGGACTGCAGGTATAGTCAGTAGAAACAAAAGCTGTTTTGATTTTCATTGGATGCTGCTCCAACATTTCGGTGAGCATTAGGGCATCAAACACGTGTGTGCATATTACAGTATCGTAATCTCCATCAGAAATGCATGCAAAAAGCTTTTCCGCACCTTGACCGATAAATTTGTACACAATGGATCCGTAACGAAACAGGTCAGGGTGTCTTTCAGAATATCCGTACCCATGTTCAAAAAGCCTCGGTAAATGGCGGTAGATATAAGTATGCCCCCAAGAAATCATATGAGATACTTTAAGGGAGATAAAACCAAGCCCGTCTTTAATATAACACTCTTCTCTATTGCTTTCGAAATATTCTTTTATGGCGGTTGCACAGGAGTTATGTCCTTCTCCTGTATTGCAGGTAAGTATTAGTGTTTTCATCGTTTTCTCCCCTTTCTGCTCGCAATCGAAAAACGAAACATTCTCACTAATATTTTATCACCGCAAGTCTATTGTGTCAACATTCTAATCTCTTTTTTATATAAAAACAACGACTTTTCAGATTATCGAATGAAACTTGAAGATGTGCCGTTGAAATTTAAGACATTAAATTGATTGGTATTCGTGGCAAAAATACTGTTTTGTCCATCATTCAATTTGTTGTGTCTATTCCATAAATCTCTTTTCCGTGGTATACTTGTACCAGAACAAAGCAAAAAAAGAAATAAATCCGACGAAAGGTGGAAAATGCTATGAAGACGATTGGTGTACTTACAAGCGGCGGAGACGCCCCCGGAATGAACGCTGCCGTCCGCTCCATTGTCCGCAGTGCGGAAGCTATGGGGATCAAAGTAAAGGGCGTTATGAGAGGTTATAACGGATTGATTGAAAATCATTTCGTGGACCTGGATATCAGATCGGTATCCGATATTATCCAGCGCGGAGGAACTGCGCTTTACACAGCTCGCTGCCCGAAATTTAAAACC
>JBGVEN010000005.1:0-63169 GCA_045120135.1 Monoglobaceae bacterium | reverse complement strand
ATGCTGACGTTCTCGTTTTCGGCCCCGAATTTGTAGGACGAGTCGAGGAGGTCTGCGACAGAATGAAGCACGTAAAATATATGTTTTACGTTGGTGACGACTGTCCTTCATTTGCCGAAAGCTACAATAAGCTTGTCACCTATACGTCGTCTCACGCCCCTGAAATAACGATTACCGACGAGGACTACGGTGCAATATATTTCTCGTGCGGAACAACGGGCTTTCCGAAGGCTATACTTCACAAGCACGAAAGCCTTATGCACTCCTGCAAGGTCGAGCAGGCGCACCACGGACAGACACACGACGACGTTTTCCTTTGTATTCCTCCGCTTTATCATACAGGTGCAAAAATGCACTGGTTCGGAAGCTTTTTGGTTGGTGGTAAGGCTGTTATTCTTAAGGGAATTAAGCCGGAATGGATTTTAAAGGCGGTATCTGAAGAACACTGTTCAATTGTGTGGCTGCTTGTTCCATGGGCACAGGATATCCTTGATGCAATTGATAGAGGAGATATTAAGCTTGAGGATTACACGCTTTCACAGTGGCGGCTTATGCATATCGGTGCACAGCCTGTACCTCCCAGTCTTATAAAACGGTGGAAGCAGATATTCCCCAATCACCAGTACGATACAAACTATGGTCTTTCTGAGTCAATAGGCCCCGGTTGCGTTCATCTCGGTGTTGAGAACGAGCATAAGGTGGGTGCAATTGGCAAAGCCGGCTACGGCTGGGAAACGAAAATCGTCAACGAAAACGGTAACACAGTTGCCCGTGGCGATGTAGGTGAGCTTGCAGTTAAAGGCCCTGGTGTTATGACTGCGTATTACAAGGATGAAGCAGCAACCGAAGCTGTACTCAAGGATGGCTGGCTGTTTACCGGCGATATGGCAACCGAGGATAAGGACGGCTTTATCTTCCTTGTTGACAGAAAGAAGGATGTTATAATCTCCGGTGGTGAGAATCTTTATCCTGTTCAGATTGAGGATTACTTAAGAAAATGCGATAAGATAAGCGATGTTGCGGTTATTGGTCTCCCTGACCCTCGTCTCGGCGAAATTGCGGCGGCAATTATCCAGATTAAGGATGGTATGACAGCAACGGAGGAAGAAATTGAGGACTTCTGCCTTGACCTTCCCAGATATAAGCGTCCCAGAAAGATTATTTTTGCGGATGTTCCCCGTAACCCAACCGGTAAGATAGAAAAACCCAAACTCAGACAAATTTACTGCGGCGACAGCGTAGTAGCGCAACAAAACGAAATTAAGTAAGCTAAGTCCGGATAAAATCGCTCATCTCACCACTTTTTGCTCGGGGCAGTACACACAAAGTACAGCACCGCTCGCTTTAAAGCGGCAATCTGAACGATTTTCTCTCAGACTAATGCTTGTGATTCAGGTATGGAAAGGATGTTTATAAAATGAAAAAACTGTTACTCGGTAACGCTGCGGTTGCCCGTGGTGCTTATGAAGCCGGCGTAAATGTCGTTGCTTCATATCCCGGTACACCCAGTACAGAAATTACTGAAGAAGTTGTAAAATTTGACGAAATATATGCAGAATGGTCGCCGAACGAAAAGGTTGCGGCAGAGGTTGCAATCGGCGCATCAATTGCCGGTGGCAGAGCAATGAGCTGTATGAAGCATGTTGGTCTTAATGTTATGGCTGACCCGGTATTTACTGTTAGCTACATAGGTGTAAACGGCGGTCTTGTATTCTGCGTTGCGGATGACCCCGGTATGCACTCCTCACAGAACGAGCAGGATTCAAGACACTATGCAAAAGCTTCAAAAATAATGATGCTTGAACCCTCGGATTCGTCAGAGTGTAAGGAATTCACAAAGCTTGCATTTGACCTTTCGGAGAAGTTCGATACACCGGCGTTTATCAGACTTTCAACCAGAGTTTCACACTCACAGAGCCTTGTTGAGTTGGGCGAAAGAAAGGATGTTCCGGTAAAACCGTACGAAAAGAACATTCCCAAGCACGTAATGATGCCCGCAATGGCGATTAAACGTCATGTTGTGGTTGAGGACAGAATAAATGCTCTTCGTGAATTTGCTGAAACCTCAGAGCTTAACACTGTTGAAGAAAACGGCTCAAAAATCGGCGTTATTACAGCAGGTATTGCGTATGTATATGCAAAGGAAGCCCTTGGCGATAAGGCAGACTTTTTGAAGCTTGGTATGGTTTATCCCTTGCCACACAAAAAGATTGCAGACTTTGCAAAGAAGTATGATAAGGTTTATGTAATTGAAGAACTTGACCCCGTAATTGAGGACGAATGCAAAGCTCTTGGGCTTAATGTAATAGGCAAGGATGTATTCACACTTTTGGGCGAATACACACCTGCAATGATTAAAAAAGCAGTACTTGGCGAGGATGCTCCTGAAAAGATTGTTCCTGAAGATAACATTCCTGTAAGACCTCCGGTTATGTGTGCAGGCTGTCCCCACCGTGGAACATTCTATGTACTCAAAAAGCTTGGTCTTGTTGTTTCTGGCGATATCGGCTGTTATACTCTTGGTGCGGCACTTCCGCTTCAGTCTGTTGATACAACTATTTGTATGGGTGCATCAGTAAGTGCGGCTCACGGTATGGCAAAGGCTCAGGGCCCTGAATTCAACAAAAAGCTTGTTTCGGTAATAGGCGATTCCACATTTATGCATTCAGGCATCACCGGGCTTATTGACATTGTATACAACAAGGGCAATAATACGGTTATTATCCTTGATAACTCCATAACAGGCATGACAGGTCATCAGAACAACCCCACCACCGGATATACAATCCGTGGTGAGGAAACAAAGCAGGTTAACCTTGTTGCACTTTGCAAGGCTTGCGGAATTGACCACGTAACCGTTTGCGACCCGTTTGATATTAAGGAATTCGAAAAAGTGGTAAAAACCGAAGTGGAAAGAGAAGAACCGTCGGTAATTATTGCACAAAGACCCTGCGCTTTGCTTAAAACAGTTAAGTATACAGGCCACTGCAAAATTTCTGACAACTGCAAAAATTGCAAGATGTGTATGAAGCTGGGATGCCCTGCAATTACACTTAAGGATGGCAAGGTTGTTATCGACAACACTCAGTGTAACGGCTGCGGACTTTGTATAAATGTTTGTCCCTTTGAAGCAATAGTAAAGGAGGAAGACTGATATGACAAAAAATATAATGATTGTCGGTGTAGGCGGTCAGGGAACCCTCCTTGCCAGCAGAATTTTAGGTAATGTTGCAATTAACGAGGGCTATGATGTTAAGGTTTCCGAGGTTCATGGTATGAGCCAGCGTGGCGGTAGCGTTGTTACCTATGTAAAATACGGCGATAAGGTTTACTCTCCGATAATTGACCAGGGCGAGGCAGATACAATACTTGCATTTGAACTTCTTGAAGCGTACAGAGCGCTTCCGTATCTTAAAAAAGGCGGAAAAATGATTTTGAATGCACAAAGTATTGACCCGATGCCTGTAATTACAGGTGCGGTAGAATATCCGGCAGAAATTGCTGAAAAACTCGGCGCTACAGTCGACACAACCGTAGTTGATGCGCTCAGCGCAGCAAAGGAAGCCGGCAATATAAAGGCGGTTAATGTAGTATTAATCGGTGTTATGGCAAAAACTACAGATATTCCGTACGAAAAGTGGGTTGAAACAATAAAAACAACAGTTCCTCCCAAATTCCTTGAGATTAACTTAAAGGCATTTGAACTGGGCTATAATCTTTAAAAAAGAGGCGAAAATAGATGAAATACTGGCAACCGGAATTTGAGACCATGCCACGTGAGCAAATCAAAAAAGACCAAAGCGAGAAGCTCGTATGGCAGGTTAAAAGAATGTATGAAAAGGTTGAACTTTTCAGAAAACGAATGGATGAAATGGGACTTAAACCTGAGGATATCAAAGGGGTTGAGGACCTTCATAAACTTCCGTTCTCATATAAGCAGGATTTAAGAGACTATTACCCTTACGGCCTTTTTGCGGTTCCTATGACGGATATCCGCCGTGTTCATGCATCATCAGGCACAACGGGTAAGCAGATTGTTGTAGGTTATACTGATAACGACCTTGAAATGTGGGCTGATTGCTTTGCGAGGATGCTTATTGCAACAGGAGCGGATGAAAATTCTTTTGTTCATGTAGGTTATGGATTAGGTCTTTTTACAGGCGGATTCGGTGCACACGACGGCGCACTCAGAATAGGCGCAACAGCTATCCCGATTTCTGCAGGTAATACCCAAAGACAGATTCAGACAATGATTGACTTTGGTTCAACCGTTCTTTGTTGTACTCCGTCTTATGCAATGTATCTAGGCGAAACAATCGAGGAAATGGGCGTTAAAGACCAGCTTAAGCTGAAAGCCGGCATTTTCGGTGCAGAACCCTGGACTGAGGAAATGCGTGTCCAGATTGAGGAAAAATTAGGGCTTAAAGCATATGATATTTACGGACTTTCCGAGATTATGGGTCCCGGTGTTTCTTATGAGTGTGAATACCAGTGCGGCATGCATGTTTGTGAGGATAACTTTATCCCCGAGATTATCGACCCGGATACAGGTGAAGTTCTTCCCGAGGGCGAATGGGGCGAGCTGGTATTTACCACAATTACCAAAGAGGGCTTCCCCCTCATCAGATACCGTACAAGAGATATTTGTTCTCTTAACTACGAGCAGTGTAAGTGCGGAAGAACCCATGTAAGAATGAACAAGCCTCAGGGCAGAACGGACGATATGCTTATTATCCGTGGCGTAAATGTGTTCCCGTCGCAGATTGAGGAAGTTCTTTTGAAAGTAGGCGGGGACATTACTCCCAACTACCAGATTATAGTAGACCGTGAAAATAATACAGATACCTTCTGCGTAAATGTTGAAATGAGCGAAGATTTGTTCTCTGACGGCATCAAGGCTATCCAAAAGGTTGAAAAGCAGATTTCAGAAAGTCTCAGAAGTATGCTTGGTATCGGTCCTAAGGTTAATCTTGTTAACCCCAAATCTATCGAACGCAGCGAGGGTAAAGCAAAACGTGTTATCGATAAACGCAAACTTGTTAAATAGTTAAAAGGAGAATGGATATGTTTATAAAACAGCTTTCGATTTTTGTAGAAAACAAGGTCGGCAGACTTCAGAATATCATCAATGCATTGGGTGAGAATGAGGTAAATATCAGTGCCCTTTCAATTGCCGATACAACTGACTTCGGTATTCTTCGTATCATTGTTGACAACCCCGACAAGGCAAAGCTTGTGCTTAAAGGTATGGGAGTAATTTCAAAAACAACAGATGTTGTAGCAGTGTATATTGACGACCGTAGCGGCGGGCTTGCGGCAGTCCTCAATCTGGTATCAAATGCAGGTATAGGAATTGAATATATGTATGCATTTTTAGGCAGAAGAGAGGGCAAGGCTCTTATGGTTCTCAAAGCTGATGACGAGGAGATGCTGGAACAGGTTCTTACCAAGCACGGTATCGAACTTGCAAAACCTAATGAAATTTAAAAAATTGGCTGGTTAGTTTAACTAATCAGCCAATCCTTAATTTTTTTCTTTACAGAACGGTAAAAGTGTGATAAAATATTTTTCGACAAAAAATGAAAGGAGAAATAAAAATTATGGCAGAAATTCTTGAAGTAATAATGATTGTAAGCTTCGGCATATCATGGCCTATAAATGCTTACAAATCCTACAAGGCAAGAACAACAAAGGGTAAAAGCCTTGCGTTCCTTTATCTTGTTTTCTTTGGTTACATAGCAGGTATCACATCAAAGTTTGTTAACGAAGCATATATGGCAGCAATCGCCCAGAAGTGGTATGTTCTGTTCTTTTACGTGCTTAACTTCATAATGGTAAGTCTTGACCTTTGCCTGTATTACAGAAACAAAGCCCTCGACAAAAAAGCAGAACAGGGTAAATAAAATAAAAAATGTCTGAAGATGATCTTCAGACATTTTTTTTAAAGATTAACATCCACAGGAAGTTTTCCACTGGGCGTGTATTCACCCTTCATTGCTTTTAAGACATACTTCATATTTTCTGCTCCCAGATGTCCTGCAAAAATTCGTTTTGCGTGAGGGAACTTGGATATTTCATAAGGATTACCTACATGCAGTACAGCTGCGGTGTTTTTGTCGCAGGAATTTATAAGGTACTCAACCCTCTCGCATATTCCGTCACTGCACATATAACTAAGCGGCATACAGAATGTACAGAATATAACCTCATCTGCCTTTTGTGAAGCCACAAGAACAGCCTCGTTTTGCATACGGTGTGGAAATTCGTCAACAATCAGAACCTCCGAGTCAGGGAATTCCTTAAGAATAAGCTCTTTGTGCAATTCGCGGTTCTTGCGTGAAAAATACGATTGTGCAGTGCTTTCAACTGCATCGTCGTTGATACTCTTGTATTCATTTTCACAGAACAGAACAAAAAGCTTCTTGCTGTTCTCTGAAAGCTTGGGCGAAAAATTGTCCTTACTTAAGTAGCAAAGGCACTTTCTGTTAATTTCATCAACAGTGTCCAGATGTTCCTGAGTCAGAGCGGAGCAGGAGGCAGGCTTGAGTGTCTTTCTCTGTGCTTCAAGTACATGGCACACGGCATCATTCAAACGCTCGTCGGTAATTATTCCGGCTTTATATGCGTCTAAAAGTGCAGTATAGGCTTCTTTAAAGCTCATACGGTAGTTGGGAAGAACCATATCATTGCCTGCAACAATTGCCATAACAATGCTCTGCTTTTCGCCGTAGGTTTTTACAATACTCATCATAGCAAGAGAGTCCGACATAATAATTCCATCAAAACCCTGTTCACGGATGATTGACTGAACATTTTGTGAAAGTGTTCCGGGAACATCAGGGTCAATATTCACAAAACAGTTGTGTGTGGTCATAACTCCTGAAAGACCTATTTCCTTCATAGCGCGGATATAAGGAATGAGGTCTTTTTTTAGTATGTCTTCACGAGTCAGATTTGAAAAATCGTTGCGAAGATGTGTGTCTTCTTTTACATCCGAGCCTCCGGGGCAATGCTTGGCGGTTGCAATCATACCCTCGTCCTGAAAACCCTTTGCCATAGCAATTCCAAACCTGCTGATAACATCAACACTGTCGCCAAAGGTGCGCGAAATCTTACACAAACGCCCTGGCGTGCAAAGATCAAAAACAGGTCCCCACACAACATTGTATCCGTTGGATTTTGCCTCAATGGCGGTTATTTGTGCGGATTTATACACAAGCTCGGGGTCGTTCGTTGCGGCAAGAGCCATCTGTGACGGCATACTGAGCTTTGTTCCGGGAAAACCGTATTCCATATCAGCGCAGATAAGTATGGGATAGCCGGCAGCTTGTTTTATCTCGGCAATGCGTTCCTTTGCCCCGTCAAAGTAGTTCACCTGAACGGCTCCGACAGCCTTATTCTTAAGCATTTCAAAAACAAATGCTTCATCGTTTTTGTCGATAAACTTTCTTACGCATATAAGCTGACCAATTTTTTGTTCAACAGTCAGTTCGTTAATATTCAGTTCTTTCATTTTATAATTCATCCTTTTTTATTTTTATAAGCTTATAATAACATAAAAACTTTTGTAAAACTTATGTTTTTTGGCTAAAAACTTGAAAATTTGTTGTGAAATTTGTGCAATGAACTGTGCAACAAGCAAAAAATGCACAGAAGATACAGAACCCCCGCAAAGCCTTGTGCCTTGCGGGGGTTTACTGGTGATCCATCCGCGATTCGAACGCGGGACACCTTGATTAAAAGTCAAGTGCTCTGCCAACTGAGCTAATGGACCATATTTAATTTTTTAAAGATTTGGCTGGGCTGGCAGGACTCGAACCTACGAAATGCCAGAGTCAAAGTCTGGTGCCTTACCGACTTGGCTACAGCCCAATATATAAACCTTCGCCAATCTTGCCTGATGCCAATCCCTGATGCTTTTTTAACTCTGTTTTCTGTGGCGAAAAACAGGGATTGAAGCCAAACGTTTTTAAAAAGATGGGGTGGATAGTCGGAGTCGAACCGACGACCTCTAGAGCCACAATCTAGCGCTCTAACCAACTGAGCTATACCCACCATATTAAAAAAGAATGGCGCGCCTGAAGAGACTCGAACTCCTGACCCACTGCTTAGAAGGCAGTTGCTCTATCCAGCTGAGCTACAGGCGCGTGTAAAAAGTGGAGCGGGTGATGGGAATCGAACCCACGCAATCAGCTTGGAAGGCTGAGATTCTACCATTGAACTACACCCGCATAGGTGGTTTGTCAAGCCGTTTTCCGACCGACTCTAAGTATTATAACAGCAAGACCGCTGTTTGTCAATACTTTTTTTAATTTTTTACACATATTTTCATAATATATTTTTACAGTTAAAAAAGTAAGGGCGGAAAAGTAACCGCCCTTATCAATTAATTAATGTCAACTTTAATTTCCTCGTCT
Organism: Monoglobaceae bacterium; assembly: GCA_045120135.1. GTDB lineage: Bacteria > Bacillota > Clostridia > Monoglobales > Monoglobaceae > SIG440. Next base: position 54,752 of record JBGVEN010000005.1, on the reverse strand, counting down.
TCTGCATCAACCAAGACACAGCTTCCGGCAGTCAGCTTGCCGGAGATATACATTTGTGCAAGTTTGTCTTCAATGTGCCGTTCGATGTATCTGCGCATAGGTCTTGCACCGTATGTGGTGCTGTATCCGCCGTCACAAATAACGGTTTTTGCAGCATCAGTCACTTTTAGAGAAATATCTTTCTCTAAAAGTCCGCGTCCAAGCTCGGAGAGCATAAGGCTGGCTATTTTCAAAAGGTCATCCTTTGTTAGTTGGTCAAATACAACAATTTCATCAATTCTGTTGAGAAATTCAGGTCTGAATATCTGACAAAGAGCCTTTTCGGCTTTAGCACGATTGCTCATATTGCTGTCCGCTCCAAAGCCTGCAATATTCGATGAGGTGTCACTGCCGGCATTTGAGGTAAGAACAATAATGCAATCCTCAAACGAAATGGTCTTTCCGTGACTGTCTGTAATACGTCCGTCATCTAAAATCTGAAGGAGCATATTAAACACATCGGGATGTGCCTTTTCAATCTCATCAAACAGAATAACAGAGTAGGGATGACGGCGAACCTTTTCGGTCAGCTGACCGGCATCGTCATAGCCTACATATCCGGGTGGTGAGCCTATAAGCTTTGATGCTGCGTGCTTTTCCATATACTCCGACATATCAAGGCGGATAAGCGCGTCCTCGGTTGAGAAAACCTCTCTTGCAATTTGCTTTACAAGCTCAGTTTTACCCACGCCGGTAGGTCCTACAAATATAAATGAGGCAGGTCTGCGTTTAAGACTGAGTCCTGCACGCTTACGTCGTATACCACGGGATACAGCGGAAACAGCATCGTTTTGACCAATAAGGTTTTTATGAAGTCTTTCTTCTAAGTTTACAAGATTGTTTGTTTCAAATTCTGTTATACCTTTAACCGGTATCTTGGTCCAACCCTCAATAACTGCCGCAAGGTCATCTGCGGTAAGCTCGGTATTATAGGCAGTCTTTTTAAGCTCGTCAATCTTTGCGGCAAGGCTTTGCTCAAGATTCTTAAGCTCTGCAAGTCTGCCGTAGTTTTCAGGTGGAACATCTTCGGTCTCGGCGATAAGGGTTTCAAGTTCATTTTGTTCGCTTTGAGCAGCTTTAAGCTCGGCTTCAAGCTTTGCAAGCTCGGTGAGTGCTTCGTTGTTAAGGTTTGCCTTTGATGCTGCCTCGTCAATTACGTCAATTGCCTTGTCGGGCAAAAATCTATCGGTGATGTAACGCTTTGACAGAAGTGCCGCACAACGGATAATATCGTCCGAAATTTTAACTTTGTGATAGTCCTCGTAGTATTCCTTAATACCCTTTAGTATTTCAATTGTTTCCTCAACAGACGGTTCTTCAACCAAAACCGACTGAAAACGGCGCTCGAGTGCGCTATCCTTCTCAATGTACTTTCGGTATTCTTCAAGTGTGGTTGCACCGATAATTTGAATTTCTCCTCGTGACAGAGCGGGTTTTAAGATGTTGCCTGCATTCATTGCACCCTCGGCATCACCGGCTTTGGTGAGAATGTGTACTTCATCGATTACAAGGATTATATTACCAAGAGCCTTAACCTCGTTAATAAGGCTTTTAAGACGTGACTCAAACTGACCGCGGAACTGAGTTCCTGCAACCATAGCAGCCATATCCAAAAGATAAATTTCCCGGTCTAAAAGCTTTGCGGGAACATCACCTTCTACTATTTTTAAAGCAAGACCCTCGGCAATTGCAGTTTTACCAACACCCGGCTCACCGATAAGTACGGGATTGTTCTTTGTGCGGCGGTTGAGTATCTGTGTAACCCTTGCCATTTCAGCATCACGACCGATTATGCGGTCAATCTCACCGCTTTTTGCCTTGTCGGTAAGATTTGTGCCGTACATACCAAGGAACTTACGCTTCTTGTCCTTTTTCTTTTCTTCGACCTTACCTTTTTTTGTGGACTCGGTATTGTTGTCCGGGTTTTCGGGTTTTTCTGATGCAGGCTTGCCACCACCAAACATATTCTGAAGAAAGGAGAGAGGTGAATTCTTCATAGCACCGCCGTTCTCGCTATCGTCAAAATCACTTTCCTCGTTGAAAAACTCGCCCATCATCTGCTCCGGGTCGAACTCACCATTTTCGCCGCCCTGCATCATCTGCAGAGCCTCACTGTTCATATTATCAAATTCTTCGGGAGTAATGCCGAGATTCTGGAGCATATTGTTAATGGGTCCAATATTCATTTCCTTTGCGCAGGAAAGGCAGTAGCCTTCGTTCACCTGCTTGCCGTCTTGTTCCATCTTTGTAATGAAAACGACAGCCATATTTTTTTTGCATTTTACGCAGAGCATATCTGACCTCCGTATATTAAAGGTATAAAATCTTAAATTTTCAAGTTATCTAAGTGAGTATATCACAAAGGAAAACGCAATTCAATGGTTTTTTGCCCGATAAATTAAAAAAGTTACGAAAAATTAAAGGAATTTTAATAAATTACTTTACAAATCGCAAAACTTCTTGTAAAATATATAAGTAAAATTTTGCGTAAATGAAAATTTTAAGAATATTTTCAGAATACTCAGGAGGTCGTAAAATGTACGATAAGGTATCAACCGACCTGTCTTTTGTGGACAGAGAAAAACAAATCGTTGAATTCTGGAAGGATAACGATATATTTAAAAAGAGTATAAAGAACCGCGAGGGTGGTGAGATTTATACGTTCTTTGACGGGCCCCCCACGGCAAACGGCAAACCGCATATCGGTCACGTTTTGACCCGTGTTATCAAGGACCTTATTCCCCGCTACCGCACAATGAAGGGCTACAGCGTTCAGAGAAAGGCCGGCTGGGACACCCACGGTCTGCCCGTTGAACTGGAAGTTGAAAAGCAGCTTGGAATCAGCGGTAAGCCGCAGATTGAAAACTACGGTATCGAAGACTTTGTTAAAAAGTGTAAGGATAGTGTATTTACTTATCAGAGCGAATGGGAGGAAATGAGTGACCGTGTAGGCTTCTGGGCTGATATGGATAATCCCTATGTAACATACCATAATGACTATATTGAGTCTGTTTGGTGGGCACTCAAAACAATCTGGGACAAAAAGCTCCTCTATAAAGGTCATAAGATTATGCCCTACTGCCCCCGTTGCGGTACCTCGCTTTCAAGCCATGAGGTTGCACAGGGCTATAAGGATGTAAAGGAAGCATCGCTTATTGCCAAGTTTATTGTTAAGGGCAAGACCAATGAATATATTCTTGCATGGACAACAACGCCCTGGACACTTCCCTCCAATGTGGCGCTTTGCGTAAATCCTCACGAGACATATGTTAAGGTTAAGGTTGCTGACGAAACATTTATACTTGCTGAGGCTCTTCTTGAAACAGTTATTAAGGATGAATATGAGGTAATCGAAAAGTATATCGGTACAGACCTTTGCGGACTTGAATACGAGCCCCTTTATGACTTTGCAAAGCTTGATAAAAAGGGTCACTTCATAGTTGCTGATAACTATGTTACAATGAGCGACGGTACAGGTATCGTTCATATTGCTCCAGCATTTGGTGAGGACGACTCACGAGTTGGTAAGGAAAATGACCTGCCCTTTGTTAACCTTGTTAATACTCAGGGTAAATTTGTTGACGCAGTTGAACCCTGGAAGGGGATGTTTGTAAAGGATGTAGATAAGCTTGTTATCCGCGATTTAAAGGATAGAAACCAGCTGTTTGAAGTTATCAACTTTGAGCATAGCTATCCGTTCTGCTGGAGATGTGATACACCGCTTCTTTACTACGCTTGCGATACTTGGTTCATCAAGATGTCAGCTGTTCGTGACAAGCTTCTTGCAAACAATGAAACAGTAAACTGGATGCCCGACAACATCAAGCACGGCAGATTTGGTAACTTCCTTGAAAATGTAATCGACTGGGGCCTTTCACGTTCAAGATACTGGGGAACACCGCTTCCTATCTGGCAGTGTGAGTGCGGTCATCACGAATGTATCGGCTCAATTGCAGAACTTAAGGAAAAGGGTATTGATGTACCCGAGGATATCGAACTCCATAAGCCTTATGTTGACAATGTATACCTTACATGTGAAAAGTGCGGCGGCAAGATGAAGAGAGTTTCCGAGGTTATCGACTGCTGGTTCGACTCAGGTTCAATGCCTTTTGCACAGTGGCACTATCCCTTTGAAAACAAGGAAATGTTCGATAACAACTTCCCGGCAGACTTCATCAGTGAAGCTATCGACCAGACAAGAGGTTGGTTCTATACACTTATTGCAATTTCAACACTTCTCTTTGATAAGGCACCTTATAAGAATGTGGTTGTTCTTGGACATGTTCAGGATAAGGACGGACGCAAGATGTCCAAGCATATAGGAAATGTTGTTAATCCTTGGGATGTCCTCAATAAACAGGGGTCTGATGCGGTAAGATGGTACTTCTATTCCAACAGCGCACCCTGGCTTCCCAACCGTTTCCACGATGAGGCAGTTTCTGAATCACAGAGAAAGCTTATGGGTACACTCTGGAACACATATGCATTCTATGTTCTCTATGCGGATATCGACAAATTCAATCCTACAGAGCACAAGCTCGATAAAGAAAACCTCACACTTCTTGACAAGTGGATTTTATCAAAGCTTAATTATGTAATCAGAACAGTTGATGAATATCTCGAAAACTACAAGATCACCGAAGCAACCAGAGTTATTCAGGACTTTATCGACGAGCTTTCAAACTGGTATGTTCGTCGCAGCAGAGAAAGATTCTGGGCAAGCGAGCTTACAGATGACAAGATTGCAGCATATATGACTCTTTATACAGTTCTTGTTGAATTCTCAAAGGTTTGTGCACCATTTATCCCGTTTATGACAGAAATGATTTATCAGAACCTTGTCCTCAATGTGGATAAAACTGCTCCCGAGAGTATTCACCTTTGCGACTTCCCGAAAGCAAATGCAGAATTTGACTTTGCTGATATTGAAGCCGAGATGGATGCAGTTCGCAAGATAGTAATTTTAGGCCGTGCGTGCCGTAATGCTGCAAATATCAAGAATAGACAACCTATCGCAAAAATCTTTGTTCAGACCAACGAAAAGATTAATGAGGTTTACAAGGATATTGTTCTTGACGAGCTTAATGTTAAGGAGCTTGAAATAACCGATGATGCAAGCTCATTCATCTCATACAACTTTAAACCGCAGCTCAAGACAATGGGTCCCAAATACGGAAAGATTGTAAGAACTATATTTGAGGAAGTAAACAAGATGAATGGCGCAGAAGTTATGGCAACTCTTAACGCCGGCGAAATGGTGAAACTCACAGTTGAGGGTACAGATGTTGAATTTGGTATTGATGATGTATTGGTTGAAACTATCCAAAAGGACGGTTTCGTTTCCGATAGTGATGCTGCATATACAGTTGTGCTTGATACAAACCTTACCGATGAGCTTATTGAAGAGGGCTTTGTAAGAGAAATTCTCAGCAAAATCCAGACAATGCGTAAGGATGGTGGCTTTGAGGTTCAGGACAACATCAAGGTATCATATTGCGGCAGCGATAAGATTGACGAAATAATCAATGCCAACAAGGCGGAAATCTCCGCTCAGGCACTTGCTGTTTCCATTGAGAATGCTGAAAATGACGGCAAGGAATGGAATATCAATGGCGAAAAGGTGAAAATTTCGATTGTGAAGGCGTAAAACATTAAAAAGGAAACTCGTAAATGAGTTTCCTTTTTTGCGTAAAGCACTTGAAAATTATAGAAAAAAGTAATAAAATAGGTGTATTAAACGCAGAGGAAATGAATGACAATGAAAAAACGGTACTTATTAATCATTACAGCACTTACCCTATCAATGGTTTTCGCAGGTTGTGGAAAAGATAAGTTTCAGCCAGTAGCGACGGAAAAAGAGGAAGTAAACGAGACAATATCTCTTTTTGTTCTCGGCGACAATCTTCTTCATATGCCGGTTATCAACAGCGGTAAAAAGGCTGACGGCACATACGAATATTCCCACCTCTTTGATAAGTTGCAACCGGAGATAAAGAATGCGGACCTTGCAGTTATCGGTCAGGAGACAGTATTCGGTGGTGAGGAATTGGGTTATTCCGGATATCCGCTTTTTAACTCTCCGTCAGATATGGGCAAAACTTTGGTAAATGAGGGGTTTGATGTTGTTCTTCACGCATCTAATCATGTTCTGGATAAGCTGTCTGCCGGTGTTGAAAATACTCTTGAATTCTGGCGTAATTATCCCGATGTAACGGTACTAGGGATAAACGAGAGTGAAATGGACAAGAACACCATTGATATAGTTGAGGTAAAGGGTGCAAAGCTTGCACTTATTAACTATACATACGGAACAAACGGGATAGCGTTGCCTTCGGATAAGACATACCTGGTTAATCTGATTGATGAGGAACGAATTCTGTCGGATTGTCGGTATGCTGAGGATAATGCAGATTTCACAATTGCATTTATGCATTGGGGAACAGAGTATTCAATTAAGCCCGACGAATGGCAAAAAAGTCTTTCTGAAAAAATGTGTAAATGGGGAGTAGATTTAATTGTAGGTTCTCATCCTCACGTGATTGAACCGGTGGAGTGGATAGAGGACGAAAACGGCAACCGTATGCTGGTTTACTATTCCTTGGGAAATTTTGTTTCACGTCAGCTTGAGGCAAGAAATCTGCTTGGTGGAATAGCTAATGTTGAATTAAAGTATAATGGTGAAAGTGTAGAAATTTCAGATTACTCATTTTTGCCGATAGTAACCCATTACGACACAACCTACACACAATTTGATGTTTTCCTGCTTAAGGAATATTCAAATAATCTGGCGATAGGTCACGGCGTTGCTGCAAAAGACGGAGCGGTAAGCGTTGAAAGATTCAAGTCAATGGTAGATGAAACCTTTGATGGATACGATATGTCAATAATAGATTATTAAAAAAGAACTGTGATAAAACATTTTGCTTTTATCACAGTTCTTTTTGATTGCCTAGATTTGGTTTTTAAGATTTCGTTTTGGAGGCTCTCCCATTTCCTTGACATACGCGCGGTAAAAATTTGAATAACTTTTAAAACCGGATTTGGATGCGGCATCGCTGAGTGAAATTCCGTTTTCGTAAAGCTCTTTTGCTCGGGATAGACGCTTGTGGGTTATGTACTGATTGACAGTAAAACCGGTGCTCTTTTTAAAGATACGGCAAAGGTGGTATTTGCTCATAAAAAACTCACTTGCAATATCTTCAAGGTCCAGGTCTTCAATAAGATGCTCATTAAGATGCATAACAATATTTCGGATATTGTTATCAAAAAGTGGATTGTTTTCTGTTGTGCGGTTTTGCAGGTTAAGTACATACAAAAACTCAATAAGAGCGTTTTTGATTATCAATGAATTGGGGTTGCTGATGGATGCATATTTTTCGATGCGCTTAATTATTTCCAAAAGCTCAAGGTTTTCGGGTGAATCGTGACTTATCAGATTAAATTCGCCGAATTTACGGTTAATAAAAACATTTTTCAGATATTCACAGTCGTTTCGTGAGAAAAACCGTGTATTTATAAAAAGAACAATACGCTCGTAATATCCGTTGCTTCGGTGAACTACACGATGAAGCTCGCTTGGCTGGGCGATAACGATATCTCCGGATTCGAGTTGATATACATTTCCTTCAATGTGAAAATTTGCATCACCCTTTAAAAACACAAGAACCTCCATGAAATTGTCATGTGTATGCAATTTGAAATTTGAGTTTGTAACCTGTTCGTCAATAGAGTGAAAAAGTTTAAAGTCCTTTTCGATAACACTAACAATTGCATTATCTTCGTTTGCACAACCCTCGTGTAATTTAAGTTCGTTTTGTTGGGTAGTAAAAAAGTCAGAAACTTCGCCATTATTTATTTTGGAAGAACTCATAGCAGAACTACCTTTCTGTTGATAAAATTGAATTTTCTGAAAGAAGTATAACATAAATGAGCAAGATTTGCAATAAATAAGTCAAAAATGTAGCAGATTTTTTAAAAAGAATATGCTAAAATATAAAAAAGAGTTTTTATAGGAGTTGATTATTTTGAGTAAATTTACTTTAACTGGTTTTTCTGATGAGATAGACCAGAATATAAAAGTTCAGTTTACCGCACTCAAAAAACTGGGTATGTGTTATTTTGAACCTCGTGGCGTAAATGGCACAAGTATTGCAAAGCTTTCAGATGAACAGCTTGAGGAACTCAAAAAAGACATGGCAGAGTTCGGTATCAAAGCGTCATCAATCGGTTCACCTATTGGTAAAATAGGTATTTGTGACGATTTTGAAGAACACATAGAGCAACTAAAGAGAGTTATCCATATTGCAAAGGAGCTCGGAACACGCTACATAAGAATTTTCAGTTTTTTCATTCCCAAGGGTGAAGACCCTGCAGATTACCGTGATGAGGTAATGAGAAGAATGAAGGCTATGACTGAAATTGCCGAGAAAGAAGATGTTATTCTACTCCACGAAAATGAAAAGGACATTTACGGTGATATTGCACCCAGATGTGCTGATGTTTTAAAAACAGTTAATTCGCCCAACCTTCGTGCAGTATTTGACCCGGCAAACTTCATCCAGTGTGGTCAGAAAACATACCCCGAAGCATACGACCTTATGGCACCCTATATTGAGTACATGCATATTAAAGATGCAATTGGTGAAACAGTTGTTCCCGCAGGTGTTGGTGAAGGTAATATAGAATCAATTCTGAAAGAGCTTGCCGCAAAGGCATATGAAGGATTTCTCAGTCTTGAGCCTCATCTTGGTAGCTTTGATGGTCTTGCAGACCTTGAAGTAGGCGATGAAATGCTCAAGCTTGAAAGGTCATCGGAAGAAAAGTTTATTGTTGCCCACAAGGCACTTTCTGCAATAATAGAAAAAATTTAGTAGTTAATATAAATAAATTTTACATAATAAGGAGCGTAAAATTATGGAAAAAGTAAGATACGGTATTGTCGGTGTAGGTACAATGGGTCGTACCCACGCAGTAAAATTTATGGATGGTCAGGTTGCGAACTCAACTCTGGGCGCAGTATGTGATATTGACCCAGAAAAGAGAGAATGGTGCAAAAAGAACCTTAAGGATATTCCCTGCTTTGATACAGCAGAAGAAATGTTTGCCAGCGGAACCTGTGATGCAGTTGTTATTGCAATTCCCCACTATGACCATCCCCGCTATGCAATTATGGCGTTGGAAGCAGGTCTCCATGTTATGACAGAAAAACCTGCAGGTGTATATACAAAGCAGGTTATGGAGATGAACGAAGCAGCAAAGAAGTCGGGTAAGGTATTTGGTATTATGTTTAACCAGAGATCTTATGCAGCACACCAGAAGCTCCGCGAACTTATTCAGACCGGTGAGCTTGGAAAGATTAAGAGAGCTGTATGGGTTGTTGACTGGTATCGTCCACAGGCTTATCATGACAGTGCAACATGGCGTTCAACCTGGGGAACAGAGGGCGGTGGTCTTCTTATTAACCAGGATCCTCACCAGATTGACCTCTGGCAGTGGCTCTTCGGTGTTCCCGACAGAATTATGTCACATGTTGGCTTCGGTAAGTATCGTGATATTGAGGTAGAAGACGAAGTTATTGCATATATGGAATACAAAAACGGTATGAACGGTGTGTTTATTTCCTCTTCTGCTCAGAGCCCCTCTGTTAACCGTCTTGAAATTTTCTGCGACAGAGGTGTTGTAACTTTGGAAAACGGTGAAATTAACTTTAAGCGCAATACTGTTGGCGAAGAAGAATTCAATAAGAATAATACAGCTATCTTCGGTTCACCTGAATATTGGGATTGTAAGGTTAATATTCGTCCGAAACTCGAAGGACATGTAGCAATCTTTGCAGATTTCTCAAAGGCAATTCTCACCGGCTCCGAACTTCTTGCTCCCGGTTATGACGGCATTAACGAAACAACAATCTCAAATGCTATTCATTACTCCGCTTGGAATGACAGTATTTGGGTTGAAACAGCAAACTTCCCGCATGATGAATTCTACAATATGCTTCAGGATAAGATTAAAAATTCAACTGTTGTTAAGAAAGAAAGCAATGCGTCTGTTGACTTTACAGATTTTGCTCGTTCACAGAACTAATCAAATCGGGGGTATACTAAAATGATGGATAGAAGAATAGGTGCCCAGCTTTATAATGTCAGAAAAGACACAAAAACTGCTGAAGATCTTGATAAAGCTCTAGAAAGACTCCATAATATGGGTTACAAAACCATGCAGGTTTCAGGTGTAGGTCCTATCCCCGCAGAAAAGATAGCAGAGCTTGCAAAAAAGTACGATATGGAAATTATGTGTACGCATCGTGACTTCGGTGAGTATGCCGATGATCCGGAGGCTGCTGCTAAGTTCCACGAAACTCTTGGCTGTAAGCTCCCCGGCATTGGTATGCTTCCGGGTGGATTTACAAGAACAGAAGCAGGTTTTCGTGAGTTTATCCGTGCGCTCAAACCCGTAATTGCAAAATTGAAGGAATACGGACTTCCGCTCCTTTATCACAACCACGCGTTTGAGTTTGAAAAAGCAAGTGACGGAAGAAGCTTCTTCCAGATGCTTATTGATGAAACTGAGCTTGACTTTATAGTTGATGTATACTGGGTAATTGACGCTGGTGTAAATCCTGCAAAGTTTATCCGTGAGTTGGGTCCCCGTGCAAAGGTGATTCACTTTAAAGATAGATGGGTTAAGGAAAATGTCCGTGAAATGTGTCCCGTTATGGAGGGTAACCTCGATTGGGATGACATAATTGCAGCGTGTGATGAAGCAGGCTCGCTTTGGGCGGCAGTTGAACACGATACTTGCAACAACATAGACCCGTACGACAGTATGGAAATCAGTTACAACAATTTAAAAACAAAAGGTTTTAACTAAAAGAATCGGGCGCATTCCGGATATCGGGGTGCGCCCGAAAAAGTTTTCGGGGAAATACTTAAAAAAATCAATGAAAATATTGCTCTAATCACTTTTTTGTATTGACAGAACGCCGTAAAAAGTTTATTATTATAGAGGTGCAATAAAATTTTTTTACAGGAAGTTGAGGAACTGTTATGAAAAAAAGTTGTATTGTAGGATATGGTGTTATTGCTCCCACTCATATAAATGCAGTGCTTAACAGTGAGTATGCACAATTATATGCGGTTTGCGAAAATGACCCCGAAAAGCTTGAAAAAGCAAAAAAAGAATATGAGGGCATAAAAACATATCTTGATTATGAAGATGTGATTTCTGATAAGGAGATAGATGTTGTACATATTTGTACTCCTCACTATCTTCACGGACCTATGGCAGAGAAAGCACTTCTTGCAGGCAAGGATGTCTTTCTTGAAAAACCGGTATGCCTGAATGAAGAGGATTTTGAAAAGCTTGAAAAAGCCCAGGAGGTATCCGGTAAAAAGGTTTGTGTTTGTTTCCAGAACAGAACAAATAACTGCATCAGAAGGCTTCAGCGTGAACTTCCCGGATTGGGAAAAATAAAGTCTTTGCACGGAACATTAATGTGGTTCAAGAATAGAGCCTATTATGAATCCGGTGACTGGAGAGGCAAGTGGGAAACCGAAGGTGGCGGATTGATTATAAATCAGGCAATTCACACAATTGACCTTTTAGGACTTTTTGCCGGTGGTTTTAAATCTGTAAATGCTACTCTTACTACAAAGTGCCTGGGTGACTTTATTGAGGTTGAGGATACAGCGGATGTGGTGTTTGAAACTGAATGTGGTGCAAGAGCATTGTTCTTTGGTTCTAACTGCTATCCTATAAATATATCTAACGTGATTGAAGTCCATTGTGAGAATGGTTCACTGCGCTACACACGGGGAGAACTTGTTCTGACCCGTGACGGAGTTGATGAGGTTCTTGAAAAGGATGTCAAGGTGCAGATAGGCAAGGACTACTGGGGCGGCGGTCACTATAATGCAATAAGCGAATTTTATAAGCTTCTTGAAACCGGCGAAGGCGAGATTATCTCCCTTGTCGATGTTAAGAATACAATGAAGACAGTATTTGCTCTTTACAAGAGTTCGAAAATAAATGAAAGGATTGATATTGTATGAAAATGACATTCCGTTGGTACGGCGAAGACGATCCCGTTACCCTGGACAAAATCAGACAGATACCCTGTATGACAGGTGTAGTTACAGCGGTATACTCTGTTCCTGTAGGCGAGGTTTGGCCTGAGGAAGAAATTGCAAAGCTCAAAAAGTCTTGTAATGATAAGGGCTTAGAGATGGAGGTTATCGAGAGTGTTCCCGTTCACGAGGACATCAAGCTTCGTCAGGGTAATTATCAGCTTTATATCGATAACTATAAGGAAAATATCAGAAGACTGGCAAAGGCAGGCGTTAAGTGTATCTGCTACAACTTTATGCCGGTATTCGACTGGACACGTTCCAGACTTGACCAGCCTCTTCCCGATGGTTCAAATGCCCTCGTTTACTACAAGGAAGACGTTGACAAGATGGACCCCACAAAGATGACACTTCCAGGTTGGGATGCATCATATACACCTGACGAGATGAGCGGTCTTATCGAAAAGTATAAGGCAATCGGTGAGGAAGGTCTTTGGAGCAATCTCGAATACTTTATTAAGGAAATTATTCCCGTTGCTGCTGAATGTGATGTTAATATGGCAATTCATCCGGATGATCCGCCGTGGCCTATTTTCGGTATTCCGAGAATTATCACAACAGAGGAGAATATCGATAGATTCCTTAGCCTTTACGACGATGTTCATCACGGACTTACACTCTGCAGCGGTTCTTTGGGCTGCGCTAAGTTCAATGACTATACTGCAATGGTTAAAAAGTATGGCGCAATGGGCAGAATTCACTTTGCTCACGTAAGAAATATCAAGATTCTGGAAGACGGCTCATTTGAAGAGAGTGGTCACCTTTCAGAATGCGGTTCACTTGATGTTGTTGAAATCCTTAAGGCATACCACGAAACAGGATTTAAGGGTTATCTCCGTCCCGACCACGGCAGAATGATTTGGGGCGAAACAGGTAAACCCGGTTACGGTCTCTATGACAGAGCGCTTGGTGCGATGTATATGGCAGGTATCTGGGAAACACTCGAAAAAAATAGATAAAGGTGATGGAATAATGAAAGAGAGCTTTCTTTTAAAAACAAAAACTGCACAGCATCTTTACGATAGCTATGCAAAGGATATGCCGATTGTTGACTATCATTGCCACCTTGACCCCAAGGATATTGCCGAGGACAGAAGCTTTGAAAATATTACCCAGATTTGGCTTTATGGTGACCATTACAAATGGCGTTTTATGCGCAGTATGGGTATTGAAGAAAAGTACATAACAGGCGATGCAAGTGATTTTGAACGCTTTAAGGCGTGGGCATCAGCGATAGGCTATGCGGCAGGCAACCCTCTATACCACTGGACTCAGCTGGAACTCAAGAGATATTTTGATATTGACGAGTATCTCACAGAGGAAAGCGCTGAAAGAATTTGGGAGAAAACCTGTGAAATTATTAAAAGCGGAGAATTTACCGCGCGCAAACTGATTAAGCGCTCAAATGTTGAACTTATCGGCACAACCGACGATCCGGCAGATTCACTTGAATACCACAGAATAATCCGTGATATTCCCGATTTTGATACCGTGGTAGTCCCCACATATCGTCCTGATAAAGCTGTAAATATAGAGCTTGACGGATTTAAGGAATATATTGAAAAGTTGGCAAAATCGGCAAATCGTGAAATTCTGTGCTATGCAGATTTGAAATCGGTTCTTCTTGAAAAAATGGAATTTTTCTGCGAAATGGGATGCCGTGCGGCAGACCACGGGATGGAAACTGTTCCGTATCTGCCTGCAACCGATAAGGAAATTGACAAGATTTTCAAGGCGGTACTTAAGGGGAAAAAGGTTTCCTGCGAGGATATTGAAAAGTACAAAACAGGACTTTTACTGTTCCTTGCTGAAGAGTATGCAAAGCATAATATTGTTCTGCAGATGCATATGGGCGTTATCCGTAACAACAATACAAGGGTATTTAAAATGCTTGGTGCCGACAGCGGTCACGACAGCGTTGCAGATACATTCGGTATTTTCAAGCTTTCAAAGTTTATGGATCATCTTGAACAAAAGAATATGCTGCCCAAGACAATTCTGTATTCATTAAACGGCAAGGATAACATCACTCTTGCAACACTTATGGGTTGTTTCCAAGGTGAGGAAATTGCAGGAAAAATTCAGCTTGGCTCTGCATGGTGGTTCCTTGATAACATTGATGGTATGGAAGCGCAGATTAAATGTCTTGCAAACGAAGGTGCACTTGCATCGTTTGTCGGCATGCTGACAGATTCCAGAAGCCTTTTGTCATACCCCCGTCATGAATATTTCAGAAGAATTCTCTGTAATATTATCGGTCAATGGGTTGAGGACGAAATGTTCACAAATGACGAAAAGATTTTGAAAAAGCTTGTGCAGAATATATGTGCGAATAACGCAGAAAGATTTTTCATGTAGAGGCTGCAAGTTAAAAAATTTACACATCTTACCGCTTTTTGCTCGGGGCTGGAGCGTCAAGTCAATATGCCGGTGGCATATTGATAGCGTAAGTTTGTAAAAATGTGAGAACATTTTACTGTTTAGAAAAATGCGAAGCATTTTTACTTAAAAAACGCACAAAGCACAGCACCGCTCGATGCAAAGCGGAAATCTAAGCAAATTTTTATAACTTGAGCTCAATACAGAAAGGAATGGATAAAAATGGAATATAACAACAAAACAGTAGTAATTACAGGCGGCGGCGGTGTCCTCTGTGGCGCTTTCGCAAAGTATATGGCATCTTTGGGCGCAAAGGTTGCAATCCTTGACCTGAAGAAAGAGGCAGCAGACGCAGTTGCAAACGAAATCGTGGCAGCAGGTGGCACAGCAAAAGGCTATGCGGCAAACGTGCTCAAAAAGGAAGAACTTGAAGCTGTTAAGGCAGAAATCAATAAGGACTTCGGCAAGTGCGATATCCTTATTAACGGTGCAGGCGGCAACAATCCCAAGGGCACAACAACCAACGAATACTTCAAAAAGGAAGATATCCTTGATGAATCAGTTGTTTCGTTTTTTGACCTTGACCCCTCAGGTATTGAATTTGTGTTCAACCTCAACTTCCTTGGCACACTCCTTCCCACACAGGTGTTTGCAATGGATATGATTGACGGAAATGGCGGTAGCATCATCAATGTTTCATCAATGAACGCATTCTGTCCCCTTACAAAGATTCCTGCATACAGCGGCGCAAAGGCAGCTGTTTCAAACTTCACACAGTGGCTCTCTGTTCATTTTGCAAATGCAAATATCCGTGTTAATGCAATTGCTCCCGGATTCTTTGTAACTGCACAGAATAAGGCACTTCTTTTTGATGAAGCAGGCAACCCCACAGCAAGAACACAGAAAATTCTTGCTGCAACTCCTATGAACAGATTTGGTAAGCCCGAAGAGCTTCTCGGCACACTTAAGTGGCTGACAGACGACGATGCTTCAGGTTTTGTTACAGGTGTTGTTGTTCCCGTTGACGGCGGCTTTAACGCGTACAGCGGCGTATAATTAAGAACGGAGGTTGTTGATATGAAAGCAATGGAACAAATTTTAGAAGAATACGGCGTTGTGCCGGTTGTTGTACTTAAAAATGTGGAAGATGCAATCCCTCTTGCGGATGCACTTTATGCGGGTGGACTTTCGTGTGCAGAGGTTACTTTCCGTACCGATGCAGCAGAAGAATCTATCAGACTTATGTCTGAAAAATATCCCGATATGCTCGTCGGTGCCGGAACAGTTCTCACAATTGAACAGGTTGACAGAGCAGTTGGTGCAGGTGCAAAGTTTATTGTAAGCCCCGGCTTTGACCCCGAGATTGTGGACTACTGTCTTGGAAAGAACATTCCTGTTTTCCCCGGCTGCATTACTCCCTCAGAGGTTGCTCAGGCTGTTAAACGCGGACTCAAGGTTATCAAGTTCTTCCCTGCAGAACAGGCAGGCGGAGTTGCAATGATTAAGGCAATGGGTGCACCTTACGGAATGGTTAAGTTTATGCCCACAGGCGGAATCAGCGCAAAGAACCTATCAGAATATCTCTCTTGCAGCAATATTGTATGTTGCGGCGGAAGCTGGATGGTTAAGGGTGACCTGATTGCAGAGGGTAAATTTGATGAGATAACAGTACTGACAAAAGAAGCAGTTGAACTTGTTAAAAGTATTCGTGCATAAAGGAGAATAAAAATGAATGTAAACCTGAATTTAAAAGATAAAAAAGATTGTAAATTTGATGCGGTTTCTCTGGGTGAGGTTATGCTCAGACTCGACCCGGGTGAGGGAAGAATCAGAACCGCAAGAAACTTCAGAGCATGGGAAGGCGGCGGCGAATATAATGTTATCCGCGGTCTCCACAAATGTTTTAAGATGGATACTGCTGTTATAACAGCTTTTGCTGAAAATGAAGTTGGATATCTTATGGAAGACTTTATTGAGCAGGGCGGCGTTGATACATCACTTATTCATTGGATGAAAACTGACGGAATTGGTAGAATTTGCAGAAATGGCCTCAACTTCACAGAACGCGGCTACGGAATCCGTGGCGCAGTAGGTTGCTCCGATAGAGCAAATACCGCAATTTCAAAAGCAACCCCCGAGGATTTTGACTTCGAATACATATTCGGCACACTTGGTGTTCGCTGGCTGCACACAGGCGGTATTTATGCAGCACTTTCTGACCAGTCTTGCGAAACTGTTCTTGCTGCAGTTAAGACTGCTAAAAAGTACGGAACAATCATTTCCTATGACCTTAACTACCGTCCATCAATGTGGAGTGCAATCGGTGGTCTTGAAAAGGCACAGGAAGTAAATAAGGAAATTGCGAAGTACGTTGATGTTATGATTGGTAACGAGGAAGACTTTACAGCTTGTCTCGGACTTAAGGTTGAGGGCAATGACGAAAACCTTAAGGAACTTAACCTTGATGGATACAAAAAGATGATTGCTGAAGCTGCAAAAGCATATCCTAACTTCAAGGTTATCGCAACAACACTCCGTGAGGTTAAAACCGCAACTGTTAATGACTGGAGTGCAATTTGCTGGGCAAACGGTGAGGTTTATAAGGCAAAAGACTACAAGGGCCTTGAAATCATGGACAGAGTTGGAGGCGGAGATTCATTCGCATCAGGTCTTGTTTACGGACTTATGACAACAGGTGATCCTGAACTTGCAGTGAATTACGGCGCAGCACATGGTGCACTTGCAATGACAACCCCCGGTGACACCACAATGGCAAACAAAAAGGAAGTTGAAGCTATTATGGGTGGTGCTGGCGCAAGAGTACAGAGATAAATAAAAGCTTTAAAGAGCATACGGAAAGATTCGTATGCTCTTGATTTTTATATACAAATAGTGTATAATATTGTAAAGCTTTTTGGAGGTGTCAGCTATGAATTTTACGCCGTTAATGGATTTTTTGGATAAGCTAGCAAATACCAGAACCCCGGGCAACGCAATGGTTATTTATCATAATAATGAGGAAGTTTTCCGATACAGCTCGGGCTATTCTGATTTGGAAAATAAAACTGTTATGACAGGAAACGAACTTTTTAATGTTTATTCCTGTTCAAAACCGATTACGGTAACTGCGGCAATGCAGCTTTATGAAAAAGGTGAATTTTTGCTTGATGACCCGCTGTATAGTTTTATTCCTGAATACCGTGAAATGTATGTAAAAACGGCAGACGGAGAGTTTAAGAAGGCCGAAAAACCAATTACAATGCGGCATCTCTTTACAATGTCAGCAGGGCTTTCCTATGAGCTTGAGAGCGATGCAATAGCCGAGGCAAGACGGCAGACAAACGGCAGAATGGATACTGTTACAGTTGCGAAATGTCTTGTTAAAGACCCGCTTTTATTCGAACCGGGTGAGCACTACAAATATAGTCTCTGTCACGATGTTCTGGCGGCTGTTGTTGAGATTATTTCGGGTAAGAGATTTTCGGAGTATGTGGAAGAGAACATATTCAAGCCACTTGAAATTAAGGATGCACATTACGACAGACCCGACTCAGTCCTTAAAAGAATTGCAATCCATTACGAATATGTAAATCCCAGTGAGTTTGATTTAACCAGGCAGGCAGAATATAAAGTTGTCAGCAAAATTCCGGCATACATATTCGGCGAGGACTACGATTGTGGCGGTGCAGGCTTGGCTATTGCACCGGCGGAATATGCCAAGTTTACAAATGCTATGGCAAACTACGGTAAATGTCCCAACGGTGAGCGCATTCTTTCCAGGGGTTCGGTTGACCTTCTTCGTCAGAATCAGTTTGCAGACCACAGACTGAGTGAAATTGATAACGGAATCAACAAAAGATTCAGCGGTTACGGTTATGGCCTGGGAGTCCGCACAATGATGGACAAGGCGAAGGGCGGCTCGCTGAGCTCAATTGGTGAATTTGGCTGGGACGGTGCAGCAGGTGCCCTCTCTCTGATTGACCCGGAGGCAAATGTAGGATTCTTTTACGCGCAGCATGTCCTCTCAACCAATCTGGATATGGACTATGCAATCCCCAGACTCAGAAATATTGTGTATAAGTGTATTGATTTATAAGCGGGTGATGAATGATGAATTTTCAGTTAATGAAAGACTTTATGGACAGACTCACAAACTGGCGTATGCCAGGGAATTCGATATCTGTCTATCATAAAGGTAATGAGGTTTTCAGGTATAGTTCCGGCTATTCTGATGTGGAAAGTAAGACTCCTATGACCGGTGACGAACTTCTTAATATTTATTCCTGTTCGAAAATTACAACGATAACAGCGGCTCTGCAGTTGTATGAAAAGGGCCTTTTCTTGCTTGACGACCCGCTATACAGCTTTATTCCCGAATATCGTGATGTTTGCGTAAAAACGGATAATGGAGATATAAAAAAGGCAGAAAAACCAATTACAATGCGGCATCTTTTTACGATGACGGCAGGTCTTACGTATAATTTTGACACGAATGGTATAAAAAAAGCCCGTGAACTTACAGGTGGTAAAATGGATACCGTTAAGGTCGCTAAATGCATTGCCCAAGACCCGCTCAGTTTTGAACCCGGGACAAGATGGCAGTACAGCCTTTGCCACGATGTTCTGGCGGCAGCGGTTGAAGTTATCTCCGGACAACGATTTTCGGACTATGTAAAAACGAATATATTTGAACCGTTAGGAGTTACAGAAGTTTACTATCAGCGTCCCGAGTCGGTTAAGGAAAAAATGGCAAGTCAGTATGACTATGTAACAGGATGCCCGACAGAAGATATTGTTGCGGCACAGATGAATTCTGGTGGTGACGGATACTGGCAGAAGCTTGATAAGGATATAGCGCACGGTCATGGTATGGGCGAAAATTATGACAGCGGAGGAGCAGGGATTGCTGTTTCGGTGCCGGACTATGCAAAGCTCGGCAACGCTCTTGCAATGGGAGGTAAGGGAGGTACTGGTGAAAGAATTTTGTCTCCCGGTACGATTGATCTTATGCGAAAAAACCAGTTAAGCAAAGAACAGATAACTACTTTTAGTTGGTCGCAGCTTAAAGGATATGGCTACGGACTTGGAGTCCGTACAATGATTGATAAAGCAGCCGGTGGCTCAATTGGTTCATTGGGTGAATTCGGTTGGGGCGGTGCAGCAGGCGCTACAATGCTTGTTGACCCGGACTGCGAATTCTCACTGTTTTATGCACATCACATGCTCAATCCTCAGGAGGATTATTATCAGCCGCGGCTTAGAAATGTGGCGTATTCTTGTATGGAATTATAATTTTCGATAAAAACGCTATGAATACTTGCTTTTTAGCGAAAAATAGTATATAATAATATGATAATAACAAAATACACAGGATAGGAGACCTTTGAAAATGGCTTATTACTTTAATGAACCTTCACATACTTTCAGTGAATATCTGCTTGTCCCCGGTTATTCTTCAGCCGAATGTATGACAAGCAATGTCAGCCTTAAAACCCCTCTTGTTAAATTCAAAAAGGGTGAGGAATCAGCAATTACCATGAATATTCCGATGGTATCTGCAATTATGCAGTCTGTTTCGGGCGAAAAGCTAGCTATTGCGCTTGCGAAAGAGGGCGGAGTTTCTTTCATCTACGGTTCTCAGTCGATTGAGGATGAGGCAGCTATGGTAAGAAGAGTTAAAAACCACAAAGCCGGCTTTGTGGCAAGTGACTCGAATATAAGACCTGACCAGACTCTTGCAGAGTTGATTGAGCTTCGTCAAAAAACAGGTCACAATACTGTTGCGGTTACAGAAGATGGAACGGCAGAAGGCGTGCTCCTTGGCATCGTAACACCCCGTGACTATCGCGTAAGCCGTATGGACCCTGCAACTAAGGTAGAAGAATTTATGACACCTTTTTCAAAGCTTATATATGCGCCCGAGGGCACAAGCCTTAAGACTGCAAATGATATTATCTGGGACAATAAGCTGAACTCGCTCCCCATCGTTGATGACAAACAGAGACTGGTTGCTTTTGTTTTCAGAAAGGACTATGACGCACACAAGGAAAACCCGACAGAGCTTCTTGACAGTTCAAAGAGATATGTTGTAGGTGCAGGTATCAATACCCGTGACTATGCAGAAAGAGTTCCCGCTCTTATTGAAGCAGGTGCAGATGTGCTTTGTATCGACTCATCTGAGGGCTTTTCAGAATGGCAGCTCAGAACACTTAAGTTCATCCGTGACAAGTATGGCGATAGCGTAAAGGTTGGTGCAGGTAACGTAGTTGACCGTGAAGGTTTTATGTTCCTTGCAGAAGCCGGTGCTGACTTCATAAAAATCGGTATTGGCGGCGGTTCAATCTGTATTACCCGTGAACAGAAGGGTATAGGCAGAGGTCAGGCAACAGCAGTTCAGGAGGTTGCAGCTGCCCGAGACGAATACTTTGAAAAAACAGGTATTTATATTCCCATCTGCTCAGATGGTGGTATTGTTCATGATTACCATATCACTCTGGCACTTGCAATGGGTTCAGATTTTGTAATGCTTGGTAGATACTTTGCAAGATTTGACGAAAGTCCGTCAAACAAGGTATCGGTTAATGGCAACTATATGAAGGAATACTGGGGTGAAGGCTCAGCGCGTGCAAGAAACTGGCAGAGATATGATATGGGCGGAGCGCAAAAGCTTTCGTTTGAAGAAGGCGTTGACTCATATGTTCCATATGCAGGAAGCCTGAAGGATAATGTTGCACTTACCCTCAACAAGGTTAAATCAACAATGTGTAACTGTGGCGTTCTCAGCATTCCTGAACTCCAGAAGAATGCGAAAATGACACTTGTTTCGGCAACAAGTATCATTGAGGGCGGCGCACACGACGTTGTTCTTAAGGACAAGAATGTTGCTCCCGTAAAATAATGCAAAGAAAATACAACATATTTGGTCTTGTAATTCCGGCAAAAAACGGAGGACTGGTCTTTTGTAATAATTGCAAACAGATTGTCGGGTCAATTAATCGAAAAGGCTACAGATTTTTGAGCTTTAGTCTCACCTGCACCTGTTGCAATCAAGGTCAGCTTGAACTAGTTCGCAAAAACAGCACATTTGATAGGGGAAAGAATTATAAAAGTAAACCCCGCCTTAGAAATAATCTTATGAGCTGTGTGGAATGCGGAACTCCAATTTTTGGAATAATTGAGGAGCGCGTGAGAAACTTCTCATTTAAGGCGGAGTGCATTTGCGGTGCCAAATATGACACCAAGGCTCGTACTAACAGACGCCTTGAAGAAACGGCAATGTTTTTGAAATATAAAAATAGAAGCTTGTGATTTCACAAGCTTCTATTTTTATATTTACAGATTAATTAGAATTTCGCTAGTAGACCGCTTAGGAACATTTAAAACCTTATTTTCATCCTCAAAATATTTAACGCTGTCGGTCATTTCGCAAGCCTTGCTTTCCTGTGCCGGGTATCCAAGTGCCAGAACATAAACAAGGGAGTATTCTTCCTCTGAAAGCTTAAATTCTTCCATAAATTTCTTACGCTCAACTGAGCCAAGCCAACAGCTGGCGATTCCTTTTTCCCATGCACCAAGCATCATTGATGTAACTGCTGCACCGGCTTCAACCTCAAATGAACTCTTTATACTTTTATCGCCAAGCACAGCGATGTAAGCTGTGGGACGTTCACCTTCCTTTGGCGTTCCGGTTTCAGGCATATACCCCGCCCATTTAGTAAGAGGAAAAATTTTGGCAACATCTGTATCACTGTCAATTATTGCATATTTAAGTGGCTGCAAGTTTGCAGGATATGCTGCAAGTCTTGCGTATTCAATTAGGTCCATTAAATCTTCTTTTGCTATTTTTTTCTGTGTAAACTTTCGGATGGTTCGTCTTTTGAGTAATGCTTCTGATACATTCATGGATTAACTCTCCTTATATAGCATCTTTTTCTATCTTATTCTTTACCACGGCATAGTAATAATAAAGGTATTGTTGAGCAACACCGGAATTGTGACCGAATTTTTCGTAAACAAAATCAGGAATACTCTTTTCCTCAACGCTGTAAAGCTCCTGAATTATCCGCTTTGTCCATACATCGAGGGGGAAAATATTATGTCGCCCTACCGAAAAAAGAAGAACGCAGTCAGCAACCTTTGTGCCCACGCCGTTAATTTTCATAAGCTCTGCCTTTGCAGACTTGTTGTTCATTCTCGGTATCTGCTCGAGATTGACCTCGCCTGAAACAACCTTTTTTGCGGCATCTATGATGTATTTATCACGGAAGCCTGCTTTGATTTCTGCAAGGTCTTCGGGTTCAAGCACCGAGAGCGTTTCGGGTGACGGAAAACCGTAGAATACTTTTCCGTCAAATTCGATTTTGTCTCCGTAAAGTTCACAAAGCTTGTGGATTATCTTTTTTATGCGCGGAATGTTATTATTTGCTGAAATTATAAAGGAAACGATGGTCTCCCAAAGGTCCTGCCTGAGAATTCTTATTCCCCGACCGGCTTCAACTGCAGGTCGCATTATTTCTTCTTCGCAAAGCTTTTTTTCGACCTTGTTGTAGTCGCAGGAGAAATTAAGGTAATGACTCCAGTATACAAGGTCGGGGTTTGTGCTTTCAATATATATTGTTTTTGGGTCATGGTAGTATGCCTTAGCTGCGTGATTTGCCACAACACCATAAAAGACCCCGTTTTCGTCCTTCTCCCAACGGAAGCATTGTCCGCACATAAAGGTCTCTTCAAGATTAAAATGGTCAATGTTGTAAAGGCGTATCATTCTAACCCTCCGTTTTAGTCAGTTTTAATTGATTTTATAGAAATATTTATGTTCTTGACAATGATTGAGGTGCTGTCTTCAACAGCTTTGCCGAGAACGGACTGGATTTTGTTGCAGATTTTCGGAATATCACAAGGGAAAAGGACCGAAATTTCAATGCTGATATCAATGCAGCCGTTTGCATCGGAAATACTTTTTATTTTAAAAACTTCCGAGACACCATCAATTTTTTGTGCTTCAAATCTGCAAATATCAGATATTACTCTTGGCGAAATCTTAAAATCTCCAAGATAACTGTATGTTGGCCTCATAACTGTTCTTTCCAGAGTCTTATCACGCCGCCCCTGAGGCAGAAATGCACTCAGAAAATATCCTGAAAACAGTCTTTTTACTTCAAAAACCGGTACAGGGATAATGTGCTTTCCATATTTGTTACGCATACTTTGGGCAAGCTCGATTTCCTCGGACGTTGCAAAATCCTGAATATAAAAGATTTGTTCAATTTCAGGAAGTCCCAGAACGCCGGCAATCGCCGAAACCATCTTTTCGGAAGTGCCGAGCAAAAGAAGGGATTGTATGTTATTATCACGAATAGCAGCGCAAACTTCGTCTGCGTGTTCCTTATCCGTAAAGATTGCCCGTTTCACTGATGCCATCTTGTTCGGCTCGTGCTTGGCGGATTTGCCTGCAATAATTCTGCTGTGAGAAATAAGAAGACCGTCATCAATGACGGCTTCAATATTATTCTCCCGTGCTATTTCAAGGGAACGGAAACTCTTTCCCGTTCCGGATTTTCCAACAAGAGCAAATATACGCATAGACTATTCCTCGGTATTTTCCGGTGCTTCTTCTTTTGATGAAATTTTGTAGCAAAGTCTCATTAAGCTGTCGCTTAAATGGATATTCTCCACAACAACATCGTCATCGGGTGAAATCTCGGCATATGAGAAGTTGAGAAATGCCTTGATACCCATATCTGTAAGCTCGTGAACAACGTGGTTAACTACGGTTCTCGGTGTTGATATGATTGCCATAGTCGGTTTTTCTTTGTCGATAAATTCCTTAATATCTTTAGCATCTAAAATTTTGATGCCTTTAATCTCCTTACCAATTTTTTCAGGGTCAATGTCAAATATGCCAACAAGGGTAAAACCACGTTTTTCAAAGGTTGTGTTTTGAGCAAGTGCCTGACCCATATTTCCCGCGCCGACCAAAATAGCCTTGTAGCGGGAGTTAAGACCAAGTATGGCTGCAATTTCACCATAAAGATATTCAACATTATAGCCGTAGCCCTGCTGGCCAAATCCGCCAAAGCAATTGAGGTCCTGACGGATTTGTGATGCAGTTACGCCCATCTTTTTGCTCAGTTCCTTTGATGATATTCTTTCAACACCCGAATTCATAAGCTCGCCCAGATACCGGAAATATCTGGGCAGGCGGTTGATAACGGACGAGGATACCTGTTTTTTCATTATAAAATTTCCTCCAATTGATTTTACAGAAGGGTTCAATCCCCCACGGGTTAAAGCATTGCCTTAAGATTTTCGTCTATTGCACGAAGGAAGTCTTCTGTATTAACCTTTTTCTTGTTTTCAAGACTTGAAAGGAGATAAAGGTCACCGGTCATAGTTCCGTCTTCAATTGTCTTGATTGTTGCTTTTTCAAGCTTGTCTGCAAAGTTACATAAATCCTCAAGACCGTCAAGCTCGCCTCTCTTACGGAGTGCTCCGGTCCAGGCAAATAATGTTGCAACACTGTTTGTAGATGTTTCCTCGCCCTTAAGGTGTTTGTAGTAGTGACGCTGAACAGTTCCGTGTGCTGCCTCATATTCGTAGGTTCCGTCAGGAGATACAAGAACGGATGTCATCATTGCAAGACTGCCATAAGCGGTCGCAACCATATCCGACATAACGTCACCATCATAGTTCTTGCACGCCCAGATATATCCACCGTCTGAACGTACAACGCGGGCAACAGCATCGTCAATGAGTGTGTAGAAGTATTCGATACCGGCTGCGTCAAACTTCTCTTTGTATTCAGCTTCAAAAATCTCGTTAAAAATATCCTTAAAGCGGTGGTCATATTTCTTTGAAATAGTGTCCTTTGTTGCAAACCAGATATCCTGCTTTGTGTCAAGAGCATAGTTAAAGCAGCAACGAGCAAAGCTTTCGATTGACTGGTCAATGTTATGCAGACCCTGAATGATGCCGTTGCTTTCGCCAAATTCATGAATAGTCTGACGGATTTCGTTGCCGTCCTTGTCGGTGCAGACAAGCTCACACTTCGAGCCTGCGGGAACCTGCATTTCTGTGTTCTTATATACATCGCCGTAAGCATGACGGGCAATAGTGATAGGCTTTGTCCAGGTGGGGATGTAAGGGGTAATTCCCTTAACAATGATTGGAGCACGGAAAACAGTTCCGTCTAAAATTGCACGGATAGTACCGTTTGGTGACTTCCACATCTCTTTAAGGTTATATTCCTTAACACGCTCTGCGTTGGGGGTAATGGTAGCACACTTAACTGCAACACCGTACTTTTTTGTTGCATAAGCCGAGTCGAAGGTAACCTTGTCATCGGTCTCGTTTCTGTATTCAAGGCCCAAATCGTAGTATTCGGATTTAAGGTCAACATACGGAAGAATAAGGATGTCCTTAATCAGCTTCCATATAATTCGGGTCATTTCATCGCCGTCCATCTCGACGAGCGGTGTTGTCATTTTAATCTTCTGCATAATTTTCTCCCTTTCAGTATGTTTTATTTACCGGTTTCTTTTGTGTAATTAAGCAAGCCGCCGGCTTTAATCATATCTCTCTGACGCTCAGACAAATCAAGCTTTACGGTGAAGTCAAAGCCTTTTGTAACATTTGTAACGGTAATTTCTGTTGCGTCAGCAATCAAAGTCTTGAGATTTGTTATTTTAAGCTCGTCCAGCTGGTCAATTCTGTCATAGTCTGCCTCATTTGCAAAGGTCATGGGAATAATTCCGGCATTAATGAGGTTTGCCATATGAATTCTAGCAAATGACTTAACTATTACTGCTTTAATGCCAAGGTAAAGCGGTGCAAGCGCTGCGTGTTCACGGGATGAACCCTGACCATAGTTAGAACCACCAATGATGATGCTCTTGCCAAGCTCAAGGGCACGGTCATGGAACTTTTCGTCACAAACAGCAAAGCAGTATTCTGAAATCTTGGGAATGTTCGAACGGAGGGGGAGTATCTTTGCCCCTGCCGGCATAATGTGGTCAGTTGTGATGTTGTCACCAACCTTAAGACTGCACTTTGCATCTATCTCGTCAGCCATTGCCTCGGAAACGGGGAACGGCTTGATGTTTGGACCTCTGAGAACTTCGACACTGTTCATTTCACTTTCGGGAACGGGAGGAACGACCATATTATCATTAATGGTAAACACCTCGGGAAGTTCAAAGTCGGGAATATCCCCAAGTGTTCTGGGGTCGGTAAGAACGCCGGTGAGTGCAGATGCTGCTGCAAGCTCAGGCGAAACAAGATAAATCTGACCATCCTTTGTGCCGCTTCGTCCCTCAAAGTTTCTGTTAAAGGTGCGGA
This sequence comes from Monoglobaceae bacterium, assembly GCA_045120135.1. Lineage (GTDB taxonomy): Bacteria > Bacillota > Clostridia > Monoglobales > Monoglobaceae > SIG440. Next base: position 27,873 of record JBGVEN010000005.1, on the reverse strand, counting down.
GCGAAATGCCGCCGGAGTTAGGCGACTGTCCCATACCGATACAAGGCCCGCAAGCACTTTCCAGAATTCTTGCACCTGCATCAATCATATCCGAAAGCGCACCGCAAGCAGCCAGCATATTAAGAACCTGCTTAGAGCCAGGAGCGATTGAAAGCGATACATCGGGATGAACTGTCTTGCCCTTTAAAATATACGCAACCTTCAGCATATCAAGGAGTGACGAATTTGTGCACGAGCCGATACAAACCTGGTCAATCTTCATATTACCGATTTCGGCAACCGACTTCACATTGTCGGGCGAATGGGGACAAGCCGCAAGAGGAACAAGCTCGCTGAGATTTATGGTAAGTTCCTCGTCATATACAGCATCAGGGTCAGCAGCAAGCGGAGTGAAATCAGCTTCTCTTTCCTGAGCCTTTAAGAATTCTCTTGTTGTTTCGTCGGAGGGGAAGATGGAGGTTGTTGCTCCAAGCTCCGCACCCATATTTGTGATGGTCGCACGCTCCGGTACGGAAAGAGTCTTTACGCCCTCACCGGTGTATTCGATAATCTTTCCAACGCCGCCCTTAACTGAAAGTCTGCGTAATACTTCAAGGATAACATCCTTTGCAGCAACCCAAGGTGAAAGCTTTCCAGTAAGCTCTACCTTAACAATTTTCGGGCAGGTTATGTAGTATGTACCGCCGCCCATTGCAACCGCAACATCCATGCCGCCTGCACCAATGGCAATCATACCGATACCGCCTCCGGTAGGTGTGTGGCTGTCTGAACCGATAAGAGTTTTTCCGGGTTTGCCAAATCTTTCAAGATGTACCTGATGGCAGATTCCATTACCGGGTCGTGAAAAATATATTCCGTGCTTTTTGCATACGCTGCCGATAAATCTGTGATCGTCGGCATTCTCAAAACCACTCTGGAGAGTGTTATGGTCAATGTATGCAACCGACTTTTCAGTTTTAACTCTCGGAACACCCATAGCTTCAAATTCAAGATAGGCCATAGTTCCTGTGGCGTCCTGAGTGAGTGTCTGGTCAATTTTAATTCCAATCTCCTTGCCGGGAATCATTTCGCCGGAAACAAGGTGTTCTTTAAGGATTTTTTGTGCAAGTGTAAGTCCCATATTTGCTGTCCTCCGTAATTAAACATAATACCTTAATATTTTATACAAAAATCACTACTTTGTCAAGGTTTTGACCAATATAAATAAGCTGTGACAGATAAAGGTTAATAAAAACAAAATTAATTAATAAAAAGACGAATCTCTAAACAATTCACTTTATCCACAGAGTTATCCACAGGGGAATTGGTTGTTTTATAGGTGTTTATGCGGAATTTTCACATTATTCATAAATTTTTTGACAAAAAGCACTGTGTAAAACTTTTCTAAATCGACAAAAATAGCACTTGCGAACTTTGAATAAGTGTGATAGAATAGGAAAGTAATATTTTTTGTGTAAGGCGGTGGCAAGGCTGATGATTTTAGGCGTGGATTTTGGTGACAGCAGAACGGGTTATGCCACATCTGACGCATTGGGTTTTTCGGCACACACCCTTGAGGTATACGGCGAAAAGAATATGCAAAAGGTTGCCGAGCACACCGCAGAGCTTGCAAAAAATCTGAAAGTCGAAAAAATTGTTCTGGGTTTTCCCAAAAATATGAACGGGACAATCGGTGAGCGTGGCAAAAAGACAAAAAAATTTGCTGCAACACTTCGCGAACTGACGGGTCTTGAGGTTATACTTTGGGACGAACGCCTTACAACAGTTTCGGCGCATAATCTAATGAACGAGACCAATGTCCGCGGCAAAAAGCGGAAAGATACCGTTGACCAGGTGGCGGCAGCGTTTATATTGCAGGCGTATCTCGATAGTAATAAATAAATTTATATAAGCAAATTAAGGAAGGTGCAAAAAAATGACAGACAAGTTTGAAAACATTGAAAACGAAGCAAATGAAAATGATTTTTTAGTTGACCTTTACGATGACGATGGCAACAAACAGACGGTTGAGCATCTCGATACCGTTCAGATTGACGGCAATGACTATGTTATCTGCATTCCCTATAAGGAGGAAGAGGATGACGAGGTTGATGAGGTGATTATTCTTAAAATGGAATATGACGAGAATGATGATTACATTCTTGTTCCGGAAGAGGATTTGGAAATTCTCGATAGAGCGTATGAGGCATTTAAGGAAAGAAACGCAGACCTCTTTGATTTTGAGGATTAATTGAAGCAGACCACACAAAGGGACGGAGCCTCGGCACCGTCCCCTGTATTTTCAACCAGGCTGAAGGGTGATTAAAATAGTACTGATAATTGCGGAAAAGCCAAGCCTTGCCCGAAATATTATGGCAGGTATAGGCAAAATGACAAAGTATGACGGATATTACGAAGGCGGAGGTTATATCATAACCTGGGCCTTTGGTCACTTGTTCTCTCTTGCGGATATAGAGGCCTATTCCTCCGTGCGTGTGGAAAAGACGAAGTGGACAATGGACAACCTGCCATGCTTTCCGCAGGAATTTATATTTGAAATAAAAAAAGACGCCTCCCGTAAAACCGATTCGGGAGCGGAAAAACAGTTTGGTGTGATAAAAAACCTGTGTAATCGTGACGATGTTGATACAATCATTAACGCAGGTGATGCCGACCGCGAAGGTGAGATAATTGTCCGTACTTGTATCACCAAGGCTTTGGAGGGGGAGAAGGCTTTGAAAAGAATATGGCTTCCCGACCAGACCCCTCAAACGGTTCAGGATGCAATGAAAAATTTAAAGGACGAAAGCGATTACGATAATTTAGCCAACGAAGGCTATGCCAGAACCTATACTGACTGGCTGTACGGTGTAAATCTTACTCGTTATGCTACATTAAGAGCGGGCACGCTACTCCGTGTAGGCAGAGTAATTGTACCGATTGTCAAGGCGATCTATGACCGTGATATAGCAATCAGGAACTTTGTTCCCGACATATACTACGCACTTTTCAGCAAGGCTGAAACAAACGGCGAGGAAATAGAACTCATCAGCAAAAATAAATTTGAAAAAAACAAGCTTGATAAAGCAAAAGAGCTTTGTGAAAAATATAATAGATGTGATGCAGTTGTAACAGCAAAGAAAAAGAAAAAGGACAAGCTAAGTCCCGGCAAGTTGTATTCCCTTACAAAACTTCAAAACTACCTGGGTAAACGCTATAAAATGTCTATGGCAGAGAGTCTTGAAATTCTTCAGGGACTTTACGAAAAGGGTTATGTAACATACCCCCGTACCAATTCGGAGTATCTTGCAACGGCTGAGCAAGGCAAGATAAAAACCATTCTTCAATCGGTAAGGCAGCTTGGGTATCCGGTGGAATTCCGGTTTGATAAAAAAATATTTGACGATTCAAAAATAGAATCCCATTCAGCATTGACCCCCACATACAAAATTCCCGATAAAACCAAGCTCTCGGAAAACGAGATGAAAGTTTACAGCGCAATAATGCGCCGCTTTGTCGCAGTATTCTGTGCCGAGGAATGTGTGGTGGAAAAGACCGAAATCACAGTATCCGTTGGGGAACTTGAGGAGTTCGTTCTCAAAGGAACTGTAATTGTTCAGCCCGGCTGGACGGCGTATGATACATACACACGCAAGGACAAAATTCTGCCGGCACTTGAAAAGGGCGACAAGGTCAATATAAATTTCCAGCCGGTGGAAAAAGAGACAAGTCCGCCAAAACACTATACTATTGAAACACTCAATAACTACCTTAAAAATCCGTTTAAGGATGAAAAAGCAAATCTTAGTGAGCAGGAGAGTGAGGCGGAGGAATACCGCGCAATGTTTGAGGGTCTTGAGCTTGGAACAGAGGCAACCCGTACAGGTATAATTGACAATGCCCGAAAAAGTGAGTATATTTTGCTTAAAAAGGATACCTATACCATTTTACCAGCCGGAGAAAACCTAATCGAGTCATTAGGTAGAATGAACATAAGTATGGACAAGTACAAAACTTCCCAAATGGGTGTTGCACTCAAAAAAGTATTCCGTGGTGAAAGCACAACTGCCGACGCAGTTGAAATGGTTAAAAAAGAAATTTTAACAATTTTTGACGAAGCTGCGATGAAAGGCGAGAATTTCGACGGCTTTGTGGGTGACAAAATAGGTAAATGCCCACTCTGCGGAAATACCATTACCAGAACAAAATTTGGTTACGGCTGCAGCGGCTACCGTGATGGTTGTAAGTTTTCGACAGGTAACGTAATCTGCGGCAAGGTTATATCGGTTGAAAATATGCAAAAACTGCTCAGGAATGGCTCAACTGACTTGATTTCAGGTTTTGTTTCAAAACGCACCGGTAAGGATTTCTCTGCAAGACTTGCTGTTGAGGATGGAAAAGTAGTATTTAAATTTTAAATTGAAGAAATAGATTGTTTTACATATTGGAGGAAGAAGTATGTTTCGCATAAAGAGAAAGGAGTCACTGAACCCGACTGTTACACTTATGGAGGTCGAAGCTCCGCTTGTTGCAAAAAAAGCTCAGGCAGGTCAGTTTATAATTCTCCGTGTTGATGAAGCAGGTGAGAGAATTCCGCTGACTGTTGCGGATTATAACCGAAACGAGGGAACTATTACAATTATATTCCAGATTGTAGGTGCAACAACCGAAAAGCTGAACAGATTACGCGAGAGTGATTATATCTGTGATTTTGTTGGTCCTCTCGGTAAGGCATCCGAGGTATCAGGGCTCAAAAAAGTTGCCGTTATCGGCGGTGGTGTGGGTTGTGCAATTGCGTACCCCACAGCAAAGGCGTTACAGGAAAATGGTGTCGAGGTACACTCAATTGTTGGTTTCAGAAACAAGGATTTAGTTATTCTTGAGGAGCAGTTTAAGAAAGTATCCGACAAGATGGTGATAATGACCGACGATGGCTCTTATGGCGAAAAGGGTCTTGTTACAGATGCACTCCGCAAGCTGGTTGAAAGTGGCGAGAAATATGATGAGGTAATCGCAATCGGTCCGCTTGTTATGATGAAGTTTGTTTCTCTTCTTACAAAGGAGCTTGGTATAAAAACAATTGTAAGTATGAACCCCATAATGATTGACGGAACGGGTATGTGTGGCGGCTGCCGCTTGACTGTTGGCGGAGAGATGAAGTTTGCCTGTGTTGATGGTCCGGACTTCGACGGACATTTAGTGGATTTTGATGAATGTATCAGGCGTTCAGCTATATATAAGGAAACCGAACGCAAGCATCACGATGCGGCTTGTAATTTATTCAAGGGGGTAGAGAAGTAATGGCAAATATGTCACCTAAGAAAAACGAAATGCCTGTTCAAAGCCCCGATATCCGCAATAAGAATTTCAGCGAGGTTGCGTTAGGCTATACTGAAGAACAGGCGATTGACGAAGCAAAGCGTTGTCTTGGTTGCAAAAACCGGCCTTGCACCAATGGATGTCCGGTAAAGATTTATATACCGGAATTTATCGCAAAGGTTGCAGATGGCGACTTTTTGGGAGCGTACGAAATAATTTATCAATCCAGCTCACTGCCTGCGGTTTGCGGCAGAGTTTGTCCGCAGGAAACTCAATGTGAATCCAAGTGCGTAAGAGGTAAAAAGGGCGAGCCGGTGGCAATCGGCAGACTTGAACGCTTTGTTGCAGATTGGTATATGCAAAATAACTCAATAACCGAAAAAGCAGCAACCGATAAGGTTGGAAAAAGAGTTGCGATTGTCGGTTCGGGACCGTCGGGACTTACTTGTGCCGGCGACCTTGCAAAAATGGGCTATAAAGTTACTGTTTTTGAGGCGCTCCATATTGCTGGCGGAGTATTGGTTTATGGTATTCCTGAATTCAGGCTCCCTAAGGATATTGTCCGCCGCGAGATTGATAATTTACAGGCTCTCGGCGTTGAAATTGTTACCAATGCGGTAATCGGCAAAACTTTGACAGTTGACGAGTTATTTGAAGAGGGTTACGAGGCAGTATTTATAGGTTCGGGAGCAGGTCTCCCAAGATTTATGAATATCCCCGGTGAAAATCTTAACGGTGTATATTCAGCAAACGAATTTCTGACTCGAACCAATTTGATGAAAGCCTATGAAAATGATTCCGCAACGCCTATAATGAAGGCACAAAAGGTTGCAGTTGTCGGTGGCGGAAATGTTGCAATGGATGCTGCAAGATGTGCAATGCGACTCGGTGCAGAGAAAGTGTATGTTGTTTACCGCCGCTCAATGGATGAGATGCCGGCAAGACGTGAGGAGGTTGAGCACGCAGAGGAAGAGGGTATCATTTTCAAAACTCTTAATAACCCTGTTGAAATATTGGGTAATGACCAAAGCTTTGTCAACGGTATAAAGTGTGTCAAAATGGAGCTTGGTGAGCCTGACGAATCCGGCAGACGCCGTCCTGTTGAGATAAAAGATTCGGAATACATTCTGGATGTTGATGCTGTGATAATGTCAATCGGCACATCACCAAATCCTCTTATCCGCAGCACTACCGAAGGTCTGGAAATCGACCGCCGTGGCTGTATAGTCACTAAAGACGAAAGTGGTCTCACGTCCCGGGAGGGTGTGTATGCCGGCGGCGATGCCGTAACAGGTGCCGCAACGGTAATCCTTGCGATGGGCGCAGGTAAAAACGCTGCAAAAGCCATTAATGAATATTTGAAGAATAAATAAAAAAAGCTGTGACGAAAGTTTCGTCACAGCTTTTTTAAACTTTTTAGAATGTAATAATATGATGCACGGTATATGTTCCATTTTCTTCAAGCTTATGTATGCCGTTCTTTTCAGAGATATCGTTGCACGGCAGACCGAAGGCTGACATTCCGCACCAAGGCTCGATACATATAAAGTCTGCACCCGGCTCGGTCCATGTAAGAAGGTGGTCAAAATCCTTGAAGTAAATTTTTGTTTCACGACCCGACAAGGTGTTTTTCAGGATAACATAATCACTAATGGGACTGTCATATACGATGGTTACAGAATCGGTGAAAAGCTCGTCTGTCAGCTTGTGTACGCTGTGCCCATCAACAATCGAAAGTGCGTTGTCAATGGGTCGTCTGCCCTCGCATATAAAGGGATTTTTCGGCTCAATTTTTTCAAAGTGCAACTCGTATGCTGAAAGACCATCAGGACAAAGGTAGCCCTCGTGACATCCAACAGAGAAGTACATAGCACCATTTGACTTATTTTTCACCTCATAGCATACATCCATAGAAGATGCATTAAGTGAGTATGTAACATAGAATTCAAAGTCATATGGATAGAATTTTTTTGTTTCATCGTTTGAAGCAAGCAAAAATGTTGCTGAAGTTTCTGTTGACTTTACAAGCTCAAACTCTGAAAACATTGCAAAACCGTGTGCGTTCATTGGATAATCAACGCCGTCAACCGTAATTTTATTGCCGGTAGGTGTTCCGCAAACGGGGAACAGAACTGGGGATTGGTCCTCCCAGATTTCATTGGGCTGGTGCAACCGTTCCTCGCCTTGGGTTTTTATGCTCTTCACTTCAGCGCCAAGGGTATTAATTTTCACATCTAAAAACTGATTTTTAATTTCAACAATCATTATAATATGCTCCTTTAAAGTAATTAACAATATTATATAAAGATAAAAGCTGTTTGTCAATAAAAAAACCCGCATCTGCGGGTTTTTTTAGTAATTATTTTTTTGAAGCCTTAACAACTATCTTATAAAGAGCAATAAGTGCAATTGCGTTGGGAAGAACCATAAGGTAGTTGAAGAAGTCGGTAAGCTCCCAAACAAGGTCGTTTGAAAGAAGTGAGCCAAGGAAAATAAATACAATGGCAATTACCGAGTAAAGAACAGTTGCAAGTTTGTTATTTTTGCAAAGATACTGAATATTAATTTTGCCAAAGAAATTCCAACCAAGAATTGTTGAAAAGGCAAAGAACAAAAGGCATATTGCAACAAAGATGTTACCAAAATTACCAAGGAAAGGCAACGCCTGTGTAAATGCAGTTTGCATAGCATTTGTCTTTGAGATAATCGCATCTGCCCCAGAAGTTGCAGCGAGATATGAGTCGGGAGACATATGTCCGAGACCGCCTTCGCCTGCAAACAAACAGGAGATAACAACAAGAGCAGTCATTGTAAGAACAACAAATGTATCAATAAATACGCCTACCATAGCAACAACTCCCTGGTCATGAGGCTTCTTAACATTTGCCATTGCGTGTGCGTGAGGTGTTGAACCCATACCAGCTTCGTTAGAGAAAAGGCCCCTCTTTGCACCCTGACTGATAGCGGTTTTAAGTGCATAACCGATACCGCCGCCTATAAGAGCAGAGGGGGTAAATGCGTATTTGAAAATCATACCAAATGTTTCAGGCAAATACTGAATACGAACACAAATAACAACAAGACCGCCTACAAGGAATAGAACTGCCATAAGTGGAACAAGCTTTTCTGTGACAGAAGCAATTCTCTGAATTCCGCCGATAAAAATGATTGCTGATATAACAGCAACAACAGCACCAATAACCCAGCCGGGGATTCCGAATGCGGTGTTGCAGGATTCAGCAATTGAGTTTGACTGAACCATACTTCCCATAAAGCCGAGGGCAAGAATAATCGCAACTGCAAAGAAAACTGAGAGGAACGTACCAAAGCCATTTGGGAAAGCTTTCTTTATGTAGTAAACAGGACCACCGTGAATTTCACCGTTTTCGTCCTTAACTCTTGTTTCCTGCGCAAGAACAGCTTCAGCATAGATTGTAGCCATACCAAGGAATGCTATAATCCACATCCAAAAGATAGCTCCGGGACCGCCGACAAGGATTGCACCGGATGCACCAACAATGTTACCGGTACCAACCTGAGCCGCAATTGCAGTAGCAAGTGCCTGGAATGAGCTAAGACCGCTTTCCTGCTTGCCACCACGCAGCTTGATGTTGCCGAATACCGCTTTCATACCTTCGCCAAAGCAGCGAACCTGAACAAAGCGTGTCTTAATGGTAAAGAAAAGTCCTGTACCAATAAGAAGGATAATAAGAATGTAGTCCGAAAGATAAGCATTAAGCTTCTGGACGATTGAAAGTAATGTCTCCATAAAAAGACCCTCCTAAAAAAATAAAATAGCCGCCAAGTTTTTGGCAGCTCCGGATTGACATACAGACATAAATGTATTTTTTGAATTTGTCTGCTCCGTCCTTTTGCCTGAGAGATTCAGCTGCGTTTTGCAACTTTGCACCTTCGGCACTCAAAAATGAGATTCTCCGGAGTTCCCTCTGCTTCCGGTCTTAAAAATTCCGAAAGCCTCAATGGGTTACAGATATATTATACATATTTTTTAGAATATGTCAATACTTTGTGACAGTTTTTGTCATATTTTCTCTGCGGTTAACATATATACGGCATTGCAATATAATATAAAAGGAGGTGTATTATGGAAATACATATTGTAAAATCCGGTGAAACAACAGAGAGCATTGCCCAAACATACGGCGTTCCGGAGTTTGTGGTGATATATACCAATAACCTTGAACGCATCCCGAACCTTGTGGTGGGTCAGGCTCTTTTAATTTTGCAGCCCCAGCGGCTTCATACAGTTCAGGCAAACGAAACAGTGTATTCTATTGCAAAAACTTACGGAACAAATGTAAACACTCTATATCGCAACAATCCTATTTTGGGCGGTAGACCAACAGTGTATCCCGGTCAGACGCTTGTTATAGAATTTGAACGAGCACCACTCAGAACAATTGATGTAAACGGCTATGCCTATCCTTATGTAAATAAGGAGTTGCTAAGAAGTATCCTGCCGTTTTCAACATACCTGACCCCGTTTACCTACGGAATAACCAATGCCGGCGGACTGGTGTATTTAGAAGACGAAGAACTAATTGACGAATCCCTGAACTATGGCGTACTGCCGCTTATGCACCTTTCAACTCTGACAGAGACCGGTGGTTTCAGCAACGAGCTTGCAAATCTGGTGCTGAATAATACCGAAATTCAGGACGGTCTTATAGATTTAGTAATTGAAAATATGCAGGAAAAGGATTACCGAGGTCTTGACATTGATTTTGAATTTGTGTATCCCGAGGATGCAGTATTATACGGTGAATTTATAGGTAAGCTGCGTAGCCGTCTAAATCCTCTTGGTTATGAAGTAATTGCTGCCCTTGCCCCTAAAATTTCCGATACTCAACGGGGGCTTTTGTACGAGGGACACAATTACCGTGCAATTGGTGAAAATGCGGAGGGTGTGCTTTTAATGACCTATGAGTGGGGTTATACATACGGACCACCACTCGCGGTTGCCCCTATACGAAATGTACGACAGGTGGTGGATTATGCCCTTACAATTATACCGCCCGAAAAGATTTTCTTAGGCATACCAAACTATGGTTATGACTGGACTCTGCCTTATGTAAAGGGCGAATCCCGTGCCGATTCCATATCCAATGTGGAAGCAATTGAGATTGCCGCACGCAATGGGGCAGAAATTCAGTATGATGAGACTTCACAAGCACCATGGTTCAGATATACAGACGGTGAGGGAAGAGTGCACGAAGTGTGGTTTGAGGATGTGCGGAGTATCCAACAAAAATTTAATCTGATTAACGAAAAAGCTCTGCGCGGTGCAGGCTACTGGAACTTTATGCGACCATTTCAACAGAACTTTTCGTTGCTTGAATATATGTTTGATATTAGACAATAAGTCACTCATCATCGGATGAAAGCACGGGAGCATTCGGTTCTCCTTTAAAATAAAAAAGTGTGTAGCTTCAATCGAAGCTACACACGAAAAATGCACAACTCCAATTGCTGCGACACAAATCTCGACATCTCATACAAGTATGCGAAAATGGAGCATGCATTTTTACCGAGAGGTAAAAAATACACACTTATATGAGATAAGTCAAATATTAAGATTTATGTCGCACTTTTATAGTACACTATTTTACAGAATTTGTCAATAGTATTTAATGGTTGTGCGCAGATTTATAAAAAAGGGAGAACCTTAATATAAAAAAGAACCGCTCGATTGAGCGGTTCTTTTAAAATTCAGAGAATTAGCATTCTTCAGCAGCTTTCTTCTTGTAGATTTCGTATCTTTCGATAAGGTCTTTTTCAGCCTTGTCGAAGAGCTGAGCTGCAACTTCGGGGAATGCTTTCTTGAGCATGAGATAACGGTTCTCGCCCTCAAGGAATTCCTTAACTGTGCCTGTGGGCTCTTTTGAGTCAAGGATGAAGGGGTTCTTGCCCTCTTCCTTAAGAGTAGGATTGTATCTCCAGAGGTGCCAGTAGCCTGTCTGAACAGCCTTCTTTTCCTCTGCAATTGTGTTAGCCATACCAACCTTGATACCGTGGTTGATACAGGGAGCATAAGCAATGATGAGTGACGGACCCGGATAAGCTTCAGCTTCCTTGATTGCCTTGAGTGCCTGGTTCATATCAGCACCAAGAGCGATCTGAGCAACATATACATATCCATAGGTTGTACCAATCATACCGAGGTCCTTCTTCTTAGTCTTCATACCGGAAGCTGCAAACTTAGCAACAGCAGCAGTAGGTGTAGCCTTTGAAGCCTGACCGCCTGTATTTGAGTAAACTTCGGTATCAACAACAAAGATGTTGATGTCTTCGCCTGATGCGATAACGTGGTCAAGACCACCATAACCGATATCGTAAGCCCAACCGTCGCCGCCGAATACCCACTGTGAACGCTTCACGAGGAAGTCGGTGCGGTCAGCAATTTCTTTAATTGCAGGATTGCTCATATCAGCATCCTTGATGAGAGCTGCGATTTCCTTTGCAGCAGCCTTAGATGCATCAGCGTTATCCTTACCTTCGATCCAAGCCTTAAATGCAGCAGCCAGTTCGGGCTTAACTACATCCATAACTGAATTCATTCTTGAAACCAAAGTATTTCTGATCTTCTTGTTAGCGAGAACCATACCAAGACCGAACTCAGCGTTGTCTTCGAACAGTGAGTTAGCCCAAGCCGGACCCTTGCCTTCAGCGTTCTTGCAGTAAGGCATTGAAGGAGCAGAGCCGCCCCAGATTGATGTACAACCTGTAGCGTTTGCAACCATCATTCTGTCACCGAAGAGCTGAGTGATAAGCTTGATGTAAGGTGTTTCACCACAACCAGCACAAGCGCCTGAGAATTCAAGCATAGGTGTTGCGAACTGTGAGTTCTTTGTGCTCTTTGTGATGTCGATTTCATCCTGCTTTGAAGAAACAGTCATAGCGAATTCCCAGTTGGGAGCTTCACATTCAACTTCAGCAATAGGCTTCATTGTAAGTGCCTTTTCCTTAGCAGGACAAACCTGAGCACAAACGCCACAACCAAGACAGTCGAGCGGAGAAACCTGAATTCTGTATTCCATACCAGCAAAGCCTGTTGCAGCCTTTGTTTCAAAACCTGCAGGCTTGTTTGCAGCTTCGTCAGCGTTCAGAAGAACAGGACGGATAGCAGCGTGAGGACAAACAAGTGAACACTGGTTACACTGAATACATTTGTTAATATCCCAAGCGGGAACGTTAACTGCAACGCCGCGCTTTTCAAATCTTGAAGTACCGGTCTCAAATGTACCGTCTTCGATACCTGCAAATGTGCTTACGGGGAGCTTGTTACCAGCCTGTGCATTAACAGGCTGAACAATATTCTTGATGAAGTCAGGAACATTATTTTCCTTAACATCCTTATCAACAGCATCCTTCCAAGCGGCAGGAACATCAATCTTAACGAGAGCTTCGATAGCACCGTCAACTGCATCGCAGTTCATCTTAACGATTTCGTCACCCTTCTTGCCGTAGGTCTTCTTGATTGCACCCTTAATGAGTTCAATAGCCTTATCAAAGTCAATTACGTTTGAAAGCTTGAAGAAAGCACTCTGTGTAACCATGTTGATTCTGTTGGGACCAAGACCAACCTTAACAGCAACGCCTACTGCGTTAATTGTGTAGAATTCGATTTCGTTCTCTGCAATGTACTTCTTAACATTTGCAGGGAGGTGTTCGTCAAGTTCTTCAGGTGTCCATACGCAGTTGAGGAGGAATGTACCGCCCTTCTTGAGACCTTCAAGTACATCGTACTGTGTAAGGTATGCAGGCTTGTGACAAGCGATATAGTCAGCTTCGTCAAGGAGATATGTTGACTTGATGGGCTTCTTGCCAAATCTCAAGTGAGACATTGTAACGCCGCCTGACTTCTTTGAGTCATAGTCAAAATATGCCTGAGCGTAAAGGTCTGTGTTGTCACCGATAATCTTGATAGCGTCCTTGTTAGCACCAACAGTACCGTCTGAGCCAAAGCCCCAGAACTTACAACGTGTTGTGCCCTCAGGAGCAGCATTAATCTTTTCGGGAAGTTCAAGTGAAAGGTTTGTAACATCATCAACGATACCAATGGTGAAGCCATTCTTAGGCTTGTCAGCATCGAGGTTGTTGTAAACTGCCATAATCTGTGTGGGAGTTGTGTCTTTTGAACCAAGACCGTAACGACCGCCAACGATTACAGGAGCATTTTCCTTACCGTAGTAAAGGTTGCAAACGTCAAGATAGAGGGGTTCGCCAAGTGAACCGGGTTCCTTTGTTCTGTCAAGAACAGCAATCTTTTCAACAGTTGAGGGGATAACATCAAAGAAGTACTTAGCTGAGAAAGGTCTGTAAAGGTGAACCTTAACAACACCAACCTTGCCGCCACGAGCGTTGATGTAATCAACAGTTTCCTCAATAGCTTCGCAAGCTGAACCCATAGCTACGATAACCTTTGTTGCATCGGGAGCACCGTAGTAGTTGAAGGGCTTGTATTCTCTGCCTGTAATCTTTGTGATTTCTTTCATATAATCAGCAACGATATCAGGAATTGCTTCATAATATTTGTTTGCAGCTTCTCTGCCCTGGAAGTAAATATCAGCGTTCTGAGCAGTACCGCGGAGAACAGGGTGTTCAGGGTTAAGAGCGTTGTCCTTGAATGCCTTAAGAGCATCCCAGTCAAGAAGACCCTTGAGGTCTTCGTAGTCCATAACTTCAACCTTCTGAATTTCGTGTGAAGTTCTGAAACCGTCGAAGAAGTGGAGGAAAGGAACTCTACCCTTGATAGAAGCAAGGTGAGCTACACCGCCAAGGTCCATAGTTTCCTGAACGCTGCCTGATGCGAGCATTGCAAAGCCTGTCTGACGGCAAGCCATAACGTCCTGATGGTCACCAAAGATGTTGAGTGCATGAGCAGCAAGTGCACGAGCACTAACATGGAAAACTGTAGGGAGAAGTTCACCTGCAATTTTGTACATATTGGGGATCATAAGAAGAAGACCCTGTGATGCTGTGAATGTTGTAGTAAGAGCACCTGCCTGAAGTGAACCGTGAACTGCACCTGCAGCACCTGCTTCAGACTGCATCTCAACAACGTCAACAGTTTCACCGAAGATGTTCTTCAGACCGTCTGCACTCCACTGGTCAACATTTTCTGCCATGTTGGAAGAGGGAGTAATAGGATAGATAGCAGCAACTTCTGTAAACGCATAGGCGCAATGTGCAGCAGCACTGTTACCATCCATGGTTTTCATTTTTTTAGCCATGAAAAATGCCTCCTTAAAAATATATGAATTAATTAATTTTATCAAACTTGTACGACCACATAACCGTACAGCAAACATTATAACATATCTTTTTCAGAAATTCAAACATATTTTGAAAAAAATTTAAAAATATATGTTTTTAACAGCGAATTTTGTAAAAAAAGTAAAAAACACAGCACTTTGACAAAAAAATAACAATCCTTTCAGGGCAAAAACAAAGAAAAACGTCTTCCTCCGGATGGAAGAAGACGTTTTTAATACTACTTTTAATATTAGTTGCCAGCCATCTTTGCAACTTCTGCCGCAAAGTCGTCAACTTTCTTTTCTAAGCCTTCGCCCTTTTCAAGACGAGCAAACTTAACAACCTCAATATCAGTGCCGATTTCAGCACCAACGTTCTTGAGGAACTTAGCAACTGTCAAATCGCCATCCTTAACATAAGGCTGTTCAATAAGACAAACTTCCTTGAAGAACTTCTGGATACGACCTGCAACCATCTTGTCAACAATTGCTTCGGGCTTACCCTCGTTGAGAGCCTGTGCCTTGAGGATTTCTCTTTCCTTCTCAACTTCTTCTGCGGGAACTTCGTCACTCTTAACATACTTGGGCATAACTGCTGCAATCTGCATTGCAACATCCTTTGCTGCAGCGCGGAATGCGGGATCAGCAGCCTTTGATTCGTCACCAAGCTTGAAGTTAACAAGAACACCGATTCTGCCGCCACCGTGAATGTAAGCTTCGTTAACGCCTTCGTAGCGCTCGAAACGACGGAGATTCATATTCTCACCGATTGTAGCAATCTTTTCTGTAAGAGCCTCGCCAACAGTCTGTGCATCGTAAAGCTTTTCAGCCTTAAGAGCTTCAACATCAGCGGGGTTTGTCTTTGCGATACATTCAGCAACGTCTGCAACAAACTTCTGGAAGTCAGCGTTCTTTGCAACGAAGTCTGTTTCGGTGTTGATTTCAACAACAACACCAACATTATCAAATACCATTGATGTAACAAGACCTTCAGATGCAATTCTGCCAGACTTCTTAACTGCTGTAGCAATACCCTTTTCTCTGAGGTATTCAACAGCCTTGTCCATATCGCCGTCTGTTTCAGCAAGAGCCTTCTTACAATCCATCATACCACAGTTTGTCATCTCTCTGAGAGTTTTAACATCTTGTGCAGTAAATGCCATTTTAATTCACTCGCTTTCTCAATTAAAAGTTAAATTATTCTTCGATCATATCGAGAGAAACTTCCTCAGAAGCTTCTTCTGCAGGAGATTCAACAACCTGCTCGCCCTGCTTGCCTTCGATGATAGCGTTACCGATTGTAGAAACGATAAGTTTTACGGCACGGATAGCATCGTCGTTACCGGGAATAGGATAATCAGCTTCCTCGGGGTCGCAGTTTGTATCAACGATTGCGATTACGGGGATACCCAGCTTGTGAGCTTCAGCAATAGCGTTCTTTTCTTTTCTGGGGTCAACAACGAACATAGCGGAAGGAATATCTCTCATTTCCTTGATACCGCCGAGGTACTTCTCAAGACGCTCTTCTTCAAGGTTGAGCTTGAGAACTTCCTTCTTGGGGAGAAGTTCCATTGTACCGTCTTCGTTCATCTTCTTAAGCTGATAAAGTCTGTCAATTCTTCTCTTGATTGTCTTGAAGTTTGTGAGCATACCGCCGAGCCATCTTGCGTTTACATAGTACATACCGGTCTTTTCAGCTTCCTCACGGATAGCGTCCTGAGCCTGCTTCTTTGTACCTACGAAAAGAACTGTACCACCGTCAGCAACGATGTCGCGAACGAAGTAGTAAGCTTCTTCAATCTTCTTTGCAGTCTTCTGCAAATCGATAATGTAGATACCATTTCTTTCTGTAAAAATGTACTCCGCCATTTTAGGATTCCAACGGCGTGTCTGGTGTCCGAAGTGAACACCTGCTTCAAGCAACTGCTTCATTTGAATAACTCCCATGATTTTACACCTCCAAAAGTTTTACACCTCCATCATAGTCACCTTGCAGGGAGCTGTCATGGGTATTGCAGCACCGCCCTGTCAATCGTATGATGTGCGTATTTTATTTATGTTAAATGACCCTAATATGCCATTTAACCAAAACATTATAGCACGGTAAAAAAAGTTTGTCAATATATAAATTTATAAAAAATAAACTTTTTTGCAGGTAACTTTATTGACACAAAATTTAGCATATGCTATTATATATTGTAGCTTTAAATTTTACATAAAAAAGAGGTGCTTGTTTTGAAAAGAGTATTAGCCATAGATTTTGGGGCGTCAAGCGGTAGAGCAATTCTTGGCTCGTTTGACGGAAAGAAGATTGAACTCACAGAGGTTCACAGATTTGCAAATGATCCCAACTATGAAGACGGCGAGCTTAAGTGGAATGCTTCCCAACTTTTTAATGAAATAAAGGAGGGTATAAAAAAGGCGAGCCAGATTGCAGATTTTGACAGTATTGCGATTGATACTTGGGGCGTTGACTACGGTATAATCGGAAAAGACGGCAAGCTTGTTGCAAACCCTTACAATTATAGAGATTCCAGAACGGATAATGCACCCCAGAAGGCTTTTGAAATTATTCCGGAAAAAGAACTTTATGACATAACGGGCATTCAGGTTATGAATTTCAACACTCTTTTCCAGTTACTTGTGGAGAAAAATCTTGATAAAGCTGACAAAATTCTTATGATGCCTGATTTATTCGGATATTTTCTATGTGGCGAAAAGTATTGCGAAAGCACCATCTGCTCAACCTCTCATATGTTTGACCAGAAAAAGTGTGACTGGAACTGGGATGTAATAGACAAATTCAACTATCCAAGAAGTATTTTTCCGCCGGTTGTTAAGGCAGGTACTATTGTTGGGAAAATGAAAAAAGAGCTTGCTGATGAGCTTGGGGTTACGCCTAAAGATGTTATTGCTATTGGTGCTCATGATACAGCAAGCGCTGTTGCAGCCGTTCCGTCCACCGAAAAGGATTTTATATTCATTTCCTGTGGTACATGGTCGCTTTTCGGAACTGTTACAGATGAGCCTATACTTACTGAACTCTCAAATAAGTATAGCATTACAAATGAATATGGTTTTGGTGGAAAGACAAGATTTTTGCGCAACATTATAGGTCTTTGGCTTATCCAGGAGGCTAAACGACAGTTTGTAAAAGATGGTAAAGATTATAGTTATGGTGATATGGAGGAACTTGCCCTGAAATCAGAGCCGTTTAAATACTTTATAGATCCGGACGATCCCGTATTTGTTGCTCCAGGCGGTATGCTTGATAGAATTTGTGATTACTGCGAAAAAACCGGTCAGGGCAGACCCCAAACCGATGGCGAAATTGTAAGATGTATTTATGAAAGTATTGCACTTAAATACAAAAATTCACTTGCTAAAATTTCCGAGTGCACAGGCAAAAAATATAGTACTATACATATGGTTGGCGGCGGTACAAAAGATAAGCTTCTTTGCCAGATGACTGCAAACTCAACCGGAACAAAGGTGATTGCAGGGCCTATTGAGGCAACAGCCCTTGGTAATATTGCAGTTCAGCTTTATGCAAAAGGCTATATCGATGAGATTACACCCGTTATAATGAAATCGACAGAAATTAAGGAGTATTCTTCTTCTGACGAAGAGGTTTGGGATGTAGCATATAAAAAGTTCTTGGAAGTAATTCAATAAAAATAACAGCTACCTTCGGGTAGCTGTTATTTTTATTGAATGGGAATTATCTTATATTCTTATACATAGGACCATAAGCCTGACAAGCACGGTAGTCCTGACCCTCTTTATCCATACCAAATGCGTTCCAAGCAGCTGGTCTAAAGATTTTTTCTTCAGGAACATTGTGCATACAAACCGGAATTCTGAGCATTGAGCAAAGTGTAATGAGGTCTGCACCTATATGGCCGTAGCTGATTGCACCGTGGTTTGCACCCCAGTTATTCATTACATCATAAGCGGTCTTGAAAGCACCCTCACCTGTTACTCTTGGCGCAAACCATGTGCAGGGCCATGTGTAGTCTGTGCGTGCCCAAAGCTTGTCGGAAACCTCGTCAGGGAGATTGATTGTCCAACCCTCTGCAATCTGGAGGACAGGACCAAGACCTTTTACAAGGTTGAGTCTTATCATAGTTGCAGGCATCTCTGCTCTAGTTAAAAACCTTGATGAATAACCGCCGCCACGGAAGTAGCCGAGGTCAGCCATATTCCAGGTGGTTGATGCCATAACCGCATCACAATCCGCATCGGTCATATCGTACCATTCTTTCATAGTTCCGTTGCCGTTTTCATCCTTAACTTCACCGCAGGCATCAAGGCAACAAGCACCTGAATTGATAAGATGAATAAAACCATCAGCTTCCTTTGCCTTGCCTGTAATTTCATAGCCGGTAGCTTTCTTTACAGCATCACCGCTCCAGTAGGTTCTTACATCAGCAAACATCTGGGCTCTGTTGGTGAGAAGTTTGCCAAACAGCATTCCCATACCGTTTAAAACATCGTTTTCTGTTGCCAGAATGTACGGTTCTCTTGCGCCATTCCAGTCAAAGGAGGTGTTGAGCATTGCTTCTGGGAAGTCGCAGTTGGGATAGAAGTCGGTCCATTGTCTTTGACCCTGGAATCCGGCAGCGATTGCGTTGTGACCAACCATTTCTTCTTCACAGCCCTCTGGAAGGTTGGGGTTGCCGTTCATCAAATCCTTGATGATGCAAGCCATTTTTACAACAAACTCAAACTGTTCTTCCTTTTCTTTGTCGCTTCGCTGCATATCTTCAGGATTTTTGTCAAATCCAATATTGCATTTTTCCTTAGCCCATTTAAGAGCCTTTTGGAATTCAACCTCATCGTAGATACCCTCACTCATTCGTCTGATAACTTCAACCTCGTCAACAGACTCAACTCTCATGCCGAAATATTCCTCAATGAAAGCAGTGTCAATTATTGAACCGCCGATACCCATACAGATTGAACCAATCTGCAGATATGACTTGCCTCGCATTGTAGCTGCAGCAACAGCAGCACGGCCAAATCTCAGAAGTTTTTCCTTAACATCTTCAGGAATTGAAGTATCGGTTGCATCCTGTACATCGTGTCCGTAAATGCCAAATGCGGGCAGACCCTTTTGTGCGTGTGATGCGAGAACGGCAGCAAGATAAACCGCACCGGGTCGTTCTGTTCCGTTAAAACCCCAAACACCCTTTATGGTCATAGGGTCCATATCCATTGTTTCGGAGCCGTAACACCAGCAAGGAGTAACAGTAAGCGTAATATCAACTCCTGCTTTTTTAAACTTGTCAGCACATGCGGCAGCTTCAGCAACTCTGCCGATGGTGGTGTCAGCAATAATAACCTTTACCGGCTCGCCGTTTGAATACTTTAGGTTTTCTTCAAAAAGCTTTGCAGCATTCTTTGCCATATTCATTGTTTGTACTTCAAGTGATTCTCTTACCTTAAGGGGTCCACGGCGTCCATCAATTGTGGGACGAATGCCGATAACCGGATAATCACCGATGAGTCTGTTTTTTGCCATTTTAAATTCCTCCTTGTTATATGTAAGCTTAAAACACGTTTTTCTTAATATAATTATATACTTGCATTATCTGAAATACTTGTGCTATAATAGAAAAAAATATAACAATATTCAGTTTTTGGTGATAATTATGATTTATAACGAACTGGAGCCGCGTGGAACGGCGGATTTCCCGATAGAATACTATTTTATTGATAAAAACCATCCAAGGTACGAGATGGCGGCGCATTGGCATTCTGAGCTTGAAATTATAAAAATACTGGATGGCGTGCTTTGTGTTAAACTTAACGACAAAATCTATACAGCAAAAAAAGACGATATAGTATTTGTCAATCCTGAAACGGTACATAGTGCAATCCCATCGGACTGCACCTATGAGTGTCTGGTTTTCCATCTGGAATTTTTGTATGTTGGCACATTCAGCTGCAGATTTTTTATTGAAAGCATCCTTAACCGTGAATGTAGAATAAAGGAGTATATGGGTGAAACCAGTCCGGAAATATATGAACCGATAAATGAGGTATTTGATGGGATAAGGCAAAAATCTTCGGGGTATAAGTTTAAGGTGATAGGAGCACTTTATAATGCGTTGGGGATAATTGTGGATAAGCATCTTTACAGTATGGCAAGCGACGAATCGCCCATTGGGGATAATCGTAATATTCCAAAGCTGAAACGGGTGCTGAAGTTTATAAGAGACAATTACGATAAGCAGATTACTCTTGAAAATATGTCAAAAGCGGCAGGAATGTCACCTAAATACTTTTGTTATTTCTTTAGAGAAATGACGGGGAAAACGCCGGTAAGCTACTTGAAAAACTACCGGATAGAAAAAGCATCACAAAAACTGCTGAACACTGATATAAGTGTGACAGATATTGCATATTCCTGCGGCTTTAACGATTTGAGCTATTTTATAAAAACCTTTAAGGGAGAAAAAGGCATATCACCTACAAAATTCAGAAAGGCATAAAAAAAGAGCATACTGCTCTTTTTTTATGCCTTTAAAAATTCAAGAAAGCTTTTTATATCATCAAAAATATAATCAGGTTTGGTATCGCCGTTTTCTACATCATCTATTGTAGCCTCACCGCTGAGTACAAGCATCGCCGAAATTCCGGCATTCAGACCGCAGGCGATATCGGTGTATAGCCTGTCCCCTATTAACACCGCTTCATCAGCTGAAAATCCTGTCTTTTCGAGGGCAAGATATACCATATCAGGCTGAGGCTTGCCAATAAATCTGGGGCGGCGTTTTGTTGCATTATAAAGCATATCGCTTACACTGCCGCAATCCGGCACAGAGCCATAGCTTGTGGGGCAAACATAGTCGGGATTGGTGGCAATGTAGTCAATGTCACGGCCAAGGAGTATGCAGGCATCTTCAAGCTTTTGAAAGGTCAGCTCGGTGTCAAAGCCCATCAGAAGACAGTCAATGTCATCTTCAAGCTTGTCGGTGATGGGATAGTCTGCAAGTTGTTCTTTGAGTGCCTTTGTGCCCAAAACGTATATTTTTTTGTATTTGTCCTTAATCTGGCGCTCGGTTGCGTTTACCGAAGTCAAAAAATCGTCGCAGGTGGCATTTATTCCAAGTGATGCAAGCTTTTCAACATACTTTTCAACACTTTTTGAGGAGTTGTTGGTGAGGAAGAGGTATCGCCCTCCAATTTCTCGTATGTATTCCAAAAACTCCGGGACGCCTTCAAATAAATCGTTGTCCAGATAGATTGTTCCGTCCATATCAAGCAGAAATAGCTTTTTGTTTTTCAATTTTTCCATTTTATCACCTGTAATTCCATAAGTTTTCCATACTGGTCGAAACGGCAGAAGCACCGGCATCAAATGCATTTTTAATATCTCTTTCAGATTCAATCAGCCCGCCTGCAATAATGGTTACAGGCAAAACATTTTTGAATTCCTTTATGGCACGGGGCACAACACCGGGCATAATTTCAAGCATATCGGGATTAATTTTCAAAATTGCTGTTGCCGACTTTATAGACTGTGAATCGATAATGAATATTCTCTGAACAGTTTTCAGTCCTAACTCGTTTGCCGTTTTAATAATTGCGGCACGGGTCGAAATTATTCCGTCAACTCCGCATTGCTTAATGAATTCCAGTCCGGCTTTGTCCTTGCCTATACCTTCCACCAAATCGAGATGGATAAAAAGAGGTTTGCCAAAGCTTTTGCAATATTCGATACGCTGTTTAACGGAGCTTATTGATGGTGCAAGGTCAAAAATCAAAGCGGCAGAGCTGTTGCAAGCGGCTTTAAGCTGATCATTGTTTTTAATTGCCGCGATAACTGCGTTTTCGAGATGCATAGACTTTTACCTCCTGACCGGTGCTGTTGTTATAAGATTTGCACTGGTATCCAGTATATTTTCGCACACAATACTGCCGGTTGTCAAGACATCATTTGATATTGGATGAAGTGAATTTATAACGTCCATACATTCGGCGACCTTTGCTTTTGGGATTGCAGTGTCTGTTTTTACGGGAATAATTATGCCGTCTGAGGTTTTTATTGTAGAGGTTACAACCCTTACGGGATTGGTACATTCGTTGTTTGCATAAGTCTCACCGCGTTTGCAGGTGTTACCGGTAACGGAAAGAACCTTTCCATTCTCAAGCTCAACGGTCAGCTGACAACCAACGGGACAAACTATACAGGTAAGCTCTTGTTTCATTACTTTTCCTCCTGAACTTCAATTGAAACGGTAATTTTTTCAATGCTGTTGGATATTTTACCAGCTTCAAGTGTAACACATTGCATTTCGCCGGGTGCAATTTTGGGCTTTTTGCGTGAGAGAATTGTGTTTTCACCATCAGCTATAACAATTTTTGCGTTTTTATAGACATCAGCACTGCGGAAAAATACCTTGATATCCTCGGCTGTATCGGTTATACGCTGAGGAACAGTATACCTTACATTTTTGCCAGCGTTTATGCGGATGCTGCAATTTTCTGAGAGCCCGCTTTGGATATACTTTGCGGCATATCTTCCGGCAATCTCGGCTTCTTCCGAAACAAAGTCCGCAAGGTCGTGAACCTGCAGAACATTTCCGCAGGCAAAAATGCCGTCAACATCGGTGCATCTACGTTGATCTACAACTGCACCGCGTGTTGTGTTGTCGAGAACAATTTCTGCCTGTTTGGTCAGCTCGTTTTCGGGGATAAGTCCAACCGACAAAAGAAGCGTATCGCACTTGATGTATTCTTCCGTACCCTTTATGGGTTGCATATTTGCATCAACCTGCGAGATTGTAACGCCGGCTATACGTTCATCACCGTGGATTTCGGTTACAGTATGGCTGAGCTTAAGCGGAATATCAAAATCACGGAGGCATTGCTGAATGTTTCGTTCAAGACCGCCGGAATACGGCATAACTTCACAAACTGCGTGAACCTTTGCGCCCTCTAATGTCATTCTGCGTGCCATAATAAGACCTATATCACCCGAACCGAGGATTACAACCTCTTTGCCGGGCATATATCCCATCATATTAACATATTTTTGTGCAGTTCCGGCACTGAATATACCGCTCGGACGTGCACCTGCAATATTAAGTGCGCCTCTGGGTCTTTCACGGCAACCCATTGCAAGAATAACAGCTTTTGCCTGTATTTTTTCAATTCCGTTTTCACGGGACATTGCAGTTATGCACTTGTCAGGTGTTATATTTGTAACGATAGTTCCGCATTGAACTTTTATGGGGAGCTCGCGGACAGCTTCTTCGCATCGGAATGCGTATTCCGGTCCGGTTAATTCCTCGCCGAAGCGATGAAGTCCAAACCCGTTGTGTATGCACTGCTGAAGTATTCCGCCAAGCTGTTCGTCACGTTCAAGGATAAGTATGTCGGTGCATCCTGCGTTATATGCCGAGACTGCGGCGCACATACCTGCAGGACCGCCTCCGATTATTACGAGGTCAATATTAGTCATTTTTTTTCGCCTCCTTAATTTTGTGTGATACAATGTAGGAGTTTTTACCACTTTTTGTTATTGATTCCAAAGAAATATTCATTTCGTCAGCGATCAGTTTCATTATATGGGGTGAACAGAACCCACCCTGACAACGTCCCATCTGGGCACGTGTACGCCGCTTAATTCCGTCAAGGTCGGTAGGCTTTGGATTTGCACGGAGCGCATAGAGAATTTCACCCTCAGTAACATTTTCGCATCTACAGCATATTTTGCCGAACGACGGGTCGTTCTTAATGATTTCGTCCTTTTGTTCATCAGGAAGCTCCATAAAGTGTTTGTAAGATTTTCTTGTAGATATATAATTTTTATTAGTCGAAAAACTAAGACCATTTTTTTCAAGAAGCTCAACCACATATTCCGCAATAGCCGGTGATGCTGAAAGACCGGGAGATTCAATTCCAGCAACATTTATAAATCCCGGTGTCGGGGCGTTAATTATAAAGTCTCCTGTATCGCCTGCGGCACGAAGCCCGGTAAATGAGGTAATAACCGAACGGTAATCAATGTTTTTCACCATATCCTGCGACTTTGTACGAACAGAGGACATACCGTCAGGGGTTGTATTTTTATTTGTTTTATCATTAATATTAACAGCGGTAGGGCCTACTATTAAATTACCATCAACAGTAGGGGATACCAAAATTCCTTTACCCATTTTGGTGGGAGCAGTAAATATGGTATGGGTAACGAGTTCGCCCTGCTCTTTATCCATAAGCATATATTCACCCTGTCTTGGAGAAATGGTGAAAGAGTTGTCACCAATGAGCTTTGCTATTTCATCGGTGTAAAGTCCTGCGGCATTCACCACTGTCTTTGCCTTGATGCTTTCACCTTCATTGGATGTAATAGTGTATATATTATTGGATTTCTTTATAGAGCCAACATTAAAGTTAAGCTTTAATGCTGCTCCGTTGTCCATAGCGTTACCTATTGCAGCAATTGTCAGGTCGTACGGGCAGACGATGGCGCTGGTGGGGGCAAAAAGAGCACAGGTTGCACGGTCAGAGATGTTTGGCTCCAGTTTGCGGAGGCGGGTTTGGTCAATTACTTCAAGACCTTTAACCCCGTTTTTTATACCACGAACTTTAAGATCCTCCAATGCGATTTTATCGGTATCGTTGTAACCTATAACAAGAGCACCGTTATTTTTGTAATCAACATTCAGCTCTCGACATATTTTTGGCATAAGCTCTGCGCCTCGGACGTTAAGCTGAGCCTTGAGACTACCCTCTTTTGCATCAAAACCGGCGTGGACAATGGCAGAATTTGCCTTGGTTGAACCCATTGCAACATCATTTTCCTTTTCCAGAATACAAATCTTCAGGTTAAAGCGTGAAAGTTCTCTTGCGGTCATTGCTCCAACAACACCACCACCGATAATTGCTACATCGTACATAATTTTACCTCCCTATAGTAGAAAATGAAAAAAGTCGCACCAAAACAGATATACATAGGTTATGTATATATCTGTTTTGATACGACTCCAAATCTCTGTATCGAATATATAATATATCAAAACATTAATTTTGTCAATCAAAAAACCTAAATTTTGACCGATAAAATTCTATTATCGATATAAAGCCTTTCTGCAAGGTCTATTTTATCAATCTCATAATTTACCATTGCTGTTATGTAGACATCAACAGCGTCATCGGTTTTCTTTTTGATTTCAATACTCGAAGCAGAAATTCCCAGCTCATCAAGTATGTCATTGATATATGAAAGAGATTGTTCGCTATCGGATAGGGTAAAAACAAATTCAACCTCGGTAGGAGTATGAAGAAATTTCAAATTTTTATGCAAAAGAACCTGAACAAAAACGATTACCAGAGTAGTTGTGATACTTAAAAAATACATTCCAGTACCGATTGACATACCAATTCCGGCGGTTGCCCATATTCCGGCTGCGGTAGTAAGGCCTGTGACAGCACGCTTTTGAATAAATATCATACCTGCACCGAGAAAACCTATACCGGAAACAATCTGTGCACCAATTCGCGATGGGTCAACCCTGGTGTCAAGACCAAGCTCTGCATATCTTGAAATAAAGTCCCGGAATCCGTATTGGGATATTATCATCAAAAGACACGATGCAATTGCAACAATAGTATGTGTACGAACACCGGCACCCTTTCCACGGTTCATTCTTTCAAAGCCTACTAAACATCCGCAAATTCCTGCAAGAAGTATTCTGGCTAAAAGCTCAAGCTGAAAAAACCAGTCTGAGTTATGAAAAAAGGATATAATAGAATTAAACATAAATAATCCTCCTTAAAAAAATATAGCATACCAAGACGGAATAATTCACCGTTTTGATACGCCTCCAAATCTATGTATCAAGATGATTATATATCTTTTATGTTAAAATGTCAATGCTTTTTCTAAAATATAACATAAATAATATAAAAAGAATGTTGAAATTATTCGTAAAATGGAATATAATATAAAAAAATATAAAAATGGTGATAAAATGAAAAGTAGCATTAGAAGGTATTTTAATATAGGTTTGGGAATATTTATTTTGTATTTGTGTATACACTACTGGGATGCAGCTGTCGGGCTGGTGCTTACAGTTCTTGGGGCAGCAGTGCCTCTTTTGGTTGGCAGTATGTTTGCTTATTTTGTGAATATTCTTATGAGCTTTTACGAAAGGAAATATTTTGCAAAAAGTAAAAAAGTATTGGCTGAAAAAACACGGCGTCCGGCGTGTATGCTTTTGGCATTTCTTACAATTACAGCAATTATTGCTCTTATTGTTATTCTTGTTGTTCCGCAGTTGGTGTCAGGTATACAGCTTATCCTTGCTGAGCTTCCCGGTGCGCTTGAGTATGTTGTGAAAAAAGCACTTGAATGGAACATTATCTCTGATAATGTTGCCGGAATTTTGTCGTCCATTGACTGGCAGTCGAGGATAGGTAAACTGATTGAGTTATTCACATCAGGTGTGGGTAATATAATGAACGTGGCGTTAAAGGCGGTATCTTCGGTGTTTTCTTGGATTGTATCTGGCATACTTGCAATTATTTTTGCCGTATATTTGCTTGCGTCAAAGGATAAGCTGAAAAGTCAATGCAAGCGTATTATGACCCACTACCTTGATAGTAAACTGTATAACAAAATAATATATGTATTCTCGGTTTTGGACAATTGTTTCCACCGATATATTGTCGGTCAGTGCACTGAGGCAGGTGTTCTGGGTATCCTGTGTACCTTTGGAATGATGCTTTTAGACCTTCCGTATCCAACAATGATAGGTGCATTAGTGGCATTTACTGCACTAATTCCCGTTGCAGGCTCGTATATAGGAGCGGCTGTGGGTGCGTTTATGATTCTTACGGTTTCACCAATTGAAGCATTGTTTTTCCTTATATTTATTGTTATACTCCAACAGCTTGAAGGTAATTTGATTTATCCTAAGGTAGTCGGCTCAAGTATTGGGTTGCCGGGGATTTGGGTTCTTGCGGCAGTAACGATTGGAGGCGGAATTCTTGGGGTTTTGGGTATGCTTTTGGGTGTTCCCGTTGCAGCCGCAATTTACAAGCTTATCCGTGACGATGTAAACGGGGTAAGTCCCCTTAGAAATTAACTAATAAAAATGAAAAAAGACATCCAGAGGGGATGTCTTTTTTTTGGAGCTACCTAGCAGAGTCGAACTGCCGACCTCATCCTTACCAAGGATGCGCTCTACCTACTGAGCTAAGGCAGCGTGGCTTGGCGATCCGGATGGGGCTCGAACCCACGACCTCCAGCGTGACAGGCTGGCATTCTAACCAACTGAACTACCGG
>JBGVEN010000004.1:0-3490 GCA_045120135.1 Monoglobaceae bacterium | reverse complement strand
TCGTTCATCTTATTTCCTCACTTTCTTTGTTCTTCTGTTCTTCAAGTTCCATTTCCCTTAAACACTCTAAAATAAGGTCGCAAGCCTTCTCTGCTTTGGCACTTGCTGAAATTATTTCGTTAGGTTTGTCTTTAAGGTATGACGCCCACCCCTGAATATAGGCAACGGCGTTATCAGGAGTGTTGCTGTCATCGGGTACATGCAACTCTGCACACAAAATTTCAGCACCGAGTTGAGCAATAAGTTCTTCTTTACTATATTCCTTATGTGCTGTTTCTAAATCAACAACAGCACTATCATTGAAGCGACCAAGTATCATTCCCGTGCTGTGTATTGCTTCGTGAAACAAACAGTTAATATACTCAAAAACCGAGGTAAAATTATGTATATCACTAATTCTAATCTTCATATCGTGCGAAAAGTAAGCCTGTGTTCCATCCTTAACGATTTGAACCTCAATACCGTATTTTTTACAATAGTAATTAAAAAGCCTGTGTGCTTTATCAAGGGCAAGTCTTGTTTGTTCTGTTGCTTCTTCGTGGGTAAAGTGTTCAAAATGGAATTTTGAAGGTAGATTCTCTCCATTGTCACGCTGCACAACATCTTCTCTACTGTAAACGTGGTAGTATTTCAAAAAACCTTTTTTGATTTCGTTGCCGTCCTTGTCTAACATTGGCTCGCCTGTTTCTTCATCAAGAACGGTCTTGGTGTTGTAATAGCAAACGATATTACCCCTTGCGCCTTTCCTGATTTGGTATTGTGGAGCGTCCTTCTTTTCGTTTAAGGCCTTAACCATATTAAAGGTTAGGTATTCGTTGTTATCAAGCAAAATACGGTTGATACCTCGGTATGCTTCCATTGTGTTATAACTGTATGCCTTGTCGGGAGCGCCAAGTGCGAACGGTTTAACCCACCTGAAAGTCTTTCCTTGTTCTTCTGCTTCCTTCATCTTATTTAATATGTTTTCAGTAATTATTTGTGCTACATTAGCCATAATAAAAACCCTTTCTGCTCTCCGTGGACTTTTGGAGATAATAAATATAGTTGCCAAGCAATATAAGTATGAAAGGTGAATTTATTATTTAGTTTTTTCTGCATAACAAAAAAGAACAGAGACGTCAATCTCTGTTCTTTATCTGTTCGACATATTGTAATTTCACGAAGTACTTATATTTGCACTATCTTTGTTGCAACAGTATCTCTAAAAGCACTATCGTGTTCAACAAAAATCATCGTTGGAGCAAATTCAGTAATAAGCTGCTCGATTTGCATACGAGAATACACATCAATAAAGTTAAGAGGCTCATCCCATACATACAAGTGTGCCTGCTCGCAGAGACTTTTTGCAATCAGCACTTTTTTCTTCTGTCCGCCCGAAAAGTCACGAATATCTTTCTCAAACTGTATTCTGTCTAAATCCATTTTTCGTAAAATGACCTTAAACAGACTTTCATCTATATGATTTTCTTCAGCGAAATCCGACAAGCTACCTTGTAAATGAGAGGTATCCTGCGGTACATAGGAAATGATAAGTCCCGAAGCAAGTTGTATTGTACCCGTATGCTCTATTGACTCACCAATCAAGAGTTTCAGCAAACTGCTTTTGCCACTCCCATTTTTCCCGTCAAGCACAATGCGTTCTCCTTGACGTATCGTAAACGAAACAGGCTCGCACACGGATATTCCGTCATAGCATACTGTAACATCAGAAAAGGAAACAAGTTTATCAGCATGATACCTCAAAGGTGTAAGTTTCAAGTTTTCGGCAATTTCAATATTTTTCAAAAGTCCCGATTTCTGCTCGATTGCCTGTTGCTGTCTTGCTTCGATTGTCTTAGAACGCTTCATCATTTTTGCCGCTTTATGACCGACATATCCCTTGTCAGCCGCACCAATTTTAGATGCTTCTACACGGTCTGACCAACCCGCAGAACGTTTTGCTGCTTGCTGTAATCGGCTGATGTCCTTTTGTAATCGTTCATTTTGTGCCAATTCAAATTCCTGTTGCCGTTCAAAGTTTGTCATCCAAGAGGAAAAGTTTCCGCTTTGTACCTCAATACTTGCTCTGTTCAGCGACAAAATATGGTCAACACATCCATCCAAGAAATAACGGTCGTGGGATACGAGTATAAATCCCCTTTTTCTTTTTAAATATGCAGCCACCATCTCACGGGCTTTTACATCCAAATGATTGGTAGGCTCATCAATTAAAAGAAAGTGTCCCTCGTTGCAAAATAACGCTGCCAACAGCACCTTTGTTTGTTCACCGTTTGAAAGAGTTTCAAAGGGACGATAAAGCACATCTGCATCCACATCCAAATATGACAGTTCTCGCATCAATTCCCACTCCTCAGCCTCCGGTGCGATTTCAAAGAAAATCTCGTTAGTAAATTTTGCTTTGTCTGATACGGGATACGGAAAATAATCAAACTGTACGGATGAGTGGATTTTACCACTATACTCATATTTGCCAAGCAAGAGGTTTAACAGTGTTGTTTTTCCTCTGCCGTTTCTTCCTACAAAGCCAAGTTTCCAATCTGTATCAATCTGAAAATTTACATTTTCAAAGATATTGTCATAACTGGTCGGGTAGGAAAATGTAAGGTTTTCTATTTTTATCATTGACATATATACAATCCTCCTTTGTATGTCGTAGTTGATACAAAGTCGGTGCCACGGTGATGTTTTACTCCGTATGAGTCCCACCGGACTATACCGACGCCATACGGAGAAAATCATGTGTAACGACCAATTCCGTGGTATTTATCACAGTTATCACTTCCTTTCGCAAAAAACAAGAGCCACAAGAAAGTCCATTCTTGCAGGTCATCATAGCATAATTACACCACCGTAAAAGTGGCAAAATCACTATATAGAGATAAAGAGACTTATAACTTTCTTGCAATGGGTACAACAATGCCATATATAATGGCACTACCGTATATTCCGATTTTATTTGCAAGAAAAGTTAATCATCTTCCCACCTCTTTCATTTCAAACTTTTGCAAGTATATTCTACTATATCGCCATAAGTGATATTGTAGGTTTGACATATCTTCGTCAGGACGGACATACTGACCTCTTTATCCTGATTGATTTTAGTCCAAGTATTAGGTGAGATTCCGCAATCTTTTCTACAATCTGCCTTGGATATGTCGTGTTCTACACAGTAACGAAACAAGGGTTTATAACTAATCATAGTCAGCCTCCTGTATCAAAATATAATACTAATTATCATTATACATCTTTACTCGTATTTCTGCAATAGAAAATCGCAATTTCTTGTGAGTTCTTTCGCAAAAATCTATGAACTTTTCAAGGCTGCGTTAAAAAAAGAAGCAAAAAAATCCCGTTACTTTTTTAATTCCGAAAAAAGTAACACAAAAAATCGGGCGCTTTACTCACTTGAGGTTCATAAAGCGCATAACTTTCCCTTCATAACTTTTAGTGAACACCAACTTAACCTTTAAGAGTTCCTTTAAGGGTATGC
>JBGVEN010000003.1:0-2170 GCA_045120135.1 Monoglobaceae bacterium | reverse complement strand
AAGCACGTCGCAGATCGCTGCAAGGGTGGCAAAGCGAATAGCCGTTACTTTGTTGTTTTTGATTTTGGAAAGGTTGACGTTGGAGATCCCCACACGCTCTGCAAGCTCGTTTAAGGACATTTTTCTCTCAACCATCATTCTGTCTAAACGGAGAATGATTTTACCCATAATGACCTCCTTACAGCAATCCATCTACATCGTTTTCAAGTTTTACACCGTGAGCAAAGAACTGTGAGAAGCAAAGAACGATAATACCCATAGAGATACCGCCCATATCAACGCTGATTTCTGCAAAATCCACTCCGCATACCAAACGAGTAATCACGCTCATAATAAAGCCGATTACGGGAATGGCAATCGCAAAAATACCGATTTCTCTCATCATACGCACATTGTCTTTTTGAAAAGGTGTGGAGTTTTCCGATTTTTTGAAAATCAGATGCAGATTACGGAAAATCATAGCCATTACAGCAAGAAGCACGGCTGCACCAATACAGAAAACGATAAAGGCTGCTACGTTCAATTCTCCATTTATAACGGGGGCGCTGATCTGAAAACCGTAAACTGCAAAATCCTCACGGACGAAATTTTCCGCAACTAAGCTTCTAAAGTTCTCTACGCTGTTATTTGCAATAATGATGCCAATAGAGGCGATCCCCATTCCAACTGCCCCTATCCAATGGAATACCTCTAAAATTTTTGTAATAACCTTTCCGAGTTTATTAAGACCTTTCATTACTCATACCTCCTGAGTGATTTGTTGGTATAAGTATAGCACGTCTCTTAATGTTTGTCAATAGGTTTTTAATGTATGTCATTAAATTTTATATTTTTCAGATTAACTTTCGTTGACATTTAAAATTCGATTTGATAAAATGTTTCTATTATTAGGAGGCGAAAACGCTATGGAAAAAGACCTTTACTTGATGATTTTTAAAAGAAAATCTTTTCACATATTTCGTGATATAGGCAGTATTGATTCCCACGAACTGCAAAGCATTGAAGAAGCATATAAAACCTTTACTCCGCTTGTTAGTGATATTAAAACGGCGATTAAAATTGTTCCCGCAGATGAAACAACCTGCAAGCGTGGGCAGGAGTATTGCATTCTACTATACAGTGAGAAAAAGGAGAATTATCTGCAGAACATCGGTTATATTGGTGAGCAACTTGATTTGTACCTTGCTTCTCTTGGCATTGGCGCATTGTGGTTCGGTATCGGCAAGCCTGATAAGCCAACCTATAACGGTCTCGATTTCATCATTATGATTGCCATTGCGAAAATTCCGGAAAATAAGTTCCGTAAGGATATGTTTAAGAGCAAACGTAAACCTCTTAATGAAATATGGAATGGCGAGTATTATCAAGATATTGGCAACATCGTTCGCTTTACACCGAGCGCCTGCAACACACAGCCGTGGAAAGTAACGGCAGAAGAAAAATGTTTAACCGTATACCGTTACAAGAAGCCAGGCAAACGTGGCATTATGCCTGCTGACAAGGTGGTACATTACAATCGCATTGATATTGGTATTTTTCTGTGCTTTCTTGAACTGTGCCTGATCAAAAACGACATAGCTTTTGAGCGTGAGCTGTTTACAGATACCGCAGAGGATGAATGTGAGGAAGTACTGACTGCAAAATATAAATTGATATAAAATTGGCGGCAAGGAGAGTTGTTCTCCCTGCCGCCGTTAATATTTAATGCGGTGTTCCCAAAACACAGAAATATAGTATCATTGAAATAATATCAACTGCCAAAACCGCCGCCAATACAATACCGATAACTTTAAGTATCTTTTTGGCTTTTCCTTTGTTTTTATCGGTCATTACTTTTCTGCTGATTTCTTCAACCTTTTCGGTAAAGCCGGATGCCAGCGCACCGTTCTTCTCGATCACATCTTCTTTTAACAGATAATCCATTGAACAGTCAAACAGTTTACCAAGTTCGATGAGCTTATCGGTTTCGGGGTAGGCAATGTCTGACTCCCATTTACTGATCGACTGACGGGAAACGCCAAGAATATCAGCAAGCTGCTCTTGCGTATAATTCAGTTCTTTTCTTTGTTTTGCTATTTTTTCGCCAAGTGTCATAATCATTTCTCCTTATGTTTTCTAACGCTGCGTTGCTTTAATTATAGAACACTCAGCGAAATCATACTACCAATTC
>JBGVEN010000002.1:0-3232 GCA_045120135.1 Monoglobaceae bacterium | reverse complement strand
AGCATCAACACGACACGTATTTATATAGTAACCACCGGTGCGGAGCACAAGCGCAAAATGGAGCATATGAGGCTCATCATATAAAGAAAAAATCCCGATGCGAACACACCGAGACCAAAGACAACATAACGAGAGTTATGTTATTAAAAACTGGTAATCGTTGCAAAAGAACAATGAAGCAAAGCAAAAAATGAGCGCAACAAAAAGCCTTTCGCCATAATTTTTTGAAAAATTTATACGAAAGGCATTTTTGTCATGCAATTTTTTGTATCAATTTTAATAAATTTTCATTGTGAGCTTATAAATTCTGCCGAACCTATTGATTTTTAAGTAATTTTGTGGTATAATCTCTTATGTATCTGGAATTTGTCGGATACCTAATATCACATAACTCTCGTTATGTTGATTTTTGAAAGTACATAACTCTCGTTATGTCGCTTTTTACTCAGTGGACGACATATTTATTAAGCTTCCTATGTAAATAGGAAATTTTTTAGGAATGTTTTGTAGTGTTCACTAATTGCCTTCTTGTTATTTTAGAAAAATTATCGGTTGCAGGTGAAATGGAGGGGATAACCGAATGAGGTACGAAGCGGAAATAAAAGAGCTTCTGATTGAAAATGCCATACATCTTATTGCCGAAGGCGGCTTTGAAAAAGCGACAACCAAGGAACTTACTCACTGTGGAGGGCAACTGCCCGATTTCAAAATGAACGAGGTCTATATTTACCGTTTCTTTGGCAGTAAAGAAAAGTTGTACGAAATGGC
Organism: Monoglobaceae bacterium; assembly: GCA_045120135.1. Taxonomy (GTDB): domain Bacteria; phylum Bacillota; class Clostridia; order Monoglobales; family Monoglobaceae; genus SIG440. Next base: position 2,464 of record JBGVEN010000002.1, on the reverse strand, counting down.
TTTCGTTCGTTTGGATACCGAACTCATACAAGCATTCAAGCACGGCGTAGAGCTTGTCGGCGGTTTTGACGGTGAACGTAAGAAAAAGCTGAGCGATTTCTTTACATTGGCTTGGAATTTTATCTTGGGGAACGAAGAGCGTTGCCGTTGTTACGTCAGATATTACTATTCGATCTATTTCAAGGGTGATTCCCGCAGAGCTCACAAGAGACTTTTTGAGGGGATTATAACTGAAGTGACTCCGATCTTTAAGGAAGAAGCGGATGTCGAAGCTATATTACACAGCGTTTTTACTGCGATGTTTGATTTTGCCATTCGTGTGTATAACGGTGAGCTTGAGGATAGTGATATTAACAGACCCCATATCTTCAATGTGCTCTACTGTATGATGGCGACATATTTCAAGGAATCGGTAAAAGTGTCGTAGATTGCGTAGGAGACTGAATTGAAAAAGCAAGAAGAAGCAAAGAAAATCGAACAAAAAACTGAAAGCAAGGTAGTGTATATTGCTGCAAGCACAAATACTTGTATTTCTTGTGGCAGAGAAATACCTGAAGGTATATTTGTCTGTATGGAGTGCGAGCAGGGATTGTTTCGTCCGAAATGTGTGTTTTGTAATACACCCCTACAAAATGGGCAATCCGTTTGTATGAAATGCAGCGATATGTTCTTGCGCAGAAAACCTTAATTGAAAGTCCACATATATTTATCATTGTAATTTTAAGAGAGGAGGATAGCGATGCCCAAAAACAGAAAAGGGTTTGATAATCGAATTGTTAAAGGTGCAATGGCGGCGGGTGCTGCAATGGCCGGATTTTTTGCCCTTGTCGGACGAAAGATATACAGTGGCGTAAAGTTTGACAAGGTAACAGGCAGTGATGATCCCGATGCTACCGTCAAACGCATCAATAATATGAAGCGAGTTGCTGTGATGATTGGATTGGCAATTCTCATCCTTATTATAATTATGCTACTGCTCCGTGGTTGTCAAGGCGGCGAGCCACCACACGGTTCTGTCGATATTCCCGGTAACGTCATAGACCCTCAGCCAACGGAGATAACACCAAAGGCAGATTTGGAGTTTAATAAGGACAATGCCGAAGAAAACCTTTCGTTTGACGCGGAGGGGATGAACGGCGGAGATAGTGAGAGTATTCTTTACCGCGTAGTGGCTACATACAATTCGGATTTCGTTTTGAAATACGATATGACGATCCGTGAGGATGAGGAATTTCAAAAGCTTGCTGAAATACTGAAAATTAAGGTTGAGCTTATGAAGACAGACGGTGATGCGCTTTTGTATGACGGTCTGCTTACCGATATGTCGGCTGTTGAAATAGATTTGAACGCCGACAAGGATACTACGACCGAGTATCTGTTCCGTATCACTATGTACCTTGATGCTCCGCTTAGTGAGCAGTATTACGGTCAAAAGTTGATAGCCGATATGTCTTGGTGGATCGAAGCGCAGGACAATATTTCGATTGCCAACAATGAATTTACTACCATTTCAAAGACAATACCGCCCGATCCGCCTGCCATAACACCGAATTTGAGCTTTATCACGAAAAATGAAGGCGATAACACCGCATTTGATATGCGGCATATTATGAACGGCGATAGTCAGACAAGATATTTTGCCTTTGAGGTAACTCACGGCGAAGATATAAAGATGGGTATTCAAAACGCCATTGTGACTGACAGTAAACTGAAGGAAGTACTGAATGTCAAGGTTGAGCTTGTTGGAGAAAACGGAAACACCACTCTTTACGAAGGTTTGTTGAAAGATCTTACCGTAGAACATACCCTCGCTCAAAACAACAGCAACAAGACAACAGTTTATTATAAAGTCACGGTCACAGCGAACGGCTTGACCGAGGCATACTGCGAGACGAAGATCGTTTGTGATCTCTCGTGGTCGCTGATTGGAACGACGGAACAGCTTAAGGTTCCGAACAATAGTTTTGTAGCTTATTATAAGCCGGTAACACCGCCTGATCCCGTTGTTACTCCCGATTTGAATTTTGTCACGAAGAACGAGGGTGACAACACAGCTTTCGATATGAAGGATATCAAAAACGGTGATAGCCAAACAAAGTATTTTGCTTTTGAGGTAACTCACGGTGAAGATATTAAGGTTGCTATCAAAAATGCCATTACCGTTGACAGTAATCTTCGAGAGGTATTGAAAGTGAAGGTAGAGCTTGTAGGCGAGAATGGTAATACCATTCTCTACGAGGGTCTGCTAAAGGATCTCAGTGTTGAACACACACTTGCCGAGAGCGCAAATGACAAAACGACAGTTTATTATAAAGTAACTGTTACCGCAGATGGCTTGACAGAAGCATATTGTGAAAACAAATTGGTGTGCGACTTGGTATGGTCGCTCGTCGGAACGACGGAGCAACTTAAAGTATCTAACAATACTTTTATTGCCTACGATATTCCCGTAACACCGCCCGAT
>JBGVEN010000001.1:0-367652 GCA_045120135.1 Monoglobaceae bacterium | reverse complement strand
ATTGTCGTATACATCGCTTTTCCACTCGACAGAAATGCCGTTTTTCTGTGTCAAAAACTCCGCAATTTCTTCTCTTTGGAACATAACATCGACAACAGCTTTGTTATCCTTCACATACCCTACCTGATTGCCGTAATACTCTATTATTCCGTCTTTTGATATATTTATCTTCATGTCAACACCTCCCTCTTCTTAGTCTTCAGTTTGTCTTTTCCCTTCAGAACTACCAACCGTTTTATCAATGTGTTTGACAATACCGTATTCGGAAAGTGCCAGCTTTTGCTGAGTTATAAGCTCCTCTGCGTATGTAGCAAAGTTAATATGATGAAATACCGATTCAGGAAGTACCTCCCTGTATGTCCTTTCAAGCCAATCCTTCGCAAATTCAATAACGGTTGACGGCTTTTCATAAAGCTCGTATTCCTGTAAGGAGTTTGCAAGGGCAACGGCATCATCAAGACTTGAATATCCAATGCCTTCAAGCACCGCCATATATTTAGCAAATTCGCCCGATTTCGACATATCACGCATACGATGTGCAAGTGAGTTAAGCATGCCTAATTGCGAAAGACCTGTTACACACATCGGCATATTACATTCAATGCTCTGAACTGCAACCAGAATACATTTATCAAGGCTCTCAACACCGAGTTCTCTTGCAAAGCTCGCTTTTCTTTCCTTAGATGCAGGAAGGGATAACCATCTGCCATCGGCAGCTCTGCCTGTCTCACTTTTTGCAATGAGGAGCTTGAAGATGTATCCATCATCGATGAATTTCTCCGGAAATTCTCCGCCATCATAGACCACAGAATATTCATTGGGATTAAAAACAAAATAACCGCTTTCGGTGTAAACTCCGTTTTCCTTTTCCCTGAGTTTTCTGCCGAGCTTAGTATAGTCAAGAAATTCCCATATCTCTTTTCGAGCATCTCCAAGCCACTCAAGCAATCCGTTATCAGCATAATACCTACCGAGCATTTCATCTTCATCAATGTCGTATGTCAAGTCGCAGCAATGCAGGTTGTAAGCTGCATTGATCAAATCCTTTACAGACAAAACAAAAGGACCTTTCATCGCCATATATCCTTTGAAAAGTTCATGTTCATGGCTATCAAACCTGCTCATTACTTTCGCAAGATAGTTAAGCTCTTCGAGATCCGCTTCCTTATCTTTTGCAAGATATTCCCTCACAATGTCTTTATCGTAAAGAACACATTCTAAAATTCTGCCCACCTGACTATTGTCGGTTATTCTTGCTCTGCACAGTGCATCCTTAATTTCATATTCCGTTGCAGGAAGTTGCAGAGGCGCTCCTCTGTACTGCTTATAGTTTTCTGCTATATCAGGTCTTATGATTATAATATCCATTCTGAATTTTGATTTTTGTTCTGCTTCATGTACAATGTTATGCTTGAATTTTTTATCCTTGACAAGGTATGTATTAAAGAATTTACCATTCAGTTCTACATCTACCTCTGTCGGTGATTTCATATCAATTTCAACTGTACTATCAGAATTCGTGAATTCAAACATAAGTTCCCTGATGTTTTCTCTGATTTCATCCATGTTAATCACATTTGCATACCTCCCATTTCAGGCTCCGCTTCTTCCTCCTGAATCAGTTCTTCGTCATCTTGCGGAGTTACGGTTGCGAATATCTGACCGCCTTCCTTTGACACTACTCCGTAATCGGTCATTTTGCATTCAAGCCTGTCACATAGTGTTCTTCCAAGTCTTGCAAGATTGCAATCTTCAAGTACACTTGTATCAAACTCTGTCGGCAGTTTCAGTTGCATATACTCTCTTGCGTAGCTTTCATAATCGGCGGTGAAATGAGATAACTGATATTTGTCCAAGTTATTCATTATTTCCTTTGCCTTATCCAAATCCCTGCACTCTAGGCTTTCTGTTACAGCTTTGAATTTGATTTTATCATCCTGACTTAGTGTCTCATACATGAATGCCACATTATTGAGTTTTCCAAACAACTCTGTGCTACCATACAGTTCGTCATCAAGCCACAATATTGGCGATTGAAAGTCAAAGTACACACAGTCTTCTATTCTTTTTTCTCCAAGTGCCTGTGCTATCGTATTTGCTCTTTCTGTGTCTATTGGCAGACCGATTAAGACTGCACTTTTCTCGGCTTCTTCAGGGTTTTCTATGCCTGATTTTGCAACAAGCATCTGTATAAAACCTCCGCCAACAGCCTGTCTGTCTGGTTCAGGCAATGTCTTACCGTCATATACTTCAGGCCAGTCATATCCAAGTCTTGCTACATAGTATCCGTTTCTGAATACTCCGCATTCTGATTCTCTGAATTTAAAACCAACCTTTTCCGAATCAAGCATTTTTACCATCTCATCGCTCATATCTTTCAGGTATGGTTCCATTTCATTTGCTTTCACCATTTCGCCCAACTCACGGTCATTAGCTATACCAGCTATAACGATAAGTCCATCAAGGTCGTATGTCATATTGATGAGGTCCTTTATAACCACACCATCATCATATTCTCCTGCTTCCTTTTGTGTCTCGAACAAGGCATTTAATCCTATGAGCTGATTTTCAGGTAGCTTCTCAAGCCTTTGTGCAAAGAAGTTCATTTCCTGAATTGATGTAGTATCGAGTCTTGTATCCATAAGCTCAGGAAGTCTTGGACTGCTTATAACATTTATTTGCATGTAGTCCTCTCTTCCTATAGCTCTGGCCTTCTGCATAGCATCTTCAATCTGTCCATCAGTTGCAGGTAGTGCCAAATTGGCAAAATGATAGCCTGTACCGTGTAAGTCTTCGGTACTAATTTCAATTATCACTTTGTCTCTTAAAGCCATAATTTCCACCTCCTACATTGACATTTCGGGACCTGCTTCTTCAAGTTCAGGTTCCTCTGTCATTGTTTGTTCATCTGCCATTTTCTGTTCTTCAGCAAGTTCTGCTTCTGTGAGTTTTCTGCACGAATCCTCTCCGTATGCAATTCCAAGACCACTTCCTGAGTCCCATCTTACATGGATAGTTCCTGCATCATCCACATGGCGAACTGTCCCTCTGTCGCCAGGTTCAAGTTTTGAATAGGGATCATCCATATGAACAAGAGCAATTCTCGTTCCTTCAGGATACTGTTCCCTTAAACTCTTTACTGTTGCTTCGCTTGGAAATCCAAACATTTTGTATTACCTCCATTCTATTTTCAGAACAGTCTTATCTGACCGTTCTCATCGACTTTCAGTTCTATTTCTTCCTGCGGTATTTCTACCACCTGCGGCACTATTTCTTCTTGCTTACTCTCGACCGCTTTTGCTACATCTTCGATTGTCGTACCTTCTCTTAATGCCCACAATCCGACTATGTATGTCGGTGTGTACCATACTGACCATTGCTCTCCTGTGAGCGAGTTTCCATGTATTATTTTTGCAGGTATTCCGTATAGGCTCAGTTGCAGGTATGCCATGTGTACGCATTTGATATCTATATCGCATGCAGTTACAACAAGCTCCGTCTGGTAGTTGTGCTTATGGTATGCCATTGCGGCAGCCAAGCCTATTACAAGACCTCCTGAACCTACACACGGTTCACATACTGATACGAATCCTCTTTCACTTATAACCTCTTCTGTATCTCCTGCAATCACTGCTCTGCCCATGAATTCACAGATGTGATTGGGAGTGAAGAACTGCCCTTTGTACTTGTTATGAAGCTCCAATCCGTGAAAGACCTCGCCAAGTACATCACGGGGTGTTCCGCTTGTTTCTACCTCATCAGTTAAGTTTCTGACTAGGGTTGCAAACAATTCAACCAGAGCATTTTGCTCTTCTTTGTTGTATTGGTTTATAAGTTCGAGGTACCTTTTTTCTCTATCCTCGAAGTTTGCCAAATCTACCGAATTGCTTATCGCTATGGCACTTATCTCTAACCAATCCTGAAAGATTTGGTATGCAGGATGTCTGTATGCAAGCTTCTGAATACCGCTTACAATTTCCCTGCCGTTTCGCAGGTACGATGGTGCTTTACTTGCCATATGAAGACCTCCAAGACATACTAAAGGGCGCACCTTTCGATGCGCCCTTTGTGTTTAAGTATCTTTCTATAAGTTCCTCTATGATGGCTTGTATTCTTGAGATTCTCTCATAGTACTGTTCGTCAGTTAAGTATATGGTGTCTGTCGACATTAAGGTGTCCGGTTGTTCTTTGGTGGGATCCGCTTCCCACTTTGCATACAGGACTCCGTTTCCGTTAAAGGTGTACTCTGTTACCTCATTCTCTTTAGTTCGGGGATCCTCATACCATCCTTTGAATATGTATCCTTGTTTTTCAGGCACATATCCTGCAAGGTCAACCGTTTCGCCAAGTTTCCTTGTTATCGGTCTTATGTACGAGCCACCGTCACATGCGAATGTGAGTGTTCGTGTTCCTTTAAGTGTCCACTGAGCATACAAGGTTGTATCTTCCTCGTATATCCATGTGTTATCGACAAGCTCACCGCCTTCAGGCTCTGTGAACCAACCTTCCCACTGATAGTCCGATGTGTGTTCGGGGATTGGGAGCCATTTGATTCTGCCTTTATAGGTTTCTTTCTCAGACTCCCCTACATATCCACCGTTTGCATCGAATGTTATGACATAATCTCTGATGTCTGCAATTACTTCGTCTTTGGTTGCACCGCATTCGCAGGTGTACCTGTTAATGGTTTCATTTGAGTTTTTGATGTCATCCACCCATTTGTGTTTGTGAGTTGCTTCTGCCATGACACTCGATTGCATCATAAGTGCCAGGGCAAGAGTCATTAATAATACTTTCTTTTTCATCTAATAATTCCTCCTGATTTAAGTATTTCTGCCTCTTGGCAACTCAAACATACCACTAAACTCACCGAAAGTCTACGAAGGAATTCATTTTAGCTGAATTTTGTTGAAACTCAACTAAATCAGTCTATCCAATTTTCTGAATTGGACATGTCTGTTGCCATATGGTCATTGGCTGCTTCGATAATATCGTAGAATGCCCAATGGCTGTTTGTCTTAAGGTCAGTGAATCTGTCAAGTACCTCAAGGTTCTTGTTAATGTAATCATGATCTGCCGTTCTTCCGGTTACACGGTTTACAACAGTTACAACCTCTGCTCTTGTGATGTTGATGTCAGGCTTGAATGTACCGTCTACATATCCGTTAAGCCATTTTCTGTTGGATGCGTAGCTGATATCCTTGATTGCCCAATACTTACCGTTAACATCTGCATATTTAGAGGTAATCTCTTCATACTTAACTTCTTCAAAGATATCAAAGTATCTTACTGCCATTGCAGTGAACTCTGCTCTTGTTACAGGAGCTTCAGGTTTGAATGTACCATCGGCATAACCATTGATAACATCATACTTTTCAAGGTAGCCAACATAAGTGTTATACCATGCATTTGCAGGGATATCCTTAAATGATGCCTTGCCGGAAATTGTTTCATCCTTCTTATCCGCAACAAGTCTTGCAAAGATAGCCGCAGCTTCTGATCTTGTCATATCGCCTTCCGGTCTGAATGTACCGTCAGTGTATCCCTTAACATAAGCTGTATGCTCTACTGCAGGAAGAATAACAATACCCTTGTCATCAGTTTTTGCAGTTACTTCATTCTTGTTCTTATCTTTAAGAACTACATCGAAATCAGCTTTTGCTTTACCGTTTCTGTCGGTTACTGTAATTGTGTAGTAGTTGTTATCTTTTACAAGGTCTTTGCCTGTAGGAAGTGTAAGTGTTACCTTGTCTGTTGCAGTTGATTTGCTTACAGATACAGTCTTACCATCCTTATCAACTACCTTAACATTTACTGTGGAGATTGAGCTTCCGCCGCCTCCGCCACCGCCGGAGTATGAACCGCCTCCGCCACCGCCTGATGTTTTAACAGGAAGTGTTACGATACCATTTGCATTGGTTGTACCTGATTTGGAAGTTGACTTGTCGTTAATGGTTACAGACACATTTGCTACCGCTTTGCCATCTGTATCCTTAACAGTTACGGTTGTCTGATTTGAAGTTGTAAGAGTGTGAGTTTCAGGAAGTTTAACTGTAATCTTTCCGTCTTTCACAGTTACGAATGCATCAGCAATAATTCCCTTTGTATCATTTACAGTTACAATATATTTTGTTTCTGTAACATCACCGGATTCGTCAATTTTACCGTCACCGTCATTGTCCTTGCCTTCCTCTTCTTTTGTATCTGTTACAGAAGAGTCGCCCTTATCGTCTGTGATGTCTTCAGAAAGTGCCGGGAATACCACAACACCGTTTCTGTCGGTTACACCGTTTAATGTCTTAGGCTCAACAACTTCAGGTTCTGCGGTCTCGCCTTCTGTAGCTTCTTCATTTGCAGTATCATCCTTTTCAGGTTCTGCAATTGTTTCAGTTACAGTTACCTTGATATCCTTAACAGGTGTTTTATCACCCTTATTTGCTACTGTAACAGTGATTCTGTTGTCGTGAGTAATAAGGATACCTTCAGGAAGTTTAACGGAGATTTCACCGTTTTCGTTGATTTCAATGTATGCCTTTTCAATAGGTGCTGTTTCGTTCTTAACAGTTACACTGTAATCGTTAAGTTCACCGTATCCGTTAACATCTGTTTCATCGATGTTTGTCGGAGGTACGATTGCAATACCAAGCTCGTTTGTAAGGTTAGTTTCAGTTCTTTCTGTGTTGTCCTTAACAGTTACAGACATATCCTTTACAGGCTTATCTTCTGCATCTGTTACTGTTACAGAGATTCTGTTTGCAAGGTCAAGCACACTGCCTTCAGGAAGCACTACACTGATCTTACCGTCAACGAATTCAAGATATGCATTGGCAACAGGAGCCTTTTCGTCTGCAATTACTACCTTATATCCTGATACAACTGCATTACCGTTGGCATCTGTCATATCTTTATGAACCGGAGGAACAATCGCCTTACCGTTTTCATCAGATACAACTGTTTCGGTATTGCCGTTGCCATCTGTGAAGACTACGGTTACATCCTTTGCAGGATTACCTTCTGCATCCGTTAAAGCTGCTGTAATTCTGTTATGATAATCGAACACTGCAGATTCAGGGAGTTTCACATTGATCTGATTGTCAGCAATAGTGATAAATGCTCCCTCAATCGGTTTGGATTCATCTGTAAGAAGGACATTGATTCCATTTACTACAGCCTTACCTTCTGCATCTGTGTAGTCCTCAGAAAGAGGCGGAACGAATACTTTACCTTCGCTGTCAGATGTGCCTGTGTACTGCAGTTCATTTGCATCCTTAACTGTTACTGTTACACCCTCGATAGGTTTTGCGATAGAGTCAAGAACTGTTACAGTTACACGGTTGTGGTGGCTGATACCGTTACCTTCAGGAAGGTCCACATTAATAGAACCGTCTTCATTGTAAACTACATAAGCATTCGGGATTACACCGTTTTCATCGCTTACTACTACATTTCTTTCATTTACATTCACACGGCCTTCTTCGTTTGTATAACCATCGCTTGCTGTAGGAAGTGTAATCTTGCCGTAGACATCTGTTTTACCTTTTTCGATAAAGTCAGAGTCACCGAGAGCAATGATTGTTACGCCTTCCTGTGCATCTCCGTTCTGGTCCTCTACAGTTACGATTACAGGATTTTCTCTTGTCGGTCTTGTGCCTTCAGGAAGGTCAATAACGATGTTATTGCTTTCACCGATGTACACTTCGCAGTTCGGGATAGTTACATTGAACTTATCTGTAATTCTTACAACATAAGTTTCCTTTTCTTCATCACCGTTACCGATTGTACCGTTATCGTCACCTGTGTTTGACTTACTGTTAGGTACTACAAGGATACCGTCTTTGTCGGTTGCACCTGTTACCTTATTACCGTTTGCATCTGTAAAGTCAACTTTGAGGTCAGCTTTCGGCTGCTGAGTTTCTGTGAAGAATGCAATCAGTTTTGTAGGCTTATCAAAGTCAAGAAGTCTGCCGTTTGTAAGAAGCACTGACACATTGTCATTTACATCGATTACGATTTCGCTGTTAAAGATAGGCTTGTCATTTTCATCGAGAAGGATGAGGCTGTAATCGCCTACCTGAGCTTTACCGTCTTCGTCTGTATTGTCTTTACCTGCAAGCTGTGCAAGGTCAGTTGTCTGGAGAGTTTCTCCGCAGACTGTACATTCGATATGTTTGTTTCCGCCGTGTTCGATGGTTGCAGCTTCATCTACAATCCATTCGCTCGGTGTATGGCCCTTCGGTTCTACATAATCTGCTTTGTATGTATCTCCGCAGTCCTTACATACAAATGTGCTGTAGCCCATTGTAGTGCAGGTTGCTTCTGTTACTGTTACTTCATAAGCATGAGCAATCTTGTCTACATAGTTGCTGTTGTGTTCATCTCCGCAAGCTTTACACTTGTTGATGCTGTATCCTAACTCAGTACAAGTTGCAGGAACTACAGTTACTTCATAGTCATGAGGAATTACATCTGTGTAATCACCGTTGAAGGTATGCTCACAAGCCTTACATTTGTAAATGCTGTAACCCATTTCGGTACATGTTGCAGGAACAACTGTTACCTCATAGTCGTGTTCAACTTCATCCTGATAATTGCCAATGTATTCAGTTCCGCAATCTTCACAAGTAAATACACTGAATCCGTCTTCTGTACATGACGGAGGTGTAACAGACTCGCTGTATCTGTGCGGAAGTTTATCCGTATAATTGCTTACATAAGAATCATCACAATCTGCACAGGTAAAGGTGCTGAATCCGAATTCCGTACAGGTTGCAGGAGTTACGGTTTCTACATAATCGTGTGCAAGTTTGTCGGTATAATCGCTTACATATTCATCTCCGCAATCACGGCAGGTGTATGTAGTAAAGCCCATTGCTGTGCAGGTCGCTTCTGTTTCTACTGCATCGTAATCATGAGGAATGATATCTGTGTAGCTATCAATGTATGAGTGGTCACATTCATCGCATTCATGCTTTGTATAACCTGACTCTGTACATGTAGGATCAACTACAGTATCTGTATAGCTATGACCTTTCGGAAGTTCGAGAACTGTTTCGCAAACTTCACAAATCTGAGGTTCTGTACAGGTTGCTTCTGCACCCGGAGTATGTCCTGTTGCATCAGATGCAAGGATGAGTTTTTCTTTACATCCTGCATTTGTACAAAGATGCTCAATAACACCTTCGCTGTCACATCCGGAAGCAGTTACGGTTCTGCCTTCATCCCAAGAATGTCCTAATGCATCCACATAGTCTGAAACATAACTTGCATTACACATTTCACAGATGTTGTTCGTATATCCTTCTTCTTCACAATCAGGATGTCTTACAAGCTTTCTGTATCTATGCTCTACCATAGGCTTAATGTTATTGATGTAGTTATCTCCGCAGACTGTACATGTATATTCATCATAGCCTACATTCTTACAAGTTGCATCGTGAGTATGTTTATCATAGTCATGACCTGCAAGCGGAGTTGATTCTTCATAAAAGTCACCGCACTTGTTACACATGTGAAGCTTTACACCATTCTGTTTACAGGTTGCTTCTCTGATTAAAACATCTCTGTAATTGTGTCCAAGAGACTGAACATAGTTTGTCTTAATAAGGTCACCGCAGCCGTTACACTGGAATCTGTCATATCCTAATTCATCACATGAAGGCTTAACAGTTTCAAGGTAGTTATAGTCATGTTCATGGCTCTGCGGAGGAATTACAACGATTGTTCCGTTGTTTTTATCCTCTTCCAATAACCACACATACCCTACACCATTCTCTGTCATTGTTTCTCCACCGTAGATATAGTCGATTTCATAATATACAGTGTGATAACCTGCTTCCGTATAGTTCGGAGCAGATGTTCTTGTGCAGTTACCTGCCTCTGTTCCGTATCTGATTCTTGTAGTTACATCACTTTCAGAAAGATCTGCAACTTCTACTGTATGAGCTGCACCGTCAACTTCTCCGTAGTAAGAAGTTATAACGGTTTTTGCAACGACATACTCACTGGATTCATATCCACAGTCCACACAGGTTTCAGCTACATAGAATCTGTTGTTAGAAAGCTGTGCATCTACACTCTCTTCAAAGTCATGAGCTTCTCTTGAGCGAACCGCCTGTGCATATGTACCTTTACAGAATGCACAATATTCGCCTTCCTTAAGATTCACATAATGCTGAGTGCTGTTATACTGAGTGTACTCTGTGTTATCAAAATCCACGAAAAAGTTGTGGTCACACGGATTCAAGCCATATACATTTCTGTTATAGCAATGTGCGTTCCAGTCTGATGGATTAAGTGTTCCACAGGCATTACATACTGATTTTGTCCAATGGTAACCAGTATAGTATGCATCGACACCGGGAGTACCATCGTCAAGGTTATAATACTCGTCACCGTCTGCATTTGCACCGTCTGAGTATTTAACACCTCTGTTTGCTGCTGTTTCACCGCTACGGGTGTATTCAGGAACACGGTATGTTAATACTGTTGTATCTTTTCCGCATTCGTAACAATGCTGTGTTTCGTAGGTAGTTGTTGAGTTCATGTCAAGCTCGTTTGTTCTGCCGTTTGCAGAGAGCCAACTGTCCGCAGGATCCACATATTCGTTATCCTGTGCGGCAAATGTTGTCGGCACCATGCCGATAATCATCATACAAACGATAAGTAAAGAAATCACTGATCTTAATTTTGAACTATGCTTTGTTTTCATTATTTTCTTACCTCCTAAAAAATTATCCTAAATTAATATCGTTATTTTGAGATTGTTCTTCAGCTTGCATCTCTTCAAGCTTCTCCCTTGCCCAATCCGGCAAGTATTCATCTTTAATGACACCTAAAATTTGATGCCTGTCCCATCTTGCTCTATCATCATCTGCAAGACAAGTCGAATATACGGCTCTGCCAATCTTTGTAGGATCGCATCCAAATCCGTCAGTTGCCAACCATAACTGATTTTCAGGTGTCCAATACTCTTCTTTGAGGCTCTTGTGGCTTACGATGACCACTTTGTCCTCATAGTTGGTCTGTTCTTTATCACAGTGCTCAATAGTAAAGAGATTGAGACTATCAAACTCTTTTATCGCATGCTTTGCAAGCAGGTCGATAATGCCGGGATTGATTTGCGTTATGAGGCTTTCTCGCATATCCTCATTATGTCTTAATCCTGCATTAAAGTTATTAGCCCAATCTCTTACCTCATTGCTGATTCTTCCGTCACCGCTATGGTTTCTAACGGTTACGGCATACATGTTCAGGACTCGCTCCATACCGAATTCTTTTATAAGATTTTTGGTGTAACTGCCATCGCTGTCAACACTGTTATCCTTATATGCATTTGCATAGAACCCTGTCTTCGAGTCCTGAACAAAATCTTTGCATCTGCGATTTTCCTCAATACTCGCTCTGTAAAGTTCTACATTGTCTTCCGACTTTGCAGTTTCCAGAGAATACCTGTAAAAAGGTACCGCCATTATGCTTCACCTCACATTCCCATTGCAGGTCCTTCTTCTACCTGTTCGGGCTGCTCATTCTCGGAAAGTTCTTCCTTCTTAGATTCCTGTTTGGTATCTGCGGATTCTTTCTGAGATTTTGAGGAGGACTGTTTTTTGGAACCTTTGTTGTCATTCTCCTGTTTTTCTTCATTGGTCTGCTCCTCCTTCTGTGAGAGTTTTTGTTCGTAAGCCTTGAGGACTGTTTCATTGAGCTTATCTCTGCACTCTTTAGTTACAGGGAAACACATATCCTCATAGTTTTCGCCTACTTTTCTTGAAGGCATCGAAAGGAATGGTCCATTCTCACCCTCTACAATTCTGATACCTTTTACGGCAAACTGCTCATCGATATTTACCGATGCGAAGCCTTTTAAGGTACCGGGTTTGTTTACAAGTGTTACACTCGCTCTGAATTCCATAAGTTACTTCACTCCTTCTTTAAGTTTTCGTGTATTTCTTTGATTCTTTCTCCAATCGCCTGAACTACTGTCACCGTTACTGCATTTCCGGCTTGCTTATACAGTTGATTGTCAGAATTTATTTCAACCATCTTATCTATCTGGTCATCCTTAAATCCCTGTAATCTCAAGCACTCCTTCGGCATCAGTTTTCGTATCCTGAAGTTCTCCAAGATGCCGTGAATATCACAAGCGGTCAAAGTAAACATCGGACAGTTATCTGGTCTGAATCTCGGACCTTGCTGTCTTTTATATAGTCTGTTTGGAGTTAAACACGGCATTAAACACTCAATTACTCCTGAATTCTCACCTTTGCGGTTTGTAATTCCGCTATTGTATCTGCTCTTTATGCATCGAGCTAAACAGGTGATACAAGGATTTTCATTCATGTCTATATACATGCCTGTTTTTCCACCTTGACCGCCTGCATTTGATGCTAAAGTACAACTGAGACAATCTATGTCGTAGATTCTTTGTCCCTGACTTCCCCCAATGATTTGCCTAAGAGCTTTAGGGTTGCACTCTGTGAAAGGTAGTACTTGTCCGGCACATCGTTCATCACGATATCCGAAAGCATACATTCTCTTTCTGGTTTGGGGGACAAAGAAATCCGCGCTGTTAAGCACCTGCCATTCGAGACCATACCCCAATTCATCCAACGTGCAGAGGATTGTTTGGAAGGTCTTCCCTTTGTTATGGTTAAGCAGTCCGGGAACATTCTCAAGCAGAAAATATGAAGGTTGCTTTGCTTTAAGCACTCTGGCAATCTCGAAGAAGAGAGTTCCTCTTGAATCTTCGAAACCACCTCGTTTTCCTGCGACTGAGAACGACTGACAGGGAAATCCCGCGCAAAGGAGATCAAATTCCGGAAGAAGCTCCGGATTGATTTGCGTTGCATCATTAAAAAACACCTCGCCTTTTGTATCAAATATGGCATGGTAGCTTTTGTTTGCATAAGGATCGATTTCGCAATGCCCTATACACTCAAATCCGCCGACTCTTTCAAGTCCTGCTCTAAAGCCACCGATGCCTGAAAACATATCAAAAAATTTAATCACTGTTTTCATCGCTCCAATCTTTCCGACCGAAGCTCTATCGACACTCATTGAGGATATTTAATTTTAATGGTATGCTCTGCTAAGATTTCAGTTGTTGATTATGGCCGATTCGCTTCGGCATTAATTTAACTTGTTCGTTGCTGCTGAGAGCAAACACTGAAGTGCCTCATCTGTGAGGTTCTCCACTAATTGATTTGCTTCATCTTGTGTCATACCTATCTTTTCCTTCTTATCGTTTAGGAACGGGCCTATCTCGAAAAGAGGAAATATCATAATACATCTACTTGCAAGATCCCACTTCCACTTTAAAACCGTTTCATCTGTGATCCCGAATAGAATACGCAACATAAGCGGTATGGTTGTTCGCCCTCTTTTGCCTATAATCGTTAAGAAAATCTCTTTCATATAAATCATCAACTCCAAATAAACTTAATTGTACTGGTTTGCTTTTCCTTCTCTCGTTTATATCGTAGTTTGCAATCAGCAGTTCTCTGAACTCGCTGCCCGGATTGTATCTGTGAGCTAAGGAATTTGCTCTTGAACGCTCCACGATTGTGTAATCTTTGTATAACTCTTTAATAAACTCACAATCGTTATAGGATAACAGGAAATAACCTTTGATTTCTTTTAAGCAGTTGTACAGTCTGATATGGTCTTCTTTCGGGAATTCCACCATGTAGTGGCCTTCGGTTTCCACATACGGAGGATCGAGATAGAAGAATGTATCCGGTCGGTCATACTGCTTGATAAGGCTCTCGAAGTCCTTATTTTCAATAACAGTTTCCTGTAACCTGTTTGATGCAGCATACAAATTAAGTAATGTGTTTGCAAGATTGACAGGTTGACCACCGAAACTCTTACCGCTGCTTCCGTAGCTGTATCTAATCAGCTTGTAGAAGGTTGCGGCTCTTTCAACATCGTACAGTTCCGCTTTTGTATTCAAAATCTTAAGTATCTGTTCCTTATCCTGTTCGTCAAAAAATTCCTCAACTACCTGAACCTCGCTTTGCATATACGGAAATTCAGGTTCCTTGTTATCTAAAAATTCCAGCAGCATATTAAATTCCTGCCTACTATGGATCGGGAAAGCATTTAAGGCTTTAAGAAGTGACAACGGTCTTTCCTTGATACATCTGAACATGTTTACAAGGTCAGAGTTAAAATCGTTATATACCTCAAATTTTTCACGGTCCTTTGCAAAAAGAATTGTTCCGCCACCGCCAAACACCTCGACATACCTTTTGTAGCCGAGAGGAAATGACGGAAGGATTATATCTCTTAAGGACCTCTTTCCACCTACCCACGGAATCGGACTGTTTAAATACTTATTGCCTATATTAAACACCTCCGATTTCTGGCAAACAAAAAAGGCGGTCACCCTTGCCTCTGTACGAGGTTTGAGCGACCGCCTTCTACAATATATTTCGTTTACCTATCGGGGAGCATCTCGCACCCTGTTACCACCACTTTTCATTGAAGGTTATCTCCTTTCTTCTGGATTTGGGTACAAAAAAAGAGGCGGTCAATCTGTGCTTAAGTTACACAAACTGACCGCCTCATCTTATTCTTTTACATTCCATCCATATTCATTCCTTGTGTTTGCTCTTCTGAACCGATTGCATAATCGAGAATAGCCTTCACTTCATCCGGAGCATAATCTCTATTGGTGTGTATATCTCCATCGTAATCAGGAGTATACCAATAATCATAAATTCCAAATGCTTTTCTTTCTTCAACCATTGGATTATTCTTGTCTGCCTCATTTTGATCTATAAATCCATTACTGAACGCAAACGCTGTTCCCCAATGCTCTCCGGAGCTTGCAGTGTCAACATACACAAGTCCTACGCAAAGTTCGCCTGTTTCTCTTGATTTCATAACTGCAGGAAGATGAATAAAGACATCGTCACCTTCTATCAGCTCATCAACATCGCTCGTTCCAAAAGACTCGCAAAATTCTTCGTGCATCATCTTAAGAAGCTCCTTTGCCTCAGTAAACTCAGGTGTCTTATATGACTCCACGACCTTTTTGAAGTCTATTTGACCAAGTCTCATATTAATGTTGTTTATAAAGACTTCATCTTTTCCGATGCTTTCTCCTGAATACAACATATTTTCTTTTACTTCTTGCTGTGAAATAACTTCGCATTCTTTGTACATCTGAAAATAATATTTTAACTGCTCATCTGTCAAAGATGCGTACCGTTCTTCTCCTGTATCTGATGCAATAAAGAATGTTCCGCAGATGATGTCTCTGCCCACATGTCTGTTAGGGACAAGTTCAAGTTCTTTATCCTTGCTATTGCTGATAAGAACTGTTTTCTTATCAAGAGACTGAACCCTATATTCACCTTCTACGATGTTTTTATATACCTCTTCGGTATTCTTTATATGTTCAATATGTGGCTCTCTCAATGGTTCAAATACCATCACTTTGATTCTGTTTTCCATTAAGGTATTTTTCCTCCCTTCTTGATTCCTGTCCGCTTACAATGAAGCAACACATCATTACTACACCAAAGGCTGCACCTCCGGCAAAACTTAAAACATATAACACTTATATTCACCTCTACATTTCCATCATTGGTTCTTCTGTTTCTTCCATCTCTTCGTTATCCGTTAAGATTATGAAGTTTGACTCCTCATATGGTTTAACTGTTGATCTTTCCAAAAAATCTGGACCTCGCTTTGTAAAGTATGCAACCTCATATTCGTTTGCATCCGTTACCTCGCCTTCTCCATAGACATAGCTTTTGACCTCAACATCGATGGATTCTATTTCAGGATTGTCTTCAAGGAAATTTTGATATGCTGTCCAGTTTTCCAATCCTGCTTCATTTTCAGGAATTCCACCACATAGAAAAGTCTCTGTTGAACCATTCTCTGCCGATAGAGTTATGTGTGAAAATAAAACTGCCATTCTACATACCTCCCATCAGCATTCCGCCATCTTCTTCAATATCCTGCTCTTCTTCAGGAAGCATTTCAGGCTCCTGTGCTTTGCCCATAGCCTTGAGAGCAACATCTTCCATTCTCGCTTGCAGGTGACTTTCAATTTCTGCTTTTGCTTCTGTAACAGTTTTATCCATCTGCTCATTAAACATTGAATACATGTATGGATAGTTTGAACCAAGCTGCATTGAAACTGCATTAAGTGTTGATAAGATTTGTTCTTTATCGGCTTTTGTAAATGTTCTCTTATTCTCAATCAGTTCTTCCACAGCTTTTGTGGTTTCTTTTATTTTCTTGGTCAGTTCGTTCATCTCTTGTCTGAATTCGTTACTGAACTGTTCTCTCTTATCTACAAACGGACACGGTTCTATGTACTCTCCATTTAATCTTGTTAATGTTACTGGAACACCTGCACCCATATTAAGAGAGGTTATTGCCTGTGCGAATTGAGACTGACTCATAGCAATTTCAATGTATGGCAGGTTCTCTGCATAGTATCTGTCATAATTCAAGTCTCTATCCATAAATGCAGGACTTATGCGAAGGTTAATAATATCATGATGTTTAATTGAGCTGCCGAACAATGCTTGTTTTCCACTGCATTGGCTCCTTCCAATATACAGATTTGCGAAGCTTGGATGCTTAACTCTTTCTGACATTTCGATTCACCTCCTACTTGATTCTTAAAGTCTGTCCTTTATATGAGAACAACTTCTGGTTACGCCTGTGTTTAGACGAGTTGTTTATATATGGCTCCTTCCTTCTGTTTTTCTTATCCTGATATCCGTTAATGCCATACCTGCATATAAATTTCGCATTTATGATGAGACAAAGGACTTTATCATCTATGATTTCGTCCTCGAACAAATCTGCCTCTTCTAATCCTGATTCCATTCCGGCAATCATTTTTACAGCATGGTAGATATTATATTTCTCTTCATCGTTACCTCCACTATATGTTTTAGGCAAGACATACAAGGGATTGGAAACATAGTTTGCCAAGATAGTTCCGAATTCCCGATGGGTACTTAACAGATAAATAATAGCCATTGCATCAAGGTTCTTTTTATCTGCGTTTTTTGCCCATCTTGTGTGCATTCTCCAGAAGGTATCTCTATGCTCTTCATTACAAAAGATGAACTCATCAAATATGAATTTATCTAAGGAATTCAATACCCTTTTACGGATATCCCCATAGCCATATTCTCGCATGTAATCTTTAAGCACTCCGATATACTGAGCTTTGAATCTCTTCTCCTCTTGGTTTGCCCTGCTCATATTCGGAGTCTGTTGCATTAAACATTCAAACATAAACAACTCTGTACCAGACATAAATTTCGTTGCCATCAACCTTTATCCTCTTGCTTATTCAAACCGGGCAAACGAGGGTTTTTATCATAAGCAAGCTGAGTTAAGATTTTATATCCTCTTATTGTTTCGAGAATATATAATTCAAGGGTTTCTAAGGCTCCCTCAAAGGTTTCAATCAATCCTTCGAGATTATACGGCGAGTGTATCAAGCACGCATTCCAGAACTTATAGTCATCGGGATCGAAGCCGTCATTCACCATCGAACCTCTCAAATCCTCGGTGAGAGAATCCAACAGCTTGTCTATATCATTTATAGCATTTAAAATGTCACACATTTCCTGACAGGGCGTTTCGATCAGATCCGAAAACTCCGTATCTTTGTCTTCAAGCATAACCGCAATAACATCATCAAGAATGCGGAACTTATGTATTCTGTCCTGCATTTCAATTAAAATATCAATATTTCTAATCATATTATCTCCTCCTACATACTCATATCCGGTCCTTGTGCCGCTTCAAAGTCAAACCATTTATCACATTCTTCAGCAGACCAATTCCCTGCCAAAGCTTGTGAAAAATCAGCAAGTCTTTGTTCATCAACACCACTGCACTGGATTTGTATTCCGTAGTAACCGTTATAGATTTCGGTTACTTTTGCATTTAATACATCCGACCATGCTTCTTTACCTTCGCTTGTAAGCATTGCATCGGATAAGTCTTCAATTGTGGCGAGGTCTATTTCAGCCTCGTCATGTACCAAGTGAACAGATGAAAGTTTAACACTCTGTATCAGATCCCCAAGAGTCAGATTTGCAAGTGTCTGACTCATTGGTACTTTTACAAATGAGTTCCCTTCTGATGCAACATCCGGAAGGTATGTACCCATCATCTCCGGTGCTACAAAAAGTCTTTCTCCGTTTTGTCCTTCAAAGATCATATTTTCTTCTGTTACTCTAAGGGTATATATCTTACCGTTATTCTCGTATTTATCACCGTTTATGTAATAATTCCGAGCTTCGGGCAAGGTTTTCTTTGCGATCTCTTCAACCTTTTCGGTGAGTTTTCCGTTCTCATCTCTGAAACGTCTGCTGTTTAGATACTGAGGTTCTTGGAAGTTCTTATCGTAGCAATAGATATAAAAGTCGTAGTTGCCATCTTCGGTAATGGTTCGTATATCATACTCATACCTTTCTGTTTCAACAAACATTCCGTATGATGATGTACTCTCGCTTTCTATCTTTGCACCGGGATGATTGTATGCTACACTTCTCATCCAATCTCTGTCCGTCAAGAGTCTGTCACACAGAGTTGTCATGGTCTTACCTAAGTCTTCACTGAATTCCTCTGTTTTCAGTTTTTCGTTTTCATCGAACCAAGTGTGCCAGAATTCTTTTCCGTCTTTCCCGAAATCTCCTCTTAAGTATCCAATGAGTCCTTTGGTTTGACTATTGTCTGCATTACGGAAGAAATTTTCAGGCCTGGTATGATAAAAGTTAAACTTGTACATTTTCGTGTTCAACTCCTTCTGCTAATTTTTGATATACTTTATCGTCTCTTAACTCACGATGCAGCATATCAAGTACAATCGACATTATCGCATCGCACTTGTACTTAACATCGTTATTGGAATACGGTTCTCTTCTTAGTGCTGTCGCAAGCATATCCGTATAACCAATCAACTCAATTCCGTATCCATCCTGAAGTTTCCTCAAATCCTCTATTGAGAGAAGTTTGATTTCTTCTGATATCCTGTTACTTGTATCAATCATGTCCAGGATGATTTTTTCCTTATCTTCGAATTCCGGTTTATAGAACATACTCTTTCTGAACTTTTCAATTGGTTCTTCATAGCAGTCTGCCATGCAGATTATGTTCTCTACCAACATTCCAAAATCTCTGCATTTTTCCTTGCAGTCATTTGATACCATTTGTTCATCACTCCTATTCTTAAAATAAAAAAAGGCGGTACATTCTTTAATAGAACATACCGCCTACATACTCATTCCCATTCCGGCTTCTTCCTGTTGCTCTGCCATCACTTCATCGAAACGCTCCTTCATATATTCTGCCGGAGAAACTTCTAATGCTCTCCCTGCCGCATTATATGACGGAAGTCCGTTTTCATTTTTGAATTCTTTCTGTGTAGGAATTCTGCCGTTTTCAATCATAAACTTATCTAATGCGTTTATGACTTCTGCTCGGCCCCATACCTGTTGTCCATCTGGAGCCTGTCTTACCTCAATCTGTTTTGCAGGTTCCTGCTTCTGTTGAAGTTTCTGTTCCAAATCCTTTTCAATAAGGTCTGCAACATACTGTTTTTTGGTTACCTGCATTTCCTTTACATAGTCATCTAATTTATCAAATACATCATTAGACAACGCAACTGCTAATACTCTTGTTCCTTCTTGCATGTGTTATTCCTCCTTCATATTTATTGCATTGACATTCCCATGTCTTCTTCGCATTCCTGATCAATCTCTTCCCGAAGCTTCTCATCGAAGTTCGGAACTGATTCCTTAATTTTCTCTTGTACCTGCTCTAACACCTCAGTCTGTTCACTCGACAATTCATATCCGTTGTTTAATGTATCTTCTGTACAACGATATATTTGCATCATCTCTTTGTCTGTAAACAACTTTGTTGATTGGAGCAATCCTGATCTTACAGCAAAATCTTCTTTTGCTTTTTCATAATCGGTAAAATAATGACCGTGATACAAAGAATTGTTTGCGTATGACCAAGTTGTGAACTCAAAGGTGTTATTTGACCGATGCTCAATTCCACCAAGTACAACTCCGTTAAATTCTGCAAGTAACTTATATGGCATATTGAAATCTCTCGCACTGAGTTCTGGAGCATTATCCATCAAATCAATATATTCCTTAACTGTTTTGAAAGCCTTATCAGCTTCTTCAACCAATTTATAAAATTCATCGGTCTTCTCAGTTGCGGCATTATAACAAATGCCTCCGGGATATCTGATCTCAAAACTCTCTGACTTGCCATATCCAACATTTAATGCAGAATCTTCAACCCAAGTAGTCACACCTTCATGTTCTGGCAGGTTCTGCTTTACCTGAATCAAAAATCTTTCTACATTCATTTGGTTTCCTCCTTCCTGTAATTTTGGATATAAAAAAAGACGATAACCTCATTCCTGAAATTATCGCCTTCGTTTATCTGTATTAATTTTTGTTATGGTTCGTATCCTGTATGTTCTAACTTGCATCTATTATGTAGTCAAGTCGGAATTTTATAGGATTTATGCCGTTGTCTCTGGTTCAAGACTGGTTGAAACGGTGGGTGCATCTACTGTCTTTTATTCAAATGGGATTTTTGAAAATTGCCCGAAAAGTGCGTAAAAATGCGGTCAAAACAGATTGCATCTATTTTGACCGCGAATTTTGGTGGATCTTCAGGGACTCGAACCCCGGACCAACCGGTTATGAGCCGGTTGCTCTAACCAACTGAGCTAAAGATCCGTATTTGAATTGCAACAAGAGATATTATAACTCAAACATCGCTCTTTGTCAAGTAAAAAATCTATATTTATTGCAACTTCAAATTTTAATTTATCCTTCGATATCCGGCGTATAGAAGAAATCAAATAATATGGATATGTTTTCGGTATCTATGTTGTCAATAATTAACCGTTTCAACTCAGCAGTCTTTGTATATCCAAGAGTTTTATACACCTGATATGTATCCTTTGCATCCTTGAGATAATCATAATTTTCATCTTCAAGATATTTTTTCATACTCTCGGTAACACGTTTTGCAACATCAATAGTTCCTTCGTATGTACAACCCGGAATAATGGTCGTTTCCATTATATTAATCATACTTGAAAGTCTTTCTTCTAACTCTTCTCTGACCATATTTTCAAGGTCAACGGGCACGATTTCAATTGGGACGTCCACAATACACTTTTCCAAGGCTTCACATGTTTCGCCACGTGTTATCGGTTGCAACGCGCGAAATTTTCCGCCTTCCTCAAGCGTAAAAAATCTATTTGATACCAGCTTTTCTACACTATCCTTTGCCCAGTCTGAAACTGTATCGGTTATCTTTTTCCCATAGGGAATAAGTTCCACATTTAAAATGCGATTCATCATTACGCATACCTGTTCCCGGGTTACGGTATCGTTTGGTCTGAAGGTTTTGTCATCATGACCCTTTATATACCCTGCCTGAACACCGCAAAGAACATCTGTGTAATACCATTCATTTGCACTCACATCTGTAAAAAAGTTCTCAGCTTTGACTCTGTACCCATACATTTTATTTATTATAGTTACAAATTCCGCACGGGTAAGAGTTGCATTCGGCCTGAATGTTCCATCTTCAAACCCGCGAATATATCCCGCTTTCTGCATTTTTACTATTGCTACACCCATTTTAGAATTCTCGTCCACATCAGGAAATGCAAAAACTCCACTCGAAGCAACAAGACATATTATTATACACATTGCTGTAATTTTCTTTATAAACCCTAAACACCTCATAGTTGTCACCTTTTTCGCCTATTCATTTATTAATTTAAGGTATTGTGCCTTTTTTAAAGCTTTTTCCTTTTCGTACGTATCCTTAATTATTTTGATGATAGAGGTATCTCCGCCAAGCTTTTTCAGCTCTGACTCAAGGCCGGCAACAAGTTCAGCAACCTTTGCATCGCACTGGTTCATCAGGCCAAGCGCAACACCCATATGCTTGGTGACAAGTTCTTTTTTGCCAACAAGGTTTTTCTTTTCGGTGGGCATTGCAGCATACTCACTTTTAATCGTTGCTTCCATCTGACCAAGCTGTCCTAAATAATATGCCTTCAGACTATATAATTCTATTACTTTATCCCCAATTAATTCATCAATCTTTTCAGCATTTGTATTATTGGATTGACCTGTTGAAGATTTTTCATTCTTCTTTTTTTCATAACGCTTATTAAGGTTTTCTATCGCTTGCTCTACAGTAATTTCACCTTTAATCAGCTTTTTTTCTTCCTCTGCCGAAAAATCACTCACTATTGTGGAATATTTTTGATTTAATTCTTCCTCAAGACCTTGCTTATTTTGGTTAATTTCCTGTTCAAGCTGTTCTTGCGTAGTGGTTACTGTTTTGTATACAGCAACTATATTATTCCACTGCCAGATACCAACACCAAAAATCAATGCTGCAATTAATATTAAAAAAGCAAAAAGAACCTTCGTCTTTTTCTTCATATCACATATTCCTTCCGTATTTTTGTACTTTACATACAATAATCCCAACAAAAAAAGTTATACAACCCCATAACACCCCAATAAAATCAATAAAAACATCATTTATCTCAGCACTTCTTCCATGGACAAAAAGTTGATTGCATTCATCAATTATTGCTCCTAAAAGTCCGCATATAATTGCCGCAGCAAAAACACTTAAAGTCTTTTGGGGATTAGTCTTTAGAGCTGTCATACTATATAAAAATCCAAGAATATAAAAATTAATCACATGTGCAGATTTTCTTATAAAAATAACTACGTTTCTATAGGAAATATCCTTTTTATCTCCCATCTGCATCGTCTCAGTTACATTTTCCACAACCAAAAAAGCTTTTTTAGCAATCACTCTGCTTACCTTAGCTGAAGCTTCAGCCGACAATGAGGAATGTATTGAAATAAAATAAAAGTATAAAATTGCAAGTACCCACAGTAACACAAGATAAAGCTTTTCTATTTTAATTTTATCATCAGACATTCTTACCATTCAGCAGTTCTTCCTTCTATCCGCTTAATATGTAACCATTTTTTGCAACAGTTTATCTTCTCTGTAAACAATACGCTCCAAACCATTATCTCCCAATTTTTTTCTGATAATGTCAACTCCATCCTTCATATCCGGAAGACGGGTTGTTGTGTTATGACAATCAGAGCCAAGAAAGCTTACCTCACCCTTTTTCACAAGGTTCAAGGCCTTTCTTCTTCCTATTCTATCCGCAAGAAAACTACAGTTTATCTGAATAAGTGCACCTGCCTCCTTAAGTCTAAGCACAGTTTCTTTCTCATTCATAAAATCAAGGTATCTTTCAAGGTGTGCAATAACCGGAGTTATTCTTCTTGAAGCAGATAAATTGTTGAGCGTTTGATAAACATATCCGTTCCACTGAGTAAATGGCATCTCAATAAGTATGTAATTTGATTCGCCCAGACAAAATTGCTCAATTCCATCAAGGGATGTAATTTCATTATAGAACTGAACCTCCGCACCCAATGCAATTTGTGGACGATGTTCCATATCTGCAATCTGTTTTTTCAACTTTTCAAAAGAAGAATCTCGGCTTTGCAAAAAATCATCGGGATTTGTTCTGTCAATATAAAAATGAGGAGTTGCCACAACTGTATCAACTCCCTGTTCTGACAGCATACCAAGCATAACTATACTCTCGTCGACATTCCGGCTTCCATCGTCCATTTCGGGAAGTATATGTGTGTGTATATCTATCATATTTGTTCCTACTTTCTTTAATGAAAATGAGGAAATTATTTTATTTTACTGCGGCGATAAATTTATTACCGCCGCAACTGTCGTTTATTTAAGGCACAACAACTACGGTTTATTTACCGTAACTGCCATAATTGCCATAATTTTTATAGCTGCCATAATTTCCGTATGAACCACCATAGCTACCGCCGTATCCGCCATAGCCTCTTCCGCCCTTTTTGCGGCCGCTAGAGCTGAAATAGCGATAGTATTTTCTCTTGTTAACATTTTTATATGCACCGTTATTGCCATATACAACACCGTTAAGTACAAAACCAAGGACCTTTGTTCCTGCAAAATTCAACTGACTGAGCGCATATCTTACAGCTTCCTTATCGGTTGAATTTTGAAGAGCTATCATAACAACACCATGTACATATTTTGAAACCACAACAGTATCAATAACAAGGTTTACCGGAGGTGTATCTAGGAAGATATAGTCAAATTCTGTTTCCAACTTTTCCATAAGTCTTGCCATATTTTCCGAACTAAGAAGTTCAACCGGATTCGGCGGGATATTGCCTGCTGTTATATAGCTGAGGTTATTATATATTGATTTACGAACAATCTCATCGCTTGTATTAAGACCAACAAGGTAATTGCTGAGACCCGGAGCATTCTGAACATCCAGAAGTCTTGCAAGGTTGGGACGGCGAAGGTCGCAGTCAATAATCAAAACCTTTGCTTCCATCTCAGCAAATGTAATAGCGAGGTTAAGACAGTTTGTACTTTTACCCTCGGATGCAAGAGCACTTGTAACCGCTATCTTTTTACAGCCCTCTGCTGAAAGTGAAAAAATCAGGTTGGTTCTAAGAGCCTTATATGCCTCACGAACATGGAAAGGACTTTTGGAGTTAAGAACTTTTTCGCGGATGAATTCGTGGTCCTGAACAAGAAATTTTCTTTGCTTTTCTCTTGCAATATTACTTGGAATTTGTCTTATTTTCTGAAACCAACTCATTTTTATTTGATTTTCCGCCATCGTTCTTCACTCCTTTCTGCTGATATGTGTAAGGCTGTCCGCCTCGTCTGTATGAGTAATAACCCTGTCTTTTAACCTGTGAATTCGATATATCAGGAATAACGCCGAGAATCGGAATTTTAAACCACTGCTCAAGCACATCCTCATCTTTAATTCTCATATCAAAGATTTCTCTCAGAACAACGAACAAGCAACTGAGAAGGAAACCAAAAATCAAACCCAAAACCATATTTTTCTGAATGTTGGGCGATACTCTTTCTCCTACAATCGCATAGTCAATAACCTTGACCGAGCTGGCCTCAACAAAATCCTGAATAATCGGCGGCGCCACATCTGCAATAGTATTAGCAATTGTATAGGTATTCATCGGATCTGTGTCTCTGACAGTAACCTCAAATATTTCAGTTGCATCTACCGCACTGGCTGTAATACTGCGTCGAAGTGCCTCTGCATCATAGCCCATTATATCTTTTTCAGCAAGCTTCTGGCTTACCTGATTTAAAACTGTATCACTTTTAATAATTACAATATATGTATCAACCAACATCTGCGAGGCTTGAATATCACTGCCAAGAGTTTTGTTAACTGATGACTCAGTTTCGTTATTAACATACAACGAAACTGATGATTCGTACTCCGGCACAATCATCATCTCACTGTAAATAAAAGAAAGAACACCGGCAATCAAAGTGGCTGCAACGATAAATCCAATTTTCTTAAGAAGTATTTCCGCCAGCCGTTTTAAGCTTATATCCTCAAACTGTTCCATAACCATTCCTCACACAAAATTTTTATTTATTTTAGTATACCAAAGGCCATACTCATTGTCAATACACAAGCTTGCCTTTATGGTATAAATATTTTACTTAATCAGTCAAATTTCGCCAAATTCTATGCCTTCTTTTTATATATGCTCGCTCTGTCCGCCCCCGAAATCTTGACAAGATACCCTATCGCAGCGGCAATCATAACTACAACAAGTGCCGCAAGCAATACTGTCTTGATAGTCTCATCAATCGCCGGGAACATTATAAAAACAAGCATTACTGCATAAAAGAAAACTGTTGCAGCCTTTCCATACCAATTTGAGTGAACAACTATCTTTTTCAGGTAGAGAACAACTCCGACAGCAATCATCGAAAATTCTCTGAATGCAACTACACAAATCACCCAACCCGGTATCGTTCCGTTAACAGAAAGACATACTACCGCCGTAATTTGCATAAGCTTGTCTACAAGCGGGTCATATACACTTCCTACATCAGTAATCATATTAAAACGCCTTGCTATCCAACCGTCTACAATATCCGTGACGCCCGAAAGAACAAAGAGAAGCAACGGAATTAGAAAGTTCTCCGAATTAAGCATAAAATACGCAAAAAACGGAATTATAACCAGCCTTACCGTTGTTAAAATATTTGGTAACATCTTTTACTTCCTCCAAAAGCCGGTCCGTTATCCTGCCTGAATAACGCCCATCTTGGTGTGGACCTTTGCTTTTCCGCGGATTTTAATTGCTGATGTATTTTCTGTAAACTGGCAAAGAAATACTTCACCTTTATCCAACTTTTCTGTATGATGAAATTTGGTGTCCTGACCTCTTTTAAGACCGATTATATTTACACCGTCTTCTTCAGCAACTATGGTAACATATTCACCCAGCGCCGCATCATTTTTATAGTTGTCACTCATACATCGCACAACCTTTCCGCTCTTTTTTACAGCTTTTTTATGTGTTCCGGTATCCGCACCGAAAGTCAAGCCATTCATTATCAGTATACAACATTTTTTTTTAAAAATCAAGTATTATATGTTAAAATTACCCTTAGAATAAACAGGCGGTGCACAAATCCGCACACCGCCCGAATATTAGTTGTGAAGTATTATTACCGGTTGAAGCTGTTTTCCGTCTAATGCCTCTTCTGTTGCAGGGATTATTTGTTTCATATCTGCAACGAGAGAATTTTCCTTTTCCACCCAATCGTCCTGTCCTATGGGTACAAGATAGATATTCTTCATATTTGAAAGAACACCTATATTCCTTGCATTATTAGCAAGACCATCATTGGTTGAAACAGCAATAACCACCGGTCTTTTGTTACGAAGATGCGACTTAACCGCAAGCGTTACACTTGAATCTGCAATTCCGTTTGCTATTTTGGCAATAGTGTTTCCTGTACAGGGTGCAACAACAAGAATATCAAGTAGCTTTTTGGGTCCGATAGGTTCTGCATCCCGTATTGTTGCTATCACTTTTTCCCCGGTAATTTGTTCCATTCTTTCTATATGTTCTTTTGCTTTACCAAATCTTGTATCGGTATTATAGCTGATTTCCGACATAATCGGTACAACCTTTGCCCCCTCTTTTACAATTTTTTCCATCTCCGGAAAAACCTTGCTGAAGGTGCAAAAAGAACCCGTTATGGCAAAACCAACTGTTTTACTTTTCAGTTTCATTGTTTTGCCTCCAATTCATTCAGTATATTCAGAATCGTCTTACCTATTATATCTCCCGCAGTATGCGGAGCGACCTTACCCGGAAGCGACAGTGCCCAGATGACCTTTATCCCCATTTTTCGTGCCACTTCAAAGTCTACACCGCCTGGTTTTGATGCAAGGTCAATTACAACCGCATCGCGGCGTGTTTTAACAAGCATATCAGCATCCAAAACAAGACTTGGGGCAGTATTGAATATAACATCAAAGTTACCCACATAATCATACAGTTCACCTATTCCAAGACTTTTATAGCCATACGACACCACCTGTGCCATATCCTTGCGTTTACGGGATGCAACCGTTACCGATGCACCTATTCCCTGAAGCATTTTGGCTAAAATTTTTCCTATTCTACCATTACCTATAATCAGGCATTCAGATGAATGAAGCGTAAACGGTGTTTCCTGCATAGCAATCTGGATAGCCCCTTCGGCCGTCGGAATTGCATTTAAAATTTGCAGTTCCTCTCTGTCAAAATAATCAACAAGAGTGATATTCTTCCCTTCAGCCAATTTACGTAAGTCTGCATCACACTTGCCGGCAAACACGCAGCAATCCGTCGGTAATTTTTGGAACACCTCGGATACAGCCAGTTTTTTCTTAAGTTCCGGAGCATTTATATTTACCCCGTCTGTTGAATACGGAAGAGGCAACACAACTGCTGTATAATCAAATTCCTTATCTTTTATATCATCAATACGACTCACATTTCCCGCAATTGGTTCTGAAAAGCCCAGTGCTGTTACCTGCACTCCGTTTTCAGCCGTGCGGTTTGCAGCACGAAGTTGTCTGTTATCTCCGCCCACAAACAGAAGCCGGTATCTGTCTTTATTTCCTCCCATAATTTTTGTCCTCCAAAACTTTTAAAGTCGCTATGTTACATATTATGCCATATGGAAAAATTGGTGTAAAAAAAGCCCGACTAACAGTCGGGCAAAAAAAAACAATATTTACTTAACTTCAATCTGACATGAACGCATTGTCTCCAATGCCGCCTCGTGCTTTTCCGGCGTTACTCCGGCGCAACAGCTTGAGTCCACGGAAATATCCACTTCGGGAAATGTCGCTTTTAAAAGCATTGCATTGGACACAACGCAAATATCCGTACAAAGACCTATAAGCTCAATACTCAATTTATCAGGATTGAATTTTTCCTTTATCAATTTAGGCAACTCTACCGAGCCAAATGTCGGTTTTTCAACCAGTCTGAAGCCTTTACGCTTAAGTGCTGACATTACCCGTTTTTCAATTTCCCAACCTTCAGTATTTTTTATACAATGGGATACCGGCAGAAATTTGCCTTCACGGGTTTCAAGATAATCGTCACGGTGAGTATCCATCGTGGCAATAATTGAACCCTCAAAGCCATCTATTTTATGTACTACCTTATCAACAATGCTTTGCGCCTCACTTGTTCCCAAAGTTCCGTTAATAAAGTCATTTTGCATATCTACAACAATTAAAAGTTTATCCATTGTTATTCCTCTCATTCAAAGACCGTCCCGAAAAGGACGGTCTTTATTTTAATACGTTATTTCGGGAAAAGAAGTAAATCTTCTGCTTATTCCGGCTTCGGTTATGGCACTTGTATCGTAAACCGATTCTTCAACATAACCATTCTCCGCTTTAGAATATGTGTATGTTTTGAGAATTAATCCGGCACCTGTCGTTTCGGTAACAAGTATTTTAGGCTGTGCACCATCCTTCATATAGTAATCCGAAACATCAAAATACACGCTGCCTGCCTGAACAAACTTATCCAGCAGCATATAAACTCCGTTTGTATCCTCTACAAATACCGCCCAGTCCTGACCATCATTCCAAAGAAACTCTCCGTTTTTTGTACGCTCTGCACTGGTAGAAATAACAACTCTCTCATCCGCACCATCTGCATCCACATCACCAACATATGAGGTAATCTCCTCATATCCGGCAATGGATACAGGTAAAGTCTGAGCCGAAATAACCGTTGATTTTGTTTCAACCTCGTCTTCGGGACTTTGCGGCTGGTTCGGCACTTCTGACAGTTTACCGTTACAACCTGCAAATAAAAGAGCTAAACATAGCGTCAATAATATAACTTTTAAATTCTTCATACTATACCCCTTTCTGTGCAATCAGCAAGCGGTTTTATCATCCTCTGCCGATTTTGTATGGGTAGCTGGTTTTTTAATTGGTTTCTTTTCTTCTCTTGTGACATCCGGTGTGGCTTTGCTAACAACACATTCTTTAGTAACCTTAACTGTCTTAATTGTGGGCTCTGACGGGATATCAAACATTATATCCTGCATAATCTCCTCAACAATAGTTCTGAGACCACGAGCACCTGTATTACGCTTGATTGCCTTTTCAGCAATTGCTTCAATCGCTTCGTCATCAAATATCAGTTCTGCTCCATCCATCTCAAGAAGCTTTGCATACTGTTTAACCAGTGCATTTTTAGGCTGGGTAAGAATCATTTTTAGTGCTTCCTTATCCAAGGAATCCAACGTGGTTATAACGGGTACACGACCGATAAATTCAGGAATAAGACCAAACTTCAGTAAATCGTCAGGAATAAGCTGTTTTAAAATATCGCCGCGGTTTTTGTCTTTCTTACTTTCCACAACTGCGCCAAAGCCCATAGCCTTAGCATTTACACGGCTTTCAATAATTTTGTCGATGCCCTCGAATGCACCGCCGCAAATGAACAGAATATTGGTTGTATCAATCTGGATAAATTCCTGATGCGGATGCTTTCTGCCGCCGGTCGGAGGAACTGATGCAACCGTACCCTCAAGAATTTTAAGGAGAGTCTGCTGAACGCCCTCACCGCTTACATCACGGGTAATTGACGGGTTCTCTGACTTTCTGGAGATCTTGTCAATTTCATCAATATAGATAATGCCCTTTTCGGCACGTTCGATATTATAGTCCGCCGCTTGAATCAGCTTGAGCAGAATATTCTCCACATCCTCGCCCACATATCCGGCTTCGGTAAGCGAAGTTGCATCAGCTATTACAAATGGGACTTTCATTACCTTTGCAAGAGTTTGGGCAATAAATGTTTTACCTACACCTGTTGGACCAAGGAGCAGGATATTGCTCTTCTGAAGTTCAATATCATCATTGTCGAGGTTGTAGCCTATTCTTTTATAATGGTTATAGATTGCGACAGAAAGTGCCCTTTTTGCCGCATCCTGACCAACTATATAATCATCAAGAAACGCCTTTATTTCCCGCGGTTTTGGCAGTTCGTCCATTTTGGACTCCGCTGTTTCCGGGGTTATATCATCATACTCGTCTTCAAAAATTTCAAAGCACAAATCTACACATTCGTTACAGATGTATACTCCGGGTCCTTCAATCAGCTTTTTTACCTGGTCCTCGGTTTTTCCGCAGAATGAACAGCGAAGCTGCCTTATATCAGTGTTGTTTGGCATTTACTAAAGCTCCTTTTTAATTATCTCTTTTCAACAATTTTATCTATAAGTCCGTATTTGAGAGCCTCCTCAGCAGACATAAAGTTGTCACGCTCGGTATCCTTCTGAATGACCTCAAGAGGCTGACCTGTATGTTCAGCAAGCATTTTGTTGAGTTTATTCTTCATTTTAATTATACGCTCTGCGTGAATCTGGATATCAGTTGCCTGACCCTGAGCTCCGCCAAGAGGCTGGTGAATCATAATTTCACTGTTGGGCAGCGCAAATCTCTTACCTTTTGCACCCGCTGAAAGCAAAAATGCACCCATCGATGCCGCCATACCAACGCAAATAGTTGATACATCAGCTTTGGTATACTTCATTGTGTCATAAATTGCCATACCTGCGGTAATTGAACCGCCGGGGCTGTTAATATAAAGGTTAATATCCTTGTCCGGATCCTCACTGTCGAGAAAAAGAAGCTGCGCAACAACAAGGCTTGCAGTTGCATCATTCACTTCGTCGGAAAGGAAAATAATTCTGTCTTTAAGAAGGCGTGAAAAGATATCATATGACCTTTCGCCTCTGCTGGTTTGTTCAATTACATATGGTACTAAACTGTTATTCATACTTTCTACCTCCGTTTTTTGCTATTACTATATAATACAATAAACATTGTCTTAAGTTTGTCGAAATTTGATGTGTGCCCCATACTTTGCTATACGCAAGGGAGATTGGATGCGTAATATAAACAATTTCTCCAACTTTACAACGGTTTGCGGAAAAATTGATTTAGATTGCGTGGCTGACCGACCGCCGTGTACTTGCTGTACACAAGGGAGGTCGGACGCGTGATATAAACAATTTTCACCAAACCGTAAAAATGCAAGCAAGGTTAATCTCTTATATGTGATTAACCTTGGCTTTTTATGTTTTTATTGTTTTATTTAAGTGAAGCGTTCTTTACGAGGAACTCTACTGTCTTCTGGATCGTTTTGCTTTCCTTGAGTTCAGCTACATTCATATACTTTTTAACGTCTTCAACAGGCATTTTGCTCTGCTCTGCAATCTTCTCAAGTTCTTCTTCAACTTCCTTATCGGTTGCTTCAATTCCTTCAACCTTTGCAATCTTTTCAAGAACCAGTGATGTCTTAACCTTCTTCTCTGCATCGGGTCTTATCTGAGCCTTCATAGCGTCAACTGTAAGACCTGTGTACTGAGCGTACTGTTCAATGTTAAGACCCTGATACTGAAGCTGCATTGCAAATTCACGAATCTGATTGTCAACCGCTGTTTCAAACATAGCCTCGGGTATATCAATTTCGGTATTGTCACAAACAATTTCAATAATTTTGTCTTCTAATTCTCTCTTTGCTTTGTCTTTATTCTGGTCTTTAAGCTTTTTGGTGAGGTCCGCCTTGAATTCTTCAAATGTGTCGAATTCACTTACATCCTTTGCAAATTCATCATCAAGTTCAGGAAGTTCCTTTGCCTTAATTGCGTTAATCTTTACGTTGAATACTGCAGCCTTACCTTTAAGCTCTTCAGCATGGTATTCTTCGGGGAAAGTAACATTAACTTCAACTTCGTCGCCTGTGTTCTTACCAACCAGTTGCTCTTCAAAGCCGGGAATGAACTGACCTGAGCCAAGCTTAAGGTCGAAGTTTTCGCCCTTACCGCCGGGGAATGCAACACCGTCTGTAAATCCTTCAAAATCAATAGTTACAGTATCGTCGAGCTGAGCTGCTCTGTCTTCAACTGTTACCATTCTTGCATTTCTCTCACGAATCTTTTCGATTTCGCCGTTGATTTCCTTTTCGGTTGTTCTGTGAGTGATTTTCTTTGTCTCAACACCCTTGTACTGACCAAGCTCAAATTCGGGCTTAACTGCAACCTTTGCAGTAAATACAACACCGTCTTCTCTTGAAATGCTCTTAACATCAATCTCAGGCTGTGCAACAGCTTCGATATTCTGTTCTTCTATTGCTTTATCATATGCATCGGGAAGAACAATGTTAACTGCATCTTCGTAGAAAATTTCGCTGCCATAGTATCTTTCGATAATCTGGCGGGGTGCCTTTCCTCGTCTGAATCCCTGAACATTGATTTTGCCAACATTCTTTTTGTAAGCCTTTTCAATTGCAGCACAAAAATCTGCTCCGCTTACTGAAAACTCAAACTCTACAACATTCTTTTCTGCTTTTTCAACTTTACTCATTTGAACATTCCTCTCTGTATTTCTCAAGACATACTTGTCTATTCTAATCATTTGAACTACATTATAATCATCGACGTAGGAAACGGCAATAAGCCGTTTTCTGCGGAATTTATTCCGCTCTTTCAAGCCTTCAGCTTGAAAACTACGAATGATTACAATTGTGTCGTCTTATGAAAACGCAGTTTTCATAAGCTTTGCGATATATCGCAAATGAAACGCATCTGCGTTTCACCGACATCCATTATAACACAATAAATTCCAATTTACAATAGGCATTTTAATATTTTTTAAGCTATTAAATCACATTTTTTTATGCCTTTATACCAAAATCGGAGTAAAATCTACAAAATCTCCTGCTACAAGCTTCATATCCACGCCCTCTACATCACCAATCACTGCGGTTTTGTGTGAATGTGAATGAAGGTGTCCGTAAACACATGTATCAACATTATATTCCTTTAGTATTTCAAGAAATTCACGATGCTCACCATTTTTGTCAATGGGCGGATAATGGAGTCCCACAATTATTCGGTCTTTATGCAGCTTTGCTGCAGCCTCGCATGATAAAACAAGACGGATTTTTTCACGGTCGAGAATTCTTATATCCTCCTCGCTCATATCTTCCCTTATCCACCAACCACGAGTTCCGCATATTGCCGCATTCTCGTAGCTTATTGCAGTATTATTGAGAATGGTAATTGTATCAAAACGGTTTTCGGTAAGAAACTTATTCATTTTTGAAAGTGTTGTCCACCAATAGTCGTGATTACCCTTTAAAATAGCCTTTTTCCCGTTAAGACGGTTTATGAATTCAAAATCCTTATACGCATCTTCAATATATGTCGCCCAGGAAATATCTCCCGGAACAATGACTAAATCATCAGGCTTGACAATGCTTTGCCAGTTATCGGAAATTCTCTCGATATAATTGTCCCATGCATCGCCGAAAACATCCATCGGCTTATCCGTACCAAATGATAAATGTAAATCTGCAAGAGCATAGATTGCCACAAAGCATCGCCTCCTTTTATTCAAAATTCCGGCTCACTGCAAAAACAAAGCAGTGAGCCGTTTTGTGTTTTCTTTATTATTTGCCTATAAACTCACTTACGGTTTTAAGCAGCTCTGTTTTATCGCATACGCCGTTAAACCGTTTTTCCTTGCCCTTGAGGTCATCCAGGGACTTCGGAATTTTCATACCCGACACTTCAGAAAGGCATTCAAGAAGCTCAAAATCGTCCATTCTTGCGATTTCAGCGTCCTTACCAAGTGCAGAAAGTACGCTCTGGTTAAACTTAAATGGACTTGCTGTTGAAACAATAACAGCCGGAGTTTCGTCGCCCGTTTCTGCCTTGTACTGGCTATATACATCAACAGCAACAGCTGTGTGGGTATCTATTGTATAACCATACTTTTCGTTGGTTTTATAGATACATTCTTTGGTAAAATAGTCATCGCAGCAACCCGCCCAAAGTACCTTCGAGAGCTTTTTGCGAATATCTGCGCTTACTGTATACACACCCTTTTCCTTGAGGTCGTTCATCCACTTATTAACCTTTTTTGCATCGTTCCCACAGAGGTCAAACAGAAGCCTTTCAAGGTTACTTGAAATAAGAATATCCATTGATGGTGAAATTGTGGTGTGGAAGTCACGATTTTTGTTATATTGACCGGTTTTGATGAAGTCTGTAAGGATATTGTTCTTATTTGATGCACAAACAAGCTTATTAACCGGAATTCCCATCTTCATTGCATAATATGCAGCCAGAATATTACCGAAGTTACCGGTAGGAACACAGATATTAATCTTATCACCAAGCTCCACCTGTCCGCTTGCAACCATATCACAATATGCAGAAACATAGTAAACAATCTGAGGAACAAGTCTGCCCCAGTTTATTGAGTTTGCAGATGACATTACGCAACCGTTCTTTAAGAACTCAGCATTTGCCTCTTTATCGGTAAAGATGGTTTTAACACCCGACTGAGCATCGTCGAAGTTACCGACAATACCCGATACGCAAACATTTTTACCCTCCTGGGTAATCATCTGCAGTTTCTGAATATCACTTACGCCCTCGCTTGGATAGAACACAATAATTTTTGTTCCGTCAACATCACGGAAGCCTTCAAGTGCAGCTTTACCTGTATCACCAGAGGTTGCAACCAGTATAACAACTGTTTTATCCTCACCTGTCTTTTTCATTGCTTTGGTGAGAAAATGGGGTAAAATTTGAAGTGCCATATCTTTGAAAGCACAGGTAGGGCCGTGCCATAGTTCAAGCACATTCAATCCATCTTCAAGGTTAACAAGCGGTGCAGGACTTTCGGTGTCAAACTTATCGCCACCGTAAGCATTCTCCGCACATTCACGAAGTTCCTTTACCAGATAGTCCGTGAGATATTTTTTCAGAACATAAACTGCTCTTTCAGTATAGCTGAGCTTAATCAGCTTTTTCAAATCTTCAAGAGTAAGAGTCGGAATTGATTCGGGAACGAAAAGACCACCCTCCTCAGAAAGACCCTTTTTGATTGCTGCTGCAGATTTAACACGAAGGTCCGTGTTTCTTGTACTTATATACTGCATAGTTAGTTTCTCCCTTTCTGTTTATCTAAACGCAGAAAGGAGCAAAGCCGATTTCAAACCGGCCGCTCCCTCCCATACCAAACGCATTGGTATTATAAAGTCAAACCTATCCGAACCTTAAATGTACTTTTTAACAAGGTCGGTTGCATCGTTTTCTGCCGCACTTACCATAACAGTAAATGAAACATCAAACTTTTCTTCAAGCTTCTCAAGAGCCTTGATAAAGCAATCAATATCCCCCATTGTTGCAGAAGGAACGCTCTTAAACACACTGTCGATAAAAATGTGTGTAACATCAAAGTCTTGAGCAATAATTCCGCAAAGCAGACCCTCAAACATATCAAAGTTCTTAATATCAAACTGCTCGGTATTAACCATTCTTGCAGCTCTGTCGATATCGTGCATCAGGCGATTGCCCTCTGTAATGCAAACAACATTACCCTTTTCAACTGTAATGGCATTGTTCACATCATCGATAATCCTTTTTGTTTTTCCGCTGCCTTTCAGACCAATATGAATTTTAATCATAGTAAATACCGCCTTTCTTTTATCAATATGCATTTTTTGTGCATTTATATTTTCTACACTTTTATAATATCATATATTTTTGAATTTCACAATACTTTTTTTCAAATTTTTCAATTATTTCAATCTTTTTTCAAGAGCTTCCTTATCTGCCTCGTAGCCGGGCTTGCCAAGGAGTGCAAACATATTCTTTTTGTAGCTTTCAACACCGGGCTGGTTAAAAGGATTAACACCAAGGATATATCCGCTTATACCGCAAGCCTTTTCGAAGAAATATACAAGCTGACCCAGAGTGTATTCGTCCAGAGCCTTTATCTTGAGAATAAGATTGGGAACGCCGCCGTCTGTATGCGCAAGGAGAGTTCCTTCAAATGCCTTTTTATTTACGAAATCCACAGTTTTGCCGGCAAGGAAGTTAAGTCCGTCAACATTATCCTTATCTTCGCCAATTGTTATATCCTCTTTGGAATTTTCAACATATATTACTGTTTCAAACAGATTGCGAAGACCGTCCTGAATATACTGGCCCATCGAATGAAGGTCTGTCGAGAAGCTTGCACCTGACGGGAATATACCTTTCTGGTCTTTACCTTCACTTTCGCCATAGAGCTGCTTCCACCATTCAATAAAATACTGAAGCTCCGGCTCATAATTCACAAGCATTTCAACTGTTTTGCCTTTTCTGTAAAGAATATTTCTTACAGCGGCATACATATAGCAGTCGTTTTCTTCAAGATTGTCGTTTGCGTAAAGTTCCATTGCATCCTTTGCGCCTTCCATCAGCTTGTCAATATCCGCACCGCATACAGCAATGGGGAGAAGACCTACCGCAGTAAGCACAGAGTATCTGCCGCCTACATCATCCGGAACAACAAAGGTCTCGTAACCCTCGCTGTCGGCAAGTTTCTTGAGTGCACCCTTTGCCTTGTCGGTAGTTGCATAAATTCTGTTCTTTGCTTCCTCCTTGCCATACTTCTTTTCAAGATAATCCTTAAAAATTCTGAAAGCAATCGCAGGCTCGGTGGTGGTTCCTGATTTTGAAATTACATTAACCGATACATCCTTACCCTCAATAGCCTTAAGAAGTCCATCAAGGTAATTGGGACTTATGCTGTTGCCGGCAAAGAAAATCTGAGTTTTTGAGTTAAAGTTATAAAACGGGCCCCTTAAAAAGTCGATTGCCGCCTTTGCCCCTAAGTACGAGCCACCGATACCTATTACAATCAAAACATCTGAGTCGTTTCTGATTTTTTCAGCAGCCTTTTTTATTCTTGCAAATTCTTCTTTATCATAATTTTCAGGAAGGTCAACCCAACCTAGAAAATCGCTGCCCGCACCGGTCTTTTCGTGTAATACCTTGTGAGCAGATTTTACCTGTTCTTTAATGCTGAGAACTTCGTCATTACTGAAGAATCCAGCAGCTTTTTTGCAATCAAGCACAATATTTTTCATTACAAACAATCCTTTCCGAATAAGTGCTTTAAGACCTTACAGCATATGCGCCAAATGTCTTTTTTATATTGTACCACACTCTTTTTTAAATTTCAATGGCATTTTTTGTAATATGGAAATTTTTTCAAATAATTTTACTAACTTTTAACTGCAAAACCGACAAAAATTTTAAAAGGGATGATATATAATCACCTTAGGTGATAATTATGCCCGTAGTTTACATAGATTTATTATTTTTGATCAACTTCTTGCTGGATACAGCTGTGCTTTACTGCACCTCGCTGTTCCTCAAGCGAACAATATCCATCCCAAGACTTTGCGTAACCTCTGCTATCCTTGCTCTTTACTCAACAGTAATGTTTTTCCCGCAAATTAGGCTTTTCTACTCTTTATTAGGCAAAATACTTATTCTGTTGATTTCGGTAAGACTTGCATTCCCCGTACAAAACTTTGTTACTCATTTAAAAAACACCGCAGTATTTTTTTCTATTAACGCTGTCTTTGGCGGAGTTATGTATGCATCGATTTTTGCAACAGACTTTGGAACAACGGTTGGCGCAGCCGTATCAAATGGCGAAATTTATCTTAACATTCGAGCTTCTACCATTTTTCTTTCTGCAATTCCTGCATTTTCTGCCGCACTTGTAATCTCACACATACGAAGGCAAAGCAAAAGACTTGCCCCTAACCTTTCAAGTATAAAAATAGAGTTTAACGGTAAAACATTATCAGGAAATTGCTTTGCTGATACCGGATGCAATCTTTGCGAGCCAATTTCGGGCCGATCCGCAGTTGTTTTCAGCCAAAGTTTTGCAAAAAAGCTATTGGGAGATACAGATATAAGTTCAAACAGCTTATTTCCGCCCGACAGATTTTGCATTCTGCCTTATACAACAATAGGAGAAAAATCAGGGGTGCTTTCCGGTTTTTTACCCGACAGAATTGAGATAGACGGAACTGTGGTAAATGCAGTTGTAGCAATAGCCAAACATCAATTGTGTTCAAATCATCAATATGATGCAATTTTTAACCCCGATATTCTATGCGAAAGGATTTGATTTTATGTTTCAGCAATTAAAAACCA
This sequence comes from Monoglobaceae bacterium, assembly GCA_045120135.1. Lineage (GTDB taxonomy): Bacteria > Bacillota > Clostridia > Monoglobales > Monoglobaceae > SIG440. The sequence goes on along the minus strand of JBGVEN010000001.1, from coordinate 329,123 downwards.
TATTTAAAAAAATACTCCTTCGGTTTTTACCGGTTAAAGAAGTTCACTACATAGGTTCTGCAGAGACGCTGCCCGCACCGCTTTCACAGGATGCTGAAGACGAGCTTATTGAAAAGCTGCGGATCGGGACAGATATTGATTCGGCAAAAAGTGCATTAATTGAGCATAACCTGAGACTTGTAGTATATATAGCAAAGAAGTTTGAAAATACAGGTATTGGTATTGAAGACCTTATTTCAATAGGAACAATAGGTCTGATTAAGGCAATAAACACATTTAAGCCCGACAAAAACATTAAGCTTGCCACATATGCCTCCCGTTGTATTGAAAACGAAATTCTAATGTATCTGAGGAAGAACAGCTCAGCTCGCATAAACATCTCCATAGATGAACCACTCAACATAGACTGGGATGGCAATGAACTTTTACTTTCAGACATACTTGGCACAGACAGTGATGTGACACATCGAAAAATTGACGAAGAGGTTGACAAGGAGCTTCTTCGGCTTGCAATGAGCAAGCTTTCGGACAGAGAGCGGTGCATAATGAATTTACGGTTTGGCATAAACACATCGGGGGAAGAAAAAACCCAAAAACAGGTTGCAGATATGCTTGGAATTTCGCAATCCTACATATCTCGTCTGGAAAAGCGCATAATTGCACGACTGAGACGGGATATAAACAAAATGATTAACAGCTGAGATACCGCATAATACCTACATAAATCCCCCATGCAAGCTTGCGTTGATATTCCTGAGTTGTAAGAAGTTTTGCCTCTTCAGGGTTTGATAAAAAACCACATTCCACCAATACAGACGGAATTGTGTTGCCCTTGAGTACATATATTTTATCGCCGGTTGCTTTTGCTTTTCTGCCATTGCCGTCTTTAACAACATCAAGTACCGATTTTTGAATTGTTTCACCAAGACGCTTGCTCTCCGCAGAAGTCCCGTCGTAAAATACCTGACAGCCTTTATACTGAGATTGTGCAAACTTGTTCATATGAATACTTATAAATATGTCCGCTGAAGTATCCGTTATGTTTTGTTTACGGGTTTTCAGGTCGGACATTTTTTGTGTAACACCCTTGGGACGGTTCGGGTCTGCCGTGTTTGTATCTTCCATTCTAGTCATATATACCGCTCCGCCGTTTTCTTCGATATATCCTTTTAAAAGCATAGCAACCTCTAGATTAATGGTTTTTTCAACAGCATTCCCCTCAGACGCACCGGCATCTATTCCGCCGTGGCCGGGGTCTATAAGAATTGTTTTTCCCTCCAATGTCGTTGCCATAACATCAGCACTTTTATATACGTAAGCACCTGCAACCAATAACGATAATCCAAGTACAACCATTAAACCGGCAATAATAAAACAGCCTTTTCGAGAAATTACAAAAATCCGGCATTTTTTCTTCATCAAATCACCTCTTAGTGAATTTTATGAACTAATCAGGTTGTATTATTCGCACAAAAAAGGAGAGCTATTGCTCCCCTTAAAATCTATAGTTCCTCAAACAAGGTCATCTGCTCCGTCCCCTCGTCTTCAGGACGAATAAATGAGCCTTTTGCCGGAATATTTTTGGGACGGTAGTGCTTTATATCCTTAAAGCCTGTTTCCTCAGCAAGCTTCGCCTCTGAAACTATGCTGTTTTTGGTAGGCTGCATAACACTTACGCCCTGTGTGCTTTTGGTGGATTTCGCGGCTATCTTTTCGGTATTAAACACAACAGCTTTACCCGCATTGCTGATAAGGCAAACATCACAATCCTCGCGGATATAAATTGCCTGCACGAGCGGTGATGCTATTGAATATGCATTGGTAAGCTTTTTTCGATTCAGCTTGGTCTGATAGCCTTTGAGTTCAACCTTGGCAACCTTACCATTTTCAAAGCAGAACAAGATATGACCTTCAAAATCTTTTGTCACAACCATTCCCGTAACTCTTTCGTCAGGACCCATTTGCAAGAGGTTTGGCAGGTATTCACCCAAAAGACTTGCTTTACCATCTGGGACTTCGTGCTCCTTAATTTTGTAAACCTCGCCCGAGCTTGAGAACACAAGGAGTTCTGCCGTATTGTCCGAGTCGATACACTGAACTATCCTGTCATTTTCCTTAACCTTTTGTTCACCGCTGAATCTTAGCGAAAGAAGTGAAATCTTTTTGAGGTATCCGTCAGCTGTTCTGAAGATTTTAACAGGATAGCTTTCAACCTCTTCCTGTGCTTCGCTATAATCCATAGCCTCGTCATAAACAATTTCGGTTTTTCTGTCAACCCCAAATTTCTTTGAGATTTCCTTGAGCTGTTTTTCAATAATCTTTTCAATTTTTTTGTTATTTTCAAGCGTGTCACGGAGCTCTTCAATCTCTTCCTCAAGCTTCTTAATTTCAGCGGTCTGTTTGAGAATATATTCTTTATTCAAGTTTCTCAGCTTGATTTCAGCAACGAATTCCGCCTGAACTTCGTCTATACCAAAGCCATCCATCAAGTTGGGAACAACCATTGCGTCTTCTTCTGTTTCACGAACAATTTTAACCGCCTTATCTATATCAAGGAGGATTTTTTCAAGCCCTTTCAGCAGGTGCAAGCGTGCACTTTTTTTCTCAATATCAAACCTGATACCACGCTTGATACAGTTTTTACGAAATCTCAGCCATTCGCAAATTATGTCTGTAACACCCAGAACCATAGGCGAGCCTTCAACAAGAATGTTAAAGTTGCAACCAAAGCTATCCTGAAGTGTTGTCATTTTAAACAGCTTTGCCATAAGCTTGTCGGGGTCTGTTCCCTTTTTGAGGTCAATTGTAACCTTAAGTCCGTTCAAATCTGTTTCGTCACGGATATCGGCAACCTCTTTTAACTTACCTGCTTTTATAAGCTCGATTATCTTTTCAATAATAGCTTCAACCGTTGTTGTATACGGAATTTCTTTTATATCAATACAATTGGCTTTTTTATCGTATTCGTACTTGGCACGGAGCTTTACAGAGCCACGGCCTGTTGAATAAATCTCTCTCAGAGTCTCCTCCTCATAAACCACCTGACCCCCGGTTGAAAAGTCGGGAGCTTTAAGTACATCAAGGATATCACTTTCCGGATTTTTCATTAATTTGATTGTGGCGTCGCAGATTTCCTTAAGGTTAAAGCTGCATATATTGGATGCCATACCTACCGCAATACCCTGATTGGGATTAACGAGAATATTAGGGAAGCTCACCGGCAGAAGTGTCGGCTCTTTTAGGCTTCCGTCGTAGTTATCAACAAAGTCTACCGTATCCTTGTCTATATCACAGAAAATTTCGGAGCAGACTTTAGCCAGTTTGACTTCGGTATAACGCGAAGCGGCATATGCCATATCCCTTGAATATTGTCTGCCGAAGTTACCCTTGGAGTCAACAAGCGGATGCAGAAGTGCCTGATGCCCCTCGGTAAGACGGACCATCGTCTCGTATATTGCCGCATCACCATGCGGGTTAAGCTGCATTGTTCGGCCTACAACATTTGCAGACTTGATACGGGAGCCGTTAATCAATCCCATTTTATACATCGTGTAAAGTAGTTTTCTGTGTGATGGCTTGAATCCATCAATTTCCGGAATTGCACGGGATATTATAACACTCATTGCATAGGGCATATAGTTGCTTTCAAGCGTATATGTTATCTGCTGATTGTCGATGATTGGTTCTTTCACCGGCTTTGTTTCGGCAGCTTTTTTTGTATTTGCTTTTCTTGCCATATTACTTTTTCCTTTCAAACCTTACAAACAATAATACGCAAACGCGGAAGACAAGTGAATTTATCACAGACTACATCAGGTCAGTAAAGTCAATATACTTGTATCCATTCTCAGCAATGTGTTCTTTTCTACCTGCTAAATTGTCACCCAGAAGAAGTTCAAATACTTCCTTTGTTCTTTCAACATCATCAGGCATTACCTTGATTAATCTTCGGGTTTCGGGGTTCATTGTTGTTTCCCACATCATCTCTGGCTGGTTTTCACCAAGACCCTTGCTTCGTTGAATGGTATATTTCTGACCGTCAAGTTTTTTCAGTATATCCGCCTTTTCCTTTTCGTCAAATGCGAAATAGGTGTTGCTTTTTGAATTTATTTCATAAAGCGGAGATTCGGCTATATATACGTATCCCTGTTCTATAAGAGTGGGTGCAAGGCGATAAATCATTGTCAGAACCAATGTGCGAATCTGGAAACCGTCGACATCGGCATCGGTGCAGATTATAACCTTGTTCCATCTTAGGTTTTCTATATCAAATGAATTCAAATCCTTGTTACTTTTTGAGTTTATCTCAACGCCGCAACCAAGAACCTTAAGCAAATCAACTATTACATCGCTTTTAAAAATCCTGTCATAGTCGGCTTTAAGGCAGTTGAGAATTTTACCTCTTAGCGGAATTATTGCCTGAAACTCACTGTCACGTCCAAGTTTACACGCACCAAGTGCCGAATCACCCTCTACGATATAAATTTCGCGTTTGGACTTGTCTTTACTTCGGCAATCCACGAACTTTTTCACACGATTTACAGCGTCCATCTTGACGTCAAGCTTTTTCTTCATTGTGGTTCGTGTTTTTTCCGCTGTTTCACGGCTGCGCTTGTTGACAAGAACCTGCTCTGCCAGTTTCTCGGCATCCATTTTATTTTCAATAAAATATACATCAAGCTGTTCACGGAGAAACTCTGTCATTGACTCCTGAATAAACTTGTTGGTAATTGCTTTCTTTGTCTGGTTCTCATAGCTTGTAAGGGTTGAGAAAGAGTTGCTTATAAGACACAAACTGTCCTGAACATCGGCAAACAGTATTTTGGACTCATTTTTTGTATACTTTCCGTTTGCTTTAAGGTATTTGTCTATTGCATAAACAAACGCATTGCGTACCGCCTTATCCGGAGCACCACCATGCTCCAAAAAGCTTGAATTATGGTAGTATTCAATGGTATTTACATCATTATTCATACAAAACGCAAAGCTCATTTTGACCTTGTACTCTTCCTTATCCTCACGGTCACGGCCACGGCGTTCTGTTTCAATATAATGCGGCATAGTCTTTTCCTTTCCATCACACAGCTCTGTCAGATAATCAACAATGCCGTTTGTATATTCAAATTCAAACTTCTCAAATTTACCGGTTTCTGTTTCATTATAAAGCACAAATTTCACTCCGGAGTTGACCACCGCCTGTTTTTTCATTACATCACAGTAATATTCAAGCGGAACATTTATATCAGTAAACACTTCAAGGTCGGGCTTCCAACGGATTTTTGTACCTGTGTGTCTGTGTCTGAACTCGGTTTTTTGGAGTCCTCCTATGTTTTCGCCCTTTTCAAAGTGCAGTTCGAACTTATAACCGTCACGCAGGATTTCAACGTCCATATATTCCGAGCTGTACTGAGTTGCACAGGTTCCAAGGCCGTTTAAGCCAAGACTGAATTCATAGTTCTCACCGGAGTTGTTTTTATACTTACCGCCTGCATACATTTCACAAAAGACAAGCTCCCAGTTATACCGCTCCTCACGTTGGTTGTAGTCAACCGGTATACCACGGCCCTGGTCCTCTACTTCAATCGACTTATCCAAAAATCTGCGGACAGTAATAAGCTTGCCGTGACCTTCACGAGCCTCGTCAATCGAGTTTGAAAGTATTTCAAATACAGAATGCTGACAGCCTTCTATGCCGTCCGAGCCAAAAATAACTGCCGGACGCTTTCGTACTCTGTCCGCACCTTTAAGCGATACAATACTGTCATCATTGTAAGTTTTTGCACACACTTTTGTATATACCTCCGTCTTTTATTACACAATATATAATACCAACTATATGTAGTAAACTTGCATATATTTTTTCACAATATACAGTATAGCAGAAAAATTTTACAATGTAAAGATATTTTTTATAATTCCTTATAACCCTTAAATATATACAAAAAAACACCGGAGATTTCGCTCCGGTGTTTTAAATTTTATGTTTTAGGAAATACCGTTGTATCCGCCCTTATCGCAAAGTTCTTTCATTGCTGCCATAACAGTTTCGTGGTCTTCACGATATGTCATTCCATACCAACGGTCAGAGCTTCTGAGAACCTTTACCGATGCATCGCCGTTCTTGATAAGAATATCCACAACGCCGGGGATAAGGAATTCGTCCTTAAGCAAGTTTGCGGTCTTTTTGAAGTTCTCAAATTCACGGTCAAGATAATCAAAGAATTCGGGAGTAAAACCCCAGAGATTCATTGAAACAACTGTATCCTTGGGGAGAGGATGAACTGTTTCACCATCCTCGCAGTATTCGTAGCCTTTAATGCCCTGAGTTTCACGAATACCTGTAAGGAATCCGTCTTCCACCTGACATACGCCACGGGTAACGGTTCCGTTTTCGGTAGTTGTCATTGCAAGGTCGTATGCAACCATCGCATATTCGCCTTTGTTTGCTGCTTTAAGGAAGTTGTTGATTTCAACATAACCCTGCTTGCCGTAGTAATCGTCCGCATTGATTATTGCAAAGGGAGTTTTAACCTTATCGCGGCAGCAAAGAATTGCGTGACCTGTACCAAAAGGCTTAACTCTGCCCTCGGGAAGTTCGTCCATTGTCTGGAATACATAGTCAACATCTATGTACTTTTTAACACGCTCGCCAACGATGCGATTGAAGTCTTCCTCCATCTCCTTTTTTATAACAAAAACAACCTTGTTAAAGCCTGCCTGCTTTGCATCATACGCAGAAAAGTCCATCAAAAACTCTCCGCCGGGGCCAACAGGTGTCATCTGCTTAAGTCCGCCAAATCTGCTGCCCATACCTGCAGCCATTACAACTAATGTAGTATCCATTTTTTATTCCGCCTTTCTTGCTAAGTTAATTATAACTTACATTTTAATTTTATCTTATACCATTATCATTGTCAAGGAAAATTTCGGCTGCGCGGTCGAGTATACCGCTGAGATAAGCCAAAATCACACCGTAGTTTGTTACCGGAACACCTTGTTCGCTGAAAATATCAAGTCTGGTTTGTATTGCCTTTTTATTTATCATACAGCCGCCGCACTGAATTACAAGGCTGTATTCTGACAAATCTTTTGGGAAATCGTAGCCTGAAAGATGTATAAAATTCAAAGTCTTCCCTGTTTTTTTCTGCAGTGCTGTGGGTATCTTTACTTTACCTATATCATCATGGGTTGTGCTGTGAGTGCACGCTTCAAGCATAAGTATTTTGTCGCCGTCCTTAAGGCTCTTTATTACATTTGTTCCCTCTATAAGCTGATTTATTCTGCCTTTCTGGTTTGCTAAAAGCATAGAGAATGATGTAAGCTTTGCGTCTTTTGGTATAATCTCGTTAACCTCGGCAAATGCCTGAGAGTCCGTCACAATCAAATCAACCGATTTCAGTTCCGAAAGTGTTTCTTTAAGCAATTCGGGCGTTACGCATACGGCTTTTATGCCGTGGTCGAGACAATCCCTTATGGTCTGGACCTGAGGCATAATAATTCTGCCTTTAGGTGCTGCCTCATCAATCGGAATAACCAACACAACTGTACTGTTTTTTTGCAGAATATTACCAAGCAGGCTTTCGTCGTCACGCTCCTGCTTTTGAAGCTCAGATACCATTTTTTCCTTAAGCGGAGCAATATACTCTTCGGAATATTCAGAAATAAAAACTGCATCATTTTCTTTCTCTTTTACCGAATTAACAACGTCAACATCCGCAATATCGCATTTGGTATAAACACGGATTACCGGCAGCTTACCAAAATCAAAACCACTCCCGATATTCATTATATCATTTACAAGAATAACAAGGTCACACCGTGACAAAATATCCTTGGTCTTTTCCATACGCTTTTCGCCAAGAACGGTTTCGTCGCCAAGTCCGGCTGTATCAATCAATGTTACGGGGCCGTAAGGGATGAGTTCCATTGCCTTTATAACAGGGTCCGTTGTTGTTCCGCTGACAGAGGAAACAATCGACATTTCCTGACCCAGAAGAGCGTTAAATAGGCTGGATTTGCCTGCATTTGTATTGCCGAATATTGCTATGTTTTTTCGCATTGCAAGTGGTGTTTTTTCCATAATGTCGTTCCCCTCCGTATCAGAATACAAGTGTTACAGCTTCCTTTTTCACACTTATTTCCGCATCGGACACCGAACCGCCGAATTCTCCGTCAAGTGTCCACGGAATACTTTCTTCCGATATAAACTCTATCTTTTCTGTCCGAAAAACATAGAATGAATTACCCGACAGGTCGCCTATTGCAAGCTTGGAAATTATATCGTTGCTTTCAAAAACAGTTTTGGGCTGTTTGATAAGCATAACCTCAAACAAGCCGTCGTTAAGCTGGGCTTTGAGTGCTCTGCTTTTCATACCGGCTATGCGGTTGCTGTTGGCAACCATACCAAGGATAAATTCATCCTCTATTTCGTTGCCGTCATATTTCACCTTAAGCTTATATGACTTAAGAGACGAAAGCTGTTTTAACCCTTCCAGCAGATACGCTGACTGGCCGAGTATATTTTTGTTCTGCTGTGGAGTTTCGTATGAAACATTGGTAAACGCTCCGAATGCTGCAATGTATACAAAGTTTTTATTGTTAAATTCACCAATATCGCACTTAAACTCTGTTCCGGAGACAATATTTTCCGCTGCCTTTTTCATATTTTTTGATATGCGAAGATTGGCGGCAAAGTCATTTACCGTTCCTGCCGGAATATATCCAACAGTCGGGCGTTTTGCTTCGTCCAAAGACATAAGTCCCCGTATTACCTCATTGAGCGTTCCGTCACCGCCGGAAACCACGATGCGGTTATACTTTGAACCGGTTTTATGCACCGTGTCAAATGCATCCTTTGCATTTTGCGTTATATGAACAGTAACTGTCCAGCTGTTCTTTACAAAGATATCAATTATCTCCATAAGCTTATTTTTTATTTTACCCTTGCCCGAGCGCGGGTTAAGTATAAACAACAGTTTTCCGCTCATTTTCGACCCTCCGTTAGTTCAAATTAAATATCCGTTTCAGTGCAGAAGCCACTCCGGCATTATCCGCGTCATCTGTTACAAAATCAGAAATCTTCTTTATTTCATCAATAGCATTGCCCATTGCAACGCTCACTCCTGCAGCCTTTATCATATCAAAATCATTCAAACTATCGCCCATGGCTACACATTGCGACATCGGAATACCAAGGCTGTCCGCCACAACCTGCATTGCACTTGCCTTGCTGCAATCACGCCTGATTATTTCGCCGTATGTGGGGTGCTGGATTGAAACGCATTCCTTTTCCAGCGCGTCGGAAACCTCCTTTGAGATTGTCCCGAGAACCGTAAATTTTTCCACTGGAATATCAGGTGTAACTATATTTTTATAATTATTTTTATCAAGTCGCACCCAATTTTCACGATCAAGCTCGGCTTCACTGAAGTAGTAAATATTTTCTTCGCCCTCAATCACGCTTAAATTCGGTGAATTTGCAAACAGCTCACACGCTTTTCTCACTATATCAAAGTTCATAAGTTTTTTAAAAAGAACCTTGCCGTCAAGCCGGACAATTGCACCCGCTCCCGAAACAACTCCGTCAAACTCTTTTTCCAGATTTAGTTCCTTTGGTATCAATGAGGTTGCGCGTCCAGTATTAACAAGTACCTTATGTCCAAGTGAGCGAACCTTTTGAATTATGCTGAGATTTTCTTCAAGTGCTTTTGGGTTTTTGCCCATAAGCGTACCGTCAATGTCAAGAAAAACTGCCCGGACCTTCGAACTATTTATCATATTTGCCTCCATATTTTATTCTATAGTTTAAATTTACCATACTGATTTTTATTTGTCAATGCGATTTACATATTGTTTATATGTTATTTTAACCTTTTTCCAACCACTTAATTCCCGTCCAAAAATAATGAACATATTTAACGGACTTGTTGCATAATAATTACCAAAAGATTTGCATTGGAACAAAACAGGGAGGAACTAAAAAATGCTTGAATACAACATTTACAGCGACATAGCCGAGCGAACAGGCGGCGACTTATATCTGGGCGTTGTCGGGCCTGTCAGAACGGGTAAATCTACCTTCATAAAAAATTTTATGAATATGATGGTTATACCCAACATCGAAAACGAGCACAAGCGCGAACGGGCAATGGATGAGCTTCCGCAGAGCGCCGGCGGCAGAATGATTATGACCACCGAGCCGAAATTCATTCCCAACGAGGCAGTGGAAATCCATCTCGAAGACAACCTTTCACTTAAAGTGCGGCTTATCGATTGTGTAGGCTACATTGTAGACAGCGCTCTTGGCTACATAGAAAATGATAATCCCAGAATGGTTATGACACCTTGGTCGGAAAACCCCATACCCTTTGCAGAAGCCGCAGAAACGGGCACGCGCAAGGTTATATGTGAACACTCGACTGTAGGTATTGTTGTCACCACCGATGGTAGCATCACCGACATCGACAAGGAGGATTATGCCGAAGCCGAAGAGCGTGTAATATCCGAACTTAAAGCCTTGGGGAAACCCTTTATTGTAATATTAAACACCTTAAACCCCACCTCGGAGCGTACCGAGGAGCATCGCAGATTTTTGGAAGAAAAATATGGTGTACCCGTTCTTTCAATCAACTGTATGGAGCTTTGCACAGTGGACATAAACACCATTGTTAAAAATCTGCTGCTTGCCTTCCCCATTTCGGAAATCCTCATTTCACTTCCCGAATGGGCTGACGCTCTTGAAGATGGTCATCCGCTTAAGTCAGGGTTGAGGAAGTTTGTTACCGAAACAATAACCGAGCCGCTCAGGCTTTCGGACGCAAAGTCGCTTTCAACAGTATTAGGTGAATATGAGTGTGTCGATTGTGTAACTGTTTCGGACATCAATATGGTTAGTGGAACAGTAGCGCTCACATTGAACCTGCCAAAAACTCTGTTCTACGATATTATTGACGAGATGACCGGCTTTAAGATTAACAACGAGGAAAGCCTTATGCATCTGCTGCGCGAAATGGCTGATGTCAAAAAGAAGTACGACAAGGTTGCTTCTGCACTTATGGAGGTTTCACAGAAAGGCTACGGCATTGTGTCGCCGTCAATTGACGAGTTGACCCTTGAAGAACCGGAAATTGTAAAACAGGGCAGCCGTTTTGGTGTTCGGCTTAAGGCTTCTGCACCATCAATACATATGATTCGTGCAGATATTGAGACTGAGGTTTCTCCCATTGTAGGAACAGAAAAGCAGTCGGAAGAGCTTGTTCACTATCTGCTGAACGAATTTGAGGTTGACCCGAAGAAAATCTGGCAATCCAACATCTTCGGCAAGTCACTTCACGAGCTTGTTAACGAGGGCTTACACAACAAGCTGTACCGTATGCCCGATGACGCACAGATGAAGATGCAGGAGACTCTGCAGAAAATTATCAACGAAGGCAGCGGCGGTCTTATCTGCATTATTCTTTAACTCTCGCCTCCAAAAAATTATATAAAAGACCCGTCAGAGTGTAATTTACTCTGGCGGGTCTTTTGCACTTATTTAATATAATCAAATTCAACGCCGTACATATGCACGGTATCACCCTCGTTGATGCCTTTTGCTTCAAGCATATCAATTATGCCTGATTTACGGAGAGCACGTTGGAAGTACTGAAGTGATTCGTAGTCATCAAAATTGGTTGAACCTACTATTTTGCGGACATACATACCCTCAACGATATATACGCCGTCTTCAACTGTAATTTCGATACTGTCGGCCTTTCGCTCCTCGTCAAGGTCAAGATAATCGTAATCGTCGTCCTCGTCTTCAGGAAGCTGAGCGAGAAGTCTTGATGTGTAGTTGATAACATCTTGAATTCCCATATGCGCTGCCGCTGAAATTGCCATAACTGTATATCCCTCGTCCTCCATCGCAGCTTTAAATTTTTCGTAATTCTCGGCAAAGGACGGAATATCCATCTTGTTTGCAATAATAATCTGCGGTTTTTCGGCAAGCTTTTCGCTATACCTCACAAGCTCATTATTTATAATATGCACATCCTCTACCGGGTCTCTGCCCTCGCAGCCTGAAACATCTACAAAATGGAGTAGAACACGGGTTCTTTCAACATGGCGGAGAAAATCGTGGCCGAGGCCTACACCCTCGTGTGCACCCTCTATAATTCCAGGAATATCAGCAATCACAAATGAATTACCCTCACCAACCTTTACAACGCCCAGATTGGGGACAAGGGTTGTAAAGTGATAGTTTGCAATTTTAGGTCTTGCGTCACTTACCACCGACAGGAATGTAGACTTACCCACATTGGGAAATCCCAAAAGACCAACATCTGCAATAAGCTTGAGTTCAAGAGTTATTTCTCTTTCGTCACCCGGAAGTCCGGCTTTTGCAAATTTGGGAGTCTGGCGGGTTGCTGTTGCAAAGTGTGAATTTCCCCAACCACCATTGCCGCCTTTTGCGATAATGAACTTATCACCGTCGTTTTTAAGGTCACAAATCACCTTGCCCGACTCGGAATCACGAATAACAGTACCACAGGGGAATTTAATAAGCAAATCCTCGCCGTTTTTTCCGCTACGTCTGCCGTCTCGGCCGTTACCTCCGTCCTGGGCAACATATTTTTTCTTATATCGGAAGTCAAGCAGAGTGCTGACATCCTTATCTGCAACTGCAACAACATTACCGCCGTTGCCGCCGTCGCCGCCGTCGGGTCCGCCTGCCGCAACGTACTTTTCACGGTGGAATGTAACGGCACCGTCGCCGCCTTTACCTGCTTGAATAAATATTTTTGAAGTATCCTTAAACATAAGATTACCGCCTTTTACTTTATAGAAGAAAATGCACGCGAGAAATCCGCGTGCACTTTAAGTTTATTCGGCTTTTAATTACTGAACGCTTTCGTAAACAGAAACCTGCTTCTTATCCTTACCCTTGCGTTCGAACTTAACCTGACCGTTTACCAAAGCAAACAGAGTATCGTCGCTACCCTTGCCTACGTTAATTCCGGGGTAAATTTTTGTTCCGCGCTGTCTAACGAGGATATTACCTGCCAGAACGTGCTGACCGTCACCCTTCTTCGCGCCTAAGCGTTTGGACTCAGAGTCTCTGCCGTTTTTAGTACTGCCGACACCTTTCTTATGAGCCATTATATTCACCTCTCTTAGAAAAAATCGAATATTAAAAATTAACTAGCCATTAATCTTAGTGATTTCAAGCTTTGTGTAAGGCTGTCTGTGGCCCTGCTTTTTGTGGTAGCCCTTCTTAGCCTTGTACTTGTAAACGATAATCTTCTTATCTTTGCCGTTCTTAACAGCAGAAGCTTCAACAGTTGCGCCTTCAACGTAAGGAGCACCAACCTTGATATCGTCACCGTTTGCTACAACCAATACTTTGTCAATTGTAACTGCTGCACCTGCTTCAACATCAAGTTTCTCAACGAAAACAACATCGCCTTCTGAAACCTTGTACTGTTTTCCGCCAGTTTCGATAATTGCGTACATAATTCGTAATCCCTCCTATTACCCAAGACTCGCCAAATGAGGTGCCGGATATACCGGACTTCTAACCCTTCTCGCGCGGTTACTGCAATATAATACCACAAATCAATACGCTTGTCAATATATATTTTATATTTTTTTAACAATAATTAGCAAAATGTTAATATTCCCTCGCCTTTTGTATAAAAAATTTCTGTTCTGTGAATTTCTACACTTTCGTCAGCACTATCTCCTAAAAACTCACAAAGCTTTGCCACAAGAATGTCGGGTTTTATATTTGATTCCCCGCCTGCGGAAAGTATTACTTCAAATTCTGCAGTTTTTTCGTTCAAACTTTTAAGTTCATACGACTTAATATATTCCCGCAGATTTATTTCCTTTTCGCCACGTTTAGTCTTTTTAACCGCAGAAATTTCAGCCTTATCAAAAAACTCCTGCAATTTTTCCGCAGAAATCGCTTTAAGTAAACCTAAAGTTACTGTGTATCTCGCTGAAACAATGTCGTTCGCCTTGCACTCAGGAACGGAGGCTTTGAGAATTCTTATATCTGGTGGAAGATTTAGATTGAGCTTTTCCACAACCTCGCACTTGTCTGTTCCATCCTCGAAGTCAATATCAACAAACTCAGTTTCGCTTGTTACGCCAAGTGCCAGAGGCAGCGAAAACGTAATAAGCTGATGGGGATTGAAGCCCTGACTGTATCTGACAGGCAAGCCGGCACGGTGAATTGCACGGGTGAATGTACGCAAAAGGTCAAGGTGTGAAATATACTTGCCCATTCCGGTTTTTGAGAATTTAAGTCGGATTTTACTCAAAGCACACACCTCCTCCAAAGTTTGCTGCACCGCAGCCCATACATTTTTCACGACAGGACGGGGTAGTTACGCCCTCGTATGCACGGTCGTGCTCTTTCATCAAATATTCTTTCTTTACACCAATATCAATATGGTCCCACGGAAGCATCTCGCTGTGGTCAATTTTGCGATATGCGTAGAATTCGGGGTCAATGCCGCAATCTTTAAACGCTTCAAGCCACTTTTCGTAGCTAAAGTGCTCGTCCCAGCCATCAAACTTACAGCCTTTCTGCTGTGCAGCAATCAGAACATCACCAAGCCGTCTGTCACCTTTGGCAAACACTGCCTCCAAAAAGCTTACGTGGCTTTGATGCCAGTTGTAGGATATACTTTTGGTCTTTATGCTGTCCTTTAAGAGCTTTTGTTTTTCAATCAAAGTTTCAATGCGGTTCTGTGGCTCCCACTGGAATGGTGTAAAAGGCTTTGGAACAAAGGACGAAGTGCTTACCGTAACTGTAACCGAGCGACCCTTGCGGATTTCCTTGGGAATTGAATAGAACACATCAATTACCTTTTGGGCAAGCTCGGCAATACCCTTTACGTCCTCCTCAGTCTCGGTGGGGAGACCAATCATAAAGTAAAGCTTAATCCTATTATATCCACCCTCAAATGCAATTCGTGATGTTCTCAGCAAATCCTCTTCAAGAACATTTTTGTTTATTACATCACGAAGTCTTTGTGTACCTGCCTCTGGAGCAAAGGTAAGTCCGCTCTTTTTGACAGTTTGAACCTTCTCCATCAGCTCCATTGAGAAGTTATCTACACGGAGTGACGGAAGTGAGAGATTAATTCGCTTATCAACCGTTTTTTCAAGAAGTCCGTCAATTAACTGGTGTAAACAGGTAAAGTCACTTGTACTGAGTGACGAAAGAGACATTTCCTCGTAGCCGGTGCTGTCAATCAGCTTTTGCGCTGTTTCAAGCAGCTTTTCAGTTGAGTGCTCCCTTACAGGCCTGTAAAGATAGCCTGCCTGACAGAAACGGCAACCACGTATGCAACCACGAAAGATTTCAAGGGTCATACGGTCGTGAACAATATCCATAAACGGAACAATCATTTTATCAAGAACATACGCATCATCAAGGTTTTTAATTATGCGTTTTTTCACCTTTAGGGGCACGTCCTCACGGTTTGGCTTTATGGTTTTTATAGTGCAATCGCAGTTATACTCCACATCATAAAATGCAGGGATATAAACACCCTCAATTGCAGAGATTTTTACGAGGAAGTCGAGCCTTGAGCCGTTTTCAGCTTTCCATTCCTTATAGGCATCGAGAATTTCGTTGTTTACCTCTTCGCCCTCGCCAAGGATAAAGAAGTCTACAATGTCTGCAAGGGGTTCGCCGTTATAAGCACAAGGTCCGCCTGCACATACAAATGTATCATTCTCGCCACGGTCTGCTGATTTAAGCGGAATCTTTGCAAGGTCGAGCATATTTATTACATTGGAATAGCTCATTTCGTACTGAAGGGTAAATCCTACAATATCAAAGTCAGACACCGGAATATGACTTTCAAGAGAAAGTAGCGGAATATCATTTTTCCGCAGTTCCTCCTCCATATCCACCCATGGTGCAAAGACTCTTTCGCATACTGTATCCGGACGTTCATTCATCATATGATAGAGAATTTTCATACCAAGATGCGACATTCCCACCTCGTAAACATCGGGGAAACAGAACGCAAATGATACAAGGTCTGAAAAATTCTCCTTGTGAACGCTGTTAAATTCGTTACCTATATAGCGTGCCGGTTTTTGAACCTTTCTTAAGCACACTTCAAATTTCGTTTCAAAGCTTTTCATAAGTTCAATCCTTTTTATACTTGTATTTGGTTATTTGTAAAAGAAATTTTTTTCTATTTCTTGTTCTCATTGAAATAGATAATAAATGCCCCCATAACAGCAATAGCGACAACAATGCCAACTTCAAAAGCCCCTGTAAATATACTCATTGTCAACAATCCAATCACCAATGTGATAATTGCCGATAAAATTGCTCTACCCATATAATTATTCTCCTTTGTTAACTTCGTTTCATCTAAAATTTAGAATTAAAGGTTTTCTTTTTTTAACCCTTTGGCACCAACTACATCATCATGTCAGGCAAGGCAAAAAATATTTACCTTTCTATTATACAACGTCACCAAGCTTTATGTAATCCAATTTACTTAGAGAATACTTCTTTTTTTGTCCATTATCAATTATATGGACATAAGATTTTTCTCGTTTTGAAGAATATATCTTCCCAGAAAATGTTAATATTTTTAATTCATCATAAGACCAATAATGATTAATTCTAATTTCTTTAATATCACAACGCGATATAGTCTTTCCCGTTTTTGTTTTGAAATTCAAAAATTCATCACAAATAATACAAGCTACGGGTTGACGTTTGGAATCATAATAAAGATAATCTGCAGCCACACATTTGTTAAAAAAAGCAGTTGCATCATACCTTGTATTTTTTCCATCCTTAACAACATAAGAAACAAGCGTTTCAATGTTATTAAACCACACATTATCACTATCTATTTCAATAAAATCTGCATCCTTAAAAAAAACTATTGGATTTATCCATACATATTCAGGAAATTTTTTTCGTAACAAGAAAATCGCACGTCCAAGTTGTTTGAAAGGAGACTTATGATTTTTGTTGTGCACTTCTCCTGTCCACTTTTCATATTTGCGTTGAATAAAGCAACCATCTTGTTCATATAACGAGCCTTTCCAACGTTTAATCTCTACCGCAAAAATTTTATTTTTGTAGAGGATAAGACAGTCGATTTCCGCATTGCCTTCTAAAGTATTTATAATAACATTCTTTTTTATCTTACAATCAGGCAAATACGATTTAATTTCACGAATAAAGTCAACTTCTCCCGTATTACCATACCTTTTTTCCTCTGTCGGCTGAGGAACAGAAGGCTCCAACAATCTTTCAAAACCAACAACAAATTTATGAAAAATTTTTCGTATACCCATACTTTACTCCTGACCACATATTATGGAAACATCAA
Organism: Monoglobaceae bacterium; assembly: GCA_045120135.1. GTDB lineage: Bacteria > Bacillota > Clostridia > Monoglobales > Monoglobaceae > SIG440. The sequence continues at coordinate 311,760 of JBGVEN010000001.1, read as the reverse complement.
GTTTATATTTCTTATCAAATAGCATTAATTCTAACTCATTGGCGTCTTTTCATTTAATTCTTTATATAATCAATAAACTATTAAATTTCAATTCATTTCAAGGACAATTCGTAGTGTTTGCTTTGCAAACTCATTATACACCAAACGCCTTATCTTTTCAAGCATAACCTTATTTGTTGCGGCATATATTTTTACAAAGGAGGGACTACCTATGGCAGAATACAGTGAATACCAAAGACGGCGAAGTCATACTAGCCGTGAAAGGTCACCTAAACGCAGCTACGGCAAAAAATTTGTTCTTCAGTTAATAACATCAATCGTGATTTTTACAGCAGTTTGCGCACCTTTATCACCCGAAATTTTCAAAAAAGCCGCAAAGTCTGCACTTAGCTATAAACCCGACACCACCATATTTGTTTCAACAATAAACCGAATTTTAAACAATACAGAAACCGAGGAAAACACAAATGAAAATACCAAAACAACTGTCGAAAATATCTGAGATACCAGTAGGCAAGCATCTGAAATTCAGCATATGGCTTATACCTACCGTTATATGTGCCATTTACGGTGGATACACACACACCTTTGCCGTTGCCTATCTATCGGCAATTCTGCACGAAGCTGCACATATAATCTGTGCAAGAGCAGTTTCGGTTTCGGTGTCCCGAATTGAGTTATACCCATTTGGCATTTCAGCACGGCTTAAATCAGGCTACATACAAAGCTCGGAAAAAGAGTTTATTATTGCCTTTGCCGGCCCCGCTTTAAGTCTGCTACTTTACTGGTCATGTATAATTCTTTATCGTTTTGCACAATCAGAATTTTTTAAATTTGGTGCAGATGTCAATCTTTGTCTTTGTCTCGTTAATCTTATTCCTATTCTGCCGCTTGATGGCGGAAGAATGGTTAAATCACTTTTAACCGCAAGATTTGGTATTATACGAGCCTATAATTTCACCATTAAACTTAGCAAATATTTAATTTTTTTGTTCCTTATATTTGCCGGAATTATATTCTTTATTTCTGACTTTAATTTTTCGCTTATACTTATTTCAGCTTTTCTGCTGCAAAATCTTTGTGACGAACAGCAAGCTGTTTCAACGGTTACGCTCAGGGAAATTCTCCAAAATTCTGAAAAAATCCAGAATTGCCATTCACTTTCTGTCAAAACATTGTGCGTAAATGAAAATGATGTTGCATCTGCAATACTAAAACGCCTCAGCTATGACTGCTTTTATATTGTTCATATACTGGACAAGAAGTCACAGATTATCAAAACTCTTACTGAGACACAAATACTTACGGCACTTACTGAAAACGGAATACGCACCAGATACGGCGATATATGAAAAGCTCCGGATAAATCCGGAGCTTTATTTTAGATTCCATCAAAATATTTCTTTGCTTCTTCGCCATAAAGCATCAAGCATCTCAAAACCTTTACAAGCTTAGGGTCTGAATTCTTTTCAAGCTGATTTGCCGCATAGTCGCGAACGCTGTATTTATGAATATCTCCGTATCGCACCTCACCATTCACTTTGGTGTATGCACGAGCATATATGGAGTTATACATTTGTCTTGAAACTATATTTGTATAAGCATAAACCTTGTAATCACCATTTTTCTCATACTCAGTCACTTTTCGGCTTTCAGTACCCATTATATGAGAGTTTGCCACTGCATAATCGTACTCGTTCCAGAACAGCATTCCGGACTCCTCGGATGGTTGTTCATCAAGGACGTAATAGTTAATCGAAATATCACCCTCAAGTTTTATGGTTTTTCCTGCTGTATATGCGGAGGATTTTGTTCCATTGTTTTCTACAATTACCGCATCGGCACTTTCATAGGTTTTAGTGAAGTCGGTCGCTCTTTCGCCCGGTTTAAGAACAAGATTTGCCGACTCGTTTTCACTGCCAAAATACTCCTGTGCCGCTGTTCCGTAGTTAAGCATTTTTATAAGCAGGGGTTTCAGTGACTTATTCTTCATCATATTTTCAGCATACTTGGTTACGCTGTATGCTTCCCTGGGCATCATGCTGTATCGGATAGTTCCGTCCTCGTGTTCTGCCATAAGCCGCGCATAGATTTTTTTACTCATATCTTTTGAGGTTATATTTTTGTACTCAAATCTATATCCATTTTTATCCTTGCCAACCATATCGACAATTCTATCTGCAGTATCTTTAACATATCGCGACTGCTCACTTTCCCAGAAGAGCATTTTTACACGGCTTGGGTCTATCCCCTCGATTTGCGCATAGAAAACAAGTGAAATTGTACCCTGCAGGTCAAGAGTACGACCTGTAATTTCCACAATATTCTCCTCAGAAATCAGCACTCTTGCCGTTGGCGAGCCGTTGTATGAAAGTATATTTTCTTTATATTCCGCCTTCATATCCACAACCATCGTGTCCTGAATTTCATAAATACGAACATTTTGAGTTGTATATGATGTAAACGGCACGCTGGCAGTGAGCTTACCCGATGGGTCAAGTTTTTCGCCGTCCGCATTTGTAAAGCAATAGTTTATCTCAATTTTTGCATCAGGCATAAGTCTTTGAATTATTGCATCCTCTATACCAACAGCCTTTTTAACCTCAAAAAATACCGTTTTGTTTTTACTCTTTTTCGATAGGCTCTCAACAAATTCACGATCAAGATTTACAGTTATAATGTCGGTTTTAATCGTAATATTCGGAGTTATCTTACCAGACGTATGTGCTGTTGCAATATTTAAAAGAGTAGACAGCTCGACTCTTACATTTTCTTCTGTTCCTAAATCCGACACCGCTGAAACAGTATATATATTTGCAGTTTTATCAAGGCTAATTCCTTTTTCATTAACCTTACCATTCTTTTCAAGCTCGGGACTGTTTTTTCTTTGAATCACAGCATAACTTGATGCAGTTCCAGTATCAGCAAAAACAATCATTCCCGAAAGCATTGTCAGAATAAAACTCAAACACAAAATCACTGCAATTATCTTTTTCATATCATTACCTCTGTTAAATTTAGTCGTTTGACCTTATCACAAGAACATATCCGCTGTCAAATGTTACATACGCTTCATTTTCGCCGTCAAAGCAATTACTGCTTGCCTGCACCTTACTGCACGAAAGGTACATACCCTCTGCATCGTATCTGAGTCCCTTAACCGAGAAGTTCGTTACATCACCGCCAAAGGGAAAGAACGAAATATACTTCTTATCATCAGGGTAAACAGTAAAGCTTTTATCCTCCATTGAAATCTCATTCTTCTCGTCGATAAAGCGACCCCTTGCACCGTTTTCAAGAAGCTTTTTCAGCAGGCAGAAATGCGAAAACTCGTGGTCGCGTCTTCCACCTATACCGCCGATAACGGTAATATCCCTGCAGCCCTTTTCAAGAGCAAGCTCAATTGCAAGGTCCATATCGGTATTATCCTTGCGTACGGGAAATGTATAGCGTTCCCTGACCTCAATATTGTCACCGCTCAATGAATCTCCATCACCCAGCCATACATCGGGGGTCAAGCCGAGTGCTTCGGCGTGTTTTATTCCACCGTCAGCACATATAATCAGCGAGTCGCTAAAATCTGTGCTCTTAAGATAGTTATAAGACTCTATTGGAGCTGAGCCAAATATGAAACATCTCATTTTGCAGCAGCTCTCATTTCAGCAATAACAGCCGGAATATCCTCCGCCTTAAACACGGCAGAGCCTGCAACCATTACATTTGCACCACTGCCGGCAGGCATATCTATATTCTTTGCTGTAACACCACCGTCAACCTCAAGGTCAATATCCTTGCCGAGAGCGTCAATCATAGTTCTTGCCTTTTTGATTTTGTCGTTCATTGCCTCGATATAAGACTGACCACCAAAGCCTGGTTCAACAGTCATTATAAGGAGTAAATCAAGCTTTTCAAGATATGGTGCAACAACTGCAACATCTGTACCCGGCTTAACGGAAACGCCCGCCTTTACGCCAAGGCTGTGGATATAATCAATAACCTCTGCAGGGTTTTCAACCGCCTCGTGATGGAAGGTTACAATGTCTGCGCCTGCCTTTACGAAAGTTTCTATGTACTTCATAGGCTCAGAAATCATAAGATGCACATCAAAAACAAGGTTTGAATGTTTCCTGAGCATTTTTGTGATATCGGGTGAAAATCCCATATTGGGAACAAAGTGACCGTCCATTACATCCACATGGACATAGTCAGCTCCGCCAACTTCAATTTTTTTCAATTCCTCTGCAAGATTTGCTGCATCTGCTGCAAGAATAGAGGGTGCAATTTTAATGTTTTTCATAATCTGTATTCTCCTTAGAATTGATTTTGTTTAGCTTTTTTTATTTCATCATAAAGCTGTTTGTAGCTTTCGTGACGCACTTGTGAAATTTCGCCATTTTCAATCGCCGCCGTAACACTACAATTAGGCTCTGATATGTGGCGGCAGTCCAGAAATCTGCATCCTGTTGTATGGTTTTTGAACTCTCTGAACAGTCCGGACAGTTCCTCAAGGGGAATCATATCCAATTCAAACGAGCTGAACCCTGGAGTGTCAATTATATAACCTCCAAAGGGCAAGCTGACCAGTTCGGAATGTCTGGTTGTGTGTCTGCCTCGCTCTGTTTTATCGCTTATTTTGCCGGTTTCAAACAAGTCTCTTTCCATTATTCTGTTGAGCAGGCTTGATTTTCCGACACCGGAGTTACCTGCAAAAACGGTTATTTCATCTTTTAGTAAGGCTTTTAGTCCATCGACATTTACATTTTCCGCCGCACTGGCTATGACCGTATTAAAACCTGCAGAGGAATACACCTCTGCAAGGCTTGTATCCCCTACGAGGTCACTTTTATTAAAGCAAACCGAAATTTTAAGGTTTGCAAATTCTGCCGAAGCAATCAGCTTGTCAAGAACATATGGATTGGGTTTAGGGCTTTCAAGCGCAACTACAGCCATCATATGTGTAACATTGGCTACTGCCGGTCTGATAAGCGAGTTGCGGCGTGGCTTTATCTCGTCCACCGCACCGGTTTTTCCGTCCTCGGTTGATATAACAACCTCATCACCCACAAGCGGAGACATTCCTTTTTTACGAAAAATTCCTCTTGCACGACATTCAATCAAGCCGTCAGCTGTGTCGACATAATAAAAGCCACCTATGCCTTTTACGATAACTCCTTCAAGACTCTTCATCAGTCTCTCCTTTTTTAGTGAAGCTTAACTGTGCTCTTTTGCTGAGATACTCCGTCGTGGAAAATTTCAACCTCCACGCTGCTTGATGTTCCCTCAAGGCGTACCACATCACTTGTTCCCTGAGCAAGATTTTTACTGTATACATTTGAACCATTTACATTTACCTGCACCAAAGCGCTGGCTTTATTTTTAGGTCCGTAAAGGGTCAGCATTGTACTCTTTTTCTGAACCGGAGGTTTTGGGTCTTCCGGTTTTTCTGTGGTGGTGTTGCCGCCACTTGGCTTGTTATCATTGTTGGAAGGCTTATTCTCTCCCTCGTCGGGTTCGTTCTCTTCCGGACCTTTGCTTACATAAAATGTAATCTTATCACCCTTTTTAACCGTTGCACCCGACTGAGGCTCCTGACTGATTATCGAGCCTGTTGGAATTGTGTCGCTGAATTCTTCAACAAACTCGGCACGTAGTCCGAGATTTTCCATTTCAAGCTCTACATTTCTTGAATCCTTATATCTTGTGTAGCTTTTGAGTATTATTTCAGAGCTTCCGGCACTGAGTTCAACTGTAATTACAACAACATCCTTCTTTTTAACCTTGCTTCCACCCTCGGGGTCCTGACTAAGAATTGTTCCCTCTTTCAGATTGTTTTCAACACTCTTGCCCTTGATGATGTTGAATCTGTATTCCGCATTTTCATTATCAACATTTACATACTTCTCAACCGCTTCCTCATAGAGCATACCTTCAAGGTCGGGAATATCAACTGTTTTGCTGCCCATAATCATTCCACCTATGCCAGTAATTGACAAAAATGCAACTGAAATCAAAAGAATTACCGCAACAGCACAGGCAATTGCAACTGTGATTACCTTCTTTTCTTTTTTCCTGTCAATATTGGCAGGCTTAGCTTTCTTCACGGGTTGTTTCGGAGGAGTGTTTACAGGTTTAACCTCTTCCTTAACCTCTTCCTTAACCTCTTCCTCAACTACTTCAATCTTTTCAATTGTTTCGAGCTTTACTGCAGGCATCTTTTTGGTTGCGCCCATATCCTCTGCCGGATTTTCTGCCGGTTCTGGGACTTTAACCACTTCACGGCTGGGGTCATTGAGAACACTTTCGAGATCTGCTGCCATTTCTGCCGCTGTTTTGTATCTTGACGAAACCTCTTTTGTTATCGCCTTAAGCACAATACGTTCCAGTGCAAGAGGAATACTGAGATTTTTCTCTCTGGGCGGAACAGGTTTTTCCTGAAGATGCATAATTGCAACTGTTACCGGACGGTCGCTGTCAAAGGGAACTGTTCCCGTTAACATTTCATATAAAACGATACCCAGTGAATAGATATCCGAACGCTCGTCGGTATATCCGCCTCTTGCCTGTTCGGGTGATATATAATGAACAGAGCCGATTGCACTGTCCTCACAGGTCATTGTTTTTTGAACATTAGCACGGGCAATACCAAAGTCGGTAACCTTGAGCACGCCGTCTTCCTTTATTATTATATTGTGTGGCTTGATATCACGATGGATAATGGAATTTTTATGTGCCTGTTCAAGACCTTGGGCAATTTGAATTGCATAGCCTGCTGCTTCACGCCAGGGAAGAATATGCTTTTCGTCAATATACTCCTTAAGCGTTACACCCTGAATATATTCCATTACAATGTAGTGGAGACCTCCCTCGTTGCCAACATCGAATATTGATACAATATTGGGATGAGTGAGGCTTGCTGCAGCCTGAGCCTCAACATTGAAGCGACGCACAAATTCATCGTCATTCTGCAGGTCGGGTCTTAAAACCTTTACCGCAACAAAACGATTGAGCAGACGGCATTTTGCTTTGTAAACAACGGCCATTCCGCCGCTTCCTATTTCTTCAAGTATTTCATAACGGTCCGCAAGAACCTTACCAATTAAAGTCATATGTTTTCCTCCCCCTTTTTAAATCGAAGGGCAACAACTGTTATATTATCTACGCCGCCGTTTTCGTTTGCCGCATCAATCAAGGCTTTTACTGCCTCTTTCAAATCTTCGTATTTATTTACTATGTTCCTTATTTCCTTATCAGTAACCATTTCATAAAGACCGTCACTGCACATAAGAATTGTTTCACCACCCATGGGGGTGTATTCATAAAAATCTGCGTCTACATATTCCTCTGTTCCAACAGCACGGGTTATAATATTTTTATCCGGATGGTTACGAGCCTCCTCGGGTGTAATTGAGCCGCTTTTGACAAGCTCTTCAACAACCGAATGATCCACCGTAATCTTGCGTATCTTCTTTTCGGTCACCACATAGGTACGGCTGTCACCAATATTGGCAATTTTAACTTTGCCATCCTTAACAAGCGACACTACCAAAGTTGTACCCATACCTGCCTGTTCCCTGTTATGAAGAGACATCCTGTAAATTTCAGAATTTGCAAAGTCTATTGCAGACGCCATATTCTGATTTAACTTTCTTTCGTCTGGCTCGTCGAGTCTGCCCACCAAATCAAGAGCTATTAACTCTGCAGCTTTGGCACTCGCTACTTCACCAGCGTTGTGTCCGCCCATACCATCGGCAAGGACCGCGATACCCTGAAGTTTGCCATCATCAAAGCCGCATATTATGAAGTTGTCTTCGTTAAGTTCACGGAGTCTGCCTTTGTTGGTCAGACCACATACTTCAATAACCATACTATCATTGCCTTTCTGTCCCTTTGGAGGACTGTTTTTCAAGTCTATTAGTCACATTTTTGTTCCAAGTTCTTTTTCTTCCGCAGCTGTCCGCAAGCGGCATTTATATCGCTACCCATTTCACGGCGAACAGTTGCCTGTATTCCACGTTTTTCAAGCTGTTTTCTGAACGCCTCAATACGCGCCTTGTCGCCTTTTTCAAATCCAGTTTCCTCAACCTTGTTAACAGGGATAAGATTTACATGGCACAATTTACCACGGAGAAGTGTTGCAAGCTCGTCAGCCTCTGCTATGGAGTCATTCACCCCTGAAATCAACGTATATTCAAAGGAAATACGCCTACCCGTCTTTTCTATGTAATAATCACAGGCTGACAGCACTTCCTCAACGGAATACTTTTTGTTAATCGGCATAATTGCCGAGCGCTTTTCATTATTCGGTGCGTGGAGAGAAATCAACAGAGTTATCTGTAGTTCTCTGTCGGCAAGCTCCCGCATTTTTTCCGCAAGACCGCAGGTTGACAGCGAAATATGTCGCTGCCCGATATTAAGTCCTCCCGGTGCATTGACAAGCTCGATAAACTTTAATACATTATCAAAGTTATCAAGCGGCTCGCCTATACCCATCATAACTATATTGGAAATTCTCTGTCCCAAATCCTTTTGCACGCAGATTATCTGGCTGAGTAACTCCCCTGCACTAAGGTCTCGTTCTTTACCGCCGATGGTAGATGCACAGAACTTACAACCCATTCTGCAGCCGACCTGAGTGGATATACAAATTGTGTAGCCGTACTCGTATTTCATAAGAACCGCTTCAACATAATTCCCATCATTTAATTGTAACAGATACTTACGGGTTTCGTCAATCTTTGAGACAAATTTTTCTGCAATTTTTGCCGCACCAATATATGTCTCCTCTGAAAGTTTCTGCCGAAAGTCTTTGGGAAGATTTTTCATTTCCTCAAAGGTTTCCGCACCCTTATACAGCCATTCATATATCTGCTTACCGCGAAACTTTGGCTGTCCCATATCTTTGACAAGTTCCTCAAGCTCACTTAAGTTAAGACTTAATAGTTCTGTTTTCATTTCTTTTCACCATTTTACAAATATAAAATCCGCTTTCACCAAGCGCTCCGGTCAATATCTGTTGTTCGGATATTTTTTCAAATTCATTGTGGTGTTTTAAAAATTCTTGAATTTGGAGTCTGTTTTCCTCCGGAAGAATTGTGCAGGTGCTGTAAACAAGCACACCGCTGTCTTTAACATACGATGCCGCAACCTCAAGAATTTTCGCCTGTATTTCACAAAGCTCCGCTATATCAGATTCCTTACGGCTCCATTTAATATCCGGCTTTTTGTGGATAACGCCGAGTCCCGAACACGGAACATCTGCAAGCACTCTGTCGGCTTTGCCCAACAGTTCTTCACAAGGAACGGTCGAATCACCCACTCTTGCATCTATTATGCTGATACCAAGACGCTTTGCCGCATTTTGTATCAGCTTTATTTTATGGTCAAACACATCAAAGGATAAAACCTTGCCCTCGTTACCCATTCGCTCTGCCGCAGCACAGCTTTTGCCGCCCGGTGCAGCACACATATCAATAACAAAATCGTCCTTTTGTGGGGCAAGTGCTTCAACCGCCATTTGTGACGAAATATTCTGCAGTGAGAAAAGCCCGTCACGGTATGGCTGCGACGCTTCCGCATTAAATTTGCCGTGTATCACAAGGGCATTATCCATACCCTCAATATTTTCACATTCTACACCCTCATCAGCTAAGATTGTGATTAATTCTGCTTTAGTTGTTTTAAGTGTATTTACACGGATACACACGCCATGTGCTTTGCGGCTTTCCGCATAAAGCGCAGCACATTTTTCTGCACCATATTCATCCACAAGCTTTTCTGTCATCCATTCGGGATAAGAATATTCAATCGACAAGTCTGCAACAGGATTTCCGGTTTGGGGAAATTTAAAGCTATCACATTCTCTTGAAACACTTCTGAGCACACCATTTACGAACCCTGCACCTGCGCCGTGAGAATATTTTTTTGCAAGCTTTACCGCCTCGTTGCAAGCGGCACTATGGGGAATTTTATCCATATAAAAAATCTGGAATACGCCCATCCGAAGAATTGCCAGTACCCACGGCGACATTTTTTTGAGTTTAACCTTTGAAAACTGCGAAATTATATAATCTATTGCGGTTTTGTTTGACACCACTCCATAAATAATTTCGGTTACAAGTCCCTTATCTGGCTGGGACATTCCGTCAACAGACAATGCCTGCTTAAGGGCAACATTTATATATGCACCCTGAGTATCTATACTATGTAACGCCCTGAGGGCGGATTCCCGTGCCGTCATCTTTATCTGCTCTTTTCCTTTAATCTCTGTTATTTCGTCCTACAAGTGCGAGAAGTCTTAAAAGGTTTGCAATCGCTACAGCTGCCGAAGCAACGTATGTCATTGCCGCAGCACTGAGTACCTTTCTGGATGCTGAAAGCTCCTCTACATCTAAAATTGCATTATCACCCAATGTCTTTATCGCTCTGTTTGATGCATTGAACTCAACAGGGAGCGTTATAAGCTGAAACAGAACAACAAGGCCAAACAAAATAACACCAAAATTTGCAAGACCCGAAAAGCTGAATAATATACCGAATATCGCAAGCGGCCACGCAGCATAAGACGCGATCTGAACCACGGGAACAATTGCATTTCGAACCTTAATAGGCGTATAACCCTCTGCATACTGAACAGCGTGTCCTACCTCGTGTGCAGCAACTCCTATTGCCGCAACAGATGTGCTTGAATAGGTTGCATCGGAAAGTCTGACAACATTTGATTTAGGGTCAAAGTGGTCGGTCAGATTGCCTGCAACCCGCTCAACAATAACATTACTTAGTCCATTCATATCCAGAATACGCCGCGCAATTTCTGCACCCGTGTATCCACGTCTGTTGTTGACGGTTCTGTACTTATTAAACGTTGTATTAACCTTGCTCTGCGCATACATTGCAAAAATCAATGCCGGCATAACAAAGATAATATATGTTATATCAATTCCGTAAAAATATCCAAGACCAAACATAATTTTGTTCCTTTCTTAGCCGAGAATTTCGCCCTCTTCAATCGAGTGTCCGTTTAAGTAGTCACGAACCCTCATTGCCTTTGAGCCGGCAAACTGCACTTCGGTTGCAAGAATACTTACACCGTCACCGCAAAGAATTTCAATTCCGTTTTCGTTTGCAGCAAGAATCTGACCAATTTTACCTTTTGCTGCACCCTTGACGGTTGCTCGGTAAATTTTCAGCATCTCGCCCTTATATAGAGTGTGTGCAATAGGCCAGGAATTCATTCCTGCAATTAGTTTTGAAACCACCTTTGCCGACCTTGACCAGTCGATTTTTGCCGTTTCCTTGCTTATCATAGGGGCATAGCAGGAGTCATCGTCATTTTGTTTTTCAGGGATTATTTCGCCTGTTTTTATTCCCTCAATTGTTTTCATGAGAAGCTCTGCACCCATAATCATAAGGCGGTCATGAAGTTCACTTGCTGTCTCGTATTCACCAATTTCAGTTTCAACTTTCAGAAGCATATCGCCTGTATCAAGCCCCTTTTCCATCAGCATTGAGGTTATACCGGTTTTTTCCTCACCGTTTATAACCGACCACTGTATCGGGCCTGCACCACGATATTTCGGCAATAGTGATGCGTGCATATTGATACATCCATACCTTGGGAAGTTAAGTATATATTCCGGCAGAATTTTGCCGTACGCCACAACAACAATCATATCAGGGTTTAGGCGTTCAAGCTCCGGTTTAAACGCAAAGTCTTTCAAGGTTTCGGGCTGGAATACCTCAATTCCGTTTTCCATTGCCAACCGCTTAACCGGCGGTGGGGTCAGCTTGTGGCCTCTACCCTGAGGCTTGTCCGGCTGGGTTACAACGCCGCAGACCTCATATTCACTTTTAATCAGTATATCAAGACAGGGAACTGCGAAGTCCGGTGTTCCCATAAACAGAATTTTCAAATCAGTTCAATCCTCTCTGCGAATTAGTCCTCGTCTTCAACCTCAATCCATTCGGTAACAAGGTCCATAAACATATTTCCGTCAAGATGGTCGATTTCGTGACAGAATGCACGGGCAAGGAGTTCCTCTCCCTCATATTCGTGCCATTCGCCATATCGGTCTTGAGCCTTTACTCTGACCTTCATTGGTCTTGTAACAATACCGAATTTACCGGGGTAGCTGAGGCAACCCTCCGCGCCGGTCTGTTCGCCCTCGGTTGCAATAATTTCGGGATTTACAAGCTCATACGGTTTATCATCTATATCTATAACTGCAACACGTCGCATAACGCCCACCTGCGGAGCGGCAAGTCCTGCACCGCCCGAGTCATAGAGTGTATCAAATAAATCATCTATAAGCATTTCAAGTCTTTCATCAAACTTTTCAACTGTTCTGCATTTTTTTGTAAGCACCTCATCGCCATGCTTAACTATATTTCTTATCGCCATTTTCGTTACCTCTCTTTTTTATTCATCAGTACATATTTATAGGGTTTGTATCGATTGTCAAAAATGTCTTTTTACTATTCTTTTCGTGCTCTTCGTAAATGCTCCGCAAAAAGCTGTGAGAATCGTCCTTGTTCTTGCATTTAAGCAGAATTCTGTAACGATAGTTATTCCGTATTTTTTCAATCGGAGCAGGAGCCGGACCAAGAATTGAGAAAATGTTTTTATCGCTTTGCATTTTCTTTTTTATTTTGTCACCAATTTCTTCTGAATATTGTTTAACAAGTGCTTCTTCCTCGCCCGTGACCATAATATATATTATGTCACAAAACGGGGGATAATTCAACCTTTTTCTTTGTATTATCTCATTTTCATAAAAGCCCTCGTAATCGTGATTTTTTGCAAAATTCACAGTTGCGTTAAACGGCTGATAGGTCTGGATTATTGCACGGCCCGGAACATCACCTCTGCCCGCTCTGCCGCAAACTTGGGTAAAAAGCGAAAAACCTTTCTCATTGGCACGAAAATCATCAACAGCAAGTGCTGTATCCGCCGCAAGCACACCAACCAATGTAACATCGTGAAAATCAAGACCTTTTGTTACCATTTGAGTCCCCAAAAGTATATCTGCACCCTTGTTTTTAAACTTATCAAGAATTCGTTCGTGGCCGCCTTTTTGTGATGTTGTATCGGTATCCATCCGGAGAACCTTAGCCTCTGGAAACAAATTTTTGAGTTCTTCTTCTATCTTTTGTGTACCCGTGCCGAAGTATCTCACATATTTTGAGCCGCAATCGGGACACTCACATACATTCTTCATTGTATAGCCGCAATAATGACAGGACAAAGAATCGGATTTTTTGTGATAGGTCATTGCAATACTGCAATCGGGGCAATTGATTACCTCCCCGCATTCACGGCAGGACACAAAGGTTGAATACCCACGCCGATTTAAAAATAGTATAGTCTTTTGCCCGATAAACAAGTTCTTTTTTAACTCTGCCTGAAGTGCAAGGCTGAGCGGGGAACGATTTTTGTTCTCAAAAAGCTCGCCACGCATATCAACAATTTTAACTGTTGGCATTGCCCCCTCGTTATAGCGCTTTGTCATCTCGAACAGGGTATAACCCCCGTTTTTCGCCTTAAAATACTCGGTTACCGAGGGTGTTGCTGATGCTAAAAGCAGAACACAGCTTGCGTCTTCTGACATTTTTTCCGCGACCTCAATTGCGTGGTATCTTGGTGTTGTTTCCGATTTGTAGCTATTTTCGTGTTCCTCGTCAAGAATTATTATCCCGACATTTTTCATAGGAGCAAAAATAGCTGACCTTGCGCCGACAACCACACGAACCTCGCCTTTTTTTATACGGTTCCACTGGTCGAATCTCTCGCCATTTGACAATGCACTGTGGATTACTGCGACACGGTTACCGAATCTGCCTACAAATCTTTGAACCATTTGCGGTGTCAAAGATATTTCAGGGACAAGCATTATTGCATTCTTCCCCTTTTCCATTACCCGTTCAATCGCCTGCAAAAACACCTCGGTTTTGCCGCTTCCGGTAACACCACGGAGAAGTATCTTTTCGTGCTCTCCCAAATCTATCCGCTTGTACAAGTGGCCTATAACCATTTTCTGCTCCTCGGTAGGTGTGTACGCAGTTGTTTTTTCGTACTTTTCTTCGTTGTACGCTTCACGTACCACCTGCTCGCTTTCAACAGTTATATAGCCTTTTTCTTTAAGGTATCTGACCGCATCGTATGTGCCGCCCTTTTCCCTGATGAGCTTTGCAAGGGGGATATCGTCCGACATTATAAGTGCCTCAAGCACTCTTGCACGGGCAACGGCACGGTTTTGCCTAAACTCCTCTTTAATCTCAAAAGCAGTATCCCTATCAACTGCAAGGCGTGCATAGTTCTCGGTTTTTTCTCCCACGCCGGAGGTCATACCCGGCGGAGTGGTGAGGCGTATCGCTTGATATAGTGAGCAGAAATACTTTTGACTTATCCAAAGGCATAGCTTTAATGTATCGGGCGGGCAGACCGGCTCTGTTCCTAAAATCTTGCTGACCGGTTTTAAAGAATTAAACTCACTAATTTCCGGCATACCAACAACAATGCCCTCCACCAATTTATTGCGGAAGCCAAAGGGGACAAGCACACGCATACCTATTTTCATTTTGTCCTCAAGACCTTCTGGGACTTCATAGTCAAAGGTGCGGTCAATATTCTGCTCCTTGTTGTTGAGAACTACCTTTACAATCATAAGTTTTTCACTTTCCCGTAATTTACATATTAATAAGTAAGGGACTACCTCAGATACAGAGCAGTCCCTCAAGTATTAAAGCTCAGTTGTGTTGTCTGTAGCTGCCGGAGCAACTTCAACACCCTTTACCTTGGCAACAGCCTCGATTTTATTTTCATAAATTTCGTTAACTGCAACTGTAACATCCTTTGAAGTTTCAACCTCAGAAAGCTTCTGTGCTCCTTCAACCAGCTGTCTGGTTCTCTTTGCTGTTTCTATTACCAGAGCATATCTGCTACCTGTCTTTTTTACCAGTTCGGTAATGGGGGGATAAATCATCATTTTACATCTTCTCCTTTTCGCTTTGCATTATATTTTCTATGTTAATTACCGCGGTATCCAAATCATCATTTACAACGGTATAATCATACTTCTCCATCTGGCTGAGTTCCCAGTCGGCAGCGGCAATACGTTTTGCAATTTCCTCGTCGCCCTCTGTGCCTCTACCTTTAAGCCGCTCAAAAAGTGTGTCCTTATCGGGCGGAGCAATAAATATCAGAACTGCATCGGGACGTTTTTTCTTTACATCAAGCGCACCCTGAGCATCAATTTCAAGAATAACGCTTATTCCGCTTTCCAGATTATTCTCAACTGCGGAGAGGGGTGTTCCGTAATAGTTGCCGTTATACACAGCCCATTCAAGAAATGCCGAATCCTCGATCATTTTTTCAAATTCCGCTTTGGATTTGAAGTAATATGTTACACCCTCCGTATCCTCTGTTCTTGGTGTACGGGTTGTTGCGGATACCGATAGTTTAATATCATCATTTCTTGAAAGAATCAATTTGCAAACCGTACCCTTACCCACACCTGAAGGTCCGGAGATAACAAAAAGTCTGCCTTTATTCTTCATTCTCGATTTCTCCTTCGTCACGGGTTTCAACTACGTCTTCCTTAACCGCTGCACGACCTGCAATAGTTTCGGTCTGGATTGCAGACAGAATAATATGGTCACTGTCGGTTATAATAACCGCACGGGTACGGCGTCCGCAAGAGGCATCAATCAAAAGGCCTTTGTCACGTGCATCCTGCACGATACGCTTGATAGGTGCAGATTCGGGGCTGACAATTGCAACCACTCTGTCGCCCGATACGATATTACCAAATCCAATGTTTATGAGTTTCATAATTTATCACCTGTTTTATTCTATGTTCTGAATTTGTTCTCTTATCTTTTCAATCTCAGATTTCATATTGACTATCAGCTTGGCAATCTCAACATCGTTTGCCTTTGAACCCATAGTGTTTGTTTCGCGGTTCATTTCCTGAATCATAAAGTCAAGCTTTTTACCAATCGGCTCGTCTGTGCATATCATCTTCTTAAATTCCTTGATATGGCTTGCAAGTCTCACTGTTTCCTCACCAATATCTGTCTTTTCAGCAAAGATTGCTGCCTCAGTGATGATTCTTGTTTCGTCAACATTCTTATCCTCAAGAACCTCGGAAATCTTCTTTTCAAGGCGTGCTCTGTACTCTGCAACAATTGCAGGATACCGTTTTTCAACCTCTGCAAGGTTTTCGGCAAGGCAATCAAGATGCGAGAGAATATCTGCTTCCATATTCTTGCCCTCGTTTATACGCATATTTACAAAGTCTTCTGCAGCTTCAGAAAATACCTCAATTATCATTGCGGTAATTCTTTCCTCATCTTCCTCATCGCTTTCGATTTTGAAAATGTCATGGTACTGAGAGATTGTTGAAATCTTTACATCATCTTCAATCCCGAATTCCGTAAGACTTTTAAGGGCATTTATATAGTTCTGCGCAATTTCACTGTCAATGGTAACAGTTTTGCCGCTGCCCTCAGTGCGTTCAACCGAAACAAAAATTTCAACCTTACCACGGGAAATATACTTTGTTGCCGCCTGACGAATTTTGTCCTCCACAAACGAATAGTATTTGGGAACTCTGATAGATGCGTCCATATATCTGTGATTAACCGACTTTAAATTAACCTTAACTTCAAAACCGTCAATCAGTTTTTCGGCTCTGCCGAAACCTGTCATACTTTTAAGCATTGCAAATGCCTCCTTTGGCGTATATTTACACACAATTTCCGCCATTTTAAGATACTTATTAAGAGTATACCATATATTTCCGAAAAAATCAAATAAATATTTGAAAATTTCTAAAGTTTGTTGTATACTGTTTAAAATAAATGTTTTTTGTAAAAGAGGTTTAGATTTATGGCATTTGACGGATTTGTAACACACGGAATTGTGGCAGAATTATGTGACATACTCACAGGCGGAAAAATTGACAAAATACACCAGCCCGAAAAGGACGAACTTACCGTTTCCATCCGTACACGGGAGGGTCTTTTCCGTATGGTAATTTCCGCAGCAACCTCAAACCCCAGACTGCATCTGACCCAAAGAAACCGCGAAAATCCCATTACCGCTCCGCTTTTTTGTATGATTCTGAGAAAGCATCTTGCCGGCGGTAAGATAAAAAGAATTACCCAACAAGGCTTTGACCGAGTAATCCGTATTGATATTGAATGTTACACCGAAATGGGTGACCTGACCGAAAAAAGTCTGATTGTTGAGATTATGGGCAGGCACAGTAATATTATACTTATCCAAAACGACAACAAAATAATTGACAGCATAAAGCATATTGACTTTACCACCAGTGCTGTGCGTCAGGTTCTGCCCGGACTTTTTTACGAGTCGCCTCCGGCGCAGGACAAAACCGACCCATCAAAGGCAGATGAAACCAAACTTTGCGAAAAGCTGAAATCAACATCTGCCGACATACTTTTAGATAAGTTTCTTGTATCGGAATTTATTGGTATGAGTCCTCTTTTGGCACGGGAAATTGTTCATCGTCACACCGGCAACACAAAAACTTTTATCTCTGATATCGATGCAGAAAAATTTGCCATTCACACCATTGGTTTTATAAAAAATTACCTTTCTCGTCCCTTTGGCGGCTGTGTTGCATTGGACATTGACTCAGGCAAGCCTGTTGCATTCTCGTGCGTGGAGCTTTTGCAATACTCCGGACTTGGCAAAGTAAAGAGCTGCGAATCGCTCAGCGAAGCGATTGAGACCTTTTTTGCCGAACGGGATTTGCACGACCGGCTTTCCCAGAAATCTGCGGGAACGCTTAAGGTAATCAACAACAACCTTGAGCGTTGCGAAAAGAAAATAACACTCCACACCGAAAACATACGAAAAGCAGGTGACCGTGACAAATACAAAATCTACGGTGACCTGCTGACTGCAAATCTATATCAGTTACCCACGGGAGCAGAAACGGTGACGCTCCAGAACTACTACAGCGAAAATCTTGAGGAAATAGAAATTCCGCTAAAACCGGAACTTTCGCCATCAAAGAACGCGCAAAGATACTACAAGCTGTTTACAAAGGCAAAGGCAACTGAAGAACACTCAAAGAGACAGCTCGAAGAGTCCCTTGAAGAAAAGGCATATCTTGAAACCGTCTTAGACAGCGTAAATCGCGCTTCAAGCTATACAGACATAAGCGAAATACGCGAGGAACTTGCAGAGCAAGGGTATATTTCGGCAGGAAATCCAAAAAAGAAAAAGGCACAAAAAAAGTCTGCACCGATTAAATTTATTTCCTCCGACGGCTACACCATTTTAGTCGGCAGAAACAACAAGCAAAATGACGAGCTGACAATCCGCACAGCATATTCCACCGATATGTGGCTGCATACAAAAAACATTCCCGGCTCGCATACACTTATCCGAACAGAAGGAACCGGCAAGGTTCCCGATAACACGCTTGTTGAGGCAGCAACCATTGCCGCATATTACAGCAAGGCTCAAAAGTCAACCGGTGTTGCAGTGGATTACACACTTATCAAAAACATTCGTAAACCCAACGGTTCAAAGCCTGGATTTGTAATTTATGAAACAAATTACACTGTGTATGTTACCCCCGACGAAAAGCTTGTTGAAAGACTAAGAGTTGAAGAATAAATTTTTCAAATGCCTAATTTTATTCAAAAAATCCTATAAATGACTAGACAAATTACAAAAAAACGATATAATAGACTTATAAGAATAATAAATATTTAAACTAGCTTGGGAGAGTGATTAAAAATGAAACTTATTATTAAAAGCAACTATGATGAAATGAGCGCATGGGCTGCAAAGCACATTGCTAATGCAATCAACAATCACAAAGAGGACCGTCCGTTTATATTGGGGCTTCCTACCGGCTCGTCACCTCTTGGTGTATATAAAAAGCTTATTGAAATGAACAAAGCCGGCACTGTTACCTTCAAAAATGTTGTAACTTTCAACATGGATGAATATGTTGGTCTTCCCAGAGAGCACGAACAGAGTTACTGGTATTTTATGCATGACAACTTCTTTAACCACATCGACATCCCAAGAGAAAATATTAATATTCTCAATGGTATGGCTGATGACCTTGAGGCTGAATGTCAGCGTTACGAGGACAAAATTGCCTCATATGGCGGCATTGACCTTTTCCTTGGCGGAAGCGGCGTAGACGGTCACATCGCTTTTAACGAACCATTTACTTCGCTCACTTCCCGTACAGGTGTCCGCGGTCTGACACAGGATACTATGATCGCTAATTCTCGTTTCTTTGACAATGACCCCAACAAAGTACCGAAAACAGCACTTTCTGTTGGTGTAGGTACAGTATGTGACTCAAAAGAAGTTCTTCTTCTTATAAATGGCCACCATAAAGCACGCGCACTTCGCCACTGTGTTGAGGGCGGTGTTGACCATGCATGGACCATCAGCGCTCTTCAGCTTCACAAATGTGGAATTATCGCTTGCGACGAAGATGCTTGTGGCGAATTAAAGGTTGATACTTACAAGTACTTTAAGGAAATTTATAAAGACGAAAAGTAAAGACTTTCACTTAACTAATATTTATACATAACGAAAAGGCGGTGCATTTCGCACCGCCTTTAAATTTTGGCTTTACTTATCTGACTTACTCTCAGCAATTATTTTATCAACTATGTTCTGGGGAGCATCCTGATATCTTTCAAACTCAAATTCATAGCTACCCTTTGCCTGAGTCATTGAACGCAGGTCTGAGGAATAGGTATGCATTTCAGCCATCGGGATTTCGCCCTCAATAAGGGTAATGCCATCACCCTGAGGCGTCATACCAAGCATCTGACCACGGCGTTTGTTGATGTCGCCGATGATATCACCGGTATAGCTGTCGGGTACATAAACCTTAAGATGACCGATAGGTTCAAGAAGAACTGGACTTGCCTGCTCCATACCTGCCTTGAACGCAAGTGATGCAGCTGTTTTAAACGCCATTTCGGAAGAATCAACCGGGTGATATGAACCATCCATAAGGGTAGCCTTAAGACCAACCATAGGATAGCCTGCAAGTACGCCTTGCTTCATACTCTCCTGAAGTCCCTTTTCAACTGCTGGGAAGTAGTTCTTAGGAACACTGCCACCGAATACCTTTTCTTCAAACAGCAGACCATCGTCATGAGGTGCAAATTCAATCCATACATGACCGTACTGACCGTGACCCCCGGATTGCTTTTTGTGCTTACCTTCAACCTTAACAGTCTTACGGATAGCTTCACGATATGCAACCTTTGGCTGTGTCAATGTTACATCAACACCAAACTTATTCTTCAGCTTACTTACAAGAATATCAATATGCTGTTCACCCATACCCTTGATAACCATCTGACGTGTTTCGGTATTGTTTTCAATCACAAAGGTCTTATCCTCGTCCATCAGTTTGGAAAGTCCCTGACTTATCTTTTCTTCATCACCCTTTGCTTTGGGAACAACCGCAAGGGTTGTATTGGGTCTGAAAAATTCAATTCCGTCAATAACAATTCTGTCGGTAAGGCTGCAAAGTGTATCTCCGGTATTGGTATTTGCAAGCTTTGTAACAGCACCAATATCACCGGCATTAAGTTTTTCAACTTCAACTTGCTTTTTACCTACAAGTGCAAAAATCTTACCTACTCTTTCGCTCTGACCGGTTACTGCGTTATATACAGTTGTATCAGGGGTCATAATTCCGGAATACACCTTAAAGTATGAGAGCTTACCAACATATGGGTCTGCAACAGTTTTGAAAACGAGTGCTGCGAGCGGGTCGTTGACATCAACCTTGCGTCTTGCATCTGTTCCGTCCTCTTTCTTTGCAATAAAGAACTCATCTTTTGAATCCGGAGCCGGGAAGTATGCATTGATTGCGTTCATTAAAGAAGAAATACCGAGCTTGTTATATGCACTTCCGCACAGTACAGGGACAATTTCACCTGCTGCAACACCACTACGGAGTGCTTCGTAGGTTTCAGCCAGAGTAAATGTCTCGCCTGCAAAGTATCTTTCCATCAGTTCCTCAGAGCTTTCAGCAACCGCTTCGTTAATCATTTCACGGATTGGTTCAATATCTGCCTCCATACCCTCAGGGATACTTGCTGTAACAGTTCTGTCACCTTCGAACTTTCTTGCTTCGCCCTCTACTACATTAACAAAGCCGGTAATCTTTTCACCCTCGCGGATAGGAACCTGAAGCGGTGCAATCTTTTTGCCGTACTTTTCGCGAAGCTGGTCAAGAACTCCGTAGTAATTAACACGTTCGTCATCAACCTTATTGATAAAAATAAGTTTGGGAATACCTGCTTCTTCTGCATATTTCCACGATTTTTCAGCACCTACCGTCAGACCCGACTTACCGCTAAGCACAATAATTGCAGCATCTGCCACCTTGATACTTTGTTGAACCTCACCCACGAAATCAAAAAACCCGGGGGTATCTATAATATTAAACTTTGTACCGCTCCAGTCACAGGTTGCAACTGCGGCACTAATCGAAAACTTGCGCTTGATTTCCTCCGGGTCAAAATCCATAACCGTGTTGCCGTCCTGGGTTCTTCCCATTCTTTCAACTGAGCCAGCTGTATACAGCATAGCCTCTGCCAGTGATGTCTTTCCCGAGTTTCCGTGTCCTAAAAGACAAAAGTTTTTGATTTTAGATGTTTCGTACAGTTTCAATTTTCAACCCTCCAGTGTGTAAGTTTATGTTGTACCGTTCCGCCGCTTTAGGCGACACTTCTAACATTTGCGGCTTTTCATTTCTACGCCGTCATTATATTAATTATACTTTAAACGTTCAAAATTTTCAACCAAAAACCAAACAATATTTTTTAGATTTTTTGTGCACTTTAGATAAAATATCAGATATAATAAACAAAGCCTCTGCTTAATTCAAGCAAAGGCTTTGTTTGCTATTAAATTTTAATATCTAAAATATCATCCATAGAAATTTCCGTTTTAACCACTGTCAGTTTTTTAAATGTTTTATCAATTCCGGTAACAATTCCATCAATTGATATAAATTCACCGCCAGAATAATAAACAATGCACACGCGCATACCGATGCAAATTTCCGCAAGCTTTCGCGAAAGCTCTCCGGCGGCTTCATCAGAAAATTCAGGTTTTTCGACAAAAACCTTCTCTTTTTGTCGAAGTGCTTCGTCAAGACCTTTATGTGCCGAAAACGGTGCAAACTGCTTTGCCCGGTCCGCTCTTGACATTTTTGTTTTTGGTCTACTCGCCACTTTTATGTCCCCCTATCTGGCGGTTGCGTTCAAGCGTGGTTGCGCTTTTGCCCAAATCCATACCCTTGAACACAGCATTTTTACCAAACTGTTTTTTTATATCCACCATTGTCTTTTGTATTTTGTTATGCTTGCTGATAGTTTTCGGTTCGTCAAACAGACTTAGCTGTTCAAATATTTCGTTCTCATCAACCAGATTATTGCAGGAAATATTCATTCTCCTCACCGGATATCCAGGATTGACTATTCGCCGATACAGCTTTGAAATAAGTGGCAAAAGCACAGCATCATTGTTTGTAGGGGTATCAGGAGCGATACTTCCCCCTGCAGGTTCAACATTCAGGCTGTTGGAATATCCGACATAGAGGGTTACGGATTTTGCAAGCACGCCCTTTTCCACCATTTCAAGGCACAAAAGGTCCATCATTTCCTTGGCAATAATTTCGCCCTCGTTAAATTCATAGTCACGCATCAGCACCTGTCCGCTGGTCAGGCAGGTTGTCTTTGGCTTATATTCTTTTATATCACGCATTGTTGTAGGTTCTATCCCCCATGCATGGTCGATAAGCAGCTCGGCATCAATACCGAATTTATTATAAAGCAAATCTTCATTGCACTTCGCAATACCCTCCATTGTATAAATGCCCATTTGCGAAAGACGCTTTGCCGTACCCTTACCTATACGCCAGAAGTCGATAAGGGGCTTATGCTGCCACAAAGTTTTTACAAATAATTCTTCATCAAGATAACCAATAAAGTCATCTGCGTGTTTTGCAGTTATATCAAGAGCAATTTTCGCAAGATACAAGTTTGTACCTATACCGCAGGTTGCACGGACACCAACCTTATCGAGTACTTCCTCCATCATCTTTTTCGCAAGCTGCTTTGCAGACATATTATACATCCGGAGATAATCAGTTACATCAATAAAAACCTCGTCAATCGAATACACAAAGATATCGTCTTTTGATACGAAGGTCAGGTATACAGCATAAATCTCCGCAGCATAGTCTATATACTTCTGCATACGCGGCTCGGCGGTAATATATTTTATGTTTTTAGGTATTTCAAAAACTCTGCAACGGTTTTTTACACCAAGTTTTTTCATAGCAGGCGTTACCGCAAGGCAGATTGTTTTTTCGGAACGTTCAGGATCGGCAACAATCAAGTTAGTGGTCATCGGGTCTAGGTCCCGTTCAACACACTCCACCGAGGCGTAAAAGCTTTTAAGGTCAATACATAAATACATTCTGTTTTCCAAAAAATCCGCCTCCTAAAAAATTCTCGACTATATTTTTCCCATAAACTAAAGAAAAATCCCCACGAGCATCATTGTGGGGATCAGAATCACTTCTTCTTTTTTTCTACCTTCTTTTTATTGCCGTCTTTGTCCATAATATAGACATTATTCATTGTATTTTCAAATCCTTGACGGAATCCCTTTATGTACTGCTGTCTGAGCTGTGCCTGTTCCGCCTTTTCCTGTTCAGTTAAGCCCTCTGTTCTTGACTTACGGGCAAGCTCGTTTATTCTGTTTAGCAATTCTTCAGTCAATTTTATCACCTCTTGTTTTATATTAACACAAAATATTTTATTTGTAAAGTCAAGGGCAGACCAAAACAGGTCTGCCCTTTAAAGATTTTATTTTTCGTTTCTCTTTGCAGCTTCGGCAAGCTTGGTTTGACGGCGCATTTTTACCTCATCGGATATAGGCTTGATGTCGCCGGCTTTTGTAAGTGCCCATCTTGTAAGCAACGGACCAAAAAGCTCGTAGATAAGAACAGCAAAAAGTGTAATATTACGAACAAGTGCACCCTGCGTCCCCATCTCAACCGATGCGGCAACAATCGCACACATACCAAGTGCCACACCTGCCTGCGGGAACAACGTGATACCAAGATACTTGCAAATCTGCGGCTCGCAAGCTGTTGCTTTTGCACTTGCAAATGTTCCAAAATACTTACCTAAGCAACGGAAGATAATATAAACAACACCAACTACCACAATTGCCCAATCGGCAAAAACATTAAGTTCAAGCTCTGCACCACTGATTACAAAGAATAGCGCAAGAAGCGGAGAGGTCCATTTTTCGGACTTTTCCATCAAATCGTGGGAAAGGGGACATATATTGCAGAAAACAGTTCCGAGCATCATACATACCAGAAGTGATGAAAAACTGATATGAACCGGACCGATGTGGAAGTCAATCATAGAAAGTGAAACCGTAAGGAATACAAACGCAATGGTCATATTAAGACGGTTGGTATTTGAATTGAACAGTTTTTCGAGCTGAGTTAAAATCCAGCCCATAATTGCACCGAGAATGAGCGAGCAGCCGATTTCCACAAGAGGATTAACTATAATAGATACAATATCCACAGCGCCGGCAATAAGACTTTTTGCAATACCGAAAGATACAGCAAAAACTACCAGACCAACGGCATCATCAAGTGCAACAATCGGCAAAAGCAGACTGGTCAGCGAACCTTTTGCCTTGTACTGACGAACAACCATAAGTGTTGCTGCAGGTGCAGTTGCTGTTGCAATAGCACCAAGTGTCAAAAGTTGCGGCACAGAAAGCTTATCCGGCATAATGATATGCATAACCAAAAGTGCAAGGTCGACAAATATTGTTGCAACAAGTGCCTGGAATACACCGATTACAAATGCCTGTTTTCCTATCTTTTTAAGCTCATCAACACGGAACTCACTACCAATAGAAAAAGCAATAAAACCGAGAGCAACCTCGGAAATCAGAGAAAGACCGGCTACCGCTTCGTGAGAGCTGAAACCCAAACCCCCAATGCCAAGTGCGCCGAGGCAATACGGACCAATCAATACGCCGGCAATCAAATATGCTGTTACCGACGGCAATTTTAAGGGCTTGAAGGCTCTTGTCATAAGAAGTCCCGCAAGCAAAGCGATTGAAACAGATAATAATGTGTTCATTTTGT
Organism: Monoglobaceae bacterium; assembly: GCA_045120135.1. Classification (GTDB taxonomy): domain Bacteria; phylum Bacillota; class Clostridia; order Monoglobales; family Monoglobaceae; genus SIG440. The sequence goes on along the minus strand of JBGVEN010000001.1, from coordinate 286,543 downwards.
ATTTCTCCTTTTGCTGAATAATATATTAGTACGTAATTAACTTATCTTCAAGCTTTGAGTAGACTATTTTTTGGCTTTTATACAGGCTTGAATATCCCGACATCATATAGCTTACGGCACAAACAACCGCAAACAGCAACATAGCATCGCCGCCAAAGACCTCAATTGCAAGCACAAACGATGCAACCGGGCAGTTCACAACTCCGCAAAAAACTGCTATAAAGCCGATTGCCGCACCAAGCATCGGGGCAATTCCCAAAATCGGTGCCATAACACAACCAAATGTTGAGCCGATAAAGAATGACGGAACAATTTCTCCACCCTTGAACCCTGCCGAAATAGTTATTGCAGTAAACAGAATTTTCAGCAGAAAATCAAACCATCTTGCATCTCCCTTGCTTATTGCACGGGTGATAATATCCATGCCTGCGCCGTTATAATCGGTTGTTCCTACTGCGTATGTAAGTAAAATTATAACTATACCGCCTAAAAAAGCACATAAAAACTTATTGGGAACAAAGCGTTTACAAAGCCTTTCGCATTTATGAATTGAAAAGCAAAACAACGTACTTACCAAAGCACACAATGCCGCAAGAACAATAATCCCTGAAATCAATTTGATGGTCATAGGCTCAGCCGTTATAACCCCTGCAAAGCTTACGGGAGCTATCCCGCAAAATAATGCCACCCGTGACGCAACAAACGCAGAAATAATACATGGAACAAGACCGGCATAATACATAACCCCGACACTTGTTACCTCTAGGGCAAAGAACATTGCCGTAACAGGTGTTCCAAAAACTGCAGCAAACACCGCACTCATACCCGACATAACAATTATATGCTTGTCTTTTTTATTAAGCCGGAACACCTTACCCAAGGCGTATCCTATGCTTCCGCCTAGCTGAAGTGCAGCCCCTTCTCTGCCGGCACTGCCGCCCAAGAGGTGTGTAATCACAGTACTAATAAAAATTAGCGGTGCCATCACAAGCGGAACAGATTCCTCGCTACGGACAGAATTAATAACACGGTTTGTGTCAATTTTGCCCGAGCCTTTAAACAGACGATACAAAATAGCTATCACAACACCACCAACCGGCAAAAGCAAAATAAGCCATTTGTTATAATGCCTTAGTTCAGTTACAAACTCGACACTTATATGGAAGGCACTGCCAACTAGTCCGCCCGTCACGCCGACAATTACCGCAACTATAAGCCACTTCAAAAAGATTTTGAGATATTCCAAAGAAGCGGTCAAATTATTTTTAATTTGTAACACAGTAACCCTCCCTCTTTTGATTTATACCATATTCTTTCATATTAAATATGTAAAAAATCACAACTTTATATATAATACAACTTAAAATTTAAAAAGTCAACCACTTTCTGTAATTGTGTTAACGATTTCAAGTTTTGACCGTTTTTCTAATTTCACCTTGCAAAAATCTAAAAAAACTCTGCGGATATATCTTCCGCAGAGTTTTTTCTAATCTAACAAATTGTTTGTTTTTGTCCATTTTACCAAACCGTCTTCGCCGCAAGGACTGCATTCATACATTTCGGTCATTTGTTCGTTCAACACAAATTCGCAAAGCAGCGAGCTGTGGTCTTTGACCCACCAACGCCATCTGCCCACATATACCGTTCCGCCGCCAAATTCTGATTTGCCGGCAATTTCAAATATAAAAGGATTGCCCGTTTCTTCATCAACTTCTCCAAATTTCTGACGAAGATTATTCTCAATACTTTTACGTTCATCCTCCGACACTTCGCTCAGTTGTGTAATCGTAAATTCGCAAATTTCATTAGCTTGCGGTGTCATACGTGCCATTGAAGGGGTATTATCCGCATTAGCCTCTGATATAGCCTGATTGGTTGAGGCAACATTTTCCTGGCTTTCTTCTTTTACCGAAATTTCTGCGCTTTTTATCTCTGCCGCCGCTATCTGCCGTGGTTGAACGCTTTGTTCCAAAGGTGTTTGGGTTGCAGAATTAATTTGAGGAAGTACGGCAATACCCATAACAAGTACCAAAACCGCCGCAATTGCCGTGCCATATCCCGGTTTAAACTTGAACACCCGTTTAGCGGGCATTTCAGTTTCTGCCTTTTCAAATATTTTTTCAATCAATTCACGATTTGGCTTTATATCGTCATTTGCCGCCTTGTAGTATTTCCTAAACAAAGTCATATCCTCCCTTCAGCTTTTCGCCCAGCATTTTTCTGCCCCGGCTAAGCTGTGATTTTACAGTTGAGGGGTTTGTTCCCAGATATTTTGAAATCTGCTCCACCGACATATCCTCATAGTAAAAAAGATGAATAACCGCCCGATACTTTTGCGGAAGCTCTGCCACCGCATAATACACATCGCTCTTTTCGGTTGTATCAAACACCGGCATATCCTCACGTTCGGACAGCGGAACGGTCTTTTTGTGCCAGCTTGTTGTAAAAATACTTTTGCTGCAATTGAGCGTAACACGAATAAGCCACGCCTTTATATGTTCTTCACTTTGGAAGTCGGTGTCAGTTTTTATATATCGTAAAAATACCTCCTGCACCACATCGTCCGCGTGTTCGCGGTTTTTTGTCTGAGACAAGGCAAGCTTATAAATCATATCAAAATATTTTTCAACAATCTGACGTTTTTCGTCCATAAGGAATCCCTCTGAATATAATACTTTTAATTTACCGCAAAGGTTGCAAAACAGGCTTAACTTTTGTAATTTATTTTTTACAACAAAAGGGACGGCTATCCGTCCCTTCTTACCATTGATTAGTTCTTCAGGCTGTGTATCGGTGCAGGAATTCTTCCGCCACGGTTTATAAAGTCGCAGCTTGAATAGTTATGAACCGGCATAATGGGAGCATAGCCCAAAAGTCCGCCAAATTCCACAGTTTCGCCCACGCCTTTGCCGATAACCGGAATTATTCTGACCGCTGTTGTTTTCTGGTTTATCATACCAATTGCCATTTCATCTGCAATAATTGCAGAAATTGTCGATGCTGAGGTATCGCCTGGAATCGCAATCATATCAAGACCAACCGAGCATACACAGGTCATTGCTTCAAGCTTATCAAGTGTCAATGCACCACACTCTGCCGCCGCAATCATACCTGCGTCCTCGCTGACAGGGATAAACGCACCGCTGAGGCCGCCAACATAGCTTGATGCCATAACACCGCCTTTTTTAACTGCATCGTTAAGGAGTGCCAGTGCCGCTGTTGTTCCGTGAGTTCCGCATTTTTCAAGACCCATTTCCTCTAAAATATATGCAACGCTGTCGCCAATTTCGGGAGTTGGAGCTAAAGATAAGTCAACAATACCAAAGGGCACATCGAGCCGTCTTGATGCTTCCTGAGCAACAAGCTGACCCATACGTGTAATTTTAAATGCAGTCTTTTTTATCACATCTGCAACCGTACCGAAATCTGCGCCCTTAACCTTTTCAAGTGCTGATTTTACAACTCCGGGACCGCTGACGCCTACATTTATAACAGTATCACCCTCACCTACGCCGTGAAATGCGCCCGCCATAAACGGGTTATCCTCAACAGCATTGGCAAACACAACCAGCTTTGCGCAGCCAAACGAATCGTTATCAGCAGTAAGCTCTGCCGATTTTTTGATTACCTCGCCCATAAGCTTAACAGCATCCATATTGATGCCTGCTTTTGTGGTGGCAACACCAACAGATGAGCACACTCTGTCGGTTGTGGCAAGTGCTTCGGGAATAGAGTCGATAAGAATTCTGTCGCCCTTTGTAAAGCCCTTATGCACCAACGCAGAAAAACCGCCTATAAAGTTCACGCCCGTTTCGATTGCAGCACGGTTAAGAGTTTCGGCAAAGCAAACATAATCCTTTGCATCACTTGCACCGGCAATCATTGAAATAGGTGTAACTGAAATTCGTTTGTTGATAATCGGAATTCCGTATTGGCGGCTGATATCCTCACCGGTTTTGACCAAATCCTTTGCCGAGCGCGTAATTTTATCATAAATCTTCTCACAGGCACGTTTTGCATCACTATCGATACAATCCTGAAGAGAAATACCCATTGTTATAGTTCTTATATCAAGATGCTGGTCATCAATCATCTTGATAGTTTCCATTATTTCTCTTGTATTAATCATAAATCGTCAACCCCGCAAATTATATTCTGTGCATAGAATTGAAGATATCCTCATTCTGCAAACGGATATCAACACCGATTTCCTTACCTATTTTCTCAAGTTCTTCCACAATCGCAGATGTATCCTTTCCGTCACCGTCAAGTTCTACCAGCATAATCATTGTAAAAATATTCTGCATAATTGTCTGGTTGATATCCAGAACATTAACACCGTGACGGTAAAGGCAATCACTTACCTTTGCAATAATACCGGTTCGGTCAATACCCATAACTGTAACAATTGCTCTCATATTAATTCTCCTTTTTATACGCCGCCAAAAATGCGGTTTTTGTTTAAATATTAACAATTATTATACAAGGAATCTGCCTTTCCGTCAAGTAAATTTTGTATAAAAAAATGTTGAAAAAAATTATACTTTGTGGTATACTTAATAGAAATAATTACTATAAAAATGCGAGGCTTTTTGATATGTTTCTTCCCGTTTCGAAGGACGATATGAAAAAACTTAACATAGACCGCCTTGACTTTGTTTATGTAGTCGGTGATGCGTATGTCGACCACTCAAGCTTTGGTCACGCAATTATATCCCGTGTACTGGAGGCGGCAGGTTTTTCTGTGGGCATAATTTCACAGCCCGACTGGCAAAGCTGCGAAAACTTCAAAGCTCTTGGCGAGCCACGGCTTGGCTTTTTGGTTTCTTCCGGAAACATTGACCCTATGGTCAACCGCTACACGGTATCAAAAAAAGTCCGCTCCACCGACCTTTACTCACCTGGCGGCAAAATAGGTATGCGCCCCGACAGAGCAACCATTGTTTACTGCAATCGCATCCGTGAAGCGTACGGCAAAAAAATTCCCATCATAATCGGCGGAGTCGAAGCAAGCCTCAGGCGTTTTGCACATTATGACTACTGGTCCGACAAGGTTAGACGGAGTATCCTTATTGACAGCGGTGCAGACCTGCTTATCTACGGTATGGGCGAGCATCAGATTGTAGAGATTGCAAAGCTTCTTGATATGGGAGTCCCGGTAAACGAAATCAAAAGTGTACCCGGCACGGTTTATATTGAAGACAGTAATGGATTATTCCCCGATAAATCCATAAAAATTCCGTCTTTTGACGAGGTTTGTGGAAGTAAAAAATTATATGCTGCGGCTTCTAAAATCCAATACGAGGAACAGGATGCGTTCCGCGGCAAACCAATAGTTCAGGCAGACAATGCTGACAAATGTATTGTTCAGTTGCCGCCCTCACCTCCCCTCACTACCGAGGAGCTTGATGCGGTTTATGAGCTGCCTTACGAAGGAACATACCATCCTATGTATGAAAAGTTTGGTGGCGTACCTGCAATTAATGAAATTGAATTCAGCATTACCTCGTCACGAGGATGCTTTGGCTCGTGCAATTTCTGCACTCTTGCTTTTCATCAGGGCAGAACAGTTACCGCACGGAGCCACGAATCGATTATAAGAGAAGTTATGGCAATGACAAAAAAAACGAACTTCAAAGGATACATTCACGATGTGGGCGGTCCGACGGCAAACTTCCGTGCCCCGTCCTGCAAAAAGCAACTTAAATTTGGAGTATGTAAAGACAGGCAATGCCTTTTTCCTACTCCATGCAAAAACCTTGAGGTATCGCACATCGACTATTTGGAATTACTCCGTAAAATACGGAAAATTCCAAAGGTAAAAAAGGTATTTATCCGTTCCGGAATACGTTTTGACTATCTTCTTGCCGATAAAGACGAAACCTTTTTCCGTGAATTGTGCCGGCATCATATCAGCGGTCAGCTGAGAGTTGCCCCGGAGCACATTTCGGATAATGTTTTGAAGTATATGGGTAAACCCTCGTCTGACGTCTATGAAAGTTTTATTAAAAAGTTTGAGAAGATAAACAAGCAGACCGGCAAGGAGCAATATGTTGTGCCTTACCTTATGTCATCCCATCCGGGAAGTAAATTAAAGGATGCGATACAGCTTGCCCAGTATCTGAACAAACACAAGCTGAGTCCCGAGCAGGTTCAGGACTTTTACCCCACACCGGGTAGCATTTCCACCTGTATGTATTACACGGGAATTGACCCGAGAACGGGAAAATCAGTTTATGTTGCAACGGATTACAAAGAAAAACAACTGCAAAGAGCACTATTGCAGTTTAAATCGCCGGAAAACTACGATAAAGTTTTAACTGCATTAAAAAAGGCAAACCGGCTTGACCTTGTTGGCTACGGGCCTGATTGCCTTATAAAACCAAAAAAAGGAGAGAATAAAAATGGCAGAAATACTCAGCGGAAAGACAGTATCCGCAAGAATAAAGGAAAATTTGAAAAAGGAAATCGAAGAACTGAAAGCGAAAGGCGTGCTTCCCGGTCTCGCCGTAATCATAGTAGGTGAGGACCCCGCATCAAAGGTTTATGTAGGCAGAAAGGAAGCAATGTGTCAGGAGCTTGGTATGCATTCCGAAAAGTTTGCTCTTCCGGAAGAAACCACTCAGGAGGAGCTTGTAGCTCTTGTTGAAAAGCTTAACTGCGATGATAAGGTTCACGGAATCCTCGTTCAGCTTCCTCTCCCCAAGCACCTTGATGAAAAGGCTGTTATAAACACTATCCGTCCCGAAAAAGATGTTGATGCTTTTCATCCCGTAAATGTGGGTAAAATAATGATAGGTGACTATGATTTTGTACCCTGTACCCCTGCCGGCATTATGGAACTTATTGCTGAGAGTAAGGTTGAGGTTGAGGGCAAAACCTGCGTTGTTATCGGCAGAAGTAACATTGTGGGCAAGCCTATGAGTATGCTTCTTCTCCACAAAAACGGAACTGTTACCACTTGCCATTCACGCACAAAGAACATTAAGGAAATTACCAAAACTGCGGATATTCTTGTTGCGGCAGTTGGCCGTGCAAACTTTGTGACCGCGGATATGGTAAAGCCCGGTGCAGTTGTTATTGATGTTGGTATGAACCGTCTGGAGGACGGCAGACTTGTTGGTGATGTGGCATTTGATGAAGTAGAAAAAATTGCCGGAGCAATCACTCCCGTACCCGGCGGTGTTGGTCCTATGACCATTGCAATGCTTATGCAGAACACCTTTACCGCTGCAAAAAACACTTTAAATAAATAGTTTTAAAGGATTATAATATGAAGCTTAAAACAGTTTACACCTGCTCAGAATGCGGTGCACAGTTCCCGAAATGGATGGGCAAGTGTACCACCTGCAATTCGTGGAATACCATAATTGAAGAGGTAATCAGCGAGGCACCTGCCAAATCCAAGGCATCGGTTATATCGGCTCCCTCCTCTCACAACTCTGTCCCCAAAACCATACGGGACATTGACTCAACCGATGAGGAACGTACTCTTACCGGTATGGGCGAGCTTGACCGTGTTCTCGGCGGAGGGCTTGTCAGCGGCTCGCTTGTTCTTGTGGGCGGCGACCCCGGAATAGGAAAGTCTACACTTCTTTTACAGATTTGCGAGACTCTTGGACGAACTAAAAAAATCCTCTATGTTTCGGGTGAAGAATCACAAAGGCAAATCAAATTGAGAGCCGACCGTCTCGGCATAACAACAGAAAACCTTAAAATATACTCCGAAACAAATATGAGCCTGATAATCGACTGCGTTTTTCGCGAAAACCCCGACATACTCATTGTGGATTCTGTTCAGACAATGTTTAACCCCGAAATCCAGTCTACACCCGGCAACATTACCCAAATCCGTGATACAGCGTCGGTACTTATGAAAATTGCAAAAGAGAATTCTATCTCGGTATTTCTTGTTGGACACGTTACAAAAGAGGGTTCGCTTGCAGGTCCTAAGGTTCTGGAACACATTGTTGATTCGGTTCTCTATTTTGAGGGCGACCGACATCAATCATTCCGGATACTTCGTGCGGTTAAGAACCGTTTTGGCTCGACAAACGAAATAGGCGTTTTTGAAATGAGCGGAAACGGCCTGCAAGAAATACCAAACCCCTCGCAGGCTATGCTTTCGGGCAGACCGGAAAATGTCCCCGGCTCGTGCATTATATGCACTATGGAGGGCACAAGACCGGTGCTTGCAGAAGTTCAAGCTCTTGTATCCCCTACCTCTTTTGGCAATCCCCGTCGAATGGCAAGCGGGCCAGACCTCAGCCGTTCACTCATGCTTATGGCTGTGCTGGAAAAACGTGGCAATTTGAGACTTTCAACATATGATGCGTATGTCAACATTGTTGGGGGACTCAGAATTACCGAACCTGCTGCAGATTTAGGTCTTGCTCTGGCTATTGCCTCAAGCTTTACGGGAACTGCAATTGACAGTGACACGGTTGCAATCGGCGAAATAGGTCTTACCGGTGAGCTTCGCAGCTGTAGCTTTTTAGAGGCGAGAATTGCCGAATGCGAAAAGCTTGGTTTCAAAAAATGTATTGTCCCTGCATCGGGGACGACTAAGCTTAAAAAATTCAAAAACATTGAGGTTTGTCCTTTTTACGACATAAAATCCGTAATCGACAAATTCTGTAAATAATTTTGCAAAATAAAAAATACATATAATAAAAAGATGAAAAGCTCCAAAAGCTTGTACTATATGCTTTGGGGGAGATTTTCAAAAAAATTGAAGGGAAGTCTTTGCGTGTTTCACATAGGCGACAGAGTAGTTTATCCAATGCACGGAGCCGGCATCATTGTCGACATTGAAGAGAAAAAAATCCTGGGTGAAGAGCAACAATACTATATTGTGCAGATTTCTATCAGCGATATGAAAGTCATGCTCCCTGTAAATAACACAGAAACCATAGGCGTTCGCAAAATAGTGTCTGCAGATGCTGCAGACGACGCCATCAACCACTTCCACTCGTGCAACGAAGATTGCAACGACAACTGGAACCAACGATACAGAGAAAATATTGAAAAACTTAAAAGCGGAGATCTGATGGATGTTGCCACCGTTGCAAAAACCCTGCTTCTCCGTGACAGAAAGAAATCACTTTCTAACGCTGAACGGAAAATGCTTTCCAATGCAAAAAATATTCTTATTTCCGAGCTTATTCTTGCAAAAGGCAAAACCTACAGCGAAATCGAAGAACTTTTGATGAACGAATAACACTCTACGGAGGTACTTGTATGTTTTCAAAGAAATGTGCAAAGCCAAAGGCAACCGCAATTATTGTTGCCGCAGGCGACAGCCGCAGAATGGGCGATGGGGTCAACAAGCAATTTTTGTTGCTTGATGATATACCCGTTCTTGCACATACCCTGAAAAAGTTTGATGACTCAGACTCAATAGGTGGTATTATAATTGTGACAAAGCCCGAGAACATACCAACTGTATGGGATATGATAAGGGAATTTGGTATCTGCAAGGTTACAGATATAGTTCCCGGCGGCGAAACTCGTCAGCAATCGGTTATAAACGGCTTAAATCTTGTTAAAAATGAGGCTTTGGTTGCAGTTCACGACGGTGCACGCCCCTTTGTTTCACCCAAACTTATTGACCGGTTATGCGAAATAGGGCTTGAGTCCGGTGGAGTTGTCCCCGGAATTGTCCCCAAAGATACAATTAAAGTCCTTGACCCAAGTGGCAATGTTGCAAGCACACCGGACAGAAGTACTTTACGTTGTATACAGACACCTCAGGTATTCAGAGCAGATGTTCTAAAGCTAGCGTACATTCGTGCCGAAGAATTAAATTTTCTTGGCACAGATGATGCATCCGTGGTTGAATTCTCGGGTACACCGGTTGCAATTACAGACGGAGAAAACACCAACATAAAGGTAACAACCCCAGAGGACCTGCCTGTTGCGGAAGCAATCTGTAAATTTCTTAAAAATAATTACTAAGGAAGTGTTTTTATGCGAATCGGTTACGGGTACGATGTTCACGCACTTTGCGAGGGACGCAAGCTTATTTTGGGCGGTGTTGAAATTCCGCATTCTGTTGGTCTTTTAGGACACTCGGATGCAGATGTGTTGGTCCACGCAATTATGGACGCACTTCTTGGTGCTACAGCACTTGGCGACATAGGCAAACACTTTCCCGATACCGACCCCAAATACAAGGGTGCAGACAGCATTCAGCTTTTAAAGGAAGTATGCCTGCTCATTTCCACGCACGGCTACACCATTTCCAACATTGACTCTACTGTTGTTGCGCAAGCACCCAAGCTTGCACCATTTATCGAAAATATGCGCAAGAATATAGCTACTGTATGCGGTCTTGACATTGGTTGCGTAAGCGTTAAGGCAACCACCACTGAGCATCTTGGTTTTGAAGGTCGCAAAGAGGGGATTTCTGCGATAGCAGCGGTACTTTTAGAGCAAAAATAACCGCATTTTGAAGATTTTGGTATATAAGTCAAAATAATTGGCCATAATTAACTGTAACCGTCTATAATCCGGTTTGATTTATGGCATTTTATTTTGTATTATATATCTCGTTAGCACTCAACAAATAAGAGTGCTAACACGCACTAAAAAGTATAAATTCTAAAGGAGGATTTCAATATGAACATTAAACCATTAGCAGACAGAGTTGTTATTAAAATGGTAGAAGCTGAGGAGACCACAAAGAGCGGTATTATTCTTACCGGTGCAGCTAAGGAGAAACCCGAGGTTGCAGAGGTTGTGGCAGTAGGTCCCGGCGGTGTAGTTGACGGCAAGGAAGTTGTTATGGAGCTGAAGGTCGGCGACAAGGTTCTTACCAGCAAATATGCAGGTACAGAGGTTAAACTTGACGGTCAGGAATATACTATTCTTCGTCAGAGCGATGTTCTGGCTAAAATTGAAGGTTAATTAAATTTTTCAGGAGGACAGAAAAATGGCAAAACAGATTTTATTTGGAGAAGAAGCAAGACACGCTCTCGAACAGGGCGTTAACCAGCTTGCAAATACAGTTAAGGTTACACTTGGTCCCAAGGGCAGAAATGTTGTTCTTGACAAGAAATTTGGCGCACCCCTCATCACAAACGACGGTGTTACCATCGCAAAGGAAATTGAGCTTGAAAACCCCTTTGAAAATATGGGTGCTCAGCTTGTTAAGGAAGTTGCATCAAAGACAAACGATATCGCAGGTGACGGTACCACAACCGCAACTCTTCTTGCGCAGGCATTGGTTCGTGAAGGTCTTAAGAATGTTACTGCAGGCGCAAATCCTATGATTATCCGCAAAGGCATCGCTGCTGCTGTTGATACAGCTGTTGCTGAAGTTATCAAAAACAGCAAAAAGGTAAGCGGCCGTGACGATATTGCAAGAGTTGCGGCAGTTTCTGCAGCTGATGACAGTATCGGCGAGCTTATTGCTGATGCTATGGAAAAGGTTACAAGCGACGGCGTTATCACCGTTGAAGAATCAAAGACAGCTGAGACCTATTCAGAGGTTGTTGAGGGTATGCAGTTTGACAGAGGCTACATCACACCTTATATGGTTACAGATACCGATAAGATGGAAGCTGTTATCGACGATGCATACATTCTTATTACAGACAAGAAGATTGCAAATATTCAGGAAATCCTCCCCCTCCTCGAACAGATTGTTCAGCAGGGCAAGAAGCTTATGATTATTGCCGAAGATATTGAGGGCGAAGCTCTTTCTACTCTTATTGTTAACAAGCTCCGCGGCACATTCACCTGCGTTGGTGTTAAGGCTCCCGGCTTTGGTGATAGAAGAAAGGCTATGCTCGAAGATATTGCAATTCTTACCGGCGGTACTGTTATAACAGACGACCTCGGCCTTGACCTTAAGGAAACAACTCTCGCACAGCTCGGTCGTGCACGTCAGGTTAAGATTCAGAAAGAAAACACCATCATTGTTGACGGTGCAGGTAACGCTGATGCTATCAAGGCTCGTGTTAACCAGATTAAGAACCAGATTGAAGACACAACCTCAGAATTTGACAAGGAAAAGCTGACCGAAAGACTTGCTAAGATGGCAGGCGGCGTTGCAGTTATCAAGGTTGGTGCTGCAACAGAGGTTGAAATGAAAGAAAAGAAGCTCAGAATTGAAGACGCTCTTGCTGCTACCCGTGCTGCTGTTGAAGAAGGCATTGTTGCCGGTGGCGGTACTGCATTCATCAACGCTATGCCCGCAGTTGAGGCACTTATGAACTCACTCGAGGGAGACGAGAAGATTGGTGTTAAGACAGTTCTTCGTGCTCTTGAAGAGCCTGTTCGTCAGATTGCATTTAATGCAGGTGTTGAGGGCAGCGTTATCGTAAACAAGATTAAGGCAAGCGAAATCGGTATTGGCTACAACGCTCTTACCGAAGAATATATGGATATGCTCAAGAACGGTATTGTTGACCCGACAAAGGTTACCCGTTCAGCACTCCAGAACGCAGCATCTGTTGCAGCAATGGTTCTCACAACAGAAAGCCTTGTTGCAAACAAGCCTAACCCCGCAGCAGAAGCAGCCGAAGCTGCAGCTATGGCTGGCGCAGGCGCAGGTATGGGCGGAATGTATTAATCCACTATACAGCAAAAAAAGAATTCTACCCGTGCAAGGTTTTGCACGGGTATTTTTGTCAAAAAGCCTTGACAAAACTGATATTCTGCATTAAAATTAATAGTATATATTTTACATAAACCTTTAGGAGGATTTAGAAATGAAAAAAATTATTGCTTTAGTTCTCGCAGTTATGATGGCTGTATGCTGCCTCGCAGGTTGCGGCAGTGCAAAAGACGATAACACCCTGACAATGGCTACAAACGCTGAATTCCCTCCCTTTGAATATCTCGAAGGCGAAGAAATCGTTGGCGCAGATGTTGACATTGCAAACGCTATTGCTGAAAAGCTTGGTAAGACTCTCGAAATCACAAACATCGACTTCGACGCAGCTCTTACCGGTGCTGCTACCGGCAAGTACGATGTAGCAATCGCAGGTGTTACAGCTACTGACGAAAGAAGACAGAACATGGGCTTCACAGATGACTATTACACAGCATCACAGGCAATCATCGTTATGGCAGACAGCGAAATCAAGGCTGCAGCAGACCTCGAAGGCAAGACCGTTTCCTGCCAGGAAGGTACAACAGGTGAACAGTATCTGCTTGATAACAAATACAATGTTCAGTCATTCAAGACCGGTGCAGAAGCAATCTCTGCTCTTACAGCAGGCAAGGTTGATGCAGTTGTAATCGACAACGCAGTTGCAAAGGCACTTTCAGAAAAGCAGGACGGCAAGACAGTGGTTCTTGACGAAGCTCTTACAGAAGAAGCTTATGCTATCGTAACAAAGCTTGGCAACGATGAACTTATTGGTGAAATCAATAAAGCTCTTGCTGAACTCAAGGCTGAAGGAAAGCTCGCTGAAATTTTCGAGAAATACGAACTTCCCTATGATGCTGAATAATCGAGCATTTTGATTAAAATATGATAAAAGCGGCGAGCAAATGTCGCCGCTTTTTGATTGAGACGAGGTTTTTATTATGGATTGGCTTTTTAGGTGGTTTGACACACTATACAACACTTTTATCGTAGCCGAACGATACAAAACACTTATTGAGGGTTTCAGCAAGACAATTATAATCACTGTCGGCGCCCTCCTTATCGGCATTGTAATCGGTACAATTGTTGCAATAATCAAGGTTTTTGCAGACAGAAACAAAAAACTTAAAATTTTTGATATGTTATGCAACCTGTACCTTACCGTTATTCGCGGAACACCTGTTGTTGTTCAGCTTCTTATCTCATTCTTCATTATTTTCGTAAATGCAAAAGATGGTACATGGGTGGCTATCATCACCTTTGGTATTAACTCCGGCGCTTATGTTGCCGAGGTTATCCGTTCCGGAATAATGGCGATTGATGCAGGACAGACCGAAGCCGGACGTTCACTTGGTTTCTCCAAGGTCCAGACAATGTGGCTTATTGTTCTTCCGCAGGCATTTAAAAACATTCTCCCTGCAATCGGCAACGAAATGATTGCTTTGCTTAAGGAGACATCTGTTGCTGGTTACGTGGCAGTTATTGAGCTGACAAAGGCAGGTAATCAGATTAAGAACACTACATATGACCAGATTAACCCCATTTTGCTTGTTGCACTTGTTTATCTGGTAATGGTTGTAGGCCTTACAAAGCTCCTTAATATATTCGAAAGGAGATTGAGAATAAATGAACGATAATTTCCTTATTTCCACAAAAGACCTTTGCAAACATTACAATAAAGGCACAATAAAGGCTCTTGACGGAGTAACCTCCGGCATTCAAAAAGGTGAGGTTGTGGTTGTTATCGGGCCGTCCGGTTCGGGTAAATCCACCTATCTCCGCTCTCTTAATCTTTTGGAAGTTCCCACATCTGGTGAAATTATTTTTGATGGTATCGAAATAACCGACCCAAAGGTTAATATCAATCTTCACAGACAGAGAATGGGAATGGTTTTCCAACAGTTTAACCTGTTCCCGCACATGACTGTTCTCAAGAACCTTACCATTGCACCTATGAAACTGCTTAAGATGGAAAAATCCGTAGCTGAAGAAAAGGCAATGTCTCTTCTTAAGAGAGTTGGTCTTTCGGACCGTGCAGAGGCATATCCCGCACAGCTTTCGGGTGGACAAAAGCAGCGTGTTGCAATTGTGCGTGCTCTTATGATGAGCCCTGATGTTATGCTGTTTGACGAACCCACCTCCGCCCTTGATCCCGAAATGGTCGGCGAAGTTCTGGACGTTATGAAAGAGCTTGCAAAAGAGGGCATGACAATGGTTGTTGTAACACACGAGATGGGATTTGCCCGTGAGGTAGCAGACCGCGTAATCTTTATGTCTGACGGAAAAATTGTTGAGGAAGGCAGTCCCGACGAAATCTTTACCAACCCCAGCGACCCAAGAACAAAGCAATTTTTACAAAGTATATTATAAAGATAAAAGCAGTGCACAAAACAATGCACTGCTTTTATCTTTTGTATTGATTTTCTTATAAAATGGTGGTATACTCTACTTGAAAGACAAACACAGAGAGGATTGCTTAATTTATGGTACTTGCGATAGATATAGGAAATACAAATATTGTGCTTGGAGGTTTTGTTGAAGAAAACCTTACATTTGTTGCCCGTATTGCAACAAACGCCAACAAGACAGAAGACGAATACGCTACAAAAATCTGCAGCGTTCTTGCCCTCCACAATGTTGATAAATCTGCAATTGAGGGTGCAATAATTTCTTCCGTTGTCCCTCCTCTCAATTCGGTTATGAAAAAGGCAATACACCTCGTCTACGGCGTTGAGCCAATTATGGTTCAGCCAGGCATTAAGACCGGCATTGGTATACATTGCGACAATCCAGCAAGTGTCGGTGCAGACCTTATTTGTGCCTGCGTTGCAGCACATCACATCTATGACAGTCCGTCGCTCGTAATTGATATGGGTACTGCTACCAAGATAATGCTTATGGATAATTCCGGAGCATTTGTAGGTGCGTCTATTATTCCGGGTGTGAGCATCGGACTTAAGGCTCTTGCCAGCGGTACTGCACAGCTTCCGCAAATCAGCTTAGAGGCACCAAAGTCAGTTGCCGGCAAAAACACCGTTGACTGTATGCGCTCCGGCGTGGTATTTGGCAACGCCAGTCTTATTGACGGAATGATTGACCGATACAATACGGAAGTCGGCGAAAATCTTAAGGTTTACGCAACCGGTGGACTTGCTTCCACCATTGTATGTCATTGCAAGCACGACATCACCCTTGATGTTGATTTAGTTCTTAAGGGGCTTTATATTTTATATAAAAAGAACTGTTAGAATATCTCTCTGTTATGCAGAGTTGATATAAAAATTTTATGCGTTGTATCGCGATATTGCGAACGACAGCAAGGAGGAATTTTTATGAAAACACAAAACAGAAAAATGTCAACCGAAACCATGGTCCTTGGCGCCGTACTGACTGCATTGGTAGTTATTTTGCAGTTTATGGGTGCGTTTATCAAGCTTGGACCATTCTCCATCTCTCTGGTACTTGTCCCCATTGTAATCGGTGCTGCAAGCTGCGGAATTGGTATGGGGGCGTGGCTCGGATTGGTATTTGGTATTGTAGTCCTGGCAAGTGGTGATGCTGCGGCATTTCTGGCAGTTCACGTTACCGGAACAATTGTAACCGTTATCCTCAAAGGTGTTCTTTGTGGTTTATTTGCAGGTCTTGCTTACAAGGCATTTGAACGGTTCAACACATATCTTGCCGTTGTTATTGCCGCAGTTGTATGTCCCTTGACAAATACGGGTATATTCCTTTTAGGATGTCTTGTATTCTTTATGGATACCGTTGCAAGCTGGGCATCAGCTCTTGGTTTCGGCGGAGATGTTGCACGATATATGATTTTCGTTCTGGTTGGTGGAAACTTTTTATTTGAGCTTGGCTCGAATATAATTCTCAGTCCCGTTATCGTAAGACTTTTAAAAATCAGAAAAACACAGAAATAAATTTATTCAGAAAGGTCTGCCACTATGTCATCACCATTTACTCGCACCGAAATGCTGCTTGGTGCAGAAAATATGGAAAAACTGAAAAATTCCCGTGTTGCGATTTTCGGTCTCGGCGGTGTGGGCGGACATACAGTTGAGGCACTTGCCCGGTCAGGAGTCGGACACTTTGCTCTTTTCGACTCGGACACGATTGCGGAATCCAACCTCAACCGTCAGATTATTGCCACGCTTGAAACCATTGGTCAAAAAAAGACTGAAGCGATGAAAAACCGTATTTTAAACATCAATCCGGCAGCAGAGATAATTACTCACGATGTGTTTTATTTACCCGAAAACGCAGGTAATTTTGACCTTTCGGAATATTCGTATATAGTTGATGCGATTGATACAGTAAGTGCGAAACTGGAGCTTGCCGTGCGTGCACAGGAATTGGGTGTACCCATTATAAGTTCAATGGGCACAGGGAACAAGTTGGACCCGACACAACTTAAGATTTGCGATATATACCAGACCTCTGGATGTCCGCTTGCAAGAGTTATGCGACGGGAACTGAAAAATCGTGGGATAAAGGCACTTAAGGTAGTTTATTCAGAAGAAACCCCGATAAAGCCGTTATTCTCCGAAAATCCCGATGCAAAAAAGCAATCTCCCGGCAGCACAGCGTTTGTGCCATCTGTTGCAGGGCTTATAATTGCAAGCGAGGTTATAAAAGATATTTGTAAAGCATAAAAAAATCACGAAGCATTAAATGCTTCGTGATTTTTTGTTGTATGTCTTATTTCTTCATTGAAACGCCCATTGTTTCAAGGCGGGCAACGATTGAATCAACAACCGCCATTGCCTCTTCCTTGGTAAGTGTTCTTTCGGGATGAGAGAATACAAGGCGAACTGTAATTGACTTACCATTCTCGTCGGTGTAGGTATCTACTACGCTGACATTTTTGATAAGGTCGCAATTTTCAGCCTTTATTGCACTTCCAATAGGTGCGTACATATCCGAGATAAATGAAAGGTCAATTTCCATTTCAGGATATTTTGAAGGTTCGCTGTACGAAATGCTTGCATTTTTGATTTCGGCAAAGGTTGCCATATCAATTTCTGCGTATACAATAGCTGCCTTTTTATCTATCTTCTTTGAAACAACCGGATGAACGACACCAATTTCGCCAATAGCTACCTCGCCGCAATAAATCTTGTTAAGATTCTTAAGATGCTGATACGAATGAGTTGCCTCCATCTTTTCAAACGACAGTTCCTCGTGCTTAATGTCATCTACAACAACAGCGAGCATATCACGGAGTCCGAGATAGAGTTCTTCAACCGTCTTGGTTTTTGAAAAGAGTGTTATTGCAAGCATTTTACGCTCATCGCAAAGGTTATCGCTATTTACGCCATTAACCACTCTGCCTACCTCAAACACGCCGAAGTCGGGAGCGAAGCCTGTGTTATACTTAACCTGACAAAGCTGAGTGGGGATAATTGACTTTCTGATTGTTTCGATATTGGGGTTGGTTGCATTAACCAGCTTGATATTGTCCTCAACCTCAATACCCAGAGCCTTATATTCGTCATAGTATGCCCATACATAGGAATGGAGCTCGTGAAGTGAATATCTCTTTACCAGAATATCCTTTACCTTATCCTCAACCGTCTTTTCAAGGTCGGCACGTACAGGATAAAGCGGTGCATCGGCTGTGTTAATTTCAAAGTTGTCGTAGCCGTAAATTCTTGTGATTTCTTCAATGATATCAGCCTTTATGGTGACATCCTTGGTTGCTCTCCAGCTGGGCACTGTAACGCTGAAATCACCACCGCTGAGTTTAACCTCAAAGCCTAATGACTTAAGTGTATCAACGATACATTCGTTGCTGATTTGGATACCGGTATAACGATCAACAAACTTTTTGTCAAAGTCAAGCTTTACTGTATCATACTTAAATGCATACTCGTCGGTAAGTGCAGAAACAACCTTAACGCCGCTGTCGATATCGGTGAGAAGCTTAATAAATCTTGCGATTGCAGGAACGGTCATTTCAGGGTCAAGACACTTTTCGTAACGCATTGATGCATCTGTTCGATGAGCAAGACGAACAGTTGATTTGCGGATTAAAACTGCATCAAATGTTGCAGATTCCAAAGTAAGAGTTGTTGTATCGTCAACAATTTCAGAATCAAGACCGCCCATAATACCGGCAATTGCAACCGGAGTATTGTCGTTACAAATCATAAGGGTGTTTTCGTCGATACCCCGTTCAATTCCGTCAAGGGTTTGGAATGTAAAGGGCTTATCAAATCTCTTTATTCTAAGTTTTTCAACCTTGCGTGAATCAAATGCGTGCATCGGTTGACCCATTTCAAGCATAAGATAGTTTGTGAGGTCGGCAAGCAGATTAATTCCACGCATTCCGCAGTAGTAAAGACGAATACGCATATTTACCGGACTTACGGTTTTAGTAATATTTTCAACCTGCATACATGAATATCTCTGGCAAAGCTTATCCTCAATCTTCATATCAACCTTTGGGAGTCCGTCATACTTTTCAAGGTCAATGCAATCGAGGGGTTTAAGTTCTCTGCCTGCAAGTGCTGCAAATTCACGGGCAATGCCGTAGTGTCCCCAGAGATCGGGACGGTTTGTGAGAGACTTGTTGTCAACCTCAAAGATTATATCGTCAATTGCATAAAGCTCTTTCAAATCAGTTCCCAAAGGCGCATCGTCAAGAATTTCCATAATGCCCTCGTGGTCATCAGAGATACCTATTTCCTTCTCGCTGCAGCACATACCGTAAGAAGTAACGCCCGCTACAGGACGGGGTGTAATCTCAATCTCGCCTATTTTTGCACCAACCTTTGCAAAAGCGGTCTTCATACCAACTCTTACATTGGGTGCACCGCATACAACATCAGTGAGCTTTCCGTCGCCTGCATCCACCTTTAAAAGATGTAATTTTTTTGAATCGGGGTGGTCTGCCACCTCTTTAATTTCGGCAACAACTATACCTGAAATATCGCTGCCTTTATGGAAAATCTCGTTTTCGACCTCCGCTGTGGAAAGTGAAAAACGGCTGATAAGTTCCATTTTGTCAAGACCTGTTAAATCAACAAAGTCTGAAATCCAGTTCATAGATAAAAACATTTTTTCTTCCCCCTTCCTTACTCGTCGTCGGTGAACTGCGACAAGCTCTTGAGACTTCCGCTGTTCAAATCACGAATATCCTTTACTCCGTACTTCATCATTGCAAGACGGGTTAGACCAAGACCAAATGCAAAGCCTGTATATTCTTCAGGGTCAATGCCGCCAGCTTTTAAAACCTCAGGATGAATCATACCGCAAGGGCAAAGTTCAAGCCAACCGCTGTGCTTACACGAGGGACAACCATCGCCACCACAGATAAGACAGCTTATGTCAAGCTCGAAACCCGGTTCCACAAACGGGAAAAAGCCCGGACGGAGTCTTACCTTTATATCCTTCTGGAACACCTCTGAGAGCATTGTCTTCATAAAGAAAATGAGGTTTGAAATAGAAATGTTCTTGTCGACCATTACGCCTTCCATTTGAAAGAATGTATTCTCGTGACAGGCATCTGTTGCTTCGTTACGGAAGCATCTTCCGGGGAAGATAGCCTTAATCGGAACACCATCGTTTACGAGTGCATCCTTATATTTTTTGTAAATTGCATTCTGAGCCGCAGATGTCTGGGACTTTAAAAGCTGTCCGTTTTCAAGGTAGTAGGTATCCTGCATATCACGCGCAGGGTGATGTTTTGGAATATTTAGAGACTCGAAGCACTCGTAGTCCGAAACAACCTCGCTGTAATCTTCAACGGTAAAGCCCATAGACTTGAAAATCTTTTCGCACTGACGCTGAACCAGTGTAATCGGATGATACGAACCACGGTCAAGCTTTGCCGGGCTTGAAACATCAAATTCGGGCATTAAGCTTATTTCCTTGAGAATTTCTGCATTTTTCAGCTCCTCGCCCTTAGTTGCTATCATTTCTGCCGCTTCGTTTTTGAGTTCGTTTACCTCCTGTCCGAAGGTCTTTTTCTCCTCAATGGACAAATCCTTCATACCCTTGAGGAGGCCTGTAATAAGGCCGTTTTTACCAAGATACTCTACTCTTATCTGGTCAAGCTGCATTGCATCGCTTACCGACTGGAGCTTTTCGGTGAGTTCCTGTTTTAGCTTCATTGTTTGTTCAGCCATAATGTTTTTCCTTTCTTCTGTTAATAAAAATAAAAACCCGTCCCCATAAAAACAGGGACGAGCATAATTTACCCGCGGTACCACCCATATTCAGAATTACTCTGCTCTTTTTGCGGTTTGCCGTGACCGCTCCACCTTGCTTAACCCAAATTCTGGTTTTCGCAAAACGCTCCAATGCTGAAATTCACAAAACATTTCCTCAATGACCGCTTTCAGCCCATGACGGTCAATCTCTTGTGAGGAGATATGCTTGCTACTTACACATCTTCACAGCGCGTACATTAATAATATACCACATATATCAGCAATATGTCAAGATATTATTCGACATAAAGTAAAACAAGTTGTATGTTTGTTCGATAATATACTTGCAAAATTTTTTTTGATGTGATATATTATTTTTATGAAACAATATATATTCTTAGCCATTATTAGTTTAATAGTTGTTGCTTTGCTTCTTGTAAGCTTTCCACACACCACCACCCATAAGGGAATCTTGACGGCGCCGGGGCTTGATAATGATGCAAAGGATGCGAGCATTGAGCTTACGCGTACGATAAGCTTCAAAAGCATTATAAATCCGAATAAGATATACGGTACTATTTCCGTCTCGCCATATCAATCGGACGATGTTTCTGTTGCTGAGTTTGACTTTACCGGTGAAACCACAGTCGTTGCAGACAATTTATATTATGTTATGCTGACAAGATACAACCACCGTGTAAAGGATGTAACCTATGCAAATATGTGGTTTGACAGAAAGCTTAATAATATCGTAATTGCAGAAGCTACCGAAGACAGCTACATTTATGTATCAGCAACCGAGGATTTCCTTAATAAGGTTAGCAAAAATAAAAAAAAATAAGCCGTTGCGGTTTAACCGCAACGGCTTTTAGATTACAATCTAATTTAAATTTTAAAAATGCCAAATGCATCAAGCACTGATGAAACAAGAATAAGTACAATACAGATAGGTGCCATATACTTGATAACAAACACAAAAAGATTCTTTCTCTTAAACTTTGAAGAAAGCTCAACCTCTTCAATAACCGCCTGAGGCTTGATTACGTATCCAACAAATATACAAGTAAGGAATGCAACCACCGGCATCAGGACACTGTTACTGATAAAGTCAAAGAAATCAAGGAACTGAAGTCCGATAATTGTTATATGACTCCAGATACTGTAACCAAAAATTGAGAGAATGCCCAAAACAACAGAACCTATAAACACAATCAGACAAGAGAGCTTTCTGCCGATTTTGCACTTATCACAAACAATGGAAACAACGGTTTCCATAAGTGAAATTGAAGAGGTAAGTGCTGCAAAAAGCACAAGCAGGAAGAATAAAATTCCTATAAAATGTCCCCCCCACATTGTTTCAAAAACCTTGGGAAGTGTCACAAACATAAGGCTGGGGCCCTTGCCAAGAGCCTCAGGAGTGCCGCCGGAGAATACGAATACCGCAGGGATAATCATAAGGCCTGCAAGGAATGCAATACCTGTATCGAAAATCTCAATCTGGCTTACTGAAGACTCGAGGTTAACATCCTTTTTCATATATGAACCATAGGTTATCATAATCCCCATTGCAAGAGACATCGAATAAAACAGCTGACCCATTGCCGCAAGAACAGTTGTTGCAGAGAACTTGCTGAAATCGGGAAGTATGTAATAAAGAACACCATCCATTGCACCGGGCATACATACAGAGTAAATTGCAATTCCAATCGATAAAAATACCAATATAGGCATCATTAACTTACTTACTTTTTCAATACCCTTTTCAACGCCAAACAGAACAATCAGTGCTGTTACACCTATAAACACAAAGAACCAGAATGCCGGTTCTGCTGTTTGCGAAATAAACCCTCCAAAATAATCGTCACCTGCAGCCATTGGGCCGTTGCCTGTTATAAATGCAAAAAGATATTTTGTAACCCAACCGCCGATTACCGAATAGTACGGCAGAATTATCATCGGAATTAACGCTGCAATCCAACCTACAAATGAATACTTTTTGTTAAGCTCTTTAAATGCACCTATTGCACTAAGACCCGTTTTACGTCCTATTGCAATTTCAGCAGTCATAAGTGCAAAGCCAAGCGAAACTGCAAGAATAATATAAACAAGCAAAAAAATTCCGCCGCCGTATTTTGCTGCAAGATACGGAAATCTCCAGATATTACCAAGCCCTACCGCTGAACCTGCCGCAGCAAGAACAAACCCTAATTTCCCTGTGAAGCTACTTCTTTTTTCGTTAGTCATAATCACCGTTCCTTTCATTTATTCACCTAAGTATACTATATTGACACGAAAAAAGCAATTAATTTTTGGAAATTGTATAAAAAAGTTCTAAAACCCCTTGCAATAACATAAATTATTTGGTAAAATATTTTTTTATAGGATAACATCTTGTTAGAGATTTATCAATGTTAAACAAAAAATACAGGAGGCAAAAAAATGGAAACACTACTCGTTGGATTAACCTTTGCCGGTGCAGTTCTTGCATTGTTGTTTGCACTTTTCACTGCACGCAAGGTTATCAAATTCCCCGAAGGCACAGAATTAATGAAAAAAATCTCCAGTTCTATCAAAAAAGGTGCTAACGCGTACCTCAAACGCCAGTATAAGATTGTTATTATCTTTTTCGCTGTTATGTTTGTTATACTCAGCATAATGGCGTTTGCAGGGCTTCTTACCCCTTATGTTCCATTTGCGTTTATTACAGGCGGATTCTTCTCGGCTCTTTCCGGCTTTATCGGTATGAAAATTGCAACCCTTGCAAATGCAAGAACTGCTAACGCTTGCCGTCAGGGTCTTAACCGCGGTCTCCGTGTTGCATTCTCTGCCGGAAGCGTTATGGGCTTTACCGTTGTAGGTCTTGGTCTGTTGGATATTTCGGTTTGGTTTTTCCTCTTGAAATTTGTATTTATGCTTTCAAACGAGGCAATCACAAGTGCAATGCTCACATTTGGTATGGGAGCCTCCTCAATGGCACTTTTTGCCCGTGTAGGCGGCGGTATCTTCACAAAGGCTGCTGATGTTGGTGCTGACCTTGTTGGTAAGGTTGAGGCAGGTATCCCCGAGGATGACCCGAGAAACCCTGCAGTAATTGCCGATAATGTTGGTGACAACGTTGGCGATGTTGCCGGTATGGGTGCCGACCTTTATGAATCCTATGTTGGCTCTATTATTTCAGCTTGTGCACTTGGTGTTGCTGCATTACATACTCTTGAAGCTATGGCTCTGCCTATGATTCTTTCAGCTGTTGGTGTTATATGCTCCATTTTCGGAACATTCCTTGTAAGAACTAAAGAAGGTGCATCTCAGAAGCAATTGCTCGGAGCATTATCACGAGGAACAAACTTTGCAGCTATTGTAATTGCAATTGTTTCTCTTCCTCTCGTTTATTTTGTTCTTGGCGAACAGAACTGGACAATTTACTTTGCAATTCTTTCAGGCCTTGTTGCAGGTGTGCTTATTGGTCAATCAACCGAATACTTCACATCTGATAGCTACAAGCCAACGAAAAATCTTGCTGCTACATCAGAAACCGGTACAGCAACAATAATCATTGGCGGTTTGTCGGTTGGTATGCTTTCGACACTTCTTCCCATAGTAATCGTTGCTGTATGCGTTCTTATCGCTTACTTTGTTTCCGGCGGTGCAGAAAGTGCCTCAATGGGTCTTTACGGAATTTCACTCGCGGCTGTTGGTATGCTTTCAACACTGGGAATTACCCTTGCAACAGACGCATACGGACCTGTTGCAGATAATGCCGGCGGGATTGCCGAAATGGCAGGACTTGAAAAAGAGGTTCGTGAAAGAACCGATGCTCTTGACTCACTCGGCAACACAACCGCAGCAACCGGCAAAGGCTTTGCTATTGGTTCTGCAGCACTCACAGCGCTTGCTCTTATGGCATCATACATTGACAAAATTAACACAATACCCGGCGGCGCGGAAAAGATTGCAAATCTCAGCATTACCAACCCCACCGTTCTTACCGGTTTATTTGTTGGTGCCTGTCTGCCCTTTGTTTTTGCGGCACTCACTATGAATTCTGTTGGTCGTGCTGCACAAAGCGTTGTCAAAGAAGTTCGCCGCCAGTTTAAGGAAATTACCGGTCTTATGGAAGGTCAAGCTGACCCCGACTATGCAAGTTGCGTTGACCTTTGCACAAAGTCAAGTCTCAGAGAAATGCTTCTTCCCACTGTTGTAGCAGTTGCTGTCCCGATTGTTGTTGGTATAGTTCTTGGCTGTGCCGGTGTTGTAGGTATGCTGGCAGGTGCAACTGCATCAGGCTTCCTTATGGCAATATTTATGTCAAATGCCGGCGGTGCATGGGATAACGCAAAGAAATACATTGAAAGCGGCGTTCACGGCGGCAAGGGTTCAGAAAATCACAAAGCTGCAGTTGTTGGTGACACCGTAGGCGACCCCTTTAAAGATACATCCGGTCCTGCAATTAACATCCTCATCAAGCTTCTCTCAATGGTATCAATTGTTTTTGCAGCGGTTGTTGTTCACTTTTCAATTCTGTAAATAAAAACGAAATGCCCCATACCGATTGGTATGGGGCATTTTTATTTGTTTTCTACTCAACTGACATATATTTTTGAGCGTATACGGCATACTTTTCATCAAAATCGTCGCCTTCTTTAATATTACGAAGTGACTCATGGATATTCATATTATTCTCAGCCGAATCAATAATACATACCGCAATATTGGAACAATGGTCTGCAGTTCTTTCAAGGTTAGTAAGGAGGTCTGACCATACAAACCCAACTTCAATTGAACATTCGCCGTTTTTAAGGCGGTTAATGTGACCATTACGCATTTTTTCCTTAAGTCTGTCGATAACCTGTTCAAGCGGTTCAATATCCCTTGCAAGCTGTACATCGTTCTTCACAAACGCAGTATACGAAAGTGTCAGAATTTCAGAAACTGCACCACATAGATTTTCAAGTTCTTTCCGGGCATCGCTGGTAAATTTTATTCCTTTATCTCTGAGTTCCTCTGCTGACTCAAGAATATTTACGCTATGGTCGGAAATTCTTTCAAAATCACCGATTGCTTTTAATAGCTTTGAAATTTCGACACTATCGTTATCACTCACCTGGTGTCCGCTGAGCTTTACAAGGTATGTGCCGAGAATATCCTCGTAATGGTCTGCCTTTCCCTCTGCCTCACGGATTTGTGTTGCTGTGACAGAATCATATTGGGTGAGCATGTTGAGACCAAGCTTGAATGATGTAACCGAAAATTCTGCCATTTCCGAAACAAGGGTATTGCAACGTTCCAATGCAATTGTAGGTGTCGCAAGGAGTCGTTCATCAAGCTCTGCAACCTCCTCCTTTTTATCGTTATCGGGGACAAGCCTGATAGCAATTTTTTCAAGCATAGAGGACATAGGCAAAAGAAGTGCAGTGCAGGCTATGTTAAATATTGAATGAGCAACAGCAATGCCAAAATGCGACGCCGCTGCATCCAAAATAGCAGGCCTTAAAGCCATCGAAATGATGCTGAATACTGATAACCATATAACAGTACCTACCACATTAAACGACAAATGAACAATCGCTGCGCGCTTTGCATTTTTATTTGTGCCGAATGACGAAAGAATAGCTGTTATACAGGTGCCGATATTTTGACCCATAATAATCGGAACAGCCGCCCCGTACGAAACCTGTCCGGTTGCCGATAGCGCCTGAAGAATACCAACCGATGCAGAGCTGGACTGGATTATCGCGGTAAGAATTGCACCAACCAGAACGCCGAGTATCGGGTTTTTGAACATAATGAACATGTTCCGAAATGCCGGTACATCAGCAAGACCTGAAACTGCGTCAGACATCGTATCCATACCAAACATAAGTACCGCAAATCCTAAGAGAATCGTTCCGGTATCCTTTTTGTTACTTGATTTTGCAAACATAAAAAACACCGTACCGATAAGCGCAAGTATCGGAGTAAACGATGTGGGCTTAAGTAGCTGTAAAAACAGATTATCGCCGGAAATACCGCCAAGGCTGAGTACCCAGGCCGTTACTGTTGTACCGATATTTGCACCCATAATAACGCCGATGGATTGACGAAGGGTCATAATCCCCGAGTTAACAAACCCAACAACCATTACAGTTGTTGCAGATGAGCTTTGGATAACTGCGGTTACGCCAAGACCCGTTAAAAATCCTGCAATTTTATTTTTGGTAAGCCTTGCAAGAATGTTCTTGAGACTGTTTCCGGCACGGCGTTCAAGTGCATCCCCCATCACGCTCATACCAAAAAGAAACAGGCACAAGCCACCGATAAGTGTAAGTGCATCAAAAATTGTCATTTCTTCACCTCATTAAACCAAATTTTTCTATCTCACAAATTATACCAGACTTTTGGTTAAGATGCGGTTAAGAATATTTTATACTCTTTGTAAATTATTTATTCGGTTTGTTCGCACATACGATAACCCACACCAAGCTCGTTTTCGATAAAGTTGTTACCACCCGGCTTTGCTCCAAACTTTTTGCGGATATTCGCCATATTGACCTGCAGCTTTTTGGTGCTGTTCAAATCATTATAACCCCATATTTCACGGATAATTGCAGAGTATGTCATTACCTTGCCCGGATACCTTGAAAGTAAAGCAAGGACATTATACTCTGTCTGCGTAAATTTAACTTCGTTCCCATCAACAAACACACGGCGCGCACCGTAATCAATTGTAAGCCCATTCGCCTTAAACGAACCGGTTAAAATATCTTCGTCACTCATAACCTTTTTTGAATTTCTAAGTGCAGACCTTACTCTTGCAACCAATTCTTCAAAACCGAAAGGCTTGGTTACATAGTCATTTGCGCCCAAGTCAAGTGCATCAACCTTATCCCGTTCATCCGAGCGTGCGGAAACTACAATTACAGGTGTAGCCGATTTTTTTCTAATTTCCTTTAAAAAACTCATTCCGTCTGCATCCGGAAGACCCAAATCCAGTATTACCAAATCCGGATTATGGGAAGAAAAAAGCATATTACCATTTGTGCAGTTCTCTGCTGAAACCACCTTATAACCATTTGTTTCCAGAAGAGTGGTTATAAGCTGAGTAATATTTTTTTCGTCTTCAACAATAAGAATTCTATATTTATTATTCATTTACACCATCCTCAATATTAAGATAAAACCGAAAAGCACATCCTCCGCCTCTTACATTCTGGGCGCGGATTTCACCGCCATGTGCCCTTATAATTGCAGCACATACTGACAATCCTATCCCTGCGCTATTCTTACCATCTGCCGGAACAGATTCCTCGACGGAATATCCAAAAAAGATATCCTTCAACCGTTCCGGCGCAATACCGCAGCCATTATCTCTGACCTCAAAATAAACTCTATTTGAAATGGTATAAACCTTAAGCCACAGCCCCGTCATACCCTTTGCGTGTCTTATCGCATTTTCGAGAAGGTTTATAAGAACCTGCTGTATAAGCATAGTATCCATAGGAACAACAATGAAGTCGCTTGGTATATCAAGGCGCACTTTCTGGCCCGGAAATCTTTTGCTGAATTTTACTAGAACTGAATCTATCAATTCGTCAACTACCGTGTCTGTCTTTACTATACTTACATTATCTCCATCCAGTTTTGTAACCGAGAGCAGATTTTCAACCATTCGGTTAAGCCAATCCGCCTCCTCTTGTATTCCTTTCAGCATTATTTTATTTTGCTCATCGCTAAATCTATCATAATTTTCAAGCATAGCAGTGCTTGAACCATATATAGTTGTGAGGGGCGTCCGCAAATCGTGAGAAACAGCCCGCAGGAGATTTGCACGCATCCGCTCTTTGTCGCTTTCAGCCTTTATTACCTCCTGATGCTTTAACCGCTCTGTAAGTCCGCAGGTCACAATCGTAATAACCAGTAATATTATTGCTGAAATTATATTTTCAGGTATTGTAAAATCAAATGCAAAAAATGGGAATGTAAATGCAAAATTAACTGCCAGCACACTAAAAAGTGCCGAAATTATACCATATATGTAACCAGGTGTTAACACAGAAATAAAAAAAACCGCCAGAACAAACATTGCCGGTATAAGGACACTGTCGTTAATCATTAGCTGAAGAAACTGGCACAATGCAAAACATACAGCTACTATTACACCAGAAATCAAAGTGTATTTTAAATTTTTTATTAATCTCTGCATAAGACCTCACCTCTTTGTGAAATGCAAATTTGACCTAATAGTAAAATTATAACATAAACACAATACATTTACAATACTGGTTCAACAAATATAAATATTTAGATTTGTGCAAATAATACTAAAAAACGATGTGTGTTTCTACATTCCAAAAACTCCGTTTTCAATTGACATTCAATATATAAAATTATATAATATAATATAAGAAAATAATTTTCACAAAAGGAGATAAAATTATGAAAAAGCTTCTTATGTTTTTCCTTTCTGTTTGTATGATTATGGGCGCTTCGCCTATGAGTTTTGCTTATGCTGCTACGGATTTGACTACTGACTCCGTACTTGACAGCTATGCAATACGTGTTGAAGCCGTATTCCCCGACAGTGGAAGCTTCACAATTAAGGGCAACTGCAGCGACGGAGGAAAAAACTTTTATTCATTTACTGTTGATACCGAAGCGGGACTCACGCTGTCAAAAACAGAAAACGGAGAACATACATCACTCGAATGCATTTCAGTTGCTGATGCATACATAAACGGAGTCGCTGTTGTTCCCAATGCAAAGTATACAGCAATACTCCAAAACCACAAGGGAAAGCTTGAATGTTTCCTAAACGGAACACCTGTTATTTCTTACACTGACAAAATCCCTCTTACAGCAGGCACAAGCGCCGTTTTGTCGAGTGAGGGAACAGTTTTGTCAAAGCCGGTTGTAAGTGCTGCTGACTTTGTTACCGCACTAACCGTACTCAACAGGAATGGCGAAGTAGTTGAAAGCATTGATGTTCCCGTTGGCAATGTACCGGAAATCAAGGCTCTCACCCTCAAAGCCGATTATGCTGACGGAACAAGTGAAATTATATCACTTGACCGCGTTGAAATCACCGAGGTTGACACACTTAAAGTTGGCGCAAAAAAAGCTACGGCAACTTATAAACAGGCAAAGCTCGACCTCGTTTACAACATTGTAAACCGCACAGAGCTTGTCGAAGATATCATCAAAAGAATTGATGCACTTGACATTTCTGCAATTACGCTCAATGACAAAGCTGAAATTCAGGAAATTGCAGACATATATAACACACTTTCAAATATTGAAAAGGAAGTTATATCTGCCAAGTCGAAGAAAAAGCTTGAAGATGCGCTAGACAAACTTGAAGTTATTATTTGTCCTGAACTGGAGGGCTCAAAGATTGTATTTAAGGATACCTTTGACACTTCTGATTCAGACAAAAACTATGAAAATCATGTAAGCGTTACCGGCGATAGACACAGTGGTTACTGGCACACCGAAAACGGCCGAATGCTTCAGTATAGCATATTTGATGAATATCGTTCCAGCTCATTGGCCGCAAAGACCGTTCTTAAGGACAAAAACTTTGAAATTCGCTCCGTTTCGGCAGATGTAATGGTTATTGACCCCAATGTATTTTTAGGTATTGATGCCTGTTTCGGTGACGGAAAGTTCTTTGAATTCTACATAACTGACAAAACAAATGTTGGTGGCGGAAACCGCATTCAGCTCTTCAAAAACGGCACAATGATTGCAAATACAGTTGAGACCGACAGTTCAAGGTGGTTTGTTCCCTATACTTGGTACAATCTCAGAATCACTCTTGATAACGGCAAAATTCGTTGCTATGTTGACGACATTTTAAGGCTTGAAGCGGATGATATTCCGGCATCACCCACCGATACACTTCTCACAACCGGAACAGTTGCTATGCGCTGCACCGAGGGCTGGGGTATGTTTGATAATCTTATTGTCCGTGGCACAGAGATTCCATTAAATAACAACAAGCTTCCTGCACCCAAGCTCACCCCCGGTTATTACAACGATCATTTTGAGGATGAAAGCGTTGGTACGAGTCCGAGCCATTGGATTGAAAACAACAAAGAGGACAGATGGACCGTTGGCGAAGAAAAAGGCAACAAGTATTACCAGATTACAGATAGCACCGCTGTTACCTCCCAAACATGGTTGCATGTTTTTGAGCAGGATGTTGACTATTCTGCAAAAGTCAGAGTTAAAAAGCTTGGCAGCGTTCCCACGATGGGACTTTATGCAAGAGTAAACACTGACCATTCATATATAAAGGGCGGATATGATTTTACACATAAAAAATGGTTTATAGAAACAAGACTTGGCGTTGACTTTGAAAAAGAAACAACCTATGCTGAGACCGAGTCTGAAGTTAAAGAAAATCAATGGTATAACATTAGCCTGAAAACCATCGGCGATGACATCGAGCTTTATGTTGGAAGTAAGCTTGTAGTTTCAGCCAAAGCCGGCAAAAAGGTTATGCCCGGCCGCACCGGATTCTTTACCGAAAGATGTGACATTGATGTTGACAACATTGAACTTAAGCTTCTGAGCGGACAAGGCAGAGTTGAAGATGGGGTTTTGGAATATACTCCCGATAACGCAGAAGGCAGAAATCTCAGCATGATTGCCTTGCCTGATGGACGCTTGTGGTTCTTCGCAGAAGGTGTTACTTACCTTTCAGATGACGAAGGACATACAGCAACAGAAGTTACAGGCTTTACCGATGCCCGTCCTACAACTATGGTAAGACTTCCAGACGGAAGCTATCTTCACCTTAAAAACTGTATTGATGCATACCGCTCAACTGACGGTTGTGTTACATGGGAAAAGGTCGGAGAACTGCCCCGTGACCCCAAATCAAAATATGCACAGCCCGGCGATAGAATCAATATGATTAAACTGGACAACGGCGTATACAGAGTATTCCACACCATCGGCAGACAGTCAAATGTAGGCGACAAGAAGGTTATCTCTGAGACCTACTACTCCGACGATTATGGTTACACCTGGGTACAGTCAAAGAACTCACCGATGGAATACACAAATCTTGATTACTTCTGCGAAACACAGATAATCAAAACCAAGGATGGTTCGCTTATTCAGTACTGTTCATACAACGAAGGCGGATGTATGCGTTACTCGCTTTCACATGATGACGGTGTTACCTGGACCGATGAATATGCACTTCCGCAGATTCCCTGCAGCCTTGGCTCGTTCAGTGTAAAGGAAGACCCGTTTGACCCCGGTACATTCTACATTTCAACGCTGTATAATCCTCCCTACGATGTTGGAAACAGCCGTCCCAGACACAGAATTGCACTTCTCCGCAGCTATGACGGACTCACCTGGGAATATCTTGCCGACATTGACCGCTGGGGCGATATTTCAGACGGTGGCCGTGCTGAGATTATGCAGAATGTAAATATGAAGCTTAACTTCTCAGAAAAATACATCTTCCCCTCCTTTAGCCGTTCTGAGCAGTACAAAAACGATAGTTCCAGTCACAATCTTCAGCTTGCAAGAATTTACCGGTTTGAAAAATCAAAGCTTAAGGCATACGACAAGTGGCCTCAGGAATATGTAATTGACCCCAAAGCAATTACCCACATTGAGGCAATGCCTCAGGCTATCGAATACAAGATTGGCGAAGAGTTCAACCCCGACACCGTTAAGGTAAGAATTGAATACTACGACGGAAGTTCAGAGATTATTCCCCTTGCGGATACAAACTACACCGTTCCTGACCTCAGTACCCCCGGCGAAAAGAAAGTTACTGTTGATTATAAGCTTTTCAGAGATGTTTATACCGTTCAGGTTGGCGAAAAGGGCGATTGGGTAAATCCCTTTACGGATGTTAAGGCAGATGATTGGTTTGCAGACAGCGTTGGCTTTGCATACACCAATAAGCTTACCGGTGGAACAAGCGAAAACGAATTCTCACCCGAAGAGAGTATTACCCGAGGTATGCTGGTGACACTTCTTCACCGTGCAGAGAACCAGCCTAAGGTAATCGTTGACCCCGGTTTTAAGGACCTTGACGATGGTATGTACTATGTTGAGGCTGTTAAATGGGCAGCTCGCCACGGAATTGTAAACGGCTACACCAAAACAAGCTTTGCGCCCAATGACAAGATTACCCGTGAACAGATTGCAGCAATTATTTACCGCTATGCGAAATATAAGGGTTACGATGTTTCGATGGGTGAAGAAATTCAGCTTGCAAACTATGACGATTTTGGTTCGGTTGACAGCTATGCAATTTCCGCTGTTAAATATGCCGTTGGCTCAAAGGTTATGATAGGAAAAACCAACAGAACTATAAATCCCGACGAAAACGCCACAAGAGCTGAGGTTGTGACAGTTCTTCAAAGAGTTTTAGAAAACAACTAAAATATGACAAAGGGACTGTTTAAAAACAATGTTTTTAAACAGCCTTCCATGGGGATAGGTAAAATTGATTCAGAACACACAAACCGAGCCAAAGTCAAGACTTTGGGTTACCCGAAGGTGTACTCGTGTACACCGAGAGGCGAGGTTTGTGCGTAGCAAAAAGACTATAAAAACAGAAAAATCGCATTATTATGCGATTTTTCTACATTTATAATAGCTTTTTATTGCTAATTCACAAGGAATATTCTTTGTTTTCCCGTCTTTTTGCGGTCTGGACTATTTTAACATCCCCTTTTATGTAAATAAAGCCTTGCATTTTGCCGGATATAATAGTAAAATGTTTGTTGGCAAAGGAGAATTGACTTATATGAATTATCTTTGGATTATATTTGTTATCATTTACAGCCTACTTAAAGGCGGGCGTGAGGGTATGAAAAAAGCAGCTCTCAACCGAAGCAGTTCAACCGAAATTTTGTTTTTCTACACCCTTATAGGCTTTATCCTTACAATACCATTTTCACAAAATGCCTTTGACCTTAAACCGATATTCATACTCTGGGCATTTGTCAAAGCATCAGCCGTTTGCATTGCGTGGTTATTTGCCTTTGCAGCACTTAAAAATATGTCGGTCAGCCTTTACGGGATTATGGACCTTTCCCGTATGGTCTTTTCTACACTTCTTGCAGTGCTTATTCTTGGTGAAACAATGACCATACCCAAAATAATTGGTGTAATTTTAGTTATTACGGGACTTTTATTGGTTAATATAAAAAAGGACACGTCTTCTAAAGGTCTTACCCTTATCACGCTCACTGCGGCGCTTTTAAACTGCTTTTTTAACGCAATTTCGGGTACTATGGATAAAATACTTATGCAGTATATGGAATCATCACAATTACAGTTCTGGTTTATGTTCTTTACCGCACTCCTTTACGGAATAATCCTCATTGCAAAAAAGGAACGGATATCAGTAAAATCCATAAAGACCAACTATTGGATACCGCTTATGAGTGCCTCACTGATTTTGGGCGACAGACTTCTTTTTGAAGCAAACGCATATCCGGGCAGTGAGGTCACGCTAATGACCATTATCAAACAGTCCTCGGTTATCGTCACGGTCCTAACCGGCTGGCTGGTATTCAAGGAAAAACATATTATTTACAAAACTATGTGCGCCTTGATTGTTGTGGCTGGTATACTAATTGCAACTTTATGGAAATAAAAAACTACATAGAAAATGGTTCAGATATAATCTGAACCATTTTTTTGTTATTTAAATCTCAATTTCCTGACCAACCTGCAAAATTTTGAGGCATTCATCGTTTTGTGTAACTTCTTCAACCGCCTGCCAAAGACCATAAGGGTCATTTTCTCTTAGCGGCAGATGAAGCAGTACAATGGTTTTTGCACCTGTATTCTTCGTTGACTTCCAGGCAGAAGCCGAGATTGCATAGGCATAAGGGACAACAATTACGTCCGGTTTGCGAATATTTAAAAAGTTCTTCAATTCAAGCGGAGATGCATCGCCCATAAACCAAACACACTCGCTACCTTCAACCACGAAGCTTGTATGCGGCACATCAGCTTTTCCAATATGCCTTGTTGGTACAGAAATAATTTTTAAATTACTAACTTCCCTTGAAATTGAGAACTCAGGTCCGATAACGGACCTGAGAGCCAATGTTTCATAGTTTTTGGCATAGGACTCATCAAAGTGGTCCTCATGCCTATGGGTAAACGCCACAACATCAGGAAAGTTTTTTTCAAGCTCCTCACGCACCGAATCGGGTGTGCCGAGGTACGGGGGGAGTTCCCTGCATACGCCGTCCAGCAGTAGGGACACTTTGTCCATACTAAGTAGCACTCCGGCGTTTGCTGTACGCTTAATAATCACTTATACACCCTGCTTTGCACGGCGGAGAGCTTCTGCTTCTGTGCAGCCATTCTCAACAACATGGCCGGGCAGCGGAACGAGCTTTTCGTGGATTGCATCGATAATCCAGCCAGCCTGCGGGAAGAAGAATTCGTCGAATTCAAAGGGAGGTGTAATCCAGTTGCGTGCGCCAACAACAACAGGCGGTGCATCAAGGTCATCGAAGCAGAGCTGTGTGATGTTTTCAGCTACATCGTTCATAAATGAACCACGAGCGCAAGCGTCAGATACAAGAACAACGCGACCTGTCTTTTTAACAGATTCAATAATCTTGGTGTAGTCAAGCGGAACGAGTGAGTGGAGGTTGATAACCTCTGCTTCCATTCCGTACTTTTCGCTGAGCTGTTTTGCAGCGTCAACTGCACGGTAAAGAGCCGCACCAATTGTGAGGATTGTTACATCCTTACCTTCACGTACCTTGTTAACATCACCAAATTCGATTTCGTAACGTTCAGCAGGTACGCCGCCTTCGTGGAACTGTTCACCAACATCGTAAATTCTCTGGCTTTCAAAGAATACAACAGGGTCAGTACCCTTAAGTGCTGTTTCCATAAGACCCTTTGCTTCCCAGGGTGTTGCGGGGAAGCAAACCTTAAGACCAGGAATATGAGCACAGAGTGCTGTCCAGTCCTGAGAGTGCTGTGCACCATACTTTGAACCAACGGATACACGGAGAACAACGGGCATCTTAAGGATACCTGCAGACATTGCCTGCCATTTTGACATCTGGTTGAAGATTTCGTCCCCTGCACAACCGATAAAGTCAGCGTACATAAGTTCAACCAATGCACGGCCGCCCGAGAGAGCGTAACCAACAGCTGTACCAACGATAGCAGCTTCGGCAATGGGTGAGTTGAAGAGACGGCAATGCGGGAATGCATCCATCATACCACGATAAACTGCGAATGCACCACCCCAGTCACGGCAGTCTTCGCCGTATGCGATGAGGGTCGGGTCTTCGTAGAAGCGGTCATAGATAACTTCGCTCATAGCGTCACGGAGGTTAAAGAGCTTCATCTTTGAAACGGGCTTGCCGTCAACGATGGGGCAGCGTTCTTTCTCCTTGAGCTTCTTGTATGCAGGAACTTCTGCAAGAGGCATATTAACCTCGGGTTCGCGGTCGTCGAACTTTTCAACCTTCTCGTTTGAGAACATCATTCTTTCAACAACTGCGGGATCTGTCTTGAAGTTTACATAGGGGCTAACCTGAGGATCAGATGCAGCCTTACAAATCATTGTCATACGTTCTGCTGTTTCAGCAAGGATTTCTTCCATCTTGGAGTCAGAAGCAACACCTGCATCAACAAGACCCTGACGGTATGTGATGATCGGGTCGATTGCCTGCCAAGCTTCGATTTCTTCCTTGGTACGGTAAGCGTTCTGGTCAGATACTGAGTGACCTGAGTAACGGTATGTAAGAGTATCAAGCATAACGGGGCCTTCGCCTGCACGGAGGATTTCGAGCTTGCGTTCCATAGCGTCGATAACAGCAAGAGGATTGAAGCCGTTAATTCTTTCAGCGTGGAACTGAGTGGGGCTTACACCTGAGCCGATACGAGCAAGCATATCGTAACCCATTGTTTCGCCACGGGTCTGGTCACCCATACCATATGAGTTATTAAATACATTGTAGAGAATGGGCATACCGCCGTTGTGGCTTTCCCAAAGTGTATGGAACTGGTCCATAGCAGCAAAGTTCATAGCTTCCCAAACAGGACCACGAGCCATTGAGCCGTCACCTGAGTTACATACTACGATACCCTGCTTGCCGTTAACCTTCTTAAACAGAGCAGCACCTGTTGCGATAGCAGCACTACCACCAACAATAGCGTTGTTGGGGTAAATACCGAAGGGCAGGAAGAATGCGTGCATTGAGCCGCCCATACCCTTGTGGAAGCCTGTTTCACGGGCAAAGATTTCTGAAAGTGTTCCGTAGAGAATGAAACGGATTGCAAGCTCCTTAACATCGCTTACCGGACCGAGCTTTTCGGTTGCACGGAGTGCGCTGCCGTCAAGGAAGCCTTCCATAATTGTCATAAGTTCCTGCTCGCTGAGCTTGTGGATACAAGACAGAGCCTTTGCAAGGATTTCAGAATGGCTACGATGTGAACCGAATGAAAAGTCGTTCTGGTCCAAAAGGTAAGCCTGACCTACTGCTGCCGCTTCCTGACCTACTGAAAGGTGGGCAGGACCGGGATATGTAGTTTCGATACCGTTGTATACACCCTGTGTCTTGATGAGGCTGAGCATTGACTCAAACTCACGGAGAACAGTGATATCACGGTAGATACGAACGAGGTCATCGTCTGAGTAACGGCCGCGTTCTTCTGCGATTGTTTTGTTGTACGCATTAACGGGAATGTCTTTGAATGTAATCTTACCGGGAGCAAGTGTCTCGGCAGGATCAACAAATAAACTCTTTGGCATTTTAAATTTCCTCCTTAAATATGAAATATTGCTTCACGTATGATTTCAACAACTGTAGGATGGGGGAATACAAGCTTCTGAAGTCTTGAGGGAGTCAGTTCTGTATCTACCATCATAGTAGCTGTCATAATTATTTCTGATGCATAAGAGCCAATGATGTGGCAACCAACAAGGCGGTTTCTTTCGGTATCAACTACAAGCTTGATAAAGCCCTTACCGCCTTCAACCTCTGCAAGATAACGACCTGCGTAGGACATAGGAAGCTTGATTTCCTTAACCTTCATTCCTCTTTCCTCTGCTGCCTCCTTGCTGAGACCTACACTCGCAACCTCGGGGTCGGTGTAGATAACTGAGGGAATAACATCGTAACGCATTTCGTCGGTTTTGCCGAGCATATGGTTAACAGCAACCTCTGCTTCACGGTATGCTGTATGTGCGAGCATAAGCTTGCCGTTGCAGTCGCCGATAGCATAAACGCCTGAAACATTTGTGCAAAGGTGACGGTCGGTCTTAATTGCAGCTCTGTCCATATCGAGCTGAAGTGTCTCGATACCAATACCTGCTGTTGCGGGCTTACGACCTGCAGAAAGAAGAACCTTATCGCACTTGATTTCTTTCTTCTCGCCGTTTTCTTCGTATATAACGCTATCTTTCTTAACTTCAAGAACCTTGCAGGAGAGCTTGAATACCATACCGCGCTTTTCAAATGCATCGGTAAGAACCTTACATATTTCGGGATCTGTTGCGCCTGCGATTTTAGGCATCATTTCGATAACTGTTACCGCTACGCCAACGCTTGCAAAGTAATAAGCCATTTCC
The DNA here is from genome assembly GCA_045120135.1 of Monoglobaceae bacterium. Taxonomy (GTDB): domain Bacteria; phylum Bacillota; class Clostridia; order Monoglobales; family Monoglobaceae; genus SIG440. The sequence continues at coordinate 248,220 of JBGVEN010000001.1, read as the reverse complement.
AGACCGATTACGCCGCCGCCGATAACAACAATGCTTTCGGGGAGAGTTTTTTCGTCAAGAACTTCACGATTTGTAACTACAAAGCCGCTGTCCAAACCTTCCTTAAGGCCGGGTACGGGGGGAACAACAGTTTCAGAACCTGATGCAACAACCAGTCTCTTACCCTCGTAAACCTGACCGTCTGCTTCAACCAAAAAACCATTTTCGCCACGGCCTTTGATAACTGCGTCTGCGGTAATCACATTTACCTTGTTTGCTTTCATTGTAGCGCCAACACCCGAAACGAGAGTTTTAACTACCTTATCTTTTCTTTCAACAACCTTTGCGTGGTCGTAGCTTACTCCTTCAGCTGTAACGCCAAACGCAGCACTTTCTTTTGCGTGACGGTACATCTTTGATGAGTTGAGAAAAGTCTTTGTGGGAATACAACCTTCGTTAAGGCAGGTTCCGCCAAGTGCCTTTTTTTCGAAAAGGGCAACATTCATACCGCCTTGTGCAGCACGCTCAGCGCAAAGATAACCGCCGGGGCCGCCGCCTACAACTAATAAATCAAAAATTTCCATAGTTTATCTCTCCTTCTACTTCGCAAGAAGTGCAGTGAAATGTTCAAGATTGTAACCGAGTTCCTTCTGGAAGCGTGCAGCGGGTGTTCCGTCAACTGCACGATGGTCGTATGTAAGGCTGAGTCCCATTGCAGGATAAATCTCAATTGAGCCGTCCTTGCCCTTACGAACACGGTCAACAGTACCGCAAACGCCAAGGATACCGGTCTGGGGCGGGTTGATAACAGGTGTAAAGGATTCAACACCCATATTACCAAGGTTGGAAACGGTAAATGTTCCGCCTGCCAGCTTGTCGGGGCTGATGCTGCCTTCACGGCATTCTGCAGCCAACGCTTTAACAGCCTTTGAAATTTCGAGAAGACTCATTTCGTCTGCGTGGAAAATAGTGGGAACCATAAGTCCACGGGGGGTATCAACAGCAACACCGAGGTTAACATGATTAAAGAGACGGATGTTGTTGTCATCAAGCATATGAGCATTAAGGTCGGGATGGTTGAGAAGTGTTCTTGAAACAGCATAGAGAACTATGTCGCCAAGAGTAATTCCCGCATACTCGCCCTCAGATGCCTTAAGAAGCTTTCTGTAAGCCAGGATTGCAGTTGCATCAAATGATGTATTGTGTGTGAGCTGTGCAGCCGTTGAAAGTGATGTATGCATCGACTTGCTGATTGCACGGCGGATACCGCTGAACTTCACATCTGTGTATTCTTCCTCTGCCTTTGCAGCAGGTGCTGCAGCGGCAACAGTAGCAGCAGCCTGAGCCGCAGCCGGGTTGTCCATAAGAGTTCTTACATCTCTTTCAATAATTCTGCCGTTGGGGCCTGTGGGTGTTGCCAGTGATGCGTCAACGCCTGCGCGTTCTGCCAACTTCTTTGCTCTGGGAGAAATTGCTGACTTCTCGCCCTCTACTGCAGTTGTTGCAGCGGGTGCGGCAACCGGAGCAGCTACCGGGGCTTCCTCAACCGCAGGAGCAGGAGCTGCTTCTGCAGGAGCTTCAGCTGCAGCAGCACCGTCAGGACGGAGTGCTGAGCAATCCTCACCGGGGTTACCGATTGCACATACATTCATCAGGCAGGGAACTTCGTCACCGTCCTGAAAGAATATTTCAAGTATTGTACCTTCTTCGGTCGATTCACATTCGAAGCTTGCTTTATCTGTTTCGTATGTAAACAGAATATCTCCGACCTTTACAGAATCGCCGACCTTCTTTTCCCAAGAACCGATAATACAGCTTTCAACAGTAATACCGGCTTTGGGCATAATTACAGCATTTGCCATAATCACAAACCTCCTTATATATTTAGGGTAATAATAATTTTCAAATATGTTCAGTCTTTGCAAACAAATCGGTTCGCAAAACTTTACACTTTACCGCACAATATTATAACACATTATAACATTTTCGTCAATTGTTTTTTGTTAACAAAATATACAAACATCATATTCTTGCTCAATTCCTTTTACAACAGTATTACACCCTCTGCTCTTGCTGCATCGGCAAATTCTACTGGAAGCTCCTCATCGCTTATAATATAATCTACATCTGCTAAAGTCGCAAACGTATATGGCATCAGTCTTTTAAGTTTTTCGGCACTGCACATCATAACACTGCAACGTGCCTTTTTTATAATCATACTCTTAATCAGCATATCCGACTCTGTACCGCAGGTAAAGCCCACATCTGCGGAACATCCGGAAACTCCTATAAATGCAGTATCAATATTTATTTTTTCAAGCATTTCAAGGGTATTCTGCCCTGAAATCGCAAGGTTTTTCCGACTCATAATGCCGCAACATACCGTAACAACCGGATTATGAAGCCGGCAAAGTTCTAATGCAACCCCTGGACCTGTTGTAACCACATTCAGACTAATATCCGGCATACTTCTTGCCAAAAAAAGATTTGATGTACTTGCATCCAAAAATACCGAGCTGTGGGGTTGTAACAGTTTAAGTGCTTTTTGCGCCATCATCTGTTTCCCCTTGTTATTTTCTCTCATTCTAACATTGAATTCAACATCATCAGGGTGGTGTATAGACTTCACTCCCCCACGGTATTTAGCAATAACACCTTGCTTTTCAAGTGCATCAAGATCACGGTGAATTGTCATGAGAGATACATCCGGAATAAGTGCCTGCAGTTCCTTAATTGTTGCAACACTTCTGTTTTCTATATATTCCTTTATACGTTCCTGTCTTATTCGGTTCATAACAACCTCCTGTGTTAAATTACTAACTTCTTAACATAATATAACATTTTTATATCATATTTGTCAACAAAAAATTGTTGACTCTTTAAAGAAAATATCATACAATAGAATTAAATTTTAGGTTTTGGGTGATGTTATGATAAGTAAATTGCAGTATTATATAAGTAGAGATTTCAATCCATATAACAATCTTGCCATAGAGAAGTATTTGCTTGATACGGTAGCTGATGACACCCTAATTCTTTATCTCTGGCAGAATAAAAACACCGTTGTTATTGGCAAGAATCAAAATGCGTGGGCTGAATGCCGCACAACCTTGCTTAAGGCTGAGGACGGATATCTTGCACGCCGGCTTTCGGGTGGCGGTGCTGTTTTTCACGATGTGGGAAATCTGAATTTTACTTTTATATGCAGTACACCAAATTATGATTTACTTCGCCAGTTTGAAGTTATTCGCACAGCCTGCCGCCAGGCAGGAATTGAAACCGAAATTTCGGGGCGCAACGATATTTTAGCAGATGGTCGAAAATTTTCCGGCAACGCTTTTTACAACAGCAAAGGCAAGTCATATCACCACGGGACTTTGTTGATTTCTGCTGACAAGGAGCGTATGTCAAGGTATCTCACTCCGTCCAAGGCGAAGCTTGAGACAAAAGGCGTTAAATCCGTTAAATCCCGCGTGGTTAATCTCAGTGAGCTTTCGCCAAATCTTAACTGTGAGCAAATGAAGCAGTTTATGCTAAGCGCATTTGAAAATGTTTATGGTCATAAACCTGAGCAACTTCTTATCAATAATTCAGAAACTATAACACCCCTTGCAGAGCAATACGGCAGTTGGGAATATCTTTATGGCAGTTCCATTCCTTTTTCCTTCTCCTGCGAGAAACGGTTTGATTGGGGAAACATTGAAATTCTATTGCAGGTAAAGGACAGCATTATTCAGGCGGTTAAGGCATACAGCGACAGTATGGACTGGCAAATTGCAGAGCAAATAGAAGCCGCCCTGTCCGGCAAGTTTTTTGAGCTACAAACATTAAAAGACAGCATTTGCGAGGTTCTTTTGCCACCTGTTTCGGAGGATATTTGCAATCTTCTGGATGAGCAGGAAATTTAGTAAAAAAGAAAAATAAAAATTTATTAAATTTCTCCTTGACATATCGGGATAAATGTGTTAAACTATTAAAGTCGCAAACGGGCGACGCATAAACGGAGAGGTGTCCGAGTGGTTTAAGGAGCTAGTCTTGAAAACTAGTGATGCGAAAGCACCCAGAGTTCGAATCTCTGCCTCTCCGCCATTTTTTTATCTTAATATAATTTTTTAAATTCGGAGAAGTACTCAAGAGGCCGAAGAGGCGCCCCTGCTAAGGGTGTAGGTCGTTAACGCGGCGCGAGGGTTCAACTCCCTCCTTCTCCGCCACATCTGGGCGTAACATCTGTTACGCCCAGATTATTTTTTTGCCCGTTTTCAACTAACTCTTCTTTGGTCGGTGGGTCAAAATTATAGTCTTTCGTTTTGGCAAAGGTGAATTTGATTTGTATGTAATCTTCATATATGATAACTCTGTCTACCAGCGACTCAATCAGTTGCTTGGTGTTGGACAGGGTTTTATTTTTCAGCATCTTTTGTGCATGCCATAAGGTGTACTCAATATCACTTTGGGATACAGGCGAGGTTTTTTGTGTCTGTTCCAGCTTTCTAAGTTCGCTTTGCAGATTTGCCTTTTCTTCTTCCATTTTTTCTAACTTCTCAAACAAGGCTTCTGTACGCTTTTTAATCATCATGGTTATCAGGTACTCCATATCTCCCTCGAGATTTTTAATTTTCTTCTCCAAGGCTGCTTTTTTCCCGTTTAACTCCTCATTGCACATTTCTTTGAACCCATTGTAATATTCCGTAAGTTTCTCCAACAATGTATCATCGAAGACGTTTTCCGCTATCTTATCAAGTACAATTTTTTCAAGAACATCCCGATGCAAATCTCTTGCATCACAACCATTTTTGCCTTTTCTCTTTTTTAGATTACAAACATACTTTACCAATACATTAGACCGTCTTTTATCCGCTCGTCTGTCACCTATATAGGGACTACCACATTTCCCACAGAAGATTTTCCCTGAAAGTAAGTATTCTTCAATATGCTTATGCCCATGGAATTTCTTTTTATTCGTGGCGAGTTTTTGTTGGATATATAAGAAATCGTCTTTACTCACAATCGGCGGAACTCCGTTCTCAATCTTAATCCATTCCTCCTCTGGCTTATAGGCATGTCCATTTCTTGTTCCGTCAGCACTTTTCTCTGCCGACTTATTATAAACATAGGTTCCCATATACTTTTCATTGGAAAGTATCGACACAAAGGAATTGGTCGAGAAGGTATTTCCTTTCTTGGTGCGATAACCTTTTGCATTCAGTTCATTGGCAATTTGTAAATATCCGTAGCCTTCAATATATCTTTGAAATATCAGCCTTACTGCCTCTGCTTCATGTTCGTTAATCACAAGCAATTTTGTTTCCGGATCTACATCATATCCAAGAGGAGGTTGTCCTCCCGTATGTTTACACTTATAGGCGTTTTCTTTTTTCCCTTTTTCAACTTCTCTTGCAAGATTGAGTGAATAATATTCAGCCGTTGCATCTAGCACCGATTCGGTGATAATGCTTTCTGGTGAATCAAAATCCAACTGTTCTGTCACACTGAACAGCGATACTCCATACTTTTTTAGTTCCATCTTATATCCCAAACTATCAATACGATTTCTTGCAAACCTGTCCAGTTTGTGCACAAGCACAAGCTGGAATTCTCTTTTATGGGCATCCGCTATCATTCGTTGAAATTCCGGTCTTTTATCTGTTGTTGCAGATTTTGCCCTATCTGCATATTCTCTGAGGATAACAATGCCGTTACGGTCCGCAAACTCTTTTGTTGCTCTCATTTGAGCATCAATACTTTCCTCCCTTTGCAGTTCGGAACTAAATCTAGCATAAATCACCGCCTTTACAACACCGTATTTCGCCCTTAATTTCTCAATAAGATTCATTCACATTCACCCTTTCTCTATAATAAATTGATTTGTGTGAAATTTGCGGTAAATATTTTGTTGCCTCAAAATTTTTATACAGTTCTTCAATGCTCTGTATTACTAATTTAATCGGCACACCGCTAAAAAGGTTATGTTTACCATATTCCACTACTGTTTTCATAGGATCACTCCAATCATACCATAATTATCTTATAAGTCTATTCATCAATATCAACAAAAGATTCTTGATATTTTTATAACCATCCTTTCTTATACAAATATTCCTATAAATGATAGGAGCCACCAAAGTGTTACAATGACAGCCGGTGCACATAGGATAATCGCACCCGATATTTGAAATACTCTCAGTGAAATCTTTTTCATATGCTTGTCTGCCGCTGTATAAATATTATCCTCAATTTTATAAACTGATGATTTTACGTGCCTTATTGTTTCATCGATTTTGCTTCTCTTTTCGGAGGCAAGGTTGTCAACCTTGCCTTCGATAACTTCTAACCTGTTGAGTATTTCATCAAGCATATCAGATTTCTTTTTCTGATTAAGCTGCTTGGTTTCTCTGATATCTATACTCATTAGTCATATCTCCTTTCTTCATTCCATAATTTCACTGATGAAATCTTCTTGGCTTCTTCGACAGCATGTCCATACACCCCGTCTATGTATTCCTGAGACCACTCATATTCATTTGCCAATAGCATGAATAATTGTGTTCCTGATACAATATCCTTGAACTGCATTTTTGCAATTCTGTCGCCAAGTCTGTTAATCATTCCTTCCAGTGTTTTTGAAAGTATTTCACCGAAATAACTTTCGTTATGCTTAAGGTGTAAGTGTAGTACATAGAACTGAACTGCCTTTTCGTAGAATTCACTCATGGAGCTACATTCCACAGTCTTCATTAAGCATTCTGCCTCAGCCTGAAGCTTAGGCTCTATGCTAAAACTAACTTTTGTTTTAGCCATTTTACATTCCTCCCATCTTTATACCTAAAGCTTGCTTTTTCTGTGCCAGCTTTACATATTCTTTTTTGTCCATACTATATGGTCGCCTGCGAGATTCCTGTCTGTTCTCTTCCTGACATCGGCCTTTAAATACTTTACAGATATTGAATATTAAATCACCGATGACATTATCTATATTATTACTTTCTACGCTTTTCTCGCTTGCCGCAGAAATGATTTGATTTCGTATCTTATTAAATTCTCTGTTATCGTATAGCTCTGGGAAATCAATTTCATCTTCCTGATAGTAACCCATAATTCTACCTTGTATGTTACACCATTCTTTATAGAATGCAGCAACATTCTTATCCTCTGACAGCCTTTTGTATATGCTGTTTACAATCTCTTTTTGTTCTTTTGACAGATAGGAATATACTTTTTTACCTTTATAGGTTCGCATTTCATCTGCCAATTGATTAAAGAGAGAGTTGATTTCAGTGTTTGGTTTTACGCTGAAATCTTTTTTCAATTCCCGTATTCTTTCCTTGGATTTCTCAACTAACTTCTCGCGCATCTGAGTTTTTTCATCGTACAGATGATATAACTCGTCTCTGAATATTTCTCTTACCATACAGGATTTCATTTGCTCAATCCCATGTGTAGTTAAAAAACCACCACCCGAAGCAGAATACACTAGCATGTGTATGTGTGGGTGGTGGTCTTTATTATGGAATGCTGCATACCATCTTAAGTCATCAAGTGGTATCTTATATATTCTAGCTATGTCTGCCTGTTTGGACTGAATAAGCGTTTGCCACGCTCTTGCATTATCATATCCAAACCTTGTTGCATCTTCTCTTGTAAGAGACAACATTGGCATCCAAACATTACATTTAAGCTCTCTTAATTCTTCTAAAACTTCGTTCAAATTCAGGTCAGTTTTATTTGAAAACAAACCGTGAGTTCCGAACTTTTCAACCTTTGGCCTTGTTGCAATGTAGTTGGCATTGATGACTATTCTGTTATTAATAGACTTGTCCACACCTATACGTCTTGCTATGTACCCGGCTTTACCCGCCGCTTTGCCGCCTTTAACATACGGGCTTTTGAAAACTACTGCGACTGACATAAAATTTCCTCCTTTCTTCAAAGCACCACTTTGGCATCCCTTACTTTCTTGCTATACCTGCATTTTCAAGATATTGGATGCTCATTTAGCACCAATTTTTGAAATCTTCCCCTGATAGGGAATCCCCCGAACGGCACTGCCGGTCGGTGTTTGAGGGCAACGGGATGCTACTTGAGCACCGTGCCTTTATCCTGCTTACTTTTATTTAGTGGATATTCCTCAAATTAAAGAGTTTATTTTCATACTTTTCACATCCTTTCAAAAGAAAAAACCTCGAACCATTGACTTTTGGAGACGGAGATGATATAATCAAGAAATAAAGGAATGGCAACTTTATTTCTTGGTAGGGATAGTTTAACATAATCAGAAACTTTTGCCAAGACATAAAATTGTTACAATTATATTTCTTTAATTTTGAGGTGAGAAAATATGAATTTACGAGTAGAATTTATAGGAGAAAAAATTATAATTCATACAGAAAAAAAGATAGTGGAGTATCAACTTGGAACCATAACCTGTATGATATCTGCTGGTGAATGGAATGAGCTTTTACAGTTTTTAGATGCTGAAAAGAATTATAAAAAGTTAGAAAAGTATGCTGCTAATTTTTTAGATAAGTGTTTTTATAACAGAGAGAAAATTTCAAAAATAAATGGGTATATGCTCTGCGATAGTGATTTAAATTTAAGCAACAAAAACTATACTTCAAATAAAAAAGTAAGCGGAAGAATGCTTCAAGGGAAAACAGATTTAGTTGTTTCAGATATTTATTTAATTGATTCATTAGTTGATTTAATTAATCTTGAAATGATGTACGCAGTTATCAATGATATGCCGATTAACAAATGTAAGAATTGTAATAAATATTTTGTTGCCGGCAATGCTGCTGCTCTCTTTTGTGACAGACTTTATACGGAAGATAAAACCTGCAAGCAGTTCGGTGGAAAGAAATCTTTTGTTGATAAACTAAAAAAAGACGAGGCTCTTTTAAGGTACGAAAAAGTATATCAGGCAACCTATTATCGCTTACGAAAAGCAGAGAAACAAGAAGAAATAGATGCATTAAATAAGCGATTAGATGAGCTAAAAAACTGGCGTGTAAAATATAAAAACAGGGGAATTCCGGAATTAGAGTTTGTTGATTTTTTAAATGAATAAAACCTTGCAACGATAATGGCATTATTTGAGTCTATCAAATACTGCCATTAAATATTTTTATAGATTATTTAAAATTCATCAAACGAGCATAATTCAATTAAATAAGATTTTACGAACGGATGTTTATTGTTACAATCTTCTAATAAATCTTGTAATTTTTTATTTGCCTCCAAATTAAATAATCCTGCCAAACCTTCTTTGATTTTGTTTGTTGAATTACCTGAAGAGACAAAAGAGATATCTGCACCTTTTTCTGGATTGTTTGAATTCTTCTCATATTCGCATAATTCAAGAATTCCTTTTGAGGAAAAAGCTTTGGTTTTTATCTTATTGCAAACTTGAGTAGCGTTAATTGTATGCATGCTTTTTTTCTTCAAAAGCTCATTGATTAAATAACAAGTCAGTTCAGGATAGATTAAATCTTCAATCTCGTTGTTAGTGGTATTATGTTCTGTATCAAAATTTGAATCGCCCATATAATTGTTTATTAAAATGCTTTTTACTGAAATATTATTATATGTTTTTGCATTTACTTTTTTGAACATTTCTCTGCCTTTTGGATCGTTATCAAAAACAACTTTAACTTTAGGCTTGCTGCTCATATCAGTATTTTTATAATATGAATCATAAAAATCAAGGTATTTTAAAACATTATCCGCACCATTTAAAACTTCAATATTGGGAGTAGTTATATTAAAATATTCAGATAGTTTTTGGACGTATTTCTTATCACATTCGCCCTCAACAAGTAAATTCTCATGCTGCAACAATTCATATTCAAATTTTTCAATTCCAAGGTGATTACAAATTTTATTGTATCCTTCTTCTTGAGTTATGTCTATTTGAAAAGTTTCAGTCACTATAATCTTTTTGGATTTTCTAACTGAATACTGTTCATAGTACTTTGAATCCAACAGGAAAACATTTTTCATGTTGTATAAATCTATAAATACTTTCGAATGAGTGGTATAGAAAAGTTGTACTTTATTAGTTTTTTCTTCGAAAAACATTTTAAGTTTTCTCTGCAATCCCTCGTGTAAGTAAATGTCAGGTTCATCAATACATACAATTATATTTTTGCTATTTCGCATTCTTGCGATCATTTCAAATGTTAGAAGAATTGTTGCTAATCGTTGTAATCCTGCACCTTTTTCTATAATTCCCTGACTACCTTTATCGTCCAAAGTAAGCAGTATATCGTTTGAAATCAAGTCTCTAACTGTATCAGAATTCTTGGGAACTAAAAATTTTACACTCCACTCATCTTGAAAACTTTTAAAGGTATTTGATATTTCATTGGCAAATCCAGTCAATATTTCGTTTAATCCGTCTACATAATCTTCGTATGATTCTTTAAGAGCCTTTTTAGATTGCGTAAATCGCGCACGATCATATTGAACATCGATCATGTCTTCTGTCAAGTTTTTTATTAACTCTGGCATCATAATGTTAATTGATTCTATGTAGATGAATTCAATTGATTTTAAAACCTGATCAATTTCATCCTTAGACAAAGTTGATTGATTAATTTTTCTTTTGCCTCTCAATGAATATGCTTTGCCTTTCAATCCTTCTTCTGCGTCAGAAAAATCTTTAATATCTCTTACTATTTCGAAGTACTTGTCTTTTTTATCATCATAAAAAGTTAATTCAATTCTTGGATATATAGCTTGACCACCTGTCGCATATTTAATTTTAGGCATATCAATTTGACGATCGTATAATTCCGGATGAAAGAATAAGTTTATGGCTCTGAGTGTGTTTGTTTTACCCACATTATTTTGACCGCATATAGATATCATATTGTTTTCCAGTGAAATGGGTAAACTCATATCTATAATTGATCTGAATCGTTTTATTGTTATATTACTAATTTTTATCATAAGTTCACTTCCTAAAGATAAATAAATACTCGTGCGCAATAAGTAGAAAATTATATTTTACACTGTTTGTTTTCCAATAGCCTGTTGCTTTGCAGTTGTGTTGTTCCTTTATAATCAACTCTTTAAGTTTGAATCCAGCATCTTCAAAAATTCGCATTACATCGAATGACATTGGTATCATATGACCTTTTTGCCTAGTGTCACCCATAAGAATTGCACAAAATTTGTCTTCTTTCAGCACACGATAACTTTCCGCTGCGACTTTCTTCATTTCTTCAAGGAAATCCTTGACTTTTAATCGAGATAGGTCGCCGTCAATTCCATCGCTGTATTTGATAATATCTGCATATGGCGGATGAGTACATATTAAATCAATGCTTTCATCGGGAACGAAATCAAGATTTCTTGCATCACCTTTTTTGATATATACTTTACCTTTGGCCGGCTCATAATCAAACGCTGTTTTCTCTCTGCATCTATCAAGCGCAACATCGTTTATGTCAACACCAATTATATCTCTGTTCAGAAGTTTTGACTCGACTAGAGTTGTACCGCCACCAGCAAATTGATCAAGTATCAAATCTCCTTCTTGAGAATATCTCAAAATAATATTTCTTGGTATATATGGCGACCAGTTTCCACGCCATTTCGCATCATGTGTTGCCCAATCTCCGCGTTTAGGGAATGACCAATGTGTAGTCATTTCTAATTCGAAATCTTCCGGCTCCCATTTGGTTATTTTCTTTTCTGCCATTAAGTGATTCTCCTATTTATTAATATGGTATCTACTATCTGCACTCTTTACACCATGATTGATTTCTGATTGTACCATTTCCCATATTTCTAAATCCAAAATCACTAATAGGCTTTTCTTTGCCGCAGTTTGGGCAAATTCTTGTTGGTTCACTACCATTATAGCCACTTGATTGAATTATTGGTCTTTCTTTATTTTTATCATTGTAAGCCATTACTGCTACCTCCGTTATTTATTCATAAACTTTCTAACATCGTAAACAAACTGCTTTTGGAAATAAAAAGCATGATTCTTGTTGGAAACATATTTTCCATATGTATCTGAGTATATTGGATGATAAGGTTTAGAATCCTTGCTCCTTATCTGAATGTGTGTCCCATTGGATGTATGAATAAATCCGTCCTTTTGTGTTTCAATATGATTTTTGAGTTGTTCGCAAATGCTATAATAATCCTCTCTCCATATATCCAAAAGAGAAGAAAATCTTTTATCAGTAAGGTCGATATGTATAGCATCTAAAAACATCCATGTACGAGGATCGTCAACTTTGCAAACCGGGACATAAAGCATATTGCTTATTTTCTCATAGAGATGCGTGTCTTCAAATTTCTTCTTTTGAAGCAATTCATCAATAACACTGGCTATTTGAGTTATGAATACGGTCTCCAAAGGTTTTCCAGTAGCATCACATTTATTACTCTTTAGTTCGCCATCCTCGAAATCAATATTAAAGCTATCCAGCTTCTTTCCAAGAGCTAATTCGAGCAACTGACCTGTTTTGCCTTTATTTTTGATTATTGTTTCAAAATCATCGTCTGTAAATATCTCTAAAAATGGTATATTACATAATTTAATAATTTTCTCTTGTGCTTCTTTAAGTTTCATAATTTTTCATCCTCCAAAGAGTACACACTGCGGAATCAATTCCACAGTGCTTAGTATTTTATTCTGTTATTTTGATTGTTTTAGAAGTTTGATATCAAAAGTTCTCTGATTTTGCCTCTGCCTTGACGGTTACTATTTATCATTCGTGTAGCTTCAACTCGTTTGATTCTATGATTGCTATAGATATTATCGAAGAATTCGTCGTCTTCGTTAGTATTCTTAGGATCCGAATTGCTGACTACTATTTTAGCACCTTTTTTATTCATTTCATCTACGAATTCTGCCAACTCAATTTGTTCTTCATCTGTGAATAGGGTTTCTGTATATGCAGTGAAACTTGATGTTTCTGTAAGTGGCCTGTATGGTGGATCGAAGTACACGAATGTGTGCTTGTCTATAAAGTTTGCAGACTCTTTGTAATCGCCACATACTACTTCGACATTTTGAAGTTTTTCTGCAACTGCTCGTAGATTTCTATCGTCACATATGAGTGGATTCTTGTACGAACCCATTGGCACATTGAATAATCCTTTTTTGTTTACTCTATAAAGTCCGTTAAAGCAAGTCTTATTTAAGAATATCATTAATGCGGCTTTAGTAACATTCTTTGTTTCATTGCCGTTTACCTTGATATCATTAAATTTGTCTCGCATACTCATATAATATTCTTTTCGTTCTTCTGTATCTAGGCTTGTATATTCTTTCTGATATTTTTCCAGTAAGGTGATTAAATCATCTATTCTATGTTTGATGATGTGATATGTGTTAATCAATTCGGCATTTATATCACTTATATAAATTTCTTTAATATTATACCTACTGAGTATATCGAATAGAACTGCGCCACCACCTACGAAGGGTTCTGCATACTTGGTTATGGTTTCATCGAATGGATAGTAATGCTCAATTTCTTTTAGAAGTTGACCTTTTCCACCTGCCCATTTTAAGAATGGTTTAACCCCTTTATCTTCAGTTTCAGTATATCTGGTGCTTCTTGCATCAATAGGCTTTTCTGCATCATCTGGAATAATCCACATATTGCCTACCATTGTTGCATTGGCAATTCTGTTTTCAGAACAGAGGACAGCAACTCGTCTTTGGGAGATGCCCCATCTATCAGCAGCCTCTCTTGCACATATAAATCCCATAATCATACACTCCTTGTGCTTTATAAATAATATTATATTCCAAAACTCGAATAAAAGCAATACCATTTTGGGTTTTTCTCTGTTTTTTACAATTTTTTGTATGGAATATTTTTTCTAATAACCCCTTTAACAGTCGTTTGTTTCGTGATTAAACCATCAGAGTTGGGTAAATACCTTAGCAAGCATAGTTTGCTGCTCAAACCCCTGTCTCAATCGTTGTAACTGGCACTTAAAATCGATTTTATAGACAGGGGTGGTGGCAGAAATAAATTGACGATATATTCGAAGTATTATGCATCGAATATATCGTCTTCATTTTCAAAGCAAGCCATAGTAAATCTTGTTCCTAATTTGAAACCTTTAATAAAGGTTTGGCATTCTGTAATTTGCATCATTTCATCGTAGCAGGCCTTAAATTTATTAAACAATTCTTTTTCCGGTTCGTTTAAGGTCTCAAGTAACTTTTCTTCATTCTTAGTCAGCATCCTAAATACCTTATCAAATCCCCTTTGTTTTTGGAATGGTCTTTCAGCTGGGTTGATGTTCCCATACCAGAATTCTTCAAGTATATGCATTATTTTTCCTCCTTACGCAAAGAGAGCGACTCAAGTTCTGGTATATCCGAAACTGAGTCGCCATCTTCAATCATTCTTTTTGCTGTAATCAGTGCGTGTTTGACATAAATCATATTCAGTTGTTCTCGTATCGTCTTGGCCTCAATCTTCTTTTCAACCATTTTTAATACTTCTACAAACACATCACTTTCAATTCCGTATTTGTCTCCGCACATAATCTCTTCTAATGTATACTTTGCCATTTGTATCACCTCCTGTGACGCAAACAATATCACAGAGGATGAGAGAAGTCAACGAAGGAATTTTAAAGTTTTTTAGTTAAATATTTAACCAATATATAAGCACCTTGCTAAATGCAAGGTGCTTATATGATGCTATTTTTTATTTATTAGCTTCAATAAATCTTTGAAGGATCGCTGCAATTTCCGCTCTTGTTGCATTATCTTTCGGATTGATTGTTGTAGCTGATTTGCCTTTCATAAGACCTGTACCAACTGCCCAATTCATAGCCGAAACTGCATATTCAGAAATCTCGTCAGCATCTGTAAAGTGGAGATTTTCTTCTAATGTTACAGCATCCATACCCTTGTACTGTGCATATCTGAACATAATAGCTGCAATCTGTTCACGAGTGATATTGCTATCCGGTGCAAATTCATTTTCTGTCACGCCGTTTACAATACCGTTCTGTTTTGCCCAAGAAACAGCATTTGCATAATATGCGCCCATATCAACATCTGCAAACGGGATGCTTCTGTTTGTTGTAGGTTCACCTGCATTACGGTAAAGAACTGTTACAAGCATTGCTCTTGTGAGAGTATCGTTAGGAGCAAACTTATCATTACCAACGCCGTTCATAAGTTTATTTTCAACAACATACTGAACATTTGCGTAGAACCAATCTGTTGCTTTTACGTCTGTAAATACCATTGATGTATCAGGTTCTTCTGTTTCGGGGTCTTTTTCAATCTCTGTCCACTTAGCATAAAGGGTGAAGCTCTTTGTTACCTTTGCGGTAAAATCATAAACGGTTGTGAGATCTTTGTCTGTGTACCAACCTTCAAAGATATAGCCGTCTTTTGTCGGTGCAGTAGGTTCTGTAACAACAGCGTTTTTATTTACAGTAACAGATTTAACTGTGCTACCACCATTAGTTTCAAATTTTACGGTGTATCTTGAAACACCACCGCCACCGCCGTAGCTAACAACAGGTTCAGTATAAATCAAGTATTCTGAAAAGTGACCAAGCTCTACTGTTACAGTCTGAGTAGTTGCATCATATTTCGGATTTGAGATGTTAGTTAAATTGCCTAAGTCATCCAAATATTTAACGATTACATTACCATTTCCAGCCGGCTTAGCATAAGGAAGTGTTACGGTTGCTTTACCTGCATCACCGAAACTACCTGCAACAGAATTACCAGCTTCATCTACGATGCTCAAGCTGTAAACTACCGGTGTTTTAGTTGATACTTCGTCAACCTTTGCTGCCTGTTCGGTTGCCAATTCTTCTTTTTCGGTCTTATCTACAGAGATTGATATTGTTGTTGCAGATGCGCCGGCTGTCTGAATTGCTGCAAGCGCCTGAGCATTCAAAATAATAGTACTTTCTTTGTTTTCAGCACTACCATCCTTCAATGTGATCTCAAGAGCTGTCTCTGGGTCAATTCCTACAATAGCATCTACAGTTGTTTTAGGAAGTGCAACAGTATTAACTTTTGTATCAGCTATCGCTGTTACGTCAATAGTAACTTTCTTAACTTCTGCTTCAGGAGCAACTGCTACATCTGTTACGATAATAGTTTTATCATTGACAGAAGCAGCTTCGATTGTAACGTTTTCATCTTCTGTCAGTTTTTCTGCAACTGTTGTGGCAACAGTTGTTGTTAAGAATGCTGTTTTGTCTGTAGCGTAATTCTTTGCTTTTTCTCCCTTGAGCGTGAAGTTGGTTACTTTAAGTGTTGAGGTGATAGTTGTTGTTTCCTCAATAGTTGATTTTTCAGAGGAAATAACTGTTGTTTTAATGTTGTCAAAGTCAAGTTCTACGCCTGCAACATCAGCTTCTAAAATCCCTTCAAGTGTTGCTGTCTTATTATCCATATCAATTGCAGTAACTGTTACCGTGATAGGATTAACAACCAATTTAACTGATTTTTCTGCCAAAGCATATTCTTCGTTTCCAGCCTGACTAACAGTAATAGTAGTTTCGCCAGCACCCTTGATTGTTACTGTTCCGTCTGCTGCAATATCAGCAACATCGACATTGCTGCTTGCATATGTGAATGTATCAAGTTTTGAAGTAGCATCAGGTGTTACTTCAAGTTTAAAAGATTCTGCACCGTATGTTTTTGCATCAATATCAGCAACGGTGATAACCTGAGGTGTTTTGTCAACAACAGATAATTTACCTGCAACAAAAGTTAAGTTGTAATTATTTCCTGCTGTCAATGTTCCCTGTGTAATATTAAAGTCTTTTGCAACAGAAGTAGATTTGCAATCTGTTGCTAAAGCACCTGTTATTTTGTCGCTTCCAAATAATTTGCCGGAAGTAATTTCATAACTATTTTCGTCAAAAGTAGGGATAGCAGCTCCAGTCTTTATAGTAACATCTTTTGCTTTAACGGTAATAGGTGCCTTTGTAATATTGGCTTTTAATCCTGTAGGCTGTGTCAATACATAGTTATCTGCTGAACAACCTGTAAGTTCAATATTATCTATTGAAACCGATTTGCCAGTTCCGACATTTGCATCTGTAAATGTACCAAATTCAGGAATGTAATACTTGATTCTATATCCCTGATGTTCATCACAATACTGGTCTGCTGAATCACGAGCAACAATTCCTGAAATTGTACCGCCACTTAAAGTAGCTTCATTAGTACCGTCATATACTTTATTAGCTACCGTAAGCCCCGTTACAGAAACAGTTTTAGGATTGATTGTCAAAACAGCGGTTTTTTCCCAAGTTTCGTATCCTGCCTGTGTTACAGTTGCAGTAATATTATAGGTTCCTGCATTAATCGCCTTACCATCAGCATCAAAATCTTCGCTCTTGTATGTTACTGTCGCACCTTGTGGTACACCACTTACAGCAAGAGCCTTTGCAGTACCATCATAATTGTATGTAGCGTCCATGAAGGAAAGTCCTGTAAATGATTTAGTTTTCACTTTAACATAACCATTAGTAACAGCATAATCAACACTATCTTCGTCGATATTTAACACCTCAACATTATCAATAGTTATGTCATAAGTACCTGCATTACAATCATCTGCAAGTTCAAAAACTAAGGTTACTAAATCACCACTTTCCGTCTTGTTTGCAGAGCCCGAATACACATTAAACACAAATGGTACTGCATCTATATTACATTCAAGCTCGCCTGTAAATATTTTACCTTGTATTGCTGATTTTAATGTCATGGCATTTTTATTATAATTTACATTAAAACCGATAAGAGCAATTCCGGGATTATCTGGAATTTCAATAACTACAGTAGTTTCAGTGTCTCCATAATTAACCTCCACACTCTTAACAACAATGTCCATTGCATTGGCGTCCAATGCTGCCACTGACAACGACGACAAGCACATTATCATAGTTAGAACAACACATAAAAATTTTCTCATAACTTTGTCTTCCTTTCCATATAATTATTTATTTACCTAAAACCACGTCAAAGCCTGAGAAATGCTTTGCAAGTCTTAATAGGTCTGAACGAGTTACTTTACCGTCAGCAGTTACGTCTGCTGCAACTTCATCTATTTCAACTACAAAGCCTGAGAAATGCTTTGCAAGTCTTAATAGGTCTGAACGAGTTACTTTGCCATCTCCTGTTACATCACCCGGCATAGAATCTCGAACAGTAATCTTTCTGTTAACGGTTACTGCGCAAGTAGCAATTTTATTTCCATCAACGGTTTTAGCGGTAATAATAGCAGTTCCTTCTGTTTTAGCAGTAACAACACCACTTGAAGAAACAGGTGCCACATTTGTATTTGATGAACTCCAAGTAACATTCTTATTAGTTGCATCCTCAGGGGTTAGGTTTGCGACTAAAGTTTCTGTATCGCCTACAAAAATTGATGTTGATGTTTTGTTAAGTGAAATTCCGGTTACAGAAACAATATTATTAAAATGCATTTTTGCTTCAAATAGCGAATCATTACATTCAGCAACGAAAACATCATCCCATTGAGAATCATCACCTAAATAATAAACATCCTTTAATTCATAACAACCCCAAAAGGCCCAATCTTCTATTCTTTCCACTGTTTCAGGAATAGTTATTTGAATCAAATTGGTACTGGCCTCAAACGCGCCCTTAGCTATAATTTTAACCCCATCAGGAATAACATATGAACTAGAATTGTTAGCAATAGCATATTGTAGCAATGATGTTTTAGATTTATTAAACAGAGTATCATTCAGAGAACAAAAATAGTTATTGCTTGAATTAACCTCAATATCTTTCAAGTTCACACACGCATCAAAGGCATACTTACCAATATGTGTTACACTTGCCGGAATATCTATCCTGCTAAGACCGCTATACATAAATGCATAATCACCAATATACTTTAAAGAGTTTGCGAAGGATATATTATTTAAAGAAGAACATGATTCGAAAGCACTATCATCTATCTTTTCAATATTACCTGCAAAGTAAACGCTTTGCAATTCACTGCAATAAGCAAATGTATTTTTGTTTATTGTTTTAACCTTTTGAGGAATTGTTATATAGGAAAGATTATAACAATTATAGAATGCATCTTCACCTATGCTAGACACATTACTACCGAGAACAACTTCTGTTCTATATGAACAATAGGCAAAAGCACCTTTTTCAACAGTTGTAATATCCCATGCTGTAAAGTCAAAACCTCCGCCTTGTAAATTTCCACAATAGGCGTAAGGACCAATAACGCTTACTGAGTTTAATATATATCCTGAACTTAAGTTTGGTGCATGAATCAAAGTGGTTCCCGCTTTGTTATATAAAACGCCATCATCCGAAGAATAATATCTATTTGTAGATGCAATATTTATTTCTTGCAGACTAGAGCAACATCCAAAAGCACCTTCTCCAATTGAAGAAATATCTTCACTCAAGTTCAAACAAATTATTCCGCTACCCCAAAAAGCATAATCACCTATCGTAGTAAGACTATCAGGAAAATAAAACTCTTCCAACGCCAAAGCTGCAGGGAAACAAATTAATTTTGTCTTTGCTTTGTTATAAAGAATTCCATTTTCACAACTAAATGTTGAATGATTAGTTGCTACATTTATGTATTCTAACCCCAAACAAAATTTAAATGCACCTTTCCCTATAGAAATAACACTACTTGGAATATTGATATATGTGATAGAATCACACCATTCAAAAGCATAATCTCCGATAGCTACAACTTGATAGCCCTCAATGTAGTCAGGAATATTTACCCTTCCTTCTGCAGATATATCACAATACACGATAGTTGCTTTATTGTTATTTAGTTTGTAGTCAAATATTCCGCATGTATAAATTTCCTCTTCATCAGTTGAATAAGTGGATATTGCAGCATAAACATTGCTTGTAGACTCATTATCCGAAATTTTCTTTGCTTGCTCAGTTGGTTTATATGTTCTAAAATCTTCTTGCCTAATTCCATTGGTTGAGTAATCACTTTCAGTATTAGCAGCTACAACAATATGCTTTAAAGAAAACCCAACAACTAAACATATAGTCAATATTAAACTACTTTTTAAAATCCTTTTCATTATTTTCACGCTCCATATTTGCACTCTTTGTACTCGAAATTCAAAATAGCAACTGATGCTTTCAAAGATATTACTTCAGTCGTTACTACTGCATCTGATTATCTTAACTGTCTTTATTTCCCCAATTCAACTTCAAAACCTGAGAAATGTTTTGCGAGCCTTAATAGATCTGAACGAGTTACCTTGCCATCAGCAGTTACATCTGCGGCAACTTCATCTATTTCAACTACAAAACCCGAAAAACTTTTTGCAAGTTTCAATAAATCACTACGATTTATTTTTCCGTCACAATTTACATCTCCTATAATATGTCTAAAAACAAAGGATTTATATTCTTCAATACCGTATTCATCGTAATCTCTAGAAATGAAATATGTTAGCATGTTCCCCTCAACTTTCAATCCCCAAATGTAGCCTTTGCCCTCATCATATCTTTCAACAGTTGTTACATTATTTCCATTCAAATCCATCGAAAGTATTTCTAATGGAGTATTTATATATAATAATTTATCACAATAAGCAACTTGAGCATATCTTTCAAAATGTCTCCAACCCGGCGCGTCCCACAGATACCATATGTCAGTCATTTTGTATATATCACTAACATTACCTGTACTCATATCGGCCTTGTTTAACACAGCATATTCTGTCAAATCTTCAATATAATAACAATATCCATCAACCATAATTATTTGAGTTTTAATATTAGCCCAAAAATAATTATCGTACTTTGTACTTGTTGCTGAATAGCCACCAGCCCAACCATAATGCATGTGTTCATCATCAGAAATAACATTATCGCTCAACAAAAAAAATCTGTGTACCGCACGTCCCGGAATATCTGGTACAGGATCGTCCCAAGTAACATCAACATGATACCATTCTCCATCGATTTTCAACATATTCCATGCGTGATTCATTTCGTAGCTTGAAACGGTTATACATTGAAAACCCAACTTGTCTTTCATTATGTACTGGTACGCTTCTGCGTATGCCGCACATACTCCTGTCTTATTTGTGAACATCCCCTCTTTCGTATAGATAGAATAGGTTTTATCATAGCAATAGTTTGTTACAAAATAATCGTGTACTACTAATGCTTTCTCCAAGTCTGTCATTGAATTATCAACGCATGCCAAGATATTATTTACTTCCTCCAACATAGTTGTTACTGCCATTAAGGAAATATTTAATTCTTCATATTCAACATTGATTTGTTTGACATATTCTGCTTCTACAATAAATTCAGGCGTTACTTCCGCATTGATAACAAAGGCATTTTCATCTATAACCTCATTAAATAATGTTTCAGCTTCATTTTCTGCTAGATTATATGCGCTTATATCTACAACGGAATTTCTGTCATCTAACTGCTCAAAAATATCACATTTTATAATAAGTTCAATCGGTGTAGTTGGATATTCTTCTATACTTTCAATATCGATATCTGTCAATATTTCTTCGGCGGATACCACAAAAGCACCAATACACATTATAGTTATCATTAACATAAACATTATTTTTTCATATAAACATTTCATTTGTAACCTCCTAATTTAGACTAAATATTTGCCAAGTTTAATGCAACATGTTCGTTAGCAATACCGCATATTGTAATATTTTCGTGCTTAATATTTCTCAAAGACTATTAGGTACTTTTACAAAATTCACTCCGCACATATATTTGTATTTAAAATTTGTCTCTTTGAAATATTTTAAATATTTTCTTAACGCTCCTACAAAATGTTTTTTTCATAAACTTACCTTTTATCATGCCTTTATCTTAAATTATATACAACTACCACATAACAGAAATTATGTGGTGTAAATTTTACACAAATACAACTTGCAAGGATGCGGACTCGCGATTTATACAAGACGGTTTAGACCAATTAACAGCTTTTTGGTAAATTGGTCTGTTTGGTGTGCTCATTTATAAAAAATATGTAGAAAGATATAAATTTTTTATCCCAAATCATTGACTAATTTTAAAAATGGTGATATAATCGTTTGTAAATTCATATCGCTTTACCACATAATTTCTGTTATGTGGTATTTTTATTTTCAGCACCGTAAAAGTCCAAGCTTTTGAATTTGCTGTCTGTGGATTTCTCCTGTTTCCATTGTGTATATTCGTGTGGTGTTAACATTTGAGTGACCAAGAATGTCGGCAAGCCTTACAACATCTTTCTGGAGAGAGTAGTAGGTGCGTGCAAACAGATGGCGAAGATTATGTGGGAATACTTTATCTTTTGACACTCCAGCACTTTCGCAAAGTTTTTTCATATCTGACCATATATTTGACCTATCAAGCGGTTTTCCGTTTTTGCTTACGAACACGGACCCGCTTTTTATATTATTTTCTTTTATATAGTCTTTTAGCATTTTGCAAAGTAGCTTGGGGAGCATAACAATTCTCATTTTTCCCTTGCAGTTTATGATTGCTTGCCCACATCTTACAGCATCGGTTGTTATAAATCGTAATTCTGAAACTCTCAATCCTGAAGAACAAATTGTCTGCATTAAATAATATAATCTTTGATTATTTTTACTCTTTGCCGCTTTGAGCAATCTTTCGTATTCTTCCTTTGTAAGCTCTTTGTCCTTATTGGCAAAAATCTGCTTTTGAATTTTAAGTGCCTTAACCTTTAGGTCATACCATTCGTTGTATGCGAAGAAGCTGTTAAGGGAAGATATAATTGAATTTACACTCGCAGGAGCATATTTTTCTATTATCTCTTGCTTGTATTCACGCACAAGACTCTTGCATAATTCTTTATTTTCGCACCATGTCATAAACACGCTTACATCCCTGATGTATTTATCTAATGTCGCTACTGATTTTTCCTCGTCAATCAAATATTCCTTGAACTTCTGTATTAATTCATTAGTTATTTTCTTCATATTGAATCAACTCCTTTAATTTCATTTTACCACTAACAATAAAATATATAAGGGTTGTCAATAATTTGAGCTTTCAATTGGACATATTAAAAGGCGATTGTAATTTCGTTATCCGAAATACAATCGCCTTCATCGTGCATTTTCTTTGCTACAAGCAGTGCGTGCTTGACATAAATCATATTCAGTTGTTCTCGTATCGTCTTGGCATCAACCTTTTGCTCTGCCATTCTGAATACTTCAGCAAACACGGCACTTTCAATTCCATATTTGCCGCCATACATAATGCCTTTTAATGTATACTGCGCCATCCACATCACCTCCTGTGACATAAACAATATCACAAGAATAGTTTAAAGTCCAGAGCAAACTTATATTTTCAAATATTCTTTGGTTCTTTCCTCCACTATTTCATACGGAACATAATGTATGGTTGGGTTAAATTTTACACCCTGATTTGGCTGTGGTCCTTCTCCGCCAAACGAAAAAGACTTGCTTGTGCAAGTCTTTTTCGTTTGGCGGTTTTATACTTTACTCTATCTTTCCTGAATAAGCATCAACGCTTTGCTTTTTATTGCACTCAGCTTTTTGTCAAACTCCGCATCATCACAAATTCTTGTATGTGACCAAATACGTTCCGCAAATGCTGCCATATATTCGGTCACATAATTCACCTCATATTCATAGCACGCCTCCCAGGCACAAAGCTGTGCTCCAAGAACATTTTCCGAAGGCGGTATGTTCACAGGGTTCAATGTCGCCCGTGACTTTTTACTGAAGTTCTGCATATTGTATGTATCCCAGCGAAGAACATCCTTATATGTCCAATCTGTCGTTCCCGGACAAATATAAAGCGGTTTCCAGGCACAGTTGATAATTTTGAATCCGTCTTCAAGCAAGTCTTCGGGTTGATTGTAGTAACACTCCCAAGCCATAACAATCACATCCTTTGAAATCAAATGTGACGCCGCACGCGGGAAGCCTTCCCACACAACAGGTATTCTGCCCTTGGAAAGAACGTAGTTTGTTATTCTTGCGGTAAATTCGCTGTAAAGCTCCTTAACAGAATTCAAGCCGTGATCCTCCATATATTTACGACAGACATCACAATGCTCCCATACCTCTATTGTCGCCTCGTCGCCGCCCAGATGAATATAGGGTGAATCGGGAAACATTTCAAGAACCTCGTCAACAAGTCTTGTCAGAGCTTCAAAACACTTCTTGCTTCCTGCACACGCAATAGGAACCGAGTTGAATTTTTGAAGATATCCGTCCGAGGTGCTATCCATGAAAACCTCAGGATATTCCGCATTGAGA
This sequence comes from Monoglobaceae bacterium, assembly GCA_045120135.1. Lineage (GTDB taxonomy): Bacteria > Bacillota > Clostridia > Monoglobales > Monoglobaceae > SIG440. The sequence continues at coordinate 223,950 of JBGVEN010000001.1, read as the reverse complement.
GGCGTTGCATGCCCCGGCATCTCAATTTCCGGAATGAGTGTTATATTTCTTTCCTTTGCGTACTTGCAGATTTCCTCAATATCCTCAAAGGAATAGTGTTCACTGTTGGTCGGAAGTTTGGGGAAACCCTTTGATGGCAAGGTATATCTCTGATAATCTACAAAATGCAGGTGCATATATTTGATTTTGTAGTAAAAACAAAGGTCAAGATACGCAAGAATTGTCCTTTTGGGATGCCACCATCTTGCAAGGTCAACCATAAACCCACGATGTTCCTTTTCGGGATAGTCATAAATCTTCACTTGGGGAAAATAAAACTCTCCGTCGCTTTTCTGAATAAGCTGAATCACCGACGCAATACCGTATCGGCATCCTTCAACATCACTTGCCAGAACCGTTACCGTCCCCTCTCCATTGAGGTGATACGCCCCTGCTTTCACAGTTTCGTCAAAGACAAGGTTGATACCGCCGCCTTTTTCGCTAAGCGGAACATTAAATATTTTTTCAAAGGAGCTTTTTGCAACCTTCATAAGTTCTTTCCACTCCGGAACATCACACATAATGCACGGATTTATCCCAAACAATTCCCCCGTACCACTTACTTCCTTGGGAACAGGTATAAGATTTATTTCGGATTTCTTCATTTTTACCACCTCATTAATTATATTTTTACTTTCAATGGTTAAAATAACGATCTTTAACTTTTGAAAATACTTTATCATTATTTTTGTTGGTATGTCAAGCACTATTTTAAATCAGGTTTGACTCCAATTTTTTGTTGATTTTTATTTTTATTCGGTATATAATAAATACTACAAAACACATTTGGCGGTGATTTTTATGTTTAATGCAGAAAAAGTTAAAAATGAATGTATTGAATGGATAAAAGATTTTTTTAATAAAAACGGTCCTGATTGCAACGCAGTTGTCGGGATTTCGGGCGGCAAGGACAGTTCAATAGTTGCAGCCCTCTGTGTCGCGGCTTTAGGCAAGGACAGGGTTATCGGCGTGCTTATGCCACAAGGCCAGCAACACGACATTGATATGGCATACCTGCTTGTTAATCATCTTGAAATAAAGCATTATGTAGTAAACATTGAAGATACAATTAACGCAATAAAAGACAGCATTCCAGACGATGTTGCTCTTTCTGAACAGGCAAAGCAAAATCTCCCTCCCAGAATAAGAATGGCTACACTGTATGCCGTTTCACAAAGCAATAACGGACGAGTTGCCAACACCTGCAACCTTTCTGAGGATTGGGTGGGATATTCCACCAGATACGGTGATTCGGTCGGTGATTTTTCGCCACTTTCACATATAACCGTGACAGAGGCAAAAGAGATTGGTTATCTTTTGGGGCTGCCGAAAGAATTAGTTGACAAAACACCCATAGACGGGCTTTGTGGCAAAACCGACGAAGAAAACCTTGGCTTTACCTATGCAGAGCTTGATATATACATCCGCACCGGAAAAATTGACGATTTGAGCAAAAAAGAGCTTATTGATAAAAAGCATAAAGCAAACCTCTTTAAACTTGAGCTTATGCCAAGTTTTAAGCCTGAAGTATGACATAAAAGACCTTGCAACGTCCATTGCAAGGTCTTTCTTCTTTTTATTTTTTCTCAGGCAGAAGTGCCTCAAAGTTTTTGTGATAGAAGCCTTCAAGAATCTCTTTGGGAAGATTGAGTGTATCTATAAACTCCGTTAATCTATTTGTATACTCATCTCTGCCAAAGATAAATCTATACGGATACTTTAACATAAGTTCTTTAGTATACTCCGGATCACGGCTAAGTGCTGTACACGCAGAACCAGCCGAACAATCACAATAGAGATTACTATGCTTTTCAATCAACTGTTCAACCAAACCGCCACGGACAACGGGACCCGTAGGATAGCCTACTGTCTTCCACAGCTCATCATTTGATATACAACCCCAGAAACCGGGCGCGTGACCTAAGAAGTTTGTTTCAGGACAGAGTTCAAGCAATCTGTCAAGTGTATATATATCACCGCCATGCCAGCTATATTTGCGGTTTGCCGCAGGATTATTTCTGTGAGCCTCCGCATTGTCAAAATGCAGGATTACCGGAACACCATTCTCGCCACAAAATCTGAACAAATCTATCGCATCAGGATTGTCATACATCATTCTGAACTTTACCTCGCCGCAGACCTGTACGCCGTATAAATCAATAGCTGATTTCATTTTCACAACAGCATCTGCCTGTCTGGGATCAGGACAATATCCTAAAATAAATCTATCCGGGGCTTGTTCGTAATACTTCAGGCATCTATCAAACGGGGTAGGATCAACACTGCCCACTGTAGCAATTTTATCCTCGCCCTTGAAGAAAAACGGATTTAAGCATGAAAGCAGGCAAAGTTTATCTATACCAAGTTCATCCATATTTTCCAGAACCTTTTTGCAGGTTTTCCCCAGAAAATCCGGGTGGTTATGTGCATCTATTTTATACATATAGTTTTCCGCTCCTTACTTACTTTTTATCAGGCAGAAGTGCCTCAAGATTTTTATGATAAAATCCTTCGAGAATGTTTTCAGGCAGTCCGAGGCTGTCTACAAGTTCTGATAGATTATTACCAAACTCATCACGGGCAAAGATAAATCTGTCTGGAAATTTCAGCATAAGCTCTTTCGTATACTCTTTGTCACGACTTAGCGCAGTACAACCCGAGCCTGCAGAGCAATCACAATAAAGATTACTATGCTTTTCAAGCAGCTGTTCAACCAGACCGCCGCGAACAACCGGTCCCTTGGGATAGCCTATTGTCTTCCAATCGTCATCATTGGATATACAACCCCAAAAACCGGGTGCGTGACCTAAAAAGTTAGTTTCGGGGCAAAGTTCAAGGAGTCTGTCAAGGGTATAAATATCCCCTCCATACCAGTAATGCTTTCTGTAAGATGCCGGATGTGCCTTATGGGCATCTGCATTATCAATATGTAAAATTACCGGCAGTCCCATTTCGCCGCAGAATCTGAATAACTCAACCGCATCAGGATTATCGTACATCATTCTGAACTTCACTTCACCACAAATCTGAACGCCGTATGTATCAACTGCCGATTTGAGCTTTACAAGAGCATCCGCGTGGCGCGGATCGGGAGCGTATCCGAGAATAAATCTCTCCGGTGCCTTTTCATAATAATCAAGACAACGTTCAAAGGGAATCGGGACATTGTCGTAAAGCGGACTTGGACAGCCTGTCATATTACTCATATAGTTTTCGTCCCACGGGTTTTCCCATGAGAGAAGACAGGTCTTGTTAATACCAAATCCATCCATATTTTTTACGTGCTTTTCAAAATTCATTCCACAAAAATCAGGATGATTGTGTGCATCTATCTTAAACATTTCTACTTCCTCCTCAACCACATATTTTTTATATTATATATTAGTTTTCTGTAAAAAGCAATAAAAATCCACCCTTGGGTGGATTTTTATTGCTTTATTCATCTTTTGTACCAAACCAGCGTCCGCCTTGTGTTTTTTCGTCAATGCCCGCTTCAACAAGCTGCATATGATTTTCAGCAACCTTTTTAAAGCAAGCTGCAATCAACTCAATCGCTTCCTTATCAAAATGCTTGAACCAAGGCGCAGAGAACGAATTATCCATCAAAGACTTTTCGCAAGCCTTGTCGCCGTAATACTCTACCGCATCCATATACTCAATTGTTGATGGCTTGCCTGCATTTCTAAAGTCAAATTTCTTGAACAAATTATGTGTATGTAAACAGAAATTTGCCCCTGACCATGTATTTGCTTTGTCACGCATTTCAGCACGAACTGCTTCACAAAATTTCATCGCCGAAAGTCCGTGGAAAGTTTCAGTATCAAACTTACCTTTGCACGCATACCAACCGCCCATTGTTGAGCCACTATTTTTTTCAGGGCGAATTGCACGTATACCTGGAATTTCTTCAACCAAATCCCAGAAATAATTCATTGCCTTGTCAATTTCTGCACATCTTTCGTCATAGTATTTAAGCTGAACTCTTCCAATTGCCGCAGAAACCTGATTAAGTCTTGCCTTTACACCGCCAAGAGGAAGTCCGAAGAACGGTTCAAGCTCTGCGTTATTCTGAATGAACTTTTCGTTATTTCTCTCATAATGACCATAAGCCATAGCACGCTGATATAGCTTTGTGTCGTCTGTACAAAGCATACCACATTCGCCCACAGCCAAAGATTTTTCCGACATCATTGACATTGCAGCAATATGACCGAATGTACCCAACTTTTTACCCTTATATTTTCCGCCTTGTGCGTGAGAGACATCCTCGATTACCATAAGGTTATATTTTTTTGCAATTTCCATAATTCTATCCATTTTACAGGGATATGCACAGTAATGAACGGCCATAATAGCCTTTGTTTTTGGAGTAATACATCTCTCAATATCGTCAACATCCATACTGAGATTCTCATCAATATTACAGAACACAGGGGTGGCTCCGAAAATAAGTGCAGGTGTGATACTTGCCCAGTATGTTTTTGTGGTACAGATAATTTCATCGCCTGCACCAAGACCGATTGCAAACATTGCAGCCGCAAGAGCTTGAGTGCCGTTGCAGAATGTAAGGGCATGCTTTGTTCCAATCCAATGCGCAAATTCTTCCTCAAGCTTCATTGAAATATCTGTCGCAGAGAATTTGCCTGCACGAATAACTTCAAGAGCTGCATCCTCATCTTCCTTTGTTATAATAGGCCATTTAAAAAGGTGTGTAAAATCTGCACCTTCGTCTATTACGGGTTTTCCGCCTAAGATTGCCAGTTTTTCGTTTGACATAATTATTCTCCTTTCAATTCAACCGGTTGGCTTGTTTCTGAAGATTTATAAATAGCACAAATAACCTTTACGGTATCTGCAGCATCTTTTGTTGTGTAGTCAAGCTTTGTTTCGCCACGGAATGCTGCAAGTATGTTCTGATAAATTAAACCATGCAAACTCAATCCAATATTCTTCGGGTCATTGCTGCCCTGATATTCGCCTACCTTATCATGTTCCAGCTGTATCCCCTCGGCAAGGACAATATTATCTTCTTCAACGACAATAATACCCTCACTTCCGCAAATCTCAAACCGACGGGGTTTTGATTTTGTAATTGCTGTACTGCTGTCAAGTGAGCCAAGTATTCCACCCGGGAATACAAAATGTGCAACCGCTGTGTCCTCCGCCTCAATATCATGGTATCTTGTCGTAACCTTACCAGAAACATATTCAGGTCTGCCCAGAAGTCCGCACATAATATCAATGCCATGGATACCCTGATTCATTAGTTCTCCACCATCCATACCCTTTGTACCCTTCCAACCATCAAGATAATATTCACGGCTACGGAAGTACTTCATTGAAAGAGAGCTCATAACCAATGTTCCCAATGATTTATTTTCCAGAGCTTCCTTTACCTTTTTGTAGGTCTCAGAAAATCTGAGCTGTGAAATGGGAGCACATATCATTCCCGTCTCTTTTTCAACCTCAATAACCCTGTCGCAATCCTCAGGAGTAAGTCCGAGCGGTTTTTCAACAACCACATTTTTGCCTGCTCTCATAACTTGAATCGCAAGCTTTGGATGTGTTCCGCTTGGTGTACATATTACCGCAAAATCAATATCTTGTTCCAACGCTTCGTTTAAATCGGTATATGCCTTTGCCGAATACTGGTTTGCCAGAGCCTGAGCAACCTTTTCGTTCAAATCGCATATTCCGGCAATTTCTACTTTAATCTGCGTGAGGACCTTGCAATGAATTTCCGCTGCGACGCCTCCGCCTACAATCAATGCCTTCAAAAAGAACGCACCTCCTATCACATGTTATCATACACTAATTTTATCCCCTGAACAAAAGAAAGTCAATGCACCGCATTGACTTCTACTTGGACAATTTTGACTTTGCCATTTTAGGTGAAATACCCCTTGTTTTTTTATAAAGACGGCTGAAATATGCTTCATCTTCAAATCCTACCATACGGGATACTTCCGAAATACTGTATGTGCTGTCCTGAAGCAGAATTTCTGCCATGCGCAATCTACACTCATTCTGATACTGAATAACCGTCATCCCCATTGCTCTTTTAAACACCCTACAAAAATGGTAACGGTTCATTTTACAAAGCTTTGCAAGCTCTTCTCCAGTAAAGCTTTCATTATACTTATCACGAAGCTTAATCACGGCAGGTTCAATTGCCTTGTAAAATTTTATACGGTCGTCGAGCGGTATAGTTTCGGCATTCCCCTGCATCTCACTTCGCAAAAGCACTGCAAAAAATTCCTGAAACATACCGCGTACTGCAAGATTGGAATATTTATCTGCATCGTTCATTTCATCCGCAATATCCCGTAAAATCCGTGCAGCACGGGGATTTTTTATCAAATTATTGAACCGCACCCTCTTTTCAAGCAACAGGCTGCGAAGATCAAGTTCTTTTGCTTCATAATTGCTGAAAAAATCAAGGCTCAGCATCATTAAGTGATACATTCCCGTATCATCTGATACAGTTATATTAGAATGCACCTCGTGAGGATTCACAAAAATTATATCGCCCTCACCGGCACACACCATCTCGGTATCAATCATTACGGTAACAGTGCCGGAAACCACATACTTTATCTCTATCGGCTCGTGCCAGCGGCTTTCACCGTCGTGCTGAACCTTTGACAAAGAAAACAAAAACGGAAAGTTCTTGTCCGAAAATATTAAATTATCCTGTCTGACCTCCGCCACATCCAACACCTCACAAAGTATTTTCTGTATTGTAGCACAAAAACGCAAAAAAAGTCAAGTTCTTATAATATTGACTTTTAGAATAAACTTTGATATAATAATTATGCTGAGAGTAAGGAGTTAAATCTAAGCTTCAGGCAAAGAATAAAAATAATATATTTTATGCTCTTTGTCTCTCGGCAAGGAGTATCTTTTTTTATAGGAGGTAACTGATATGGAAACGAAAATTGCAATTATCGGAATTATAATTAATAATCTTGATTCATCAGAAAAAATAAACAGTATTCTACACGATTACAGCGATTACATTGTGGGCAGAATGGGTATTCCCTACCGCGAGAAAAATCTTTCGGTTATGAGCATCGTTCTTGATGCTTCAACAGATATTATAGGTGCACTTACAGGTAAGCTTGGAATGATTCCCGATGTAAGTGTAAAATCCGTCTGCTCAAAATAGAAACGGAGGCGGACTTCGTGAACAACACCGAACTTATCAAAAGACTTGAAGCCCTTGGAACATTAACCAAGGACGAGTTTATACAGCTGATTTCGACATACACAGCAGATGATTTAAACTTTGCACGTGCCTCTGCAGTTCATATTGCAAGACAGCATTTCGGCAACAAGATTTATATACGCGGTCTTATTGAGTTTACCAATATATGCCGGCAGGATTGCTTTTACTGCGGGCTCAGATGCAGCAACAAGGCTGTACAGCGTTACCGTTTGACCAAAGATGAAATACTTTCGTGCTGTGAGATTGGTTATCCACTCGGTTTTCGCACCTTTGTTCTGCAAGGTGGCGAGGACCCATACTTTGATGACGAAAAAATGTGTGATATTATATCTTCAATCAAACAGAAGTTTTCCGATTGTGCGGTAACTCTTTCGATTGGTGAAAAAACAAAAGAATCTTATCAGAAATTTTTTGATTCTGGTGCTGACAGATTTTTACTTCGTCATGAAACTGCAAATGCAGAGCACTATTCGAAACTACATCCAAGCACACAAACCCTGGCAAGCCGCAAGCAATGCCTTTTTGACCTTAAAGAAATCGGATTTCAGACCGGTTGCGGTTTTATGGTTGGTTCACCTTACCAGACAGTTGAAACAATAGCCGAAGACCTTTTGTTTATTCGGGAGCTTAGTCCTGAAATGGTTGGTATAGGTCCATTTTTGCCGCATAAAGACACACCATTTGGCAACAAAAAGCCGGGTAGTGTTGAGCTTTCGCTATTCTTGTTGGCTTTGGTGAGGATTATGTTAAAAAAGGTTTTATTACCTGCGACCACGGCACTTGGAACAGCTGACCAAAATGGTCGGGAGATGGGTATTTTATCAGGAGCGAATGTTGTTATGCCTAATCTTTCGCCCATTGATGTACGAAAAAAATATATGCTTTATGACAATAAAATTGCAACCGGAAGTGAAGCCGCCGAAGGGCTTGCCGACCTTAAAAAACGAATTCAGAGTATAGGCTATGACATCTCGGTATCACGCGGTGACTTTAAAAATTAAAATCTGACATAAAGGAGAATTACTATGGCAATCTATGATCCCAAATCTTTAGTGGCTGAGGAATTTATCAACCATGACGAAATTTTAGAAACAATTGAATATGCAAAAGCAAACAAATCAAACCGAGAGCTTATATTCTCGCTCATCGAGCGCGCTAAGGACTGCAAAGGACTCACCCATCGTGAGGCAGCAGTTCTGCTTGAATGTGACATTCCCGAAGCAAATGAGGCAATAAAAGAATTAGCAATCCAGATTAAGGAAAAGCTTTACGGCAATCGTATAGTTATGTTTGCGCCGCTGTATCTTTCAAACTACTGTGTAAACGGCTGCACCTACTGTCCGTACCATTACGGCAACAAGTGCATTACACGTAAAAAGCTCTCTCAGGAGGAAATTAAGGCGGAGGTTATTGCTCTTCAGGATATGGGACACAAACGCTTGGCAATCGAGCTTGGTGAGGACCCCGTGAACAATCCCATTGAATATGTGCTTGAAAGTATAAATACAATTTACAGCATTAAGCATAAAAACGGAGCAATCCGCCGAGTTAATGTAAACATTGCGGCAACTACTGTTGAAAATTACCGCAAGCTTAAGGATGCCGGAATTGGAACTTATATTCTGTTTCAGGAAACCTATCACAAGGAGAACTACGAAATGCTCCACCCGACCGGTCCCAAGCACGATTATGCTTATCACACCGAGGCTATGGACAGAGCTATGGACGGCGGTATTGACGATGTTGGAATCGGCGTACTTTTCGGTCTTGAAATGTATCGCTATGACTTTGTTGGTCTTTTGATGCACGCTGAGCATCTTGAGGCAGCAAAGGGTGTTGGTCCTCATACCATCAGCGTCCCCAGAATTTGTCCGGCAGAGGGCATTGATAAGGACAGCTTCTCCAACGCTATTTCCGATGACATATTCGAGAAAATTGTTGCAGTTATCAGAATCGCCGTACCTTATACCGGTATGATTATCTCCACTCGTGAATCAAAGGCATCAAGAGAGCGTGTTCTGAAGCTTGGCGTTTCACAGATAAGTGGTGGTTCACGTACAACAGTGGGCGGATATATTCACGAAGAACCGGAGGATGAAAATTCAGCACAATTTGAGCTTAGTGACACACGCCCCCTTGACAGTGTTGTTAACTGGCTTTTGGAGCTCGGGTATATTCCCAGCTTCTGCACGGCTTGCTACCGCGAGGGAAGAACAGGCGACCGTTTTATGTCACTTATCAAATCGGGTCAGATTGCAAACTGCTGTCAGCCTAATGCACTCATTACTCTCAAAGAATACCTGACCGACTACGCATCGCCCGAAACAGTAAAGAACGGCATAAAGGTTATTGAAAAGGAAATTGAAAAAGTTCCAAACGAAAAGACACGTGCGTTGGCAAAAAAATATATAGAAGAAATTGAAAATGGGCAACGTGATTTCAGATTCTAATAAAAGGAGAATTTAAAATGGTTAAACACATTATTATTTGGAATTTTAAGGAAGAATACTCTACTGAGGAAAAGGCTGCACACGCTGCAAAAATTAAGGCAGGACTTGAAAATCTTATGGGACAGATTGAAGGGCTGACAGAAATTAAGGTTTACACCAATCCATTTGAATCGTCAAACGGAGATTTGATGCTTGACAGCACATTTGTGAACGAAGAAGCACTAAAGGGTTATCAGGTAAACCCCAAGCATATTGAGGTTGCAACATTTGTCCGCTCGGTTGTCGGCGCACGCAAGTGCTTTGATTTTGAAGTGTAAAAACAAAACTATAAACCATTTAAAAAGGAAGGTAGATTATCTACCTTCCTTTTTTGTTTACTTACTATATTTATCAATTATAGCCTTTACAATTCTTTCCGATGCGTGACCATCACCGTATGGGTTAATAGCCTTTGCCATTTTGTTGTATTCGTTCTTATCGGTAAGTAGTGTCTTTGCCATATCATAAATCACATCTTCATCTACGCCGGCAATCTTTACCGTTCCGGCTTCAACCGCTTCAGGACGTTCTGTCTCATTTCTCAAAACAAGAACAGGTTTACCCAAGGATGGTGCTTCCTCCTGAAGACCGCCCGAGTCAGTCATAACCATAAAACTGCGGCTTATTGCATTATGAAGCTCGTCGGCATTAACGGGCTCAATAAGCTTTACCCTGTCCATACCGCCGAGGATTTTGTTTGCAACCTCGCGTACAGCCGGATTAAGATGAACAGGATATACAACCTCGATATCCTCAAAATCCTCAACCAGTCTCTTTACTGCATTACAGATATTTTCAAGGGGTTTACCCAAATTTTCACGGCGGTGAGCTGTCATAACAATCACACGCTTGCTGTCCCAGTTCATCCCCGCAAGACCTGCGTCTTTAAACTCGTAGTCCTCACGTACAGTTGTCTGAAGTGCATCTATAACTGTATTGCCTGTGATATAGATTGTTGAGTCATCCACATTCTCTTTCAGCAGATTCGCTCTGTTCTTTTCGGTAGGCGCAAAGTGCATATCTGCAATCACACCGGTAAGTCTGCGGTTTACCTCTTCGGGGAACGGAGAGTATTTATCATAGGTCCTAAGTCCCGCCTCAACATGACCGACAGTTATCTGATTATAGAACGCAGCAAGACTGCCCACAAAGGTTGTAGACGTGTCGCCATGAACCAGTACGATATCCGATTTTGCTTCCTTCATCACCTCATCAAGACCCTCAAGACCTCTTGTGGTAATGCTGATAAGCGTCTGTCTGTCCTTCATAATATTAAGGTCATAATCAGGCTTTATTTCAAAAATATCAAGAACCTGGTCAAGCATCTGGCGGTGTTGAGCGGTTACGCATACAATTGACTCGATTTCATCATGTTTTTCAAGCTCTTTAACCAGTGGTGCCATCTTAATTGCTTCGGGGCGTGTACCAAAGATTGTCATTACCTTAATTTTCTTCATTATTCTTTTCCTCCGTTAAATTATCTTCCTTAGGTTCCATTACAACAAGACTTACAAGCAGAACAAGCAGAACTGCAAATATCAGTATCAGTCCCCGCATTGCATCCTTAAGTGACATTACAACCGCTGTAAGACAAAGGATGCTTGTAAGGGTATAAAGAATTGTAACAGTTTGTCTTTGTGAAAATCCCATATCAAGGAGTCTGTGGTGGAGATGCCCTCTGTCGGGCGCCATTATCGGCTTCTTTTTTGCAATTCTTCGCATTATAGCAAACAATGTGTCAAATATAGGAAGGCCGAGAATAAGAACCGGAACTGCAATAGATATAATTGCATACATCTTCATAATCCCCTGAATGGATATGCAGGCAAGAACAAAGCCTAAGAATGTTGAACCTGTGTCGCCCATAAAAATTTTTGCCGGATTGAAATTGTAAGGCAAAAAACCAAAGCCTGCACCTGCAAGAGCAGCCGTTATGATTGCAGCGTTGAGGTTTTGCGAAAGCAGAGTCATTGAAAGAAGTGCAACCGATGCAATGGTTGAAACCCCGCAAGCAAGGCCGTCAAGACCATCAATAAGGTTAACAGCGTTTGTAACACCTATTATCCATATCATTGTTATAGGAATTGACCACAAACCCAAGTTTATATACTGCGGTCCAAACCACTTAGCAAAGGGATTTGCTACATACTCAATTTCCACACCAAAATAGATCACTATTGCTGCCGCAATTATTTGAAACAAGAGTTTAAGCTTTGCACTAAGGTCACGCATATCATCAATTACGCCAACTGTAACAATAATTACGCTGCCCATAAGAAGCCCCATAACCTGACGGTCAATCACCGCAAAACAAAGCACACTGATTACAAAGCCGTAGAATATTGCAAGACCGCCAATCAGCGGAATGGGTTTTTTATGAACCCGTCGTTCATCCTTGGGGATATCTATCGCCTTAATTTTGTTTGCCAGAGCAATAACCGTGGGTGTTGCTGAAAAAGAAATCAGGAATGCAACAGCCAATGCTAAAAGTATAAAAATATTACCACTTATCAACATTATCATTAGTCCCTTTCCAAATCTTACGGCTGAATAAATCCAACCTTACGGTAAACCTTTGAAATAGTCTTCCGTGCTGTGTAATTTGCCTTTTCAGCGCCAAGCTTATAAATTGATTCAAGGTAGTCCTTGTTCTTCATCAAGTCCTCGTACTTTTCCTGAATGGGTCTTAAAACTTCAACAACAGATTCGGCAACGGCATTTTTAAAATCACCGTAGCCTTTACCCTGAAATTCCACTGTTATCTCGTCCATTGTTTTGCCTGTCATAGACGAATAGATGCTCATAAGGTTTTCTACACCTTCCTTGCCCTCGCCACAGCGTACTTCCGCATCGGAGTCGGTAACTGCACGTTTAATCTTTTTAACAATTTTATCAACCGGGTCGAGCATCAGAATATATGAATTCTCGTTGGGGTCAGACTTTGACATCTTCTGCAGCGGGTCCTGAAGACTCATTATTTTTGCGCCAACCTTTGGAATATAAGGTTCGGGGACCTTAAAGGTTTCACTGTATGCGTTGTTAAATCTGTTAGCAAGGTCACGGGTCAGCTCAAGGTGCTGCTTCTGGTCCTTTCCTACCGGGACGAGGTCTGCCTGATAAAGCAGAATATCCGCCGCCATAAGTGATGGGTAGGTAAAGAGACCGGCATTGATATTATCCGCGTGTTTGCGACTTTTATCCTTGAACTGAGTCATTCTGGAAAGCTCGCCCATGTATGTATTACAGTCAAGCACCCAGCCAAGCTGTGTATGTGCCGGAACATGAGACTGAAAGAATACCGGCTCTTTCTCGGCATCGAGACCGCTTGCAATAAATATTGCAAGCAGGTCCATACAATTTTTACGAAGTTCCTTCGGGTCTTGTCTTACAGTAATTGCGTGGAGGTCGGCTATCATATAGTAGCTTTCGTATATATCCTCTTTCTGGAGCTGAACCCAGTTGCGGAGAGCGCCGACATAGTTACCTAAAGTCAGTTTTCCGGACGGCTGAATTCCGCTGAGAATCCGCTTCTTCGGTTCGGTTATTTCAATATTATTTTCCATAACAAAACATTCCTTTCGATTTTGCTCAAATCTGTTACATTCCCATAAATTCGTGAAGAACCTCACCAAGAGCCTTGATGCCCTTTTCGATATCTGCCTCGGATGCAGTTGAATAGTTCATTCTGAATGTGCTGTATGTTGCCTTATCATCAATCATACATGAAGTTCCGGGAACAAATGCCACATTTTTCTCGAGAGCTTTTTTCATAAGTTCCTTGCTGTCATAACCGTCAGGCATTGTGCAGTAAAGAAACAGACCACCCTCTGGGCAGGTATGTTCAACCTCCGCCGGAAAATACTTATCCATACAATCCATCATCAGCTTACACTTTTTGCCGTATGCCGCACGGAGCTTCGCGATATGCTCATCAATTGAATTGCGTGTAACAAATTCATAAGCAATCATCTGAGACAGGACATTTGTATGAACATCCTCGGTCTGCTTGCAGATTATCATTCGTTCAAGCAAAGCCTGAGGTGCAGAAACAAAGCCTAAACGCATACCGGGAGCAAGAATTTTGGAGAATGAACCAAAATAAATTACTCTTCCATTCTTGTCAAGGGACTTCATTGTGGGAATTTCCTCACCGCTGAAGCGGAGTTCGCCATAAGGATTATCCTCGTAAATAAGGAAGTCGTATTTATCAGCAAGTTCCAGAATTTTTTTACGCTTTTCAAGGGATATTGTAATTCCGGACGGATTCTGGAAAGTTGCAATGGTGTATAAAACTTTAATGTTTTTATGTTCTTTTAAAAGCGCTTCAAGCCTTTCTGTATCAATACCATCCGACAAAACGGGCACACCGTAAAGCTCTGCTCGGTATGAGCGGAAGCAGTTTAGTCCACCAATAAAGCTGGGTTCTTCGCAAATAACGCCGTCACCGGGATTGATTAAAGACTTGGTTGCAAGGTCAATACCCTGCTGACCGCCGCTGCCGATAATCACATCATCCTCAGCCGTGAGGACGCCCTGACTTATTAAACGCTCCTTAACCCACTGTCTGAGTGGTGCGTAGCCCTCGGTAATTCCATACTGAAGGGCAGTGTTGCCCTGAGTCTCCAATATTTCCTTTGCAAGTTCTGCAAATTCCTTTTTGGGGAACAGTTCAGGGTCGGGTGCACCGCCGGCAAAGCTGATAATTCCCGGTTTTGCGAGGAGCTTGAAAATTTCTCTTATTGCTGATGCTTCGAGATGTTTTACTCTGTCTGAAAACTTAGTTGTTATATCCATTTTATTCAATCCTATCCTTTACACCGACAGACCTCAAGGGTCTGAGGTCTGCAGGTTTATTATTTAGAAAGCTGGTCAATACCCTTTTTGATACGGCTAATTGTTTCGTCCTTGCCTAAGATATGAGCAAGCTCAACGCCGCCGCCCGGCGTAAATGCCTTGCCGGAAACTGCTACACGGACAGGCCATAAAATTCTGCCGTTTTTGAGTTCAAGTTTTTCAACAAGGGCAATAAGCTCGTCGTGAATATTCTCTTTTGTCCAATCGGAAATACCCTCAAGCACCGGAAGAACTGCCTGGAGTGCTTCAAGTGAATTTTCGGGATTGGTCTTCATCTTTTTGTGAGTATAAAGCTCGTTATCATATTCGGGAAGATTATCAAAAAAGTCAACCTGCTCGGGAATATCCGAAAGCTTTTCGCATCTGGGCTGAAGAAGTTCTGACACCAATTTCAGGTCAATTGCAGGGTTTGTGATAACTCCCGCATAGAACGGAAGTGCCATTTCGTGGAATTTCTCGGGGGCAAGTTCTCTGATATACTCGCCATTGAGCCATGCAAGCTTCTTTTCGTCGAAAATTGCAGGCGATTTACTGATACCCTTGATATCAAAAGCTTCAATAAGCTCGTCAACTGTAAACTTCTCCCTTTCATCGCCGGGTGCCCAGCCAAGGAGTGTGATATAGTTTACGATTGCTTCCTTAAGGTAGCCTTTAGCAATAAAATCTTCATAAGATGCATCACCGTGACGCTTTGAAAGCTTGTTGTTTGCGTCCTTCATAACGGGAGAAACATGAACATATGTGGGGATTTCCCAGCCAAATGCTTCGTACAAAAGATTGTACTTAGGTGTTGATGAAAGATATTCGCTGCCACGGATAATATGTGTAATATTCATAAGATGATCGTCAATTACATTTGCGAAATTGTAAGTGGGGAGACCATCTGCTTTGAGAAGAACATTATCGTCAAGAATTGCATTCTCTACTGATATTTCACCAAATACTTCGTCCTTGAATGTGGTTTTGCCGTGAGTCGGCATTTTCTGACGGATTACATAGGGCACACCTGCTTTAAGTTTTTCCTCTATCTCCTCCTTGGAGAGCTTGCTGCAAAGGCCGTCGTACTTTGTAGGGACTTTCATAACTGTCTGCTGCTGACGAAGCTCCTCTAAGCGTTCCTTATCGCAAAAACAATAGTATGCGTGACCCATTTCAACCAATTTTTCCGCATATTCCTTATAGATATTGCGTCTTTCGCTCTGGATATAGGGACCATAATCACCGCCAATATCCGGACCCTCATCGTGGATAAGTCCGGTATCTTTCATAGTTCTGTAAATCACATCAACAGCGCCCTCAACATAGCGTTCCTGGTCGGTATCCTCAATTCTTAAAATAAATTTACCGCCCTGTGACTTTGCAAGAAGATATGCATAAAGCGCTGTTCTTAGGTTGCCTATGTGCATATAGCCTGTGGGGCTGGGTGCAAATCTTGTTCTTACTTCTTTTGTACTCATAATTTGTCAATCCTTTCGTTTTATGTAATGCGCATACCGCGCGAAGTAGGCAGTTTTATTCTGCTTCTATGTAGCCGATATACGGTAAATTTCTGTATTTTTCCGCATAGTCAAGTCCGTAACCGATAACAAACTTATCGGGGATTTCAAAACCAAGATAGTCGATATTTATTTCACATTCTCTGCGACTTGGTTTGCTGAGGCAGGATGCAAGTTTTAATGTTTTAGGTTGTCTTTCACTCAGTAGTTTGAATACCTCACGCATAGTAAATCCGCTGTCGATAATGTCTTCAACCAAAAGAACATTCATATCCTTTATGTCACACTCGACGTCCTTTGTGATTTTTACTGTCCCTGAGCTTTCGGTGCTTTTGCCATAGCTTTCAGCTTTTAAGAAATAGACCTCTGTATCGAGATTAATCTTTTTAAGCAGGTCGCTCATAAACATAAATGCTCCCTTGAGCACTCCTACCACTATCAGCTTTTCGCCGGCATAGTCTTTATTTATTTGCTCGGCAATCTCGGATACCCGTGCGTCAAGTGTTACTTCGTCTACAAGAACCTTGCTATTTTTCAACAGTTCCATATCTAATCACCAATGCCCTCTCTGTATCTTTTGTTACTTTATATTTTTCACTTACGCGACTTCCCACAATAGCAACAATCTCGTCGCCGGTGCAAAGCAGCGGAATTTTATCTCTGTCATTCTTTGGTATTTTTTCGTCTATAAACACATTCTTTATCTTTTTTGTACGACCGTCGGGGAACCACACAATTCTGTCACCGTTTCTGCGGCTCCGCAAAAACAGCGGTTGTGTTCCAAGCCTATCAAGGTCAGCCATTATTTCGTTTATGGCACATTTATATTCTTTTGCATTAACTTCCGCAAACGAAATCTCTTTGCCAATACTTTCAACAAACACGCTTTCGCCAATCGTTACTTCCGCAAAAAATTCTCCGGAATTATCAGGAACTACCGAATACTGCTCTGTTGTAAAGGTTAACCAGCCATAGCTTATGCCGGCATTAAGGCCTTGCGGAAGATTAATTGAAGAGCCTGTTTCATTATCAAGCAATTTAAAAATATCCTCGATATGAGTTTTGGAAAGCTTAATCTCCTTCACAGCTTCAGCTGCTGCAAGACGTACAATCCGCACCGCAACAGATTTTTCAAGAAACCTTAGCGAGTCAATATGAAGTGCAATTGGTTTTTTCGATGGCATAGGGTTTGCAAGTCTTGCATAAAGCCGTTTTGCATAGCCGTCTAAGAAATTAGAATCCTCTGTTGCTGTTTCGGCAAGCCTCGAAAGTGCACCACAAAAGCTAGGATTAAACTCCTTTTCTATATACGGAATAAGCTGATTGCGGATTTTGTTACGGGTGTAATCGTTGTCAGCATTAGTTGCATCTGTGCAAAAATTCAGATTATATTTCTGGCAGTATCCCTCAATTTCACTCCGTGAAATATCAAGTACAGGCCTGATCACTCCATCTTCACGAATATGGGGAATTCCGGAAAGTCCGTCAATCCCTGTACCACGGATAATGCGCATAAGCACGGTTTCAGCATTGTCATTTTGATTATGGGCTGTAGCAATTTTATTTAGCTTATGCTTTAGAGAAAGCTCTCTGAAGAAGTCATACCGAGCCTTTCTGCCTGCTTCCTCAACGGTAAGCTTTTCTGCCTTTGCAAGCTCATTAACATCGACTTTTCTTGCAAAGAACTTTATGCCAAGTTCTTTGCAAAGCTCTGCTACAAATCTTTCATCATTATCTGCGGCTTCGCCACGAAGACTGTGGTTCAGGTGTACACAAAACAGTTCAAAACCCATTGTGTTTTTTAATCTGTTTAAAATATGCAGCATACACACCGAGTCCGCACCGCCTGAAACTGCGGCAAGAATGCGGTCACCGCTTTCTATCATATTAAACTGTGAAATCGTTTCAAGAACTTTTTCCTCAGTCGTCACGCCTTCCACTCCAATTTGAAAATTTTGTATATTCGCCGAGCCAGGTAAGATATTCGTCACCCATCTCGCCGCCTCTGTGCTTTGCAAAGTTACATTTTGTTTTATTTGGTTCCTCCACCTCGGGGTTATATGCACCCTCGCGGGAAAGGAACATAACGATATCGGCATCCTGCTCAATTGCACCGGATTCTCTCAGGTCACTGAGCATAGGTTCTTTCTTCTCACGCTTTTCAACCGAACGGTTAAGCTGTGACAGAGCAATTACGGGAATATTGAGGTCCTTTGATAAAAGCTTCAACGACCTTGAGATTTCCTCAATTGCCTTCATTCGGTTTCCGTCTTTGCGGTTATCACTTATCAGCTGGATATAGTCGATTACAACCATACCAAGATTGTGTTCAAGCTTAAGCTTGCGGCAGCGTGCACAAATTTCTTCAACCGTAATTGTAGATGTATCATCTATATAAATATTTGTGTTACTCAAAACATCTACCGCTTCACCTATTCTCTCCCATTCGTCGTCTTTAATGTCACCTTTTTTCAAGGCTTCAGCAGTCACCATTGATTCGCTTGACAGCATTCTCGCTACAAGCTGAACCGCCGGCATTTCGAGGTTAAATATTGCAACTGTTGCTTTGCTTCCCGTTGCTGCATTCTGAGCAATGTTAAGTGCAAAGCTGGTTTTACCCGCACCAGGACGAGCCGCAATAATTATAAGCTCTGAGCCGTGGAGACCGGCTGTTCGTCTGTCGATATCCACAAATCCGGTGGAAATTCCCGTTACATCCTCGCCTTTATTTGAAAGCTCGGATATATTTTCAACCAACTGACCAAGCGGTGCACTGATATGAACGGGACCCTTGCCCTGATTTTCTGCTGTAATATTTATCATTTCCTGCTGGGCTGTACCAAGAATACTCTCGACTTCGTCGGTTTCACGATAGCAGGAGTCGGATATTTTATCCGCCATTTTAATCAGTTTACGCAAAGTAGCCTTTTCTGCAACAATTTTTGCATAGTGCTTTATATTGCTTGTTGTGGGAACCATATTCATTGTTTCCATAACAAAGCCTAGACCGCCAACCTTATCAAATACTCCACGAAGTATCAATTGTTCCTTGATGGTAACAATATCAATCGGCTTGCCTACGTTAAACAGCTCACATATAGTAAGGAACAGTTCTTTATGGCGTTCAATATAAAAATCGTCCGCCTTGCATATATTTACTGCTTCGGGAATACATTGCCCGTCAAGCAGCATCGCGCCAAGAACCGAAAGCTCGGCTTCACGGCTGTATGGAACTGCTCTCTCCTGTACGGAGTTTTCAAGACCTTCTATATTTTCAATTTCCTGCCGTACCTCCAATGTAATCCCTCCTTTTTTCATAAAATAATATTAACTATTTCTGTTCTGTAACTTCTACCTTGAACGATCCTGAAATTCCGGTATAAAGCTTTACAGGAACCTCGATTGTTCCGCAGGTTTTAATACCGTCCTTGAGTTCAATCTTTCTTTTGTCTATATCAATTTTAAACTGTGCTTTGAGTGCCTCAGCAACATCTTTTGATGTTATTGAGCCGAAAAGCTTGCCACCTGCACCTGCTTTTGCTGACATTTTAACTGTAATTTCCTTCATTCTTTCAGCGATATTACGAGCCTTTTCCTCTTCAAGATTTCTGCGGTATGCTTCAGCACCCTTTTTACCCTCAAGCTCGTTGAGTGCCTGCTTATTTGCTTCAATTGCAAGACCCTTGGGGAAAAGGAAGTTGCGTGCATAACCGTCACTTACATTTATAAGGTCGCCCTTTTTGCCCTGTGCTTTTACATCCTGTGTGAGTATAACTTTCATAGTTTATATCATTCCTCTCGGTCAATTTTTAATTATTGGTTGAGAACCTCATTAATTGCATTCTTCAGCATATCTGTTGCTTCTTCAATTGATACATCGTCGAGCTGTGCTCCGGCAATGGTAATATGTCCGCCACCGCCCAGTTTTTCGAGTATAACCTGAACATTTATCGATTCCAGCGACCTGCCGCTTATCATTGTGCGGTTGCCGTTTTTAGCAATAACAAACGATGCTTCAATTCCTGAGATATCAAGAAGCTCGTCGGCTGCCTGAGCCACGGTTACTGAGATATTAGGGCATTCTTCATAAAGATACGAGAATGCAATATTATCACGGTATATTTCCGCTGTCTTGATAATATCAGCTTTTGCAACATAGTTTTGTAAATCGGTTTTAAAGAGTCTGCGAACGCTTACAGTATCAACGCCCATTCTCCTGAGATACGATGCCGCTTCAAAGGTTCTGACACCGGCTTTAAATGTAAATCCCTTTGTATCCATATAGATGCCCGCATAGAGAGCCTCTGCCTCCATCTTGTTAAGACGCTGTCCGTCCTGAATGTACTGGAGAATCTCGGTT
Source organism: Monoglobaceae bacterium (assembly GCA_045120135.1). Taxonomy (GTDB): domain Bacteria; phylum Bacillota; class Clostridia; order Monoglobales; family Monoglobaceae; genus SIG440. Next base: position 203,484 of record JBGVEN010000001.1, on the reverse strand, counting down.
ATCATTTCGCAGGTAGACGATGCATAAGGCTCGTGATAAATAAGAACTGCATTTTCAATAAAGTCTTCACTACGACGATGGTGGTCGATAAGCACAACTTCTTTTGCGTGCTGTAACAGCTCGCTACATTCAACCATTCCAGGTCGGTGAACATCCACCACTATAACCAGCGATTCAGCATTGAAGAGGTTAAGCGCCTGTTCAGAAGAAATAAATGCATCTTCATATTCACCAAGTTTTGAGAATTCATCAATCAGAATTTTTGCATTACTTGTCTGGCGGTTCGAGATTATATATGCATCCTTACCACGGCTTTTAACCGCCTTAAAAAGGCCTATTGATGCACCGATACTGTCCATATCTGAGTTCAAATGTCCCATAATGAACACCTTACCCGAATGGTCAATAAGTTCACGAAGAGCATGAGCGACAACTCTTGCCTTTACCTTTGTGCGTTTTTCAACTTCTCTGGTTTTTGCCCCAAAGAATTTAAAATTATCGCCCTCACGGATAACCACCTGGTCGCCGCCTCGGCCAAGTGCCATATCAATCGCAAGACGGGCATACTTATCGTTTTCCATAACATCAGAGCCGGATTTACCCACACCAATACTTAGGGTTACAGGAATTTTATTTTCAAAGTTTATCGCACGAACTTCGTCAAGAACACTGAACTTGTTTTCCATTATTCTGACAAAGTCCTTATTACTGAAAAATACAATAAACTTATCTCTTTCGTACTTTCTGAGAATGCCGTTGCCAAGAGCAACCCATGCATTGACTCTCTGCTCAATCTCGCCAAGAAGTGCCCCATGGTTGGAATCTGCCGTTTCCTTGAGAACCTCATCATAGTTATCTATAATTACTATGCACTCAATCATCCGTTCATCTTCACGGAGTTTTATTGCATGAACCTCTTCGGTCTTGTCTATGAAATAAATAACCACAAGGTCGCTTCTGCCACCAGGTTTGGTGGTATTGGCGTGGGCAACATTACCCCAGACCTCATAATGATTTTCACCTATTTTAAGGTTAATATGTGTCTGTTCCTCGCTTTGTGTAAACTTACTTATCTGAATTTCGGGGACAAGCTCGCTGACCTTTGTTCCAAATAATCCACCTTGGTCAACTGCTTTACGGAAGTTGTCATTATACCAGGTAATTTCGCCCGACATATTGGTAACAACCAAAGGTGCAGGATAGTTAAAAAGTGTACCTCTGGAATTGTCATTAAGGCAAAAATCCAGATGCTCAATGTATCCTATAAACTCTTTCTGACTCTTTTTGATGTGATATATTTCATATGCCAAAAAGCAGGCTGAAATAGCAAGAACCCAGAGTCCCTCAGTTTGCTTTTCAGATAAAAGCACAAAGCCAAGGGCAAGTAACACAACTGCATAAAGTACAATTTTTATATAACGGCGTTTTGTATTAAAAAAGCTATTTGCCGATTTATTCTCAATTTTCATTTTAAACCTCCATACTTAAAAGCCGTCATAGGCTCCAAGTCTGCGAAAATCACGTCCGCTGTCCAATATTCCGATTATTATCAGAATGTTTGAAATTATACTCATAAGAATTCCGCCAAACATCATAACCGCACCGTAAAGCAAGAACCGGACAGGCGGTGATTTAATACTGCTTTTCAGCTTAAAATCAACAAATGACAGACCACAAACGGCGAGAATTGAATGCATAATGAGAACAACATTGGCAAGAACTGCTCCAAACGAGTTCTCTACATCAACAAACATAAACAGGAAGTATGCGATTACCGATATGCTCGCCATACCTCTCGTTGCACGGAGGTGTGAAAACGGCAATACTGTTACCGGCGCAAGCTTTGCTCTCCTAATAACAAAGCCCGAGATACGGACAGTTATATATCCGGCAAACAACGAACTTATAACCACAATAGACGGAAAATACAGACGCATTGTAAATTCCAGGGCCTCAAACAATGTTTTCATTACATTCTCAGGCGACACCTCGCTGTTTTGTGCAAGCTTTTCACCTAGGGCATCAGTAACACTGCTCATAAGCGATTTAGTTTGTTCGATTACCTCGGCAAACATTTCGTCAACGCCCTTACCCATAAAAAATTCAATAATAACCAATTCAAAGACCCAGCCAAGGCACACCACCAGCGAAGTCGCAAATATGCTGTAAAAAAACGATTTACGTCTGCCAAGCATATATCCCGCAACCGCACCAGGCAAAACCGACACCAAAATAGTGGATATTGCTCCAATAACACCGTCACCAAGCAGGACGGCTACAAAAAACACCGCTATAATTGCAGGAATTATAATTTTAAATCCATTTCGTGCCGCAAGCGCCGCCATCGGCACTCCGCAGGCAAAGACACCGATAACCGAAAATAGCGGAACAAATCGGTTCATCAGCATAAGCAAAGCCGTAAGCGCTACCATCATAGCGCCCTCACGCAGAGCACGGGTATTTTCATTTTTCATATATTTAACACCAGGTTTCGTTTTTTGAGATTACAAATCGGCACAAGCCGACACTTTACGCATTTTAATATTACATTATTATAACATACACCTTTAAAATCTGCAAGGTGTTTTATAAAAAAATACTGCAAAAAAATACACCGGAAAATTCCGATGTATTATATTTAAAATTTTCATACTTTTTCCCCTCCAAAATACGTTGCGTAGACTTTTAATTTTCGTATATCTTCCGGTGTTTTGCCGATTATTGAGTCCGACAGAATAACCAAATCTGCAAGCTTGCTCATCTCAAGACTACCTTTTATATCCTCCTCAAATGACGCATACGCACCATATGCAGTATAGCATTTAATTGCCCGCATCAGGTCAATGGTCTGCTTAGAAGAAATCTGCACACCGGTTGAAAGGTCTCGTCTTTCCATTGCCGCGGCGATACCCAAAAGCGGTGAGTATTCGTCAATAACCATTGCATCCGAGCCAAACGGGGTCATTATTCCCATTTTTTCAAAGCTTTTTAGTGGCATTATACATTCCTCACGGTTTTGGTAATACTTTTTGAAAACACCTCCCCATACCGACAAAAAGCCAGGATTTGGAATTGGTATAACGCCAAGATTCTTTATCCTTTTTATCTGCTCCTCAGTACACAAAAAACAATGCTCTATTCTATGCCTTGGATTGGGACGAGGATACAAAGACATTGCCTTTTCATACGAGTTCAAAACCATATCAATAGCCTTATCACCTGCAGCGTGTGCTGTCAGCTGAAATCCGGCTTTGTGTGCCGCTATAAAAATTTCATCCAGCTCTTTTTGCTCAAAGGATGTCGGGAATACCTCATTACTTCCAATAATAGGGGTCGAAGTTGCACAGGTTCCGCCTACTGCAGAGCCATCAACCATTATTTTTAGCGGACCTTTTTTCAGCATACCGTCGCCAAATCCGGTATAAAACCCCGAATTCGTCATTAACTTTGCATTTTCTTTCTGTGCGTCCTTTCCAAAAAGAGTCCAAAGCATTGTGTAGGTCCGACACCCCAGAGCACCCGACTGCTTTGCCTTTTGCAGAGTACGGAATGTAGCATCACCGTAACCTCCGGCATCATGAACCGATGTAATACCGTTTCTCAAAAGTTTTTTAGTGAAGCTTCGTATTCCGTCAACCAATGCATCATCAGCCGTCAAAATAGGGGAATTTTTCAGCATCATAAAATGAGCGGTTTCCTTAACAAGACCCGTCAGCTTTCCGTTTGTGGTTTTTGCAGTGTGCTCAGACGGAAGCTGGAGACCGGATTTGTCGGCAAGCTCAAACGCTTTGGAATTACATATACTCAGATGTCCGCTTACGTGAACCAGCATAACGGGATTGTCTGGCACAGCTTTATCCAGTTCTTCTGCTGTTATATGCCGCTTTTCTTCAAGCTGTTCGTGATTGTAGCCGCTACCGACTATCCATTTATCAGTATTTTTTGTTTTTGCAACATTTTTCAATTTATCAAGTAAATCTGCAATTTTATTTACACCGTCTTTTTGAGTTACACCTACTTGGGTTTCCGATTTTGCCTCCGCAACAGCCATATGGATATGACAATCTATGAATCCAGGCAAAACAGCACAGCCGCAAAGGTTTACCTCCTCCGCCTCGCCTTTAGAAAGGCATCTCGCCTTATTGACACTGCCTGCATAGGCTATTTTATCATTCTCAACCAAAAGAGCCTCACATACAGTATTATCTTTATCCGCAGTTATAATTTCTCCGTTATAAAACAGTATTTTATTTGACATAAAGCTTTCTCCTTAAAACCAATATGTCATATTTTGCCCATAATACAGCAAAAAAAACTCCGTTTTAAAACGGAGTTTTTAATTGTCAGTAATTATAACCATTGAGGTTTGGTCATCCCATTCTACTGTTTTCCCCAACGCTTCGGATATAGCACGGACAGGTACAAGCGTTGTTCCAACACCCACAACCTGAGGTGGAACATCAAGTTCAATCGTTCTTGTCTCTCCGGTCAGAAGTTCTGTTATATCAAAGCTCTTTTTGCCAATTTCCATTGCAATAATGCTTGTCCTAAAGGATGCAAGAATCAGTTGTGCCTCGTCAACCCATTGAACTGTTGCACCAAGCGACTCGTAGATTTTTCGCATCGGGACCATCGTTCTTGAATTTATAAGACGAGCTGGTTCATCAAACTCTATTACTTCGTCATTGATGGTAACCGTAACCGCTCTTTCAGGAAAAGCATTACCGTAGGAAACCTCCTGCATTGTCATTGTTATAAACAAAACAGTTAAAATCAACATCTTAAGTTTTTTCACAGGTTTCACCCCTTAATATCCGCGAAAACGATTCTTACCGCGAGGTCTGGTTGCAACCGGAACGATGATTATAAATGAAATCATAATTAAATTGACAAGAATTGCAGATGTAAGCTTGCTCACATCAAAAATCGTAAACATTTTATACGGCAGAAATATATATGTATATATCGGTTCAACACTTTTTACCGCCATAGTGATATTTGCAGCAGAATAAATCAAGGATACCACAATATTAATTACATAATAATCTATGGAGTCAAATGTAAAACTCCATTGTTCCGCAAGGCAGCCGCAAAAATGTGTTATATGCAATGTAATGCAAAGCAGCATCACCAAAAATACAACAGCTTTTGTTGTTGTATCAACCACATTAAGTAAAAAGCAAGTGCAAAGAACCGAAGTCAGAATTCCTACTAAAAAATGCTCAATAAGCCGTCTTAGAAATAATGCCATTTACTTTTCCTCACTTTCTGTCTCTATTTACCCAAAAAGGCTGCCCGTCCAGAGATTCTTAGCCACACGGGAAAAATCCCACTCCCCTATTACAGACAGCCCTTAGAGCCAAAATTAATTATTTGCGCAAATCAACTTCATCGCTCATATCAGTATTTAAATCGGAAAATTTTATTTCCGCCGCTTGAATACCCAACACTTCAAGAGTACCGCCTGCACTTGTTGTAATTACATCTTCAACATCAAACATACAAATTTCAACTTCAGGTGCAATATATGTTTTCATAAAATCAAATCCTTTCTTTTATTCTATTAATCAGCAAGAATTTTTGAAAACTGGCTTGCTGTTACTGCCTTAGCTTCACCCGTAATTGTGTTGCCACCCACCATTACATAGGGCAGACAAACGATATAATCATTATTTGCTTCCGCAGGAATATCAGTTACAACAGCATTGAAAAGTCCTCTTGCTTCAGTAAGGGTATTGCCGGCATTTGTGTTAATGATAACTTTTGCACCAAAGTTATCACTCTGCTTATAGATATACATACCAAATGCATCCACCGTTTGGCTTTCCCACTGCTTAAAGAATGCGTTAAAGGCAATTGCAGCTGTTCCGTCAGAATACTTACCGCCGTCAGTAGAAAGAGTAATTGTATATTCTCTTTCTACGCTATATGTACCGTCAGCGTTTTCTTCAAGCGCAAAACCAGCCTTAATACCTGTCCAAGATTCCTCACCACTTATCGGCTTATGGTCATAAGAGCCGCCTGTTAGCTCAAGCTTACCTGTATTCGTTCCTTGACGGCCATATATTGTGGTAATTGTTGTGCCATTAGATGTAACTGTATTATTTTCTACTGTTGCTGCAACGAACTGACCGCCGACTTTGGTTTCACCATCCGCTGTAGTTTCTTGTCCGGCAGCACCTACTGTACCAAAAACCGCACCGGCTTTCTCGTTGGAGCTACCGGTCGATGTAACGGTATTTTCACTGACAACCGTATTTTCAACAACAACCTTTGTCCAAGCAGCACAGCTTGCATGACCCATTAATCCACCGACAGAGCCTTTACCTGTAATAACCGAATCTTTTACCGAACATCCTGTAATTGTCAGATTCATAAATACAGGACCGTCATTGCCGTTATATCCACCTGCCATACCGATTAAGCCACCTGTCCAATGTCCGCCTTCAACAGTCGAATTGATTAAATGACAGTTGTTTAATGTAATGGTTTCACTTGCCTGAGGATAGCCAATAAATGCACCTACACCAACTGTTCCCGCTGTATCGTCCTTATCATTAACAATATTAGAATCAGCAATGGTAAGGTCATTTATAATCAATCCCGATTTTCCTGCCCAAGTTCCGCTGAAGAGCATATTGTTAAGGTTAGTAATAGTATGATTGTTACCATTAACTGTAACCAAATGAGCCGCAGGCTTAACTGCACCATTTACGGATACAGGAGACCAATCAACATTTGCAAGGTCAATATCTGCGAGAATGTCTACCGTAACATTCCTTCCGGCTTTAACTGTGTCATTTAAAGCTTTTTGAAGTGAAGTGTATTTTTTTTCGCCGATTTTTGCAACGTATCCCGCAAGAATATCTGTATCGTATATACTGCTGTTTACATATTTTACCTCGCCGTCATCGCCATTTTTAATTCCCAAATTAAGAGTTACCGTCATATTCGGGTTGGCTTCAATTATTTCCGGCTTAATGTAAATTGCGCAAATCATTTCTTTTACGTTTGTACAAATTTCTGTATAGGTAAGGTGTGCATCATAGCTGCTTACCACAGGGTATACTTCACCTTCTTTGATTTCAAGTCCGTCTGTGGGTATAACAATCCATCCAAATGTGCCGTAATTTCCTGCAAGATAGCAACCATCCGCCACAAGAGAGCCATTTTTTAATCCATCAAATGTAATGTAAAAATCAGTATACCAATCTTTGTACGGACTATTCTGAACAGTCTCTGCTGTGTCAACAGCACTGAACTTAACCACTACATTGAGAGGTTTGTTACCAACGCCGTAATGCAGAGAGCCATCATATACCGCATACTCATCAGCCTCTGTCAATACAATTGGTGCAAGCTTTTCAAGCTTTGCTTCCGGCAAATTCTCATTCGCCAAAGCACCAATTGTTACCATGCTTAATAGCATTGCTACAATTACAACTGTACTTAATACTTTTTTCATTTCTGTCGTCTCCTTTTTGTTAAAATTTTGTACCCGTTGTATCGTGTATGTTTTTTCACAAAAAGTCGGTGCAACATATATGCAAAAAAAATAAACATACAACATAATCGGTATTATGTGGTAAAGATACAACAGATACATATTAAATTCGGTTAGATTATATCACTTAAAAGCATCACTGTCAACGGTTTTTTTTATAGTACGGGATTTTTGGTCAATATATGGCAAAAAACAGCATAGCAAATAAGACTAATGTTTAAATTTACACAACATTGGTTTGTTTGGTATGCAGAAAATTCAGGTAATATTCAATTTGATTAAAAACATACAACATAATACCGATTATGTGGTATTTTTTTATTTCCGGCGCTTTATCAGCATCTCAAAAGACCTAATTTCTGAATCTGGACACGGTGAATTTCACCTGATTCCTTTGTGTAAATCCTTGTTGTGTTTATACTGGAATGTCCCAGAATATCCGCCAAGCGGACAATATCCTTTTGCACTGAGTAATAAACCTTTGCAAACAAATGCCGCAAATTGTGAGGAAAGACCTTCTCTTTGGAAACACCCGCTGTCTCGCAAAGTTTCTTCATTTCCGACCACACATTTGAACGGTCAAGAGGATTTCCGTTTCGACTTACAAAAATACTTCCACTTTTTATTTTTTGTTGCTTTGCATATTTTGTCAAAGCTTTGCATAAGTTTCTTGGAAGAAAAACGTATCTTAGCTTACCCTTGCATCGGATTTCCGCTGTTTCGTTTTTTAACGATTCAACTGTTATAAATTTCAGTTCGGAAATTCTTATCCCCGTAGAGCAGATTGTTTGCAAAAGCAGGTGCAGTCGGTTTTGTTTTTTACTTTTTGCTGCAATTAAAAGTCTGGTATACTCAGTTTTGGTCAGCTCCCGTTCTGCATTTGCAAATATTTGTTTTTGAATTTTTATTGTTTTTATGCGAATTTCGTACCAGTTGCAAAATTCAAAGAAACTGTTCATCGATGAAATCACTGAATTTACACTTGCAGGAGCATAATTCTGAATAAGATAATTTTTGTAATCAAGCGCTTTCTGCTTGCTTAGTGCTTCCTTTGCCAGCCATTTTTTGAATGCAGTAATATCCCGAATATACTTTTCAATTGTTGCTTCGGATTTTTCCTCTGTGCATAGGTATTCTTTGTACTTTTGAATGAGGTTATCAGTAATATTTTTCATTTCTTAGAACCAACTCCTTCAACATTATTTTTAACACCTCCTGAACATTTTATAAATTTTATTAACTCCATTATACAAAAAAACTGTATCAAAAGATACAGTTTTTTATTTTTTTATTTAACTAATAAGCTTTCGCCGGTCATTTCGTCCGGTTTTTCGAGACCCATAAGATCAAGCATGGTCGGTGCAAGGTCAGCCAAGCGGCCGTTCTTTAATTTTGCACCGTTTTCCTCGCCCACAAGAACAAGAGGAACAACATTAGTTGTGTGGGCTGTAAACACATCGTTTGTTTCGTAGTCGAGCATCTGGTCTGCATTGCCGTGGTCTGCAGTTATAAGTGCAACGCCGCCCATCTTGAGGATTGCATCAACAGTTCTACCAAGACATTCGTCAACAGTTTCAACCGCTTTAACAGCTGCATCAAACACGCCTGTATGACCAACCATATCACAGTTTGCAAAGTTGAGAACGATTACATCATATTCGCCACTTTCAATTCTTTTAACAACCTCGTCTGTAACCTCGTATGCGCTCATTTCGGGTTGGAGGTCATAGGTTGCTACTTTCGGAGAGTTGATGAGTGCTCTGTCCTCGCCGTCATATACCGACTCAACGCCGCCATTGAAGAAGAATGTTACGTGAGCATACTTCTCGGTCTCTGCTATTCTGAGCTGACGGAGGCCCTTGCGGCTGATATATTCACCAAAGGTATTTTCAAGTGTCTGAGGCTTGAACGCTACATCAACATTGGGCATTGATGCATCGTACTGGGTCATACATACAAAGTATGTGTCAAAGAATTCACGGCTGAAGCCTTTGAAATCCTTATCAACAATTGTTCTTGAAATCTCTCTTGCACGGTCAGGTCTGAAGTTGAAGAACACAACAGAATCGTTTGCAGAAATCTTACCGAGGGCTTCACCGTTTTCGTCAGTAATTACTGTGGGAACAACAAATTCGTCTGTTACTCCGTCGTTATAAGACTTTTTGATTGCGTTAACTGCAGATGTGTCCTTGTTGCCCTCACCGAGAACCATTGCCTTGTAAGCTTCTTCAACACGCTCCCAGCGGTTGTCTCGGTCCATTGCGTAGTATCTGCCCATAACAGATGCAATTTTACCAACACCGATATTTCTGATTTTTTCAACCAGCGCTTCTGCAAAATCTGCGCCCGATGTAGGCGAAACATCTCTGCCGTCCATAAAGCAATGAACAAACACCTTGTCAAGACCATTCTTCTTTGCCATTTCGAGGAGTCCATAAAGATGATTTATATGGCTGTGAACACCACCGTCCGACAAAAGTCCCATAAAGTGCAGAGATGAGCCGTTCTTTTTGCAGTTCTCAACAGCCTTTGAAAGAGCTGCATTTTCAAAGAAGTCACCGTCTTCGATTGACTTGGTTATTCTTGTAAGTTCCTGATAAACAATTCGACCTGCGCCGATGTTGGTATGACCTACCTCGGAGTTACCCATCTGTCCCTCGGGGAGACCTACATCCATACCCGATGCGTGAACAATTGAGTTGGGGTAGTCCTTGAGGTATTTATCCATATTGGGAGTTTTAGCTGTGTAGATTGCGTTTCCCTCGTGACGTTCATTTACACCGTAGCCATCCATTATTATAAGTGCATAGGGGTTTTTACTCATTGTATATATCCTTTCTTTATCTTAAATACTACACTTAAAACAAGGGCGAATTGAAATTCGCCCTTATGGTTTAATTCTGTAATTACTGAGCTGCCTTTACAATCACTGCAAAGTCTGCACTCTTAAGGCTTGCACCGCCGATAAGACCACCGTCGATATCTGACTTTGCAAGGAGTTCTGCAGCATTAGCTGCGTTCATACTGCCACCGTACTGAATGGTAACTTCAGCTGCACACTTTTCGCAGTAAAGGTCTGCAAAAATCTTTCTGATGCCTTCGCAAACTTCCTGAGCCTGCTCTGCAGTTGCAGTTTTACCTGTGCCGATAGCCCAGATAGGCTCGTATGCGATAACAACCTTCTTTGCGTCCTCTGCCGCAATGCCGCTGAATGCCTTTTTAACCTGAATTGCAATGAGGTCCATTGTAATTCCCGCTTCTCTTTCTTCGAGGCTTTCGCCAACACAAACAATCGGGATAAGACCCTTTTCAAGAGCCTTTTTGGTTTTGAGGTTAACAGTTTCGTCTGTTTCTGCAAAGTACTGTCTTCTCTCGGAGTGACCGATGATTACATAGTCAACACCAAGGTCAAGAAGCATATCTGCGCTTACTTCTCCTGTGAATGCACCCTTATCCTCAAAATGAAGGTTCTCTGCCCCGATTTTAACATGTGTATCCTTTGCTGCACGAACTGCTTCTGAAAGGCATACATAAGGTGTGCAACATACAACTTCACACTTTGCGCCCTCTGTTGCAACAGCAACTTCTTTAACAAAATCATAGGTTTCGCTGGGAAGCTTGTTCATCTTCCAGTTACCCGCAATTATATACTTACCCATTTTGAATTTCTCCTATTCTTATTTATCGTTGATTGCAACAACACCGGGGAGGTCCTTACCCTCTAAGAATTCAAGTGAAGCACCGCCGCCTGTTGAGATGTGGCTCATCTTTTCACCAAGGCCTGCCTGGTTAACAGCTGCAACGCTGTCGCCGCCGCCGATGATGGTTGTTGCATCAAGGTCAGCAAGCATAAGAGCGATTGCGTTTGTACCCTTTGCAAAGTTGGGCATTTCGAACACGCCCATAGGACCATTCCATACAACTGTCTTTGCGTCCTTGAGTGCGTCCTTGTAAAGCTCGATTGTCTTTTCGCCAATATCAAGACCCTGCCAACCTGCTTCAATCTCGCCACGGCCTACTGTCTTCTTCTCAGCATCGTTGTCAAATGCCTTTGCTACAACTGTGTCAACGGGGATAAGGAGCTTAACACCCTTTTCCTCTGCCTTTGCCATCATTTCCTTTGCGTAGTCGAGGTAGTCAGCTTCTAAAAGCGAGTCGCCTACTTCTTCGCCGAGGGCTTTCATAAATGTATAAGCCATACCACCGCCAATAATAAGTGTATCAACCTTTTCCAAAAGGTTGTTGATTACTGAAATCTTTGATGAAACCTTTGAGCCGCCCAGAACAGCAACCAGAGGTCTTACGGGGTTGTTTACCGCATTGCCGAGGTACTCGATTTCCTTATTGATAAGGTAGCCGCCAACAGCCTCGTCAACATACTTGGTAACACCTACATTTGAGCAATGTGCACGGTGAGCTGTACCGAATGCATCGTTTACAAAAACATCGCAGAGTGATGCGAGCTCTTCGCTGAATGCATCAATATTCTTTGTTTCTTCTGCTCTGTATCTTGTGTTTTCAAGAAGAACAACATCGCCGTCGTTCATCTTTGCAACTGCTGCCTTTGCATTTTCGCCAACAACTGTGTCATCAGCAGCAAAAACAACCTCTTTGCCGAGGTGCTCGCTGAGTCTCTTTGCAACGGGTGCAAGCGAAAGCTCAGGCTTGGGTTCGCCCTTGGGTTTGCCCATATGTGAGCAAAGGATTACCTTTGCACCATCAGCAATCAGCTTTTTGATTGTGGGAAGTGCGCCTACAATACGGGTTTCGTCTGTGATTTTGCCGTCCTTAATCGGAACATTAAAGTCGCAACGAACCAGTACTCTTTTACCCTTTGGGCAGATATCGTCAACTGTTTTCTTATTCATTTTAAAACCCTCCAATAAATTTATCTTAAAGTTTAATTAATTTCACAAACTATATTCTAACCTATTTAGGAAAAATTATCAAGTATTTTTTGTTAAAAATTTCGCAAACATTCAAGTCTGTTATTGTACATTTCTTCCATCAAGCTTTTGGGTATTCTCAACTGCTGTATCTATCATCTTGAAGAGGTCCTCGGTTGTCTGGCTGCCGGTAACCGTAAGTCTTGTAAAATGCTCGATGCCGGACTTGGTGTTGTTTGCAAGGTAGTCCTGACCGCTTTCGGCATAATTCACCAGAATTTGCATACGGTAGCCTGCCGCACGAGCACGCTGTGATGTTTCCCTGTTATACTTGCCAAACGGGTACGAAAACACATAGCAGTTTTTCCCCAAGTTCCGCTCTATCAGGTATCTCGAAAGGCGAAGCTCCTCCTGAAGCTGTGCTGGAGAAAGCGAGGTCATATCACGGTGGGTATGGGAATGTGAATGAATATCTATAATTCCGCTTTGCTGCATTTCCCTTGCCTGTTCCCAAGTAAAGTGAGAGGTGCCAACTACTCCGCTTTCCGCAGTTGCACCCACGGTTGAGGTAACAATAAAAATAGTCGCGGGAATACCGAGCCTTTTCAAAATAGGAAAGGCAATCTCATAGTTACTGAGGTAACCGTCATCAAAGGTAACTATAATCGGTTTTTCCGGCAAAGGCTTGTCACGCTCCACGCTGTTGTAGTAATCAGCCACAAAAATAGGAGTATAACCTCTGTCCAAAACCCCCAGCATATGCTCTTCAAATCGCTTTGGGGTAATATTTGCACCATCAGCTGATGCCGGATATTTTTCAGCAATGTTATGGTACATCAGAACAGGAATGATTACTTCTTCCTCTGCCGTCTGTTCCTCGGCAAAGTATATATTCACATTCAGTATCAGCAGAGCAAAAATAAGAGCCGCTGCTGTAATTCGCTTTTTAAAAGTCATTGCAAATAACCTACTTTCCAAGCACATTAAGGATTATGTTGTTCTCATAAATTTCAGAGGCAAAGGTAGAATGCTCAACTTCATAAGCAATGCGGCTGTGCGGGTCGAGCGGTGAGAACAAAAACAGCACCGCACACGCAATATACAGCACCAGCACACCTGAAATCCCGCCCAGTATCATACCTCCGATACGATTAAACTGTTTGATAACCGGCAGTTTGGTAAAGATGTTGAACACCTTGCCGACAATCCGGATTACCAGCTTGCTCAGAATTAGAACTATAACAAATGCCAGAATATTGATAAGGAGTGTTGCTATCGCCTCGGCTATACCTGCCGTTGCAGTCTGGACCCCTTGATTTATGTAATTTTGCAGAATACCAAAGGTGTCTGTTGGCACATCAATAAGAGGTTGGAGCTGATATTTTTGATTGATAAGGTCCACCATTTTTTCATACAGCGGTGTTTTGATAAGTAAATCCGAAATAGCCGGATACATAAAAAACGAAATTACAATTGACACAATATATGATGCAATCTTTACAAACGACCGCATAAATCCGGATTTATAGCCAATATACATAAAGCCTGCCACAACTGCAATTACACAAATATCCGCCAACATAGAATATGCCTCCCGTATCAGAATTTTATTATCTCGGCACTACTGCCGCCAAGAGATAGAAATCTGTCTCTGCCTGAAAATATCCGTATTTCCTGAACATCCTTGCTGAGCTTTATTTCTTTTTTTACATTTCCCTTTGGATTGAGTCTTACGACCCCGTCAATGCTGACAGCAAGTATACACTCACCACTCACATCATACGCCTTAATCTCGTGAGCTGAATTATAGCTGCCTCTCAGTTTTCCGCTTGACGAATAGCTTTCGAGAATAGTGTTGTTGAGGCCACTATCGAATGCTATCACCATATTGTTTTCATTCTCAATATTACAACTAAGAGGTGTTCTGCCCTCAAAGTTCACTGTAAAATATGGTTTTCCGTTATTCTTGAATCCGTACAAGCCCTTGCCAGATACCGCCACAAGCTTTTGCCCGTCACGATAGCTGAGCTTCATTACAATGCCGTCAAGCTCCGCAATACACTCAGGTTCGTCCTTTGATTTGGGGTCTATGATGACAATACGGCTTTTAACCTGTTCTTTATTTGTCACAATCTGAGAAACCGCAATCTTGTTCTTTGATGAAATATCTATATCACCTATATACCCCGCACCGCTATGCCACTTGAATATACTATCACCATCGTTGTCATACAGTGTAACCAGACCCTTATAGCCAAGCTCGTCTGTTGCAACTGCTACATAACCATTATTATTCACTTTTGCACACAATATTTCATTTTCTGTTTGAATTTGTGCAACCGTTTTTTCCTTGCGGAAGGTTTTGACTGATTTGCCGTTCATATCGCAAAGCAGAATATAATCGCCCTTTACCTGAACCGCCGGATTGGTTGCGGCGCTTATTGTATTCCACGCCTCTCTGCCACTCTTATCTATGGCATATATACCCTCATTGTTCACAAGCAGCATATCTTTGCCGTATGTAACCGTATCATAATCGACACCTGTTTCAAAGCTGAGCTTTACCGAGCCGGTATCTGTAAAGAATGTTTTTATATCGGGGTTGGAAAGCGCCATAACCACAGCCGCAAGTAAAACAACAATTACTGCCGCAAGCTTTTTTTTGCTAAATGCTTTTTTGAAATCAACCTTCACAATTTACCACTCCATTTTAAAACAAGTCGGTATCAAAAAATACCTTTTTTAAAAACAACCCCTCTGCCGGCGCAGTAAGTCCTGCTCTGCGTCTGTCGCAGCTTGAAATTATTTCGGGGATACTATCCTTTTCTATTCTGCCCATTCCAACCTCTGCCAATGTGCCGGAAATTATCCGTACCATATTATAGAGAAAGGCGTCCGCCTCTACTTCAAGCTCTATTTGCTCGTCCCATTCGGTACTTCTTTTGACAACGCAGTCACGAATTGTTCTGATGGTTGTTTTCTGTGAGCCTCCTGCCGCCATAAATGCCGAAAAATCGTGGGTTCCGCAAAACATAGGTGCAGCATCAATCATTTTTTGAACATCCACCTTGTATGGCAAAAACCACGAGTAGTTGGCCGTGAACGGGTTCTCAATACTGGAATTCCATATTTTGTATACATATCGTTTTCCGTTTGAAGAAAATCTTGCGTTAAAGTCCTGTGCTACTTCTGCAGCAGCAACAGCCGCAATTGAGTCGTTTCCCAAATGGGTATTTATTGCATACGGAAGTCTGTCGGTGGGGATTTTAGTTTCGCTTTTAAAGTTAAAAACATATTCAAGTGCGTGAACACCCGCATCGGTTCTGCTGCAGCCCGTAACCGACACCTTTTCATTTGTCAACTCGGACAAGACCTGCTCCATCCGCTCCTGCACGGTTATTCCATTTTTCTGGTACTGCCAGCCGTGGTATCGGCTGCCATCGTACATAATCTTTACTGCAATATTTCTCATATATGAATCCTGCCGTATAAAATATTGGTGAACACAATAAGTCCGATAAGAACTAAAAGTATAAACCAGCCAAATATATCGCTCTTTGTCATTTTAAGTTCACGCAGACGGGTTCTGTTTTCACCACCGCGGTAAAGACGACATTCCATAGCAACCGCCAAATCGTCAGCACGGCGAAACGCACTTATGAAAAGCGGTATAAGTATCGGTATCATAGCTTTTGCACGCCGCAGCAGATTTCCACTTTCAAAATCTGCACCTCTGGCAGTTTGAGCCTTAATTATCTTATCCGTTTCTTCAAGCAATGTCGGCACAAATCTGAGTGCAATTGTCATCATCATTGCAAGTTCGTGCGCAGGAACACCTATCCTTTTTAGCGGTGACAACAGATACTCAATGCCGTCGGTCAATGCAATAGGTGATGTGGTGAGTGTGAGAATTGATGTTCCCAAAACAAGGAAAAATAATCTCAGCACCATAAACACCGCAAGTCTTACGCCCTCGTATGTTATAGTGAGAAATCCCCATTTTGCCAGCACTCTGCCGTCGGTTAAAAAGAGATTGAAAACCGCTGTTATCACAATAAAGACCATTATGGGTTTGAGACCTTTGAGTACAAACTTAAATGGAATTTTGGACGAAAGTATACAAAGTGCAGAAAATACGCCGATTACTGCATAGCCGAGCATACTCTTAATAACAAATATAACGGTTATATATACAACTACTGCAAGTATTTTTGTTCTCGGATCCAGCTTATGGATAAAAGAGTTTCCGGGGAAGTATTGACCTAAAGTTATGTCCTTAAGCATAATCCTGACACCTCGCTTTTTTATCTTTTAAGAATTTTTTCAAGTTCCGCCCTTGCACCATCTATTGTGTAAATGCCCTCGGAAAGTGGCAATCCGGCTTTACGAAGTTTTTCACAAATTTCGGTAACCTGAGGTACGGCAAGTCCCATTTCTTTCAATTGTTCAGCGTGCTTAAACACCTCGGAGGTTTTGTCGTACATTTCAAGCCTTCCGTGGTTCATAACCACAATCTTGTTGGTTATTTTAGCAATATCCTCCATACTGTGAGATACCAAAATAACCGTGATGCCAAGTCTGCGGTGCATATCCTTTATCTTGCACAGAATTTCGTCTCTGCCTGCCGGGTCAAGACCTGCTGTCGGCTCATCAAGGATAAGCAACTGCGGCTCCATTGCAAGAACGCCGGCAATTGCGACACGACGTTTCTGTCCGCCCGAAAGCTCGAACGGAGATTTTTCAAGAATTTCCTGTGAAAGACCCACCATATCTGCCGCAAAGAGCACTCTTCTTTTAATATCTTCTTCGGGAAGCTGCATATTTGACGGGCCAAAGGCTATGTCCTTAAACACCGTCTCTTCAAACAGTTGATATTCCGGATACTGCATAACAAGTCCGGTTTTAAAGCGCATTTTTCGCATATTACATTCTTTTGAATGTAGAATCTGTCCATCAATTTCAATCGTCCCGGAGGTGGGTTTTATTAACCCTGCTATCATCTGGATAAGTGTTGACTTACCCGAGCCGGTATGTCCCATGAGTCCGACAAAATCGCCGCTGTTTATGGTCAGGTTTATATCCGAAACCGCCGTTTTTTCAAAAGGTCCGCCTGTCATATAGGTATAGCTCACAGCTGTTAGCTTAATCATTCGCAGCACCTCCTTTTGTGTTGTTATACAATTTTAAAACAGCATCAACACATTCATCAGCGGTAAGGATTCCGTCTTTAAAATCAAAACCGGATTTATTAAGCAGGTGAATAAGCTCGGTTGCCTGAGGTACATCAAGGCCAATCTTTTTAATCTCGTCAACCCTGCCTAAAACCTCTTTTGGAGTGCCGTCCATTAATATTCTGCCGTGGTCGATAATCACAACTCTGTCTGCCTGGGCCGCTTCTTCCATAAAATGAGTTATCATAACAACAGTCATACCCTCATTTTTGTTGAGTTTTTTGACAGTTTCCATTATCTCGCGTCTACCTGACGGGTCTAGCATAGCCGTCGGCTCGTCCATAACAAGGATGTCTGGCTTCATTGCAAGAACGCCTGCAATTGCAATTCTTTGCTTCTGACCGCCACTGAGCATATGCGGAGCGTGCTCCTTAAACTCGCTCATATTAACCGCATCAAGTGCATAATCCACTCTCTCACGGATTTCCTTTGGAGGAACACCCATATTTTCGGGCGCAAACGCCACATCCTCCTCTACTATGGTTGCAACAAGCTGATTGTCGGGGTTCTGAAACACCATACCTACCCTTTGACGGATATCAAACAAAAGCTTTTCATCGGAAGTATCCAAAGATTCAATCATGACCTTGCCCTTGTCGGGTACAAGAATTGCGTTCAGATGCTTTGCAAGGGTAGATTTACCCGAGCCGTTATGTCCCAGGACAACAACAAACTCACCCCGCTTGACCTGAAGGCTTACATCCTTCAGGACACGAGTTCCGCCAGTTTCTTCCGTTTCCTCGTAGAGAAACTCAACATTTTTTACATCAACTATCGCATTATTTAAATTTCCGTCCATTTTTTCACCTGCTTTTGCGGTTGTCATTTGTAGGTATTCATATTACTCGTCCCCTATTTTATGTAGGGCAAACGCATTATATGAACAATTTTATTCAGTTTTGCACCAGCGGCCGGAATAGCCGCAGGGCAATACCAAACCTTGATTTGTTATCGGCAAACCAACTTCGTCAACCGAAATGGTGCCGCCATAATTCTTTTGAAGTGTCATTTTTAAAATATTTTCCAGAACGCCGCCGGAAAGACCTGTTGTATAAGAATTAATAAGGAAGAACAGCGGATTATCCGAGAGAACCTTAGTGCAAAGCTCAACCAGGCCGAAAAGTTCGTCCTCAATCTTCCAAACCTCGCCCGACGGACCTCGTCCGTAAGACGGGGGATCCATAATGACCGCATCGTATTTTCTGCCTCTGCGAATTTCACGCTCAGTAAACTTCTTTACATCATCAACAATGAATCGTATTGGGTTATCCTGAAGACCGGAAAGCTGAGCATTCTCCTTTGCCCAGGCAACCATACCCTTTGATGCATCGACATGGCACACCGCAGCACCTGCTGCTGATGCCGCCATTGTTGCACCGCCGGTATATGCAAAAAGGTTAAGGACATTAACATCCTTGCGTCCCGACTTTTTGATTATGTCAGAAAACCAGTCCCAGTTTGCCGCCTGTTCGGGAAAGAGTCCGGTATGCTTAAAGCCCATCATCTTAATTCCAAAGGTAAGGTCACGGTAATCTACCGTCCAGCTTTCGGGCATTTTTTTGCGACTTTCCCAATGACCTCCGCCTGTATTGCTGCGGTGATAATGAGCATCGGGGTTGTTCCAGCCGGAATGTGCATCCTCGTCCCTTACATCCCACACAATCTGGGGGTCAGGGCGTCTTAACACAATCTTGCCCCACCGTTCCAGCTTTTCGCCATTTTTTGCATCAAGCAATTCATAATCCTTCCAATTATCAGCTAAAAACATATTCTTCCTCTTGTTATCAAATTATTTTAAATCAACTACAGCTTTAACTGCATCGCCCAACCATTCGTGGCTTTCGATATCCTCAACTCTGCCGGCATCGCAAAGTGAAGCAATGTCGGAACGCATCGGAATTCTGCCAAGTGCTTTTAGTCCTGCATTCTTTGCGGTTTCCTCAAGCTTGCTCTCGCCGAATATATTTATCTTTTCTGCACAATTCGGGCATTCCACATAGCTCATATTTTCCACAATACCTAAGATAGGAATTTCCATCAGCTGCGCCATCTTAACCGCCTTTTCAACAATCATTGAAACAAGCTCCTGCGGGGATGTTACAACAATTATGCCGTCTACGGGGAGTGACTGGAACACAGTAAGCGGAACATCGCCTGTACCGGGTGGCATATCAACAAACATAAAGTCTACATCCTCCCAAACAACATCAGTCCAGAACTGCTTTACTGTTCCACCAATCACGGGGCCACGCCATACAACGGGGTCTGTATCATTTTCAAGCAGGAGGTTTACCGACATAATCTTAGTGCCCTTTGGACTCACGCACGGAAGAATACCAAACTCGTTGCCCACCGCCTTTTTGTTTATCCCAAAAAGCTTGGGGATTGACGGGCCTGTAATATCCGCATCAAGAACCGCTGTGCTAAAGCCCGCCTTTTTTACACCTGCCGCCATCAGGGATGTAACCAGTGATTTGCCTACACCGCCCTTTCCGCTGACAATGCCTATAACCTTTTTTACATTACTCATAGAATTCTGAGGAGCAAGTAAGCTTTGTTCCTCTGTTCTCTGGCTGCAGTTTTCGCCGCAGCTTGCGCAATCATGTGTGCAATTCTCGCTCATTTTGTCATTTCCTTTCACTTTAATTTGTTAAAAAATATCTATCGCAGTCTGAAGCTGGTCGTCGTTTTCGACCTTGGTAGTTTTCAATGTATCATAAAGATTCATTTGTGTTGTGATATCAAGCACCCCGTACGGGAACAGGCCATCTGCTTTCTGATATGAATGTACCGCAATCTTGAGATTTTCGTCATAAACCTCGTTTACCTCTCCTACAAAAATCCCAAGAAGTCTGAGCATTTCCTTGGCAAGTTTTACCTCCTTGCCCTTGTCGCCAATGCGGTAGGTCTTGCTGAGACTAAACATTGAATAATCCGTCATATCAACAGGTTTAAATGAATTTTCAACTGTAACAGTCGGGGTAATACCCACCTTATTTATATTTTCGCCGTTTGGTGTAAGGTAATAAGCCGAGGTATACTTCATCATACCGCCGTCAGGTGTATAGCTCATTGTCTGAACCGTACCCTTGCCAAAGGTTTTCTGTCCAACTGACTTTGCTGCTTTGTTATCAACAAGTGCCGCTGTAAGAACTTCCGACGCACTTGCACTCATTCCATTTACAAGGATAACAACATCATATTTTTTTTGTGTACCTTTTGCCTTGTAGACCTTGTTCAAAAGTGCAAATCTATGGTCCTCCGTTGTTATAATTGCATCTTTGGGTAAAAACATATCTGCAATAGCAACCGCCTGGTCGAGATAACCGCCGCCGTTGTCACGAAGGTCTATTATAATATTTTTTGTTTTATCCTTATCCGCCTGTTCAAGTGCGTTTTTGAAGTGTTCTGCAACACTTTCAGTAAACGAATATATCACTATCTTTGCAATCTTTTTATCGCCGTCTTCAATCAGTTCATAATCAACCGGATTTTGTGTCACCTTTTCACGCTTGATTGTGAATACCAGCTGTTCACTAATCCCTGAGCGGATAATCTTGATTTTAACCGTTGTTCCCTCAATGCCGCGAATTTTATCGAGTGCCGCCTCGAACTCCATTCCACGAAGGTCATAGTTATCTGCACCGATGATTATATCTCCGGCTTTAATACCCGCTCTTTCTGCAGGCGAACTGGGGATTGGTTGTGAAACAATAATGTTACCCTCGTTCATAAGCACATTTACACCAATGCCGGTTACCTCATCATTGAGTTCAAGAAGAAAATCAGATGCCTCGTCAGCATTGTAGTATACTGAATGCTCGTCAATAGACGAAAGAACTTCTTTCAGAACTTTTTCATACTCTTCGGGGTCTTCATCAAAAAGTGCTTCAAATGCTACCTGGTACAATTTTTCTTTTGTAACATTTTCGTACCTTGAAAAAACCGAAAGGTTTTTTATAACTTTTTCTATACTTTCTTTAAGAGTTATCGATTGCTGTTCGGTTTCTTCCGCAAACACGAATGCGGTATTTATAGAAAAAAGCATTGAAACAATAACTAACCATAAGGCACTTGTTTTAATAAACCTTTTCATAATTAACATCTCCTTTAATTGAACTTCATGTAAACTATTTTGTAGCCATAACCGTTTTTGCCCACAAGAACATCCACCTTGCTGTCAAGGAGATAGCCGTTAACTGTATCAAGAGTCAAATTCTGACCCTTTGACCCGATAATAAGGTCTGTGTTAATCGGCAACGCCTTATATTCAATGTGCGGTGCCTGATTAAGAGAATACGGATTTTTTATCGGTGCAACATTGACAAGAACTGCCTGATTGTTTGTTGTGTCGCAAACAAATATTCTCGCTGTATAAAACTTAAACTCAGTATAGGTTGCCTTTGATGCCGCCGCATAAGTCGAACTACTTCCAAACACCATCAAAAGCACAACAACAAGGCATAGTAGCTTTTTACGCATAAAAATTTTCTCTCCTACATCTTTTCAGGTGCTTCAATTTTAAGCATCTTAAGCACACCCTCAATAACTATACGAACACTGTCACAAACCTTAAGACGGGCATCCATCAATCTTTTATCATCCGCCTTTACACGGCAGGAGTTATAGAAGGTATGGAATGCCGACGCCAGGTCGATAACATATCTTGTAATCTTTGCAGGCTCACGGCTTTCTGCCGCTGCCCTGATTTCTTCAGGAAGCTCAGAAAGCTTTTTAAGGAGTTCAAGTTCTTCTTCCTTAACCAGAACTTCGGGAGAAATTTCGTCAAACTTTTTAACCGCAATACCCTCTTCTGCAAGTAGTCTTATGATACTGCAAATTCGTGCATGTGCATACTGAACATAATAAACGGGGTTTTCGCTGTCCTGCTTAACCGCAAGGTCAAGGTCAAAATCAAGATGGCTGCCTGCCATACGCATATTGAACAAAAATCTTGCCGCATCAATGGAAACATCCTCTAAAAGGTCAGAAAGAGTAATCGCCTTACCAGTACGCTTTGACATTCTTACCGCCTCACCGTCACGGGTAAGACGAACAAGCTGCATAAGGGAAACTTCAAACTTATCGGGATTAATACCAACAGCATCAAGAGCCGCTTTCATTCTTGCCACATGGCCGTGGTGGTCTGCGCCCCAAACATCAATAACGAGGTCATATCCTCTTGTCTCAAGCTTGTTGATATGATATGCAATATCTGCCGCAAAATAGGTGGGGATACCGTTTTGACGAACAAGAACCTCGTTCTTTTCAAGGCCCATTTTCTCGCAGTTAAGCCAGATTGCGCCCTCTTCCTCATAGGTATAGCCGGCTTCGGTAAGACGCTTGATTGCCTCATCAACCTTTCCGGATTTGTGAAGTTCACTCTCTCTGAACCATACATCATAGAAAATGCGGTATTTTTCAAGGTCACTTTTAAGTGCATCAACATTCTTTTCAAGAGCATAAGCAACAAGAGCCTTTTTGCGCTCCTCAGGGCTTGTCTCAAGGTACTTGTCGCCCTCTATTGCGATAAACGTCTTTGCGTGTTCACGAATATCATCGCCGTGATATCCGTCTTCGGGGAACTCTACCGCATCTTCACCTTTCAGCTCCTGAATATATCTTGCCTCTAACGATTTACCAAATTTTTCTATCTGGTTACCGGCATCGTTTACATAGAATTCACGAGTTACTTCATAGCCTGCATATTCCAGAACGCTTGCCATACAGTCACCAAGAGCACCGCCACGGGCATTACCCATATGCATAGGTCCGGTGGGGTTTGCACTTACAAACTCAACCATAACCTTTTTACCCTTGCCCATATCAATTTTTCCGTAATCGCTGCCTTTTTCCTCAATGGCACGGATTACTTCATAGAGTCTTGCGTTTGAGAGGTAGAAGTTTATAAAGCCTGCACCTGCAACCTCAATCTTTTCAATCTCGCCGCCGACTTCAATCTCTGCCGCAATTGCTTCCGCAATCTTTCTTGGCGGCATTCTCAGGGCTTTTGCAAGGAGCATTGCGATATTGCAGGCAAAATCGCCGTGCTGCTTGTCCTTGGGAACTTCAAGATGCACCATTTCTCCTATATTTATATCCTCAGCGGGCACAAGAGCACCTTTTGCTACTGCCGCAGCAAAACCCTTTTCGATAGCCTGTCCGATTGTCTTTTTTGAATTTTCAATAATATTCATTTTATCTTCTGCCTTTCTTTTTCTATTTAAATGCTTAGCCTACGGTTTTTTCCACCGTAAGGTTAAGACGGTTTCTCAAATATTCGCTGTTGTCAATATCCAATGTATATTCAATATTGACCTGTCCACCATCGTCTGTCAGCTTGCTTTCAAGACGGGTAGGATTTACTCCCACCGGAATGACTCCATAGGGTGTTTCGTAGCTACACAACCGTTTTTGTCCGCATTTGAACACCATTCTGCTGTTAAACTTACCGCTTCGGGTCATACTTACCATATCTTCACTGACTTTAATGGTAGTTGTTGTATCCTCAAAGCCGGTCAATTCACTTTCTTCATAAATAATATAAAACTTCCCATTCTTTTGAGCAAAGGTACCTTTTGTCTTAAGCTCTATCTCATTCACCTCGGGCTCGCCTTCAATATTCTGAAGGGTTTTGAGGGAAATTATTGCATTTTCCTTCATAATTATTCATCCTTTTTAATACTTTTCAATATCTATCTTCCGCACACTTTCTTCAATCGGTCTTTCAAGGAACACTCCGCCAAGCTGCGAGAAATCCTCAACCGTGTCACTCACAAAATAATGACATTCACCCTTTTGCGAAGACATATCATCGCACTTCAAAAGTCCCTCGGATTTTAAAAATTCAAAGGCACTATCTGCAGCCGCCGCTCCGGAGTCAATAAGCGTTACACCATCTCCCATAATCTCTCCTATAACTTTTTTAAGAAGCGGATAGTGTGTACACCCTAAAATCAGTGTGTCGACACCTGCTGCTATAACCTCCTCCAGATACTCCCTTGCAATTATCTCAGCAACAGGGCTGTTGGTATAGCCGTTTTCAACAATCGGCACGAACATAGGACATGCTTTTTGAACAATCTCAGCATCGGGACAGAGGCTTTTAATATTTTCAACATACTTGCCGTACTTCACCGTTGCACTTGTACCAAGAACACCAATTTTTTTGTTTCTCGTTGCCTTTACCGCCATTTTTGCCGCAGGCTCAACTACACCCATTATCTTTGTATTTTTACCCTCGGCAATCCACGGGAGTGCCGCACTACTGGCTGTTCCGCAGGCAATAATTATTGCCTTTATATCAAAGCTTTCCAGAAATCTGATGTCCTGTTCAACATATTTAATTATCATTTCACGGCTTCGGGTACCATAGGGAACTCTACCTGTGTCACCAAAATAGATAACATCCTCGCCGGGCATTATTTTCATAATTTCCTTAACGCAGGTAAGTCCGCCAAGGCCCGAATCAAAAACGCCGATAGGTCTTTTATCCATATTACTAATCCTCTCTGTTAAGAGCAAGTTCAATGTGCTTATCTATAACCTCTGTCATTGACATCCCCGATTTCTCCCAAACCTTGGGATACATACTGATTGGAGTGAAGCCTGGGATTGTGTTTATTTCGTTTAGAAGAATTCTGCTGTCACGGCGGTCTATAAAGAAGTCAACCCTTGCGTGACCTCGGCATTCGCAGATTTTATAAGCACGGATTGCAAGCTCCTTTATCCTTTCTTCTGTTTCCTTATCAACCGGCGCCGGAATCATCAGTTCAGAATCGTCGCTTTGATATTTTGCCTCAAAATCGTAGAACTCCTTTGCCGGCTTAATCTCACCCAGAACATCAGCTGTCACGGGACTGAGATTTCCCATAACGCCACACTCAACCTCACGGGCATCAATTGCTTCTTCAATCAGAACCTTATAGTCGTGTTCAAGTGCAAGCTTAATGCCTCTTTCCAGTTCAGCTCTGTTATTAGCCTTTGTTACACCCACAGACGAGCCGGCAGATGACGGCTTGATGAAGCAGGGAAGCCCGAGCTTATTTTCAATCAGTTCAAAATCCGGCTGGTCGCCAAGCTTAAGCTCAACCCAGTTTGCTTGAGGAATACCTGCTTTTTCAAAAAGAATTTTGGCAATACATTTATCCATACATGCAGCGCTGCCAATAACATCACTGCCAACGCAAGGGATATCCGCAAGTCCACAAAGTCCTTGCACTGTTCCATCCTCACCGTTCTTGCCGTGAAGCACGGGATATACAACATCTATATTAATCTTTTGAACACCTGTGTCCTCAAAAATCAAAAGTGCCTTATCCTCACTATCAGGAGATATAACTGCCGGTATGGTCTTTTCTGCTTCCCAGCTATGATTACGGATTTTTTCGATTTCGCCGTCATAGTACAGCCATTTTCCTGTTTCGGTTATACCCACAGGATACACCTCATGCTTTGTGCGGTCTATATTCTCAAGCACCGCTGATGCCGAGACCTCGGATACGCTGTGTTCGGTTGAAACACCGCCGAACAGTACACAAACATTAAGCTTTTTCATAGAAACATCTGTCCTTCATTAAATAATTTTAAAACATAACATCTGAAAAATCAATATGTATAAAACGGAAAATATATGTCAACACTTCCTTCAAACACCAATATTTTTAAAAGGAGCTATTATTTCAATGAGACATATAAACCGTGCACGTTTTTTTGTGCTAATTATGAGTCTGATACTTATTTTTACATTACTTATATCATATGCAAGAGCCACCAGCTCTGATATATCAAATTCGGTTCTTCGTCTTCATATTCTTGCCAACAGTAACACCAGTGCCGACCAGCAGTTAAAGCTTGCCGTCCGCAACAGAATTCTTGACGAAACGCAGGATATCTTCAAAAATGCAAGGTCCGCAAAGGAATCCGCAAGGATTGCTAAGGAAAATTCAGCCTTTATCCAAAGCATTGCCGAGGACGAAGTTCAAAACCACGGCTTTAACTATCCCGTGACAGTCTCAGTTGAGAAAGCCGCATTTCCCACCAGAATTTACGGCGAATTTGCGTTGCCGAGCGGGAAATATACGGCCGTCCGCATAAAGATAGGTGAAGCCAAGGGGGAAAACTGGTGGTGTGTGATGTACCCACCCCTTTGCTTTGCCGACGGAGTGATTACCGCATCGAATGAGGCAAAGTCAGCACTTGCAAAGAACCTTTCCAACGAGAGCTACAATCTTGTTACCGGCAAGGATAACGGAGCAATCCCCGTTGAAATAAGATTTAAAATAGTTGAAATATTTCAAAATCTTTTTTAAAGTTGAAGATTTGCAACGGCATTAAGGGTCATATCCGCGATAGCGCCTGCATTATACTCATAAAATGCCGCGCAACCTATCATAGCCGCATTGTCGGTACAGAGAGATAATGACGGGCAGTTAAATTCTATACCATTCTTCTTTGCCAAAGCTTCGCATCTTTCACGAAGCGGCTTGTTTGCCGCAACACCGCCCGCAAGGGCGATTTTTTTTGTGCCGTATTTAATGGCACACTCTATAAGGTGCCTGCTTAGAACATCTGTCACCGCTTCCTGAAAAGAAGCTGCAACATCCGGTTTGTTAATTTCAATTCCCTTTTGCTCGGCATTGTGGATGTAGTTTATAACAGCCGTCTTAACGCCACTAAAGCTGAAGTCAAAGCCACTTTCGCCCATATTCACTCTCGGAAATCTTATTGCATCGGGATTGCCCGACTTTGCACACTCCTGAATAGCAGGTCCGCCGGGATAACCAAGGCCCAAAACTCTTGATACCTTATCAAAGGCTTCGCCTGCCGCATCATCGTTTGTTTTTGCAATAACCTCGTATGTATTGTAATCCTTTACATAAACGATGTGGCTATGTCCGCCTGATGCCACAAGGCAGATAAACGGCGGTTTAAAATCGGGGTTCTCGATATAATTGGCACAGATATGCCCTTTTATATGGTGAACGGGAATAAGAGGTTTTCTTGAAACAAAGCTGAGACCCTTTGCCGTGGACACCCCTACAAGAAGTGCACCCACAAGACCCGGTCCGTATGTTACAGCAATTGCGTCAACATCATCAAGAGCCATATTGCAATCGGAAAGTGCTTTATCAACAACTTCGCTGACATTTTCGATATGCTTGCGTGATGCCACTTCGGGTACAACGCCGCCAAATTCCTTGTGTAATTCAATTTGAGTATTTATAACATTTGAAAGAACCTTTACTCCATCCTCCACAACTGCTGCGGCGGTTTCGTCACAGGAGCTTTCAATTGCAAGTATTTTCATCTATTCTTCCTCCGTCAAAATCTTCTTCATAAGAATTGCTGTTTCGCGGTTTTCGTAATAGTTTGGTCTTTGACCAACCTCTGAAAATCCCATTTTTTTGTAAAGATTTTGTGCTGCCAGATTGCTTATTCTTACTTCAAGATTTATTTCAGAAATATCTTCGTTTTTACAGCATTCAATCAGTTTTCCAATCAATTTTTCTCCTATGCCTTGTCTGCGAAATTCCTTATGTACTGCGACATCAATAATATCGGCAGCACCGCAAATATTCCAGAGTCCGGCATAGCCTACTGGCTTTTCTCCGATTTCTGCAACAAAGTATACGGCAATTTTATTTACAAGCTCTTTTTCAAAGGTCTTTCTTGCAAACCCCGAATTAAAGCATTGCTCTTCAACTTCTACAAGTCCATCAATATGCCGCCTTTGCATAGGTATATATTCAATCATAACTTTATTCTTTCTATCAATTTTTTAATTTGTGCGGCACAGCTTCGGTAAATCTCAATGTCGCCGCCGTAGGGGTCGCTGACTCCGCCTGTTTCACCGACAAATTCTGTTATTGTCTGAACATTGAACTCTGTCGGCAGGCTCGCTTTATGCTCCTCTGTCATTATCAGAATTATATCCGAATTTTCCAGCATTTCGTATGTCAGCTGAGTTGATTTGTGATTTTTCAAATCTGCACCGTATTCTGCCGCCGCTAAAATTGCATTTAGCGCGGCTCCTTCGCCCGATGCAAAAAGACCTGCGGACATTGCAACTGCATTTTTGCGTGAAACATTAAATATCCCCTCTGCAATCGGGCTACGACAGGTGTTGCCCGTACATATAAAAAGTACAGATTTTGCTGTTTCGGCATCTATTATTCTTGCCGCTGCCGCTTTGTAGAGTCGGTTACGTACCGCACGCCAAAGCCCTGTTTCGGGGATTTCCGGTGCGTAAATTTCCTTTACACCTAAGCTATCACACTCACGGAGCGCATCAAACAATCGGTGTGCTGCATCCTCGGGGCAATTTTTGCTTCCCAGAGAAATCAGCTTTGCTTTCTTTGGCATATATTCTGCCAGTTCGTCAAATATCAAAATCGCAACAGAAGTGATTTTACTTCGTTTTTCAATAAACCTTGCCGCCGCGTCAGCACTACCCTTTAAAATATACGTCTGACCTTTTGGGGAATAGTGTTTGTACTTCATTCCGGGGGCTTTGGGGATTCCGTCATCTTTCAGCTCGCTTGAAACCAAAACTTCGCCCAGTACCTCACGGAGCTGCTCTGCCGAAATACCACCCGGTCTTAGAATGGTTGGGATTTCTGTGGTCATATCAAGGACAGTTGATTCAACACCGACTGCCGAATCCTCACCTTTGATAATCCCTGACACCTTACCGTCCATATCCTCCACTGCATGAGAAAATGTTGTAGGACTTGGTCTGCCAGAGACATTGGCACTGGGTGCTGCAACAGGCACTCCACATTCCTTTAAAAATTCACGCGCTGTTTTGTCGGACGGAATTCGGATACCTACGGTATCAAGGCCTGCGGAAACCTCGTTTGGAATACACGGCTTCTTTTTGAATATCATTGTAAGAGGTCCCGGCCAGAATTTTTCGGCAACTTGCTTTGCACCATCCGGAATTTCCCTGACAAATTCCTCTACCAAAGAGAAGTCCGCAATATGCACGATAAGAGGATTGTCAGAAGGTCTGCCCTTTGCATCAAAAATTTTTTTTACCGCATCGCTATCCAGAGCATTAGCTCCAAGACCATAAACTGTTTCGGTGGGAAAAATCACCGTTTCGCCTTTACGGATAAGCTCTGCCGCTTGCTTTAAATCCTCTGCCTTGTTTTCAAAAATTCTGGTTTCCATAGAAACAATCCTCTTCTCCTATGCTTCTCCTTGTAGCTTCAGTTTCTCACTCTGGTCTGTGGTGATTAGTGCATCAATTATCTCGTCGATGTCACCATTCATAATTGCTTCAATTTTATAAAGAGTGAGACCTATGCGATGGTCCGAAACTCTTCCCTGAGGGAAGTTATATGTTCTTATTCTTTCGCTGCGGTCGCCTGTTCCAACCTGACTTTTACGGTCTGCTGCGATTGCTTCCTGCTGCTTCTGAAGCTCTGCTTCATAGAGTCTGGAACGAAGAACCTTCATTGCCTTATCCTTGTTTTTATGCTGCGAACGCTCATCCTGACATTCAACAATTACGCCTGTCGGAATATGCGTAATACGGATTGCAGACTCGGTTTTGTTGACGTGCTGACCGCCTGCACCGCTGGCACGGTAAGTATCAATCTGAAGGTCTGCTGGGTTGATTTCAAAGTCAACCTCCTCTGCCTCGGGAAGTACCGCAACGGTAACTGTTGATGTATGAATTCTGCCCTGTGACTCAGTCTCGGGAACTCTCTGAACACGGTGAACGCCGCTCTCATACTTAAGACGGCTGTATGCCCCCTGACCCTCAATCATAAATGAAACTTCCTTAATACCGCCGATGCCGATTTCACTAAGGTTCATTACTTCGGTCTTCCAACGCTTTGATTCGGCATACATTGAATACATTCTGTAAAGGTCTGCCGCAAAAAGTGCCGCCTCGTCGCCGCCTGCACCGCCACGAATTTCCACAATAACGTTTTTATCGTCATTTGGGTCTTTGGGAAGAAGCAATATTTTAAGCTCCTCCTCAATTTTTTCAATATTGGCTTTTGCCTCGGTGATTTCATCCTGAAGCATTTCCTTGAATTCCTTGTCGGTATCGGGATCATCCATCATAACCTTGGCGTCCTCGATGGTATTCATATTTGTTTTGTATTCCTTATACTTTTCCACAATGGGGGTCATATCAGAATGTTCCTTGCAAAGCTTACGCCAGTTGTCCATATCCGCCATAACTTCGGGGTCACTGATTTTTGCCGCAAGTTCTTCGTGCTGCTGTTCTATAAATGATAATTTTTCAAACATACTTCGTTTCCTTTCACAATTTACTTTTCAAGCTCACCACGGGAAAGTGCCGTGAGATAAGCATCAATGAACCCGTCAAGGTCGCCGTCCATAACCGCTCCGGTATTGCCCGTTTCAAAATTTGTGCGGTGGTCCTTAACCATACTGTATGGATGGAATACATATGAACGAATCTGGCTGCCCCAGCCGATTTCCATTTGAACGCCCTTGAGGTCCTCAATCTTTTCTTTCTGTTCACGTTCCGCAATTTCAACAAGCTTGGACTTCAGCATCTTCATTGCCATATCACGGTTTTTGTGCTGAGAACGCTCGTTTTGACAGGTTACAATAACTCCTGTGGGGATATGTGTTATACGGATTGCCGATTCGGTCTTATTGACATGCTGTCCGCCCGCACCGCTGGCACGATAGGTATCAACCTTTAAATCCTCGGGGTTAATATTGATTTCGATGCTGTCATCAATCTCGGGCATTACATCAAGTGATGCAAATGAGGTATGGCGTCTGCCCGACGAATCAAATGGCGAAATACGCACCAGACGATGAACACCTTTCTCACACTTTGCATAACCATAAGCATTCACGCCCTCAATCTGGAATGTAACGCTTTTTATACCTGCTTCCTCACCGTCAAGATAGTCTATCGTCTCTATCTTAAATCCACGGCGTTCTGCCCATCTGGTATACATACGATAAAGCATCTCGCACCAGTCCTGAGCCTCGGTGCCGCCTGCACCTGCATGGAGGGTAAGGATTGCATTATTGCCATCATACTTGCCAGAAAGTAATGTTTCAAGCTTCATTGAACCAAGGTTTTGGGAAAGTTCCTTAAATCCCTCCTTCACCTCGTCCAAAACGCTTACATCGTCTTCTTCAATAGCAAGTGCTACCAAAGTGGTTAAGTCCTCCCACGATGAGTAAAGTGCTTCGTACCTTTCAATCTTATTTTTGAGACCTTTTATCCTCTGCAGAATCTTGCCTGCCGCATCCATATCACCGTAAAAGTCCGGTTCCATAGTTTTTGCGTCCAGCTGTGAGATTTCCTCCATAGTTTTTTCTATGTTAAAGTGAATCCCTCAAATCTGTAATATCCTTTTTCATTCCGTCAAGCTCCAGCTTGTACTCATCAAACTCTATCACAATTTCACATCCTTTAAGCTAATATATGTGCCTGAATTTAGTTTTCGTCCTTGCCAAGGCAGCAATGCTTATATTTTTTGCCGCTGCCGCAGGGGCACGGGTCGTTTCTGCCAATCTTATC
The DNA here is from genome assembly GCA_045120135.1 of Monoglobaceae bacterium. Lineage (GTDB taxonomy): Bacteria > Bacillota > Clostridia > Monoglobales > Monoglobaceae > SIG440. The sequence goes on along the minus strand of JBGVEN010000001.1, from coordinate 171,333 downwards.
AGCTTTAACAACAGGCTTTTTCTGAACCGTGCCGTCCCCGCCGTAGTTCTCAGCCATTGGCTTTGCAACCTGCTTACGTTCAATCCCGGACTGGGGAACAACGTGGAAAAGCATTCTTACTGTTTCTTCCTTGATGCTTGCAATCATTTCGTCGAACATATCCATTGCCTCAAACTTATACTCGATAACCGGGTCACGTTGCGCATAGGCACGGAGGCTGATACCCTGACGAAGCTGTTCCATACTGTCGATATGGTCCATCCACTTGCTGTCAACGCTGCGGAGAAGCAGAACACGTTCAACCTCACGTATATTTTCACCGAACATCTGTTCTTTTCCGGCATAACGTGCTTCTACCTTTTCCATAAGCATATCGGTAAGTGATTCAACCGTCATACGGTCAATATCATATTCATTGAATGAGAACTCACTCTCAGTGAATTCACCAAACACCATAGACATCTGTTCGCGAATTGAATCCCATTGCCACTCCTCAGCGTGCTGCATACCTCCAGTACTTCGGGTAACGATATTTTCTATCACGCTTCGCATCATCTTAACCACAGTTGCACGAACATCTACACCGTCTAGAACTTCGTTTCTCTGAGTATAAATCATCTCACGCTGCTGATTGTTTACATCGTCATAGCTTAAGACATGCTTTCTGATATTAAAGTTTCTGCCCTCAACTCTTGACTGAGCAGTTTCAATAGCATTTGAAACCATTTTGCTTTCAATCGCCTCATCCTCAGCAAATCCAACCATCTCCATAATCCGGTTGATTTTATCGGATGCAAAGAGTCGCATAAGCTCATCTTCAAGTGAAAGGAAAAATCTCGACTTACCCACGTCGCCCTGACGGCCGGCACGGCCACGGAGCTGATTGTCAATACGACGGCTTTCGTGACGCTCTGTACCCATAATGTAAAGACCGCCTGCCTCCAGAACTTCGTTTTGCTCCGGCTCGATTTCCGCTTTAAACTTTGCATTTAATTCACGGAAGGTTTTGCGTGCGTTCAGAATTTCTTCATCGTCCGTTTCTGCAAAGCCGGTTGCCTGAACAATCAGTTCAGGTGTGAAGCCCATTGACTCCATCTCGTTCTTTGCCATAAACTCGGCGTTACCGCCAAGCACAATATCTGTGCCTCGGCCTGCCATATTGGTTGCGATTGTAACCGCTCCCTTTTTACCTGCCTGAGCTACAATTTCCGCTTCCTTTTCGTGCAATTTTGCGTTGAGAACATTATGCTTGATGCCCCGTCTTTTGAGCATTCCGCTGAGCTGCTCGGACTTTTCGATTGATACTGTACCTATAAGTACCGGCTGGCCCTTTGCATGAGCTTTTTCAACCTCATCAATTACCGCATTAAATTTTGCCTGTTCAGTTTTGTAGATAAGGTCAGGCATATCTTCACGGCACATTTCCTTGTTTGTTGGAATAACCACAACATCAAGTCTGTAAATCTCTTGGAATTCCTCTTCCTCTGTCTGAGCTGTACCCGTCATACCTGAAAGCTTGCCGTAAAGACGGAAGAAGTTCTGGAATGTAATTGTTGCAAGAGTCTTGCTCTCATGTTCAACCTTTACGTGTTCCTTCGCCTCAATTGCCTGATGCAAACCGTCGCTGTATCTTCTGCCGAACATAAGTCTGCCGGTAAATTCATCAACAATTATTACCTGACCGTCTTTTACCACATAATCCTTGTCACGCTGCATATTCCCGTGAGCCTTGATTGCCTGATTAATATGGTGAGAAATTGTCATATTCTCAGGGTCTGTAAGATTTTCTATGCCAAACGCCTTTTCAGCTTTTTTTACACCCTCCGGTGTGAGAACTGCGGTTTTTGCCTTTTCGTCAACAACATAGTCAATATCGGTGTAAACCTCTTCCGCCTCTTCCTTGCTGTTGGTTTCAACAACACGGCGGCACTTAAGAGTTCTGGCAAACATATCCGCCTGCTCGTAAAGAGCCGTTGATTTATCACCTATACCGGAGATAATAAGCGGTGTTCTCGCTTCGTCAACAAGAATACTGTCCACTTCGTCCACAATTGCATAATTGTGACCACGCTGAACTCTGTCCTCTTTGTAGATAACCATATTATCACGGAGATAGTCAAAACCCATCTCGTTGTTTGTTCCGTAGGTAATGTCTGCATCATACGCCTTGCGTCTTGCGGCATTATCCATGTCGTGAATAATAAGGCCGACAGAAAGTCCAAGGAAGTTGTAAAGCTTACCCATCCACTCGCTGTCACGCTTTGCAAGATAATCATTCACAGTAACAATATGCACCCCCTTGCCGGAAAGTGCATTGAGGTATGCCGGAAGTGTTGCAACAAGGGTCTTACCCTCACCGGTCTTCATTTCAGCAATTCTGCCTTGGTGAAGAACTATACCGCCGATAATCTGAACAGGAAAATGCTTCATTCCAAGCACTCTTGTTGCTGCCTCACGGCAGACAGCAAAGGCTTCGGGCAGAATATCATCAAGCGTTTCGCCGTTTTGGAGTCTTGTCTTAAATATATCCGTCATTTCACGAAGCTCTGAATCAGTCTTCGCCGCCATTTCGCTGTCAAGTGCCAAAACCTTATCCAAAGTAGGTTTTATTCTCTTTAATTCTCTATCGCTGTAGGTGCCAAACACCTTTTCAATTATACTTTTAAAACTCATTTTTTACGCCTCCATCTTGCAATATGTAAAACATATATACAATCTAAGTTAGTATATCATACTTTTCCCCGATTTACAAGGGTTGTAACAAAATATTAACAAGAAAATGGAATATTTTTCTCGTACCAGTTCATACTTATACTATATAGCAAACTAAAGGAGGGCGTAAAATGACCATTTCGTATGCCGCAAATCTTGCCGACATATTCAACAAGGAAAAAGCCGCCGAAAAGCGTGCTAAAGAACAGCATCGTGCACGGCTTCAGACCTTAAAAGAAAATATTGACTCTGCCAGAGATGAAATCAGGCAGGCAACCGAAAATTTCAACAACGTGACTGAACCCAAGCTAATTGACCTTTATATATATAAAATCCAATCCGAACAAAGCCGATACGAACAGCTTTTGTCGGAATACAAGATTCTTGCCCGAACCCCGATTGACTACAGCGAAGAAATGTCCGGATAATAAACATAAAAAATTTTTAAAAGTTTTTTAATAAAAACCCTTGCATTTTCTCTAAAACTGTGCTACAATATACAACTGTCGGCGGTGATTGTTCACTTTTGCCGGGTATGCGCCAGTAGCTCAGCTGGATAGAGTGACTGGCTACGAACCAGTAGGTCAGGGGTTCGAGTCCCTTCTGGCGCACCACGAAAAGGAAGGCCCCTTTTGGGCTTTCCTTTTTTCTTTTATTCAATCAAACAGGAGACGAAATATGTATACCATTGTCAAAGAAGGTTCCGGCGAGATTCCGGTCTTATCAATTGAACACTATTACCCCTCAGGGCATGGCTATGAACCTAAAACAGCCTTTGCCGTCTGCTATAATGAACAGGCATTTCACGCGCACTTTGATATTTTTGAGGCAAAGCCTCTGGCAACCAAAACAAAGCATTTCGAGCTCGTGAACGAGGACAGCTGTGTTGAGTGGTTTGTAAAATTTGCTCCCGAACTTTCTGACAATTACTTTAATTTTGAAGTCAACAGTATTGGAACTATGAATGTTTCGTTCCGGAAAAACCGCCACGAAAATAAAATTAACCTTACCGAAGAAGATGTAAAATCTCTGAACATACAGACTCAGGTTTTTGAAGATTTCTGGACTGTGGATTACACCGTACCCTTTGAGCTTATCAAGAAGTATATTCCGGGGTATGAGTTTAAGGCAGGCACATACGTTCTTGCAAATGCCTATAAATGCGGTGACCTTACCGAGTTTCCGCACTATGGCTGCTGGAATATGACCGACCCCGAAAAATGTGATTTCCACAGACCTGAATACTTCGGAAAAATGAATATTATCTGAGAAACTTTGTAAATTCAGCTATGCCTTTTGCGGCACATCACTCTTTGGTGATATGCCGTTTTTTTAATGTAAATTTTTTGCCATTTACAAAGCTATTGGCATTTTGGTATAGTTGAATTAAAGGATGTGAACATTATGAATTTAAAACCTAGCTTTTTCAAAAAAACAGTTGCAGCAATTTCGGCAACTACCATTCTTTTGATGCCTTTTTCCGTCTTTGCATCGGTTCTTGGCAGTTCAAAAATAAACGGCTATACAACACAAATCGGAGAGGGAACATATTACACCCATAATGTCTTTTACAGTGACCAAAGCGGCGTAGGGAAGCAAACCGAAAACTATATCGAATATACTCCTAACAGCACTGTTCTTCCAACCATAACAAACGGCCCGTCACTTTACGGTATGACCGCAATTTCAAGTGAGGTATCCCGTCTTGAGGGACAAGGACTTGACCTCATTGGCGGAGGCAACGCAGACTATTTTTCTACCCAGACCGGTGTGCCTATGAGCAACGCCATTGTGGATGGAAAAATTCTCACCAAAGATGCTTCGGGGCAAGATGCAATCGGCATAATGCCCGACGGAACGCCGTTTATATCATACTTCTCTCTCAACTCAGTTCTTATCCGTGAAGATGGTAGCGAGATAAACATTTACAACATTAACAAATACCGTCAGCCTTATGCTGTATATATGATGACCCGTGACTTTTCGACTGAGACCAGAAACACAACCGAAGGTATTGACATTATTCTTGGCGAGATTGAGGGGGAAATGAAGCTTGGCACGAAAATGACCGCTATGATCGAAGCAATTAATAGCGAAGACTCTTCTGCTCCCATTCCGGAGGACAAAATAGTAATCACCATTGATGCAAAAGCTCCGGCAGAATTTCTTGACCCAATAAAGACTTTGACCGTGGGCGAAAAAGTTACAATTGCATTTAGTGCAACCGGCGACAAACGCTGGTCCGAGGTTGCTTTGGGAATGGGTTCGGTCGGTGGCAGACTTCTTATAGATGGTGAAGTCAACCAGAATCTGCCAACAGGTGCCGCACCCCGTACCGCTATTGGAATAAAAAAAGACGGCTCGATTATCCTGTATACCATAGACGGCAGACAGGAAGGTCACAGCTACGGAGTGCAGCTTAAAACTCTTGCAAAACGAATGAAAGAGATTGGCTGCATTGAGGCGTTAAATCTTGACGGCGGCGGCTCGACGCAGATGGTTGTGCGGCTTCCCGGCAATAAAAAGGCAGAACTGATAAACAGTCCGTCAGATAAAAAGGAACGCAAGGTTTCCACCTTTTTCTTCTTTAAAAATACAGCAAAAAAGACCGGTAAAGCCGAAATTTTACACTTATATCCCAAAACTAATTTTGTTCTGACCGGTGCGTCTGTTCAACTCGAGGTTAAGGCAACGGACAGCGGATTTCATCCGGCAAGCACACCCCGTGATATAATCTTTAGCGTTGAAGATGGAAAAAACAGTACGATTTCAGATGACGGCGTATTTACCGCAAAAGACAATGGCACGGTTACTGTATATGCCGAGTCAGGTGATGCAAAAAAAGCGGCACTCACCATCACTTGTCTGGAAACACCCACAGACATTGTTGTAAAAAACAAAAACACCTGGGCTGATATCAAATCACTGTCACTTCTCCCCGGCGACAGTATTGAGCTTTCCGCTGTATGCTACGGCGGTTATAATCAGCTGACGGCAAGCCGCAAAAATCTTGTCTGGGAGGCTGACTCCGAAATCGGCACTATTTCCGACATAGGTCTTTTCAAGGCCTCGGACAAATATGGTGCAACGGGAAACATTCGCATTACCGCCGGCAAGAAGACAGTCACCATTCCGGTTATGCTTGCAAAGCCATCTGCAAATGACCCCAAAGCATATCCCATAATTGATGCAGAATTTGGTAGTGGAATACTCACAGGGGAAATCAGCTGCGAATATAATATAGATATCGAAAAGGATAAGATAATTATCAAAGTTGACGGCAAGTCTGTTGACTTCAAATATGATTCAGTATCAGGCGAGTTTGTTGCAGAAATACCGCAAAATACAGTTAAAGCTACTGTTTTCGCCACCAACAGTTTTGGATATACTTCATTTAAGACTATTACTTCCCAAACCCAAACTCTTCCCGAATCTCCCTTTGCAGACACCACGGGACATTGGGCGGAAAGTCTTTTGGGGTATATGTATTCAGCAAAGATAATTAACGGTGACCCCACCAGCGGACAGCTTTTGTTTAATCCGCAAAAACAAATGACCCGTTCAGAATTTGCCGTTATGATATATAATTATCTTGGTCTTAACCTTACTAAATATGATTCTGTCACTTTACCATACAGTGACCTTGATGATATACCGTTTTGGGCATTGGGAAGCTTTAAGGCTCTTTTTGCCGAGGGAATTGTCAAGGGCAGATATGTGACCGAAACCGAAACCTGCGCCGACCCGCTTGCAACTATTAGCCGCGCGGAGGCCGCAACAATTGTTGCACGTATACTTCCGTCAGGAATACTCAAAGCAGAAGTAACTGCCCCGGACGCTGACGAAATCCCCACTTGGGCAGCTGACGGCATTAACACACTTATCTCACTTGGTGCAATGAAAGGCTACGAGGACGGCTCATTAAAGCCGCAAAACACCCTAACAAAAGCCGAGGCGGCAAAGATACTTTATTCTGTAATGTAAGATTTATAAAAATTATTTAAAAGGAGGAAACGCAGAATGATTGATGAAATACTCACAATGATAGAAAATAAGGAATTTGTAAAACTGCGAAGTACTCTGGCTGAAATGAACGCACCCGATATTGCACTTATGTTTGACGAAGTGCCACAGGATACTGTTCTCAGGTTGTTCAGACTTCTCCCCAAAGAGCTTGCATCTGACACATTTGTTGAAATGGAGCCGGACACTCAGGAGCATCTGATAAGTGCATTCAGCGATAAGGAGCTGCGTGATGTTCTTGAAGAAATGTATGTCGACGATACCGTTGACATCATCGAAGAAATGCCGGCTAATATGGTAAAAAGAATTCTCAAGCAAACCGACAGTGAAACACGGGCGGCAATCAATAAAATTCTTAAATACCCCAAAGACAGTGCCGGTAGCATTATGACCATTGAGTATGTTGCACTTAAGGCTGAAATGACCGTGAGCCAAGCATTTGACCGCATTCGTGCAACCGGTGTTGATAAGGAAACAATCTACACCTGCTATGTTATGGATGCTAACCGTCACCTTATCGGAATTACAACAGCAAAGGACCTTTTGTTATCCGACCCGCAGACAAAAATCGGGGATATGATGGAAACAAATGTAATCTTTGTTGATACATTTGAGGACAAAGAGCATGTTGCAAATCTGTTTGACAAATACGATTTTCTTGCAATGCCCGTTGTTGACAAAGAAACAAGACTTGTTGGAATTATCACCGTCGATGATGTTATTGATGTCATTCAAGAAGAGAACACCGAGGATATTGAAAAGATGGCGGCTATTCTGCCATCCGAAAAACCATATCTCAAAACCACCGTTTGGGAGACATTTAAAAACCGTGTTCCGTGGCTGATGTTGCTTATGCTATCCTCTACCTTTACCGGCAAAATAATCAGTTCATTTGAGGAAACTCTTGCCGTATGTGTAGCACTTACTGCATTTATTCCTATGCTGATGGGCACGGGCGGCAACTCCGGCGGACAAAGCTCTGTTACGGTAATTCGTGCATTGTCACTCGGTGATGTTGAAATGAAGGATATATTTAAAATTCTCAAAAAAGAGCTGTTTGTTGCGTTGCTTTGCGGAATCGCCCTTGCAGTTGTGAATTTTGGCAAAATGATGCTGATTGACCAGGCAGATATCCTTGCTTCGGGACAAAGTCCTATACTTGTTTCATTAGTGGTTTCCCTCACCCTGATTGCAACAGTGGTCTGTGCCAAGATAGTTGGTTGCAGCCTGCCGATTCTGGTTAAACGCCTTGGCTTTGACCCGGCAGTTACGGCAAGTCCTTTTGTCACCACAATTGTTGACGCAATTTCACTTTTGATTTACTTTGAAATTGCAATGAATATTTTGAAGTTTTAAGCAAAAAAGAGCCGAACATATGTTCAGCTCTTTTTGTTGTTTAAAGTTCAAACTCCTGACCGTCTTTTAGAATAATTGCCTTATATTTATAGTCTTTCACAAGGTTTTCTGCACTTTTGCGGTCATTAATGATTTCTCTGCCGTGATGTATAAACAGGAGGTTTTCTATCTTCTTTTGCTCGCCGTATTCAAGTATTTCAGCCACTTTCTGGTGTCCGCTTTCTATAATCAGAATATCACAACCCGAGTCAATAAGTACATCAAGCTCACAAATCTCACGGATGTCGCCAGAATACACAATTTTCTTTCCTCCAGCCTCAATTTTGAAGGAAAACGAGTTTATCTCATCCGCAGAAATGTGCTTATTATGTAATGCAAAGACCTTGATTTCGTCATTTTCAAAAACTTTGCCGTCTGTTATCTGATGGTTTCTGACATCCACGATATCAAAGAATTTAGGTGATGCAACCTTGATATAATCTTTAAGAGGCTGCCACATCTCATTAATCGGTAAAAACAAATTCACAGAGCCATCAACTGGCGTTCCATTTTTTTGCCACATCTGCTGACGGATGAGGAACAAAAGATTAAAAAGTCCGCCATAGTGGTCCTCGTGGGGATGTGAGATAAAGATACTGTTAACCGAAAGCATATCAACCCCTGCCAAAAATGCAAGCCGTGAACAGTTTTCGCCCGCATCAAACCAATATGTCCGTTCACCCGTTTCAACTGTAAACGCTGTGTGGTGCATACCCTCAAAGGGTTCTGTACCTGAACAAGTTCCTATAAACCTAAGTTTTGTCATATTACACCAATCCCCCATCAACAGTCAAAACCTGACCGGTTATGTAAGATGCATCCGAAGATGCAAGGAAATATATACTTTTTGCCACTTCCTCAACTTTGCCTGTTCTGCCAAGGGGAACTTCCTCGCAAAACGCATCAATATCAGCCGTTGCAAGGTAAGAGTTCATATCGGTATCGATAAAACCGGGGGCAACGCAGTTTACACATATTCCCGATGGTGCAAGTTCCTTTGCAAGAGCTTTGGTAAAGCCTATTACCGCCGCCTTGCTCGCTGAATAAATAACCTCGCACGAGCCGCCCGTAATCCCCCACACCGAGGACACGTTGATTATTTTTCCGGTTTTTTTGCTTACAAGATGGGGAATTATCGCACGGCTGCAATTCATCACTCCAAATACATTTGTATCAAAAATCCGCTTTGCATCAGCATCCGTAAAATCCGTAAAAAGTCCCTGACCAAGTGCAATCCCTGCATTATTAACCAAAGCGCCAATACTCCCAAAATCTGCAATAACTGCATCAACCATACTAAGGACTTCGGCATTATCTGAAACATCGGCTTGATACGCCTTTGCAGCTCCGCCAAAGGCTGTAATTTCTTCACAAAGCGCCTTTGCCGCCGTCTCACTTTTATTATAATTTACTGCGACCTGCCAGCCGTTTTTTGCAAATTCCAACGCCGTGGCTTTGCCAATACCCCGTGATGCGCCTGCTATAAGAACGGTTTTCATTTTGACCTCACCTTTCTTTCGTGCAATTTTTTCATTAGTGCTTCATACTCTTTTTCACGCTTTGAATATGAAATTGCATTGTTTTTCATACATACATCAAGATGCCGGAGTGCGGCGCACACAAATTCCGCCGCGAGTTTTTCCTCGTTCTCGGTAGAAAAACCAAAGCTTTCGCCAAGCATACCTATTGTATTTTTCACATTCTTAGATGCAGAAATCAAAGCACTTTTAAAGCTAATCTCACTTGTCTCATAAAGGTGTGCACGGTATACAGGCAGCGACACCAATGCCGCCATATCCTTAACAGTTACACCCACAAAGCTTTTTTCCGCTTTTTTAAATTTAAATCTATCCTGTAGAATTTCCAGAACCTCATAGGTCACGGCATTTTCAAATATACTCCGCTCGATGTCCGCTTTTTTCCGGATATCATTTTTTTGCTGTCTTGCTTCAAAGCTCTCTTCTTTCAGCTTTTTTAAAACCCGTTTTTCATTGCGAGTTAGTTCTCTTTTACCTGTATTTCTGCCCGCTACATACTTTCTGCGCTGAGCCGGAAGCTGTCTTGTTCCGCTAACCTCAAAATCAATTTTTGCCCGTTCAAGGTCTACTGCCGCCACCTTGATTTCTACTGTATCGCCAATTGTAAATTTCCTTTTTGTACGCATTCCCTCAAGGGATAGTCCATTTTCGTTCATAACGTATAAATCATCTTCAAGCGTACGAACCGGCACAAATCCTTCAATTGTGTTGCTAAGCTCCGCAAAGAAACCATTTGTCGTTATATGTGTTATGCTTGCATTATGCTTCTCGCCAATGTGCTCTGCCATATATTCAGCTTTTTTCACATTCTTCCACGCAAACTCTACGTCTGCCGCATTGACCTCCGTAACCGAGGCTGTAACTGCACCTGATATTGCAAGCTCCTTGAAGAAATCACGACGTTTGGGTAAAAGCTCACCATCAAGGCTTTCCTTAAGAATGCGGTGTACCACCACATCTGCATAACGACGAATCGGCGATGTGAAATGGCAGTAATCTGAAAACGCAAGGCCGAAGTGCCCTAAATTATTTTCGCTGTATCTTGCCTTGGACATACTGCGAAGCACAAGATAGTTCACGACATCTTCCGTGTCGAGGCCCGTCACGGAATCAAGTATTTTCTGGAAGTCCTTGGGGGTCATATTCAGCTTCCACACAAAGTCAACGCCCAGCACGGGAAGAATCCTTTGCAGCCGTTCAAGCCGCTCAAAATCAGGTTGCTCGTGGACTCTGTAAACACAAGGAAGACCCTTTAACGCAAGATGCTTTGCAACTGTTACATTGCATATAAGCATAAATTCCTCTATTATATTATTTGACACTGTAATTGGATAGCGCTCGACCTTTACCGGTTTTCCGTTCTTATCAAGCGTAATTTTGGATTCGTGAGTAACAAATTCTATTGAGCCGTTTCGCACTCTTTTTTTGTTAAGAATAGCCGCTAAACGTTTCATGTTATGAAGCATTGCAACAAGATGAGGATACTCGCTGCAGAGCCGCTCGTCACCCTCTAAAATTTTGGTCACCTTGTTATAGGTCATACGGTTATGCGACCTTATATAGCTTTTGCAAATTTTGTAGTTTTCCACCTTGCCCCGTGGTGTAATTTCCATAAACACTGAAACAGTAAGCCGTATTTTGTTCGGCTTAAGACTACATAATTCATTCGAAAGCTCAAACGGGAGCATCGGAATTACTGTATCTACCAGATAAACACTTGTACCACGAGAAAATGCCGCTCTGTCAATTGGTGAATTCTCGGTTACGTAATGAGTTACATCAGCAATATGCACACCAAGGCAATAGTTTCCGTTCTCCATAAGTTCAAGCGAAACCGCATCGTCAAAATCCTTTGCGTCCTCGCCGTCAATAGTTATTGTAAGAGTATCAGTCAGGTTACATCTGCCCTTGAGGTCAGCCTCTCCGACCTCATCAGGAAGCTTCTCCGCCTGTCTGACCGCACCGGGCGGGAATTGGGGCATAATATGGTATTCACTTAAAAGCTCAATAAAAGTCACGGCATTTCCTCCACTTTCTGTAATCTTACTTTAGCCTAACATTATTATACCCGATTTATACGAAAAACCGCCCCAAAAATAGGAGCGGTTTTAAGATGTCTTTTTCCAAATTATTCAGCGTCTGTGTCTTCGCTCTCAGCACCGTTCTGTGCTTCAGCAAGCTGTTCAGCTGTCATAAGAACATTGCCCTCTGCATCAACAAGATTGCCATTTTCATCAAGACCGCCGGAAACAGCATTGTCAGTTTCAGTCTGCTGAGCTGCAGAATTTACTGCTTCATTATCAGCCTTGTTCTTGTTAATTGAGTATGCTGCAAGAGCGATTGAGCTTGCAACAAACAGAATTGCAACAACTGCTGTAACTTTTTTGAGAATTGCATCAATAGTTCTGCCCTTGTTCTTACCAAAGAAGGTTTCTGCACCGCCGGCAATAGCGCCTGAAAGGCCCTGCTGCTTGCCGTGCTGCATAAGAACAGTAACAATAAGAACCAATGAAATGATTACATGAATAACGATTAAAGTTGTGAACATTTGAATTTCCTCCTAAAATATGTGAATATGTATTGCAAAGCACAAGCTTTGCTACATTTCATCGCAATGTATCAATACTACCATAAAAAAACCAATGTTTCAAGAGTTTTTTTGTTTTTATTTTACTTTTGTATTAGTCCTGATTCTTGCGGAGAAAAACAGGAACGTCTATTCCGTCATCCTCGCTGATCTTGTTAAAAAAATCGACACGCGATTCTACAGGAGCTTCCGGTGCAGAGATGGGCTCTTCAACCTTTTTTTCCTCCATTTCTTCACGGAGTGCTGTGAAAATACCCTTGGTTTCGGTTTTGCCGAAAATTGACTCGGTAACCCTGTTCATTTTGGGCATAGCCTTGCCCTCAAAGCCTGTTGCAATAACAGTAACCTGAAGCTCATCACCCAGAGTTTCGTCGATAATCGCACCGATAATAATGTTTGCATCATTGTCAGCAGCCTCAGTAATAATTTCAGAAGCCGTCTGAATTTCAAGAATACCGAGGTCACTGCCGCCGGTAACATTAAGAATAACACCCTTAGCACCTGTAATGTTGGTTTCAAGCAAGGGGCTGTTGATTGCCTTAAGTGCTGCATCGTGAGCACGATTCTCACCCGTTGCTTTACCAATACCCATATGAGCATAACCGGTATTCTTCATAATTGTCTTGATATCTGCAAAGTCAAGGCTGATAAGACCGGGGCGTGAAATAAGGTCAGAAATGCCCTGAACACCCTGTCTTAAAACATCGTCCGCCATTTTAAAGGATTCGGTAAGCGGAGTTTTGTTCTCAGCAATGGCAAGAAGCTTGTCATTGGGAATAACAACCAATGTATCAACCGAATTCTTTAGGTTCTCGATACCAACACCTGCATTCTTTGCACGCATTGCACCTTCAAACCAGAAAGGCTTTGTAACGATACCAACTGTAAGGATACCAAGTTCCTTTGCAATTTCCGCAACAATAGGAGCAGCACCTGTACCTGTACCGCCGCCCATACCTGCTGTAACAAATACCATATCAGCATCCTGAATTGCAAGTGCAATCTCGTCACGGCTTTCCTCAGCCGCCTTTGCACCGATTTCGGGTACAGCACCTGCACCCAGACCCTTTGTGAGCTTAGCACCAATCTGAATTTTCTGAGTTGCCTTGGAAAGCGATAAATCCTGTCTGTCCGTATTTATTGATATAAATTCAACGCACTGGACTTCTGCGTCAATCATTCTGTTAACTGCATTGTTACCGCCACCGCCGACACCAACAACTTTTATCTTTGCCGGGCTTGTGGTTTCAGCATCAAACTCAAACACAATAATTCCTCCTATCTTTTGAGTAAGTAAGCATATATTTCTATTATAACATTTTATAGAATTTTGTAAATACCTAAATCAAAAAAATATTCATGTTTTATTACAAATTTTCAATTTTTCTGCTGCAAATATGTCTATTTTTCTTCCTTTTCGTCTATTTCTTCGACATTTTCTGCACTATCTTTTGCAGTTTCCATATTTTCCGAAGCTTCTTCCGCCTCATATTCTTCCTCAGTGTCAAGTGCCGCTTCAAGCTTAAGCCGGTTCTCGCGCTCCTTTTCCTTTGCACGTTTTACAAAATAAACATCAAAGGTGAGACGACGGATTGATGCCATATTATTGAACATTCTTACACCAAATACGACAATAACCGCGAATGACAAACTAATACCCAATATATTGCCGATAAATGTAAGAAATACCGCAAGAATGGCATTTGAAATAAGGCCAATCATAAATACATTGATATTAAACCGTTTGTTAAGGTACGCTAAAAGTCCTCCAAACACCGAGTCAAGCGCTGCAATAATTGCCACTGCCAGATACGGAAGTGTTGATGAGCTAAGGGTATACGGAACAAGTAGTCCAAGAAGTATACCAACCAGAATCGCTACAATAAAAAACATTATTCTGTCACCTCCGGTTTAACTTCCTGTGCATATTTGAATGTACTTGCTCCTGTGTATTTCTTTATAAGCAGCTTGTTGCTCCTTCTTATGGTTACATCAATGCCATAAAAGCCTGCCTCATCAATTGCACCACCAGGCATACGGAGTGCATTCTCAAGGGTATCAGGATTTCCGATTGCCTTTATTTCAAATGGAGCAGCCTGTTTGGTATTGTTAACGCTGACAGTAGGACCTGCACAACGAACTTCACTTGTCGCAAGAATTCGTTCATCATTAATCGATAAAGCCTCAGCCCCCGATGCACGAAGTTCATTTAAAATAGTAAGCAAATATGTGTTGTGAACAATCCCATACCCATCATTATATACAATATTATTTCCCATATTTTGGGATGTTCCGTCTTTAATTGTAACTATAATCCCGCTGCCTGAAACATCGGTCAATCCGGCAATAGTTTCAGCACGGTTTAATTCTTCTTTTAGTATTTTTGCAGCACCGCCGCTTTCTGTAACCTGTTCGCGGTACTTAATAAGGTCTGTCTGGAGTTCCGCAATCTGCTGCAAAAGCTTTTCATTCTTCTCCAGCTCCGCCTTATAATCCTGTTGAAGCGTTTCTATTCTGTTCGAAATCTGGCTCTGCACCGCATTGTTTTTGCGAACACCCTTTATCTGCCAGGTCATGGCAAAAACCAATATCAATAAAACAATTGACATTGAAATCTGAAATTTCTGTTTCTTTTCCAAATTCATTCTTCTACCTCTTCAATATTTACTCTGATTGCGTTTCTTCGTTCTTTTCTTCCGGTTTTTCGGTATTTTCCGCATCCTGCGTTTCTGTTTTTTCGCCATCAGCCGTTTTCTCTTCCGGAGTTTCTGTTTCTTCCGGCTTTTCATCCGGATTTTCACGCGGTCCGACATATAAATTCTGTCCGCGATAATCAAGGAGTGCCTTTTCGTACTCTGAAAGATTTTCTGAAATTACTTTTTTCACAAATGTCAGCTTATACTCCATACTCTCGTAGCTTCCGAGCAGAATATACAGCCTGTCCTCATAATCGATGCGGATATCCGATAAATCCGCCACGGATATAGAAGTCACCTTTTCCAGCATTTCAAGGTCATTTAAAAGACCTATACATTCCAGAATAATTTTATCTGCTGCGTTATCCTCGGCTATCACATTTTCGCCGAGAATCTCGGACGCAGGTGTGAAATTAAGAAGGTGTGCCGCTTTTGGTTTTTCCTCTTTGGGGTCTGTTATTCTAATAATCTGTCCTGTCTCACGGATATGTATAATTCCCGCACTACCTTCAACATACGCTGCAGTTTTCGCCTCACGTATCCATATTTTAAGCTTATTGGGGAAGAGACGCCGCACATTACATTCGGCAATCAACGGTTCGTCGGCAAGTCGCCTTTTCATTGCCTTGACCCCCGTGCTGAAAATATTGGCATCAGTTTTTACGCCGGCTATCTGGATTACCTGTTCTTCGGTCAAGGTCTCCTGCCCGACACAGATAATGGTTTTAATATTAAAAAGCGGAGCTTTAAGAACTGTAAAAATCACTGCTGCACAAATAAAAAGGAAAACAAATACTATAAACCGTCTTTTTAGCCGATTTTTCTTTTTCTTTTTTAGCAACTCCTTTTTTCTTGCCTCAAATTCACTTTTTTCAACTACCATAAAGCTCCTCCTTTCTGCTTGTCCAATTATTTTGCGGCTCACCGAATCGGTGTCCGCAATTTTTTAAATTCTTTTTATTGATGCACCGAGTTGCGAGAATGTATCCTCGATATGCTCGTAGCCTCTGTCAATATGCGATACTCCGGATATAACAGTATCACCTATGGCGGAAAGTCCCGCAATAACCAACGCAGCACCGCCACGTAAATCCTGAGCTTCGACACTTGCACCCTGAATATAGTTACAACCTGTAACCGCCGCAAGTCTGCCGTCCACTATAATATCCGCACCCATCTTGATAAGTTCGGGGACATGCTTATACCGGCTTTCAAATATATTCTCCACAAATACAGTTGTTCCGTCTGCGGCAGAAAGTGCCGACATAAACAGAGCCTGTGCATCTGTCGGAAAACCCGGATACGGAGATGTCATAATCTTGCCAAGACCCCTGAGCCTTTCATTACATCTTATCCGGATATAGTCACGACCACAACTTATACTGCATCCCGCTCCTGTAAGCATTGACAGAATAAGGCTTATGTGGTCGGGGTTAACATTCCTCAAAACAACGTCTCCCCCACAGCTTGCTACTGCACACAGGCAGGTTGCTGCAAAAATTCTATCCGACATTATATTATACTTCACTTTTTTTAATTTTTCAACACCTAAAATGCGAATTGTTTCAGTTCCTGCACCGGAAATTTTTGCTCCCATTGCATTAAGAAAGTTCTGGAGGTCACAAATCTCCGGCTCTCGTGCCGCATTGAGCACCACCGTCTCGCCCTCGGATACTGCGGCAAGGAGCATAATATTTTCTGTTGCCCCCACACTGGGAAATATCAAGTTAATTCTGGAGGAAACAATTTTTTCTGCCTTGCAGTATATCTTTCCGCCTATTTCCTCCACCGAAACACCCATCTGCCTGAATGCTTTAATATGCAAATCTATTGGTCTTAAACCGATACTGCAACCGCCCGGATAAGCAATCACCGCCTGTTTCAGCCGTGAAAGCATCGGACCGAGAAACAAAACCGAGGAACGCATGCTTGCCATAAGTTCCTCACAAATCTCAAATTTATGTATATCCGCCGCATTGACCGTTGCCGTATAGTTGCTGTATGCCGTTTTTCCGCCTAAATGTGTTATTATCTTTAATGCCGAACTCACATCTTTGAGGTCGGGACAGTTGGTCAGTTCACACTCATCCAGATTAAGCACAGTTGCCGCAAGTATGGGTAGTGCCGCATTTTTTGAGCCTTGACACCGCACTTCCCCGTTTAGCTTTTTCCCACCGCTGATTGCTATTCTTTTCACCGTAACACCTCCAAAAGAATTACCGATATCTTATACTATGTATTTCTTTTGATTGTGTTACTGAAGAACTTACTCTATCTTCTCATCAATTCGTGCATTATTTTATAAATCTTATCTGTTGCATCAGTTATACCAATAGACTTTGAGCAGCTACTCATTCTCTTAAGCACTTCTGCATCGCAAAGTATACTTTCCGTCGCCTTGCAAAGACTTTCAAGCGAGAGCTCGGCCTGACTTATTACAATCGCGCCACCGGATTTTTCCACCGCTCTGGCGTTATGTTCCTGATGGTTGCCTGCCACAAAGGGTGACGGAATTAATATTGCCGCTTTTCCAAGAGCCGTCATCTCGCTTACCGAACCGCCGCTTCTGGCAATTATCAGGTCTGCCGCATTAAGGGCAAGGTCCATATCGTAAATATATTCGCTTACTTTAATTTCGGGATATTTTTCAAGGTCAATACCCTGTTCTTCAAACAATTTTTTAACTCTGTCGTACTGGTTGTTTTTGCCGGTAGACATCAAAATCTGATATTTACGGCTGTCGGCAACCTGCGAAATCCACTCAACTGCAACGCTGTTTATCTTTTCTGCACCAAGGCTGCCGCCAAAAATCAAGACTACCTTTCTGCTGTCGAGCCCTAATTTCTCACGAGCCGTCATTTTATCACCGGCAAGAATTGACGGACGCACAGGGTTGCCCGTAACGTGTATACAGGCTTTGGAGCTTAAGAAATTTGCCGCTTCACCCATACCGAGTGCTACAACATCCACAATTTTCGCTAGCATACGGACCGTAACACCGGGATATGCATTGGATTCGTGAACAACCGTAGGGATTTTAAGCATTGCTGCCGCAAGCAGAACCGGTCCTGCAACATAACCGCCCGTACCCATAACCACTTCAGGTTTGAATTCCTTAATTATCTGCATTGCACGGCGTGTCCCTGTAACAAGCTCTGCCATAACTTTTACATTGTCAAAGCTGAGACTCCGCTTAAATCCGTGGATTTTTATAAACTTTATATCAAAGCCCATTCGGGGAACAAGAGTTTTTTCCATTCCGCTTTCTGTACCGATAAACAGAAATTCACTTTGCGGGTCCCTCTCCTTAATGTAGTTTGCAACCGCAATAGCCGGGTTTATATGGCCGGCAGTTCCACCGCCTGCAAATAAAACTCTCATAATCCATTCCCTTTCTTAACACATATGACTAAGAGGCTGATGTTTTGTCAGCCTCTGCATTTTTACTTACCTTTATCCAAATCCTTACAATGGGTTGAAATATTAAGTACGATTCCCATTTCGCCCATCGTTATCGCAAGAGCTGTTCCGCCATAGCTGAAGAACGGCAGTGGCATACCCGTAACCGGAATTGACGAGGTTACAACCGCAATATTTACAATTGCCTGAATAGCTATCATTGAAGTTATCCCCGTTGCAAGCAATGTCCCGAACATATCCGGGGCATTTGTTGCAATTTTAATTCCTCTGACAATCAGAAATATGAACAAGGCAACAACAAGTATTGCACCCAGAAGTCCGAATTCCTCCGCAAGAATTGAGAAGATAAAATCGTTCTGCGGTTCGGGAATATTCATATATTTTTGCCGGCTTTGACCAATTCCTGCCCCAAAAATACCACCAGAGCCAATCGCATAAAGCGACTGAACTATCTGCCAACTGCTTCCCTGAATGTCGCTAAAGGGATCAAGGAATGTGGTTACACGGGCAAGACGATAGGGAGCTTTTATTACCATAAGAATAATCACCGGAACACCGCAAAGACCCAAAGCAATGAAGTGCCGAATTTTTGCACCTGCAACCCACAAAAGAATACACGCAGTTGCTCCAATCAGCATAGTACAGCTAAAATGCGGCTCCATCATAAGTACAAGGGCAATTACCCCCACCATAACTATATACAGAATAAACACACTGAACTTATCAAGCTCTTTATAATTTTTCGATAGGCTGTACGAGAAGAATATTATGGTTGCAATCTTTGCAACCTCGGATGGCTGGAAGTTTATCGGGCCAATATAAATCCAGCGTCTTGCATCGTTTATCTTGCGACCGATGCCGGGAACAAGAACCAAAATAAGTAAAAATACGCTGAGTGCAAAAAACGGAAACGCCCATCTTTTAAGCTTGCGATAATCATAATTTGCCGCCCCGAACATTGCTATACTGCCTAAAATTGCCCAAAGGAACTGACGTTTGAAAAAGTGGAAACTGTCGCCCTGTGCTGCATGGGCAATGGGGCTACTTGCGCTGAGAACCATTATAAGCCCAAAGGCAAGCAGAACATAAACCGCTGTTAAAAACTGCTTATCTACATTCTTAATTGTATTTCGTATTGACTTGATACTAAGTCCCGGTCTGTGGCTGACCATACGGGCATTGCCACTTTGAACTCTTCTGTTACCACTATTCATATCTATCCGGTCAACCCCTTTCCAAAAAGATTTTTACGCCATATATCCAATTACACACAAAATCACAGTAACCAACGAGAATACTGCAACTATCTTTTTCTCGCTCCATCCGCACATTTCAAAGTGGTGGTGTATAGGACTCATTTTAAAAATTCTTTTACCTGTTTTTTTGAAGTATGTTACCTGAATTATAACAGACAGAGCCTCTGCCACATATACAAAGCCAACAATCAGAAGTGCCACGGGATTTTTCAAATAAATTGCCATTGCCGCAACTGCTCCGCCAAGGAAGAGCGAGCCTGTATCACCCATAAATACTTTTGCCGGATTGCTGTTATAGATGAGAAATCCAACAATTCCTCCGGCAAGTGCCGAAGCAAACAGCGAAACAGGTATGGACCCCATTTTGTGTGACACAATGCAGTAGAACAACGCAACAACAAGTGTAACTGTACCTGCAAGACCGTCAAGACCGTCTGTGAGATTAACGCTGTTTACAGCAGCAAGCATAACAATAACTATAAACGGAATATATCCAAAATAAGTGAGGTCAATATAACGTTCCATAAACGGGAGCTTAATTTCTGTATTAACAACACCGCCGCATACCATCCATACTGCAAATACAAGTGCTACAAGGAACTGGAGAGCAAACTTCTGACCGGCACGAAGTCCGAGATTGCGTTTGAGAATAACCTTTATGTAATCATCAACAAAGCCGATTGCACCAAATCCAAATGCAGCCGCAGTAATTGCAAGAACGCTGGTAAGCTCTGCAATATTATTATTAACGCCCAGAATAAATACACCCAAAATAGCCGCAACAAGCAGTGCTATCATAAATATAAATCCGCCCATTGTGGGAGTTCCAGATTTTTTTTGATGCCACGCAGGACCTTCCTCACGGATTTCCTGACCGAATTTCAGCTTGTGTAAAAACGGGATTAAAAATAGACCCGATACAGCTGCTGTTATAAACGAAATTGTTGCGATTATAAGTAATTTAACCATTTTATCCTCCGGATGAATTTATTTATTTTTCTGCTGCGGCACTGTCTTTCTCGGCAATAAAATCTGCAATTTCCTCAAGCCGCATTCCTCTTGAGCCTTTAAACAAAATAACATCATTAGGCTTCAGAATATCCATTATATGTGATTTTGCCGCATTATTATCATAAAACACATAAAGTTCGGACGAGTTAAAGCCATTTTTAATTGCTCCCTTTGCCACAAACTCTGCGTTTTTACCTACTGCAACAAGGCAGCCAAGGTCATAATTGCAGCAAAGCGCACCAACGCCTGTATGTGCTTCCTGAGAAAAATCGCCAAGCTCCAGCATATCACCGAGGACCGCCACCCTGCGGCAAGGCTCATCCTTGAATTTCGGCGGAGTAACCGAAAGGACCTCCAGTCCGGACTTCATTGAGGTGGGGCTTGCATTATAACAGTCCTTTATAATAACAAAGTCTCTCAATTCAACAGTATTCTGACGCATACCTGAGGGCTTGAATGCCGCAACACCCTCGGCAATCTTTAAAACCGGCATATTGTATATAACACCGCAAAGAATTGCAGCTAAAGCATTGTAAACATGGTGAAGTCCCGGTACATTTACCGTAAGCTTTAATGACTTGCCATCAACTTTCACCTCGAACTCGGTTCTGTCGGCATACTTCTTTATATTTTCTGCAACTATGTCACAATTCTTATTTTCTATTCCATACGACAAAGTCTCAAAAGGAAGACTTCCTATCTGTTCCCTTAAGAACTCATCATCACCATTTAAAATTACCGTTCCTGTAGGGCTAAGACCTTCAAGAATTTCCAGCTTGGCTTTAAGTATGTTTTCCTGCGAGCCGAGATGCTCGATATGTGAATAGCCGATATTTGTTATAATTGCAACATCCGGTGCCGCAATACGGGTAAGCCGTGAAATCTCGCCAAATGCACTCATTCCCATCTCAAAAACTGCTATATCGTTTTCGCCACTGAGTCGGAATGCGGTAAGCGGAAGTCCAATTTCGTTATTGAAGTTTCCCTCTGTTTTCAGCACGTTGAACCCTGCCGCAAGCACACTTGCAACCATATCCTTGGTGCTGGTTTTGCCCACGCTTCCGGTTATGCCAACCGCAGGGACAGAGAACCTACCACGATAACAACGTGCCATATCACGGAGCGCCGCATAAGTATCCTCAACCACAATCACGGGAAGATTTGAGGTGTTTTTAAATTTTCTATCAACTACGCAGCAAATCGCACCGGCTGAAATTGCTTGCGCCGCAAAATTATGCCCGTCAAACTTTTCGCCCCGAAGTGCCACAAAGACTGCATCGTTAGTTATTTTACGGCTATCTGTTACCACATCTGCCGCATACATATTTTCGTCACAGTTAAGCAAAGCTCCATCTGCGGACTCTGCCAGCTGCTTTAATGTCAGGATTTTATCCAAAATTGCCACTCCTAACTTTCTGAAGAATCAATCAGCTTAAGAACTATCTCTCTTTCATCAAAGACAATTGTTCTGTCTTTTAAAATCTGGTAAGGCTCGTGACCCTTGCCTGCAAGAAGAATTATATCGTCCGATTTAGCATTATCAAGGGCATACTCTATTGCCTCAAAACGATTTTCAATTGTAACATATTCACAATCGGTTTCTTTGACCCCCTCAAGAACCTCCTCAATTATTGCAGAAGGCTCCTCACTTCTGGGATTATCGCTTGTAACAATGCAGAAGTCGGAAAGCTGACCTGCGATTTTACCCATCTTCGGTCTTTTTGTTCTGTCACGGTCACCGCCGCAACCAAAAAGGGTAATAATTCTCCCCTTTGCAAAACCACGGATTGCATTGAGTATATTCAAAAGTCCGTCGGGAGTGTGCGCATAGTCAATTATTACAGTATAGTCGGTATCGGTGTTAACCACCTCAATTCTGCCTTTTACGCCCGAAGCATTTTTAAGACCACTTGCAATACGCTCAAGAGGCACGCCTGCCGCAAGACAGCAGCCAATAGCGGTCAAAGCATTGTACACCGAAAATCCACCTGGGATACCTAATTCAATCTTTGTTTTTTGACCTTTATAGACTGCATCAAATTTTACCCCGGTAGACATATATTCGATATTCTCAGCAAGTATTCCTGCTGGAATTTTTGCACTGTAATCCAATGTATTACACTCCGCCAGTTCACGCATACGGTCAAACGCTGCATCGTCCGCATTAAGAACACCAACACGGCATTTTTTGAAAAGCTGTGCTTTAGCATCAATATAATTTTCCATTGTTTCGTGGAAATCAAGATGGTCCTGAGTGACATTAGTGAATGCACCCACATCAAATTCGCAGCTTGCAACACGGTCAAGTGCAAGTGAGTGTGACGAAACCTCCATCACAACTGTATCTGCGCCCTCCTCCGCCATCCGGCTGAAAAGACGCATAAGTTCAAGAGAGTCTGGCGTTGTATGCTTTGCTGGGATAATCGTTTCGCCTATCATATTCTGGTTTGTGCCGATAAGTCCTACCTTATGTCCGCAGCTTTCCATTACTGACTTGACAAGATATGTCGTGGTGGTCTTTCCGTTTGTACCGGTAATACCTATAAGTCTGAACTTGCGGTACGGATAATTATAATATACAGCAGCCATTTGCGAAAGCGCAAGTCTTGTATTTTTCACAATTGCAACTGTTGCTGCCGTGTCCTCAATCATTTTTTCGGCAACAATTGCAACCGCACCTCGTTCAAGCGCATCTGCCGCATACTTGTGCCCGTCGGTTTTAAAACCGGTTATGCACACAAACACATCACCGGGCTTTACCTCTGTTGAGTTAAAGGCTATGCCTGAAATTTTAACGCTCTCGTTACCTTGAACCGATATTATATCAACATCTTTTAACAATTCGGATAAAGTCATTATATTTTCCTCGCTTTAAGCCGTGGAGAGTCGAACCCCCACTGTTTAAGTTTAGTCTCGAATTTCCGCAAAACGAAAATCAAGAGTTACTATTGTACCGGGTTCTACAACCGTGCCCGCAGGAGGCTGTTGTTCAGTACATACCGCAATTCCACCGTTGCCCGAAAGCCCCTTTACTCGCACATTTAATCCGGCATTTACTATGCCCTTATTTGCTTCTGAGCCATAACATCCAACCACATCAGGTATGGTAACTGTCTTTTTACTCTCCTCACCCTCGGTGTATGCAACAACCTTGGAGTTACGGGCAAGCTTTGAATAAGCCTTGGGAACCTGATCAAGTACAATATCTCCCTGTCCGCGGAAAGTAATATTCACACCCTCCTCTTTCAGGATTGCCTCTGCTTCTTTACGGGTTTTGCCTGTAACATCAGGAACCGTTATATCAATCATTTCCATTTCTTCCTGAGTGTATTCGGGCTCAACGCCGAGATACTGGAGACTTTCCTCAAGAATATTTTTTACCACAGGTGCTGCTATAAGACCGCCGTAGTATGTAGCCCCAACTGGAGGCTGGTCAAGGATAACAAGACATACAATTTCGGGGTCGTCTGCCGGAGCAAAGCCAACAAATGAAGCAACATATTTACCGTTGCCACGGGGCTGCTTTTCGGATGTACCGGTTTTTCCTGCAACACGGTATCCGGCAAGATATGCATTCCTACCACCGCCCTCTGACACAACGGACTCCAAAATCTTACACATTGTTTTGCTTGTTTCCTCGGAGATAACCTGACGAACCACCTGAGGCTTGTATTCCTCAATTACATTGCCGTTTTCGTCTACAAGCTGTTTAACAAGATGGGGTTTCATAAGCTTGCCGCCATTAGCCACCGCTGACACCATAGTTACCATCTGGAGAGGTGTTACATTAAAGCTCTGTCCAAATGATGATGTTGCAAGGTCGATTTCCTTGAAGTTCTCGGCTGCGTGGAAAATACCATCTGTCTCACCAGGAAGCTCAATTCCCGTTTTTTCACGGAAGCCGAAACCCTTTACATACTTCATAAATGTAGTGCGGCCTACCCTTGCACCAACCTCAATAAATACGGGGTTACAAGAGTTTTGAACACCCTGAACAAAGGTCTGCGCTCCATGTCCGTTACGGTTTGCACAGGAAATTGTGCGGTCCGCAACCTTGATTGCTCCGCTACAGAAAAAGTGGTCATTAAGTCCCACAACATTTTCTTCAAGTGCCATTGATGCAACTGCAATTTTAAATGTCGAACCTGGCTCGTACGAGTCTACTACCGCCTTGTTACGTCGTAAAAATTGCGTTACCTCGGTGAGTCTGGCATTATACGCCGAACCCTCCAACGCCTCAAGTTCTTTCTTTATTTCGGGATATTTTTCTTCAACCGCCGAAGTAACAGCAAACGGCTCGTTAAGATTATAGTCCGGTTTGGTTGCCATAGCAAGAATTTCACCGGTTTTTACATTCATTACAATTGCCGCCGCGCCTTCTTCAAGCTGGTTTTCAACTCTCGCATTTTCAAGGTGTTTTTCGGTAAAATGCTGGATTGTCTCATCAAGGGTCAAGACAACACTTTTACCATTCTGCGCCTCATAATAGCTTTCGTAGTTATCAGGTATTTCAAGACCTGCCGTTTTGTTTGCAGAAACAATTCTTCCGGGCACGCCACGAAGCTGCTCGTCATACACCATCTCAATACCCTCAAGCCCGGTATTGTCACTTCCGGCAAAACCGATTACCTGCGACGCAAAATTGCCGTAAGGGTAGTATCTTTTTGTATCCTCGGCAAATCGTATTCCGTCAATTCTGTACTCCTCAATATAGGCACGAACTGCATCTGCCTGGTCTTTTTCAACCTTCTTTTTTATGTATTCAAAGTTGGATTTCTTATTGATTTTGTTAAGAACACTTTCCTTATCAAGTTCAAGAATTTCGGCAAGCTTTGCCGCAATTTGCTCCGGTGTTTGTTTGCTGTTATCGCGAACATTTTTAGGTGTTATACTAATGGTTTCAACACTGAGATTGTTCGCCAGAACCTTCATATTTCTGTCGTAAATCAAGCCTCTTTCAGGGCTGATTATATTATCACTGGTCTGCTGCTCCCTTGCCGCTGACGAAAGCCATTCGCCACGGACAATCTGAAGCCACGCAACTCTTACCAATAAAGCAAAAAAAATCATAACCACTGATGCTAGCAGTAACATGATTCTTTTCTTCTGTTTAAATGTGCTTTGCTCTATACGCACGGCAATACCTCCAAACGAAATCATCCGGTTTGGCAGCTCGATTTAGATTTCATTATTTATTATTTATATTTAGCCTTTCAAATCAAATATACCAATTTTTAAGCTTTTACTGGAAAATATTCAGTGTTCCGGTAATAATTCCGGGGGCACCTGTTACAGCAATAGTCTTTTCATTTGTCTGGTTCTTGGACTTATTTGAGCTCTCTGTTTTATCGCCCATCTCAAGGTCTACATAAAACATCTGGTATCTCTCGGGACGAACCATACCGAGTTTTTCACCTGCAACACTCTGAAGCTGATTAAGGTCAATGGTTTTATCAATCTTTACCTGTATTGACTGATTGGTTGCAAGTACATCGTTATATTCGCTTCTAAGCTTTGCAATTTCGTTATTTGCCTCATTAATTGAAACATAACCATTTACAATTACAAATGCTGCCGCAAAAGCAAGCACAAACGCCGCAATTTTGCCAAATACCGGTTTTGCTTTCGCCTTTTTATTTGATTTTTCTATCTTTGTTTTTTCTGTCTGGAATTCATTCTGAAAGTCATATCTGTAGCCATAATCTCCGTCAAGCTTGCGCGCTGTGCTTGTGTTAAAGCTATACATATTTGACACTTTGAACTCCTCCTTTTATATTTTTTTAACCGCCCTGAGCTTTGCGCTGTGGGCTCTTATATTCATTTCAAGCTCACTCTCTGCCGATACTATCGGCTTGCGGGTGAGAATTCTTACCAAGGGTTTTTTCCCGCATACACAAACCGGAAAATCCTTTGGACATTCGCAGCCCGATGCAAGCTGGCTGAATGTCTGCTTTACTATTCTGTCCTCAAGCGAATGGAATGTTATAACCGATAAAACACCGCCGGGGTTTAAAACATCAACGAAATCACGAATTGCTCCCTCTAACAGTCCAAGCTCATTGTTCACTTCAATCCGGATTGCCTGAAAGGTTCTTTTTGCCGGATGCTTGTCCGCAAATCTTGCCTTGGCAGGGATTGATGCTTTGATAATATCACTTAACTGAAAAGTAGTTTCAACCGGTTTTGTCTGCCTTGCATTCACAATTCCTCTTGCAATCTGTCTTGCAAATCGCTCCTCACCGTAGTCAAATATTATCTTTGCAAGCTCAGCCTCGCTGTATTCATTAACTACCTCATAAGCGCTTAGTGTGTCTTCACGATTCATACGCATATCAAGTCTTGCATCCATATTGTAGCTGAATCCCCGCTCCGCTGTGTCAAGCTGAGGTGAAGAAACTCCCAGATCCAGAATTGCTCCGTCCAGACCGGAAACATTCAAGTTTCTTAATATATCCTTTATGTCAGCATAGTTGCTGTGAACAATCTCTTTTTTGTTTTTGTACTCTGCAAGTCGCTTTGTTGCAGCATTTATCGCCGTTGTGTCGCGGTCAATGCCGATAAGCATTCCGCTTTCGCCAAGTTTTGAACAAATAAGTGAAGAATGTCCCCCACCGCCCAATGTCCCGTCGGCATAAACGCCATCGGGTTTTACCTCTAAAAGCTTTACACTTTCATCAAGCAGAACGGAAATATGTTTGAATTCGCTCATCACAAACCGAGCCTTTCCATTGCATTTGCAATTTCCTCTGAATCAAATGATGATTTTGAAATGTACTTCTCCCATTCGGTCTTGGACCAGATTTCTGCACGGTTTGAAACACCGATGATAACCAGTTCCTTTTCAAGCTTTGCATAAGCTCTGAAATTCGGCGGAATAACCACTCTGCCCTGCGCATCAATCTCGCACTCGGTTGCACCACTAAAGAAGAATCTGCGTACCATCTGGCCATCAGAGCCACGAAGTGCAAGCAGGTCCTGCTGAAATCCCTCCCACTCCTTTACAGAGTATGCATACAGGCAATCATCAAGGCCCTTTGACAACACAAAAGTTCCGCCAAGGTCATCTCTGAACTTTGCCGGAATGCTGACACGGCCTTTAGCATCCATATTATGATAATGCTCGCCTATTAACATAGGGATTTCACCTCCCGCTACAATTTTTATACCACTTTATGGGTATTTCGTACCACTTCGTACCACTTTACTCTAATTCTACACCATTTTTTATAATTTTGCAATAGTTTTTTTAAAAAAATTTTAATATTTATGAAAAAATTTTGTAACATTTCTGCATATTTTAGCAATGCCGGAAAATCAACAAAAAAACAAGGGAGCAGTGACAAATTTAAAGCATTTGCCACAGCTCCCTTTGAAGTGAAACCTTTATTCAATTATATATTTTCTTAGGTAGTCCGGCAGTTCATCCTCCGGGTAACATACCATATCCTTTGCAAACCACACTCCACCATCCCAATTATCTGAATTACTGAAAATGAAATAATTCTTACCCTCAATCGGGTTGGTACGTTTGGTCTCAAACAACGCCTTTGCAACATTTAAAGCATCTGAATTTTCCAGCTTATCACAATCTATAAGATTTGCGTAAAGCTCTCCAAATCTACCCTCCTGTCCCTTATACACAAGCATTTCACCAGCTTTAATAAGGGGTTCCTTGCAAATCCATAGATTCGATGCGCATGTTGATACTACATCATCATAATAGCCAAGCTCTTTAAGCAGTTTAATGGTGTTGACAAATTTTGAAGTAACCTGAACATTAAATCTCTTGCTTTGATATTTGTCCGGATTAATACCATACGCCGCCTCTTTAAACACCTGTTGCTTTTCATTTTCCTCATAACTGAGGCTAAACGAAATATCAAACTCCATATTGTATGTTTCATTGGACATATCGTTGTAACTCAATACCTCAACATCTTTTTTAACTGCACGAAGAATTTCTTTTGCGTCATAGTTAAGGGCAATATGATGATTAAAGCCTGCAAAGTAAACACGTAGGTCAGCATTCTTTACATTGTCAATGTTTACATCCGAAAGACCCGTAATCTGCATCTTGTAATCAACACTTTTATACATCTCCATTAAAGCCTTGTAGCAAAGGTCGTTATCTACCAGATACCGCCGTGCCAATATTCTGCCGTTTTTGAGTCTGTATTTTACATAAAGATTATACCCATTAAAATCACTGCGTTCCCAAACCTCCCTTTCGGTCAAAGGAACATTTGCAAGAAATTCCTTATGCATCATTCTTACCGCATTAATGGTTTGTTCATCATTAATGAACGGTTCCTCTATATCACTAAAATAACCGGAATATATGGTCGCTTCTTCTATTTTCTCTGCTTCGGGAATTCTGGTTTCATAGCCAAATACGCTTGTATATGCGCAAAAAATTATAAGAAGTGCAGAGCATACAACAAATACTGCAAAACCTTTGTATGTACCAAAAACCTTAAAAGTTTTATTCATAAGCATTTCACATATAAAGTACACCACCGCACATACAACTGTTGCGACTATAAATATCGCAACCGCAGGAAGCTCCATCGCCCAAAGCATCGCAAGAACTGCAAGCTCGCTAATTGCAGTAACAGCATATTTAAGTATAGGACGGAATATTTTAAACGCCGCCACATCCCCACAGGCTTCGATTTTACGGTCTTTATAGAGAAGATAGCCAAGCACATAGAAAGTTGCACCGACTATTACATAAATCCACAGCCGAATACTACCGAAGAAGCTAAAATCCAAAAATTGCTCCATTGTCATTCGAGTGAACAACCACACAAGTGGCGTATTTGAGTAAATTTCTTCGGCAATGAAATTTTCTGACTGCACAAAGCCGAACAGGAACACTTCACTCACGAGCAGTATTGCACCGGCAATAAGTAACGGGAATGTATGGAGCAGGACATTTATAACAATATGTGCAACACCGTTACCCGTTAAAAACGCCGCAAAACTTGCAACAGAAAACATTATAAACAGCACCGTCATCTGAACAGCAATCCAGCACATAATACTCCACGGAGCAATTGTTTTGCCATAGCCAAAAATGCTCATAGCAAGCAAAATAACAGCATTGAGAAGTATTGGAGCAAGCATAAGGCTGAATCCACCAATCAAACTCGAAATATAATAGCTCTTTCTGGTCACTGGAATAGAATGTTCAAACACACCCTGCTTTGACGAATGAACGTTACGAAACACCAAAAGCGCCACAATCGAGGGAACTACCATTGACATAAGATATGGAATTACCATAAACGAATTTTTTAATATGAGTCCACCCACCTGATAATTTCTCAGACTGAACGATTCATACACTTCGCTTGGACTTTCGGTCATAAGCACAAACGGAACACTAAAAAACAGAATGATAAAGTACAGAAAGCTTCCCCATTTGAATCTATGTATGGTGTTTTGGTAAATTCCAAAATTAAACCATGATGTTTTTGAAGTCATAACCAAGCCCTCCTAACTCATAGATAAATACTTCTTCAAGGGTGAGACTCACCTTGTCAAAAACAATCGGATTGTACGCCTTGAATTTTTGAGTTACCTCCTCCGCTGCACCCTTGACAATAACTGTATAAACAGAGCCAACCTTTGAGGTATGAAGCAGCTCCGTTTCGTCTTTTAACATTTCAGGAAATTCTCCATCAAAAACCACCTGAATTTTCTGGATATTTCCCTTTAAATCGTGCAGTGGCTTTTCCATAACCATTTTGCCATTATGTATAATCCCCACATAATCGCATATATCCTCAAGTTCTCTGAGGTTATGTGACGAAACAAGAACCGTCATACCACGATCTGCAACATCACCGATTATAACATTCATTATCTGCTTGCGCATTACCGGGTCAAGTCCGTCAAGCGGCTCATCAAGAATAAGCACCTTTGGCATACACGAAAGAACTATTCTGAATGCTACTTGCTTTTTCATACCCTTTGAAAGCCGGCGTATTTGGCGATTTTCCTCAATTTTCAGTTGTTCACCCAGCTTTTCGTATCTCTCACGATTAAAGTTCTTATAGAGGCTTTCATAAAGCTTTGCCATCTCTTTGACAGTATAGCTTCCATAAAAGAACCATTCATCATTTATGCACAAAACCTTTTGTTTAAGCTCGCTGTTTTCCCACACCGGCTCGCCGTCTATCTCAACACTTCCGCTATCGGGCAGATACACACCTGTCAAATGATTAATTATAGTAGTTTTGCCGGCACCGTTAGGTCCTACAAGACCATATATGCTCCCTTTTTCTACATTAATATTGAGTCCGTCAAGAGCACAAAAATCACCAAAGGTCTTTACTACATTACTGGCTTTAATCATCCATCTCATCCCTTTCCGCATAAATATTCTTTATTACATTGTCAATTCTGTCTTTCGGCTCACCGTAAAATACAAGTTCCTTTAAAACATCTCTAAGGCTGTTGTACAAAGTATCAATTTGCTTTTTATCTGCCTTTGGAATATCCGAAACAAAGTTGCCCTTGCCTCTAATGCTGTAAATTATCCCATCAGTCTCAAGCGTCTTATACGCCCTTTGAACTGTATTTGGGTTCACCGTAAGACTCACCGCAAGCTCACGCACTGACGGCAGCTGTTCATCTGCCGCAAGCACACCACTAATAATCAGCTCCTTTAAGCCCTGTGTAATCTGCTCGTGCAGCGGCTTATCATTTTTGTAATCCAGTTTAATCACAATATCACCTCGTCTAAACCGTATTATCTGTATTAATACAGTTATAATATAGCATTAGTTTTTTAGTTTGTCAATAGGTTTTTTAAAATTTAAAAAGCAGACTTTTTAGTCTGCTTTTAATATAGATACTTCAAATTCATTAAATTTTTCCAGCAATTCGCCATCGGGCTCACAATCGGTAATGAGGAAGTCAATTTCTTCAATAGGTGCCAGCTTAACAAAGCCAACACTCCCCATCTTGCTTTTGTCGCAAAGATAGTATTTATGCCTTGAATTTTTGAGCATTTTCTGTTTGATACCACATTCCTGCTCGTTGCTTTCGAGTATTCCTGCCTCAGGTGTTATACCTTTGCTGGAGAAAAACATTTTTGTTGCGACATAGTTTTCGCTTATACTTTTTTCAGCAAGCGTTCCTACAAAAGACTGATTGGCACTTAGTACGCCACCCACCGAAATAACTTTTACTGCCTCACAGCCCTCAAGTTCAGCAACAACACGAAGTGAATTGGTAATAACCGTTATGTTACGCATTTTTCTGAGCTCTTTTGCCATAAAAAACGTTGTGGTTGATGCGTCAAGAAATATCGTATCACCCTCTGCAACTTGCTTGACAGCCATAGCTGCCATCAATTTTTTTGACTCAATATTAATTGTTTTGCGTTTCTCCAGAGATGCTTCGTACGTACTTTCATCAACAGATACAGCACCTCCGTGGGTTCTTCTGAGAAGTGCCTGTGCTTCAAGCTTTTCAAGGTCACGGCGTACAGTCTCCTCCGTAACGCTCAACTCATTGCTGAGACGATTTACCGAAACAGCCCCCTCTATCGCTAATATTTCCAGAATTTTCTTTTGTCTTTCAAGTGCAAACATAATCTGTCACACTCCATTTCATAATCTTAACTATTATACAAAACTGCAAAGCTTTAATGACCTTAATTCTTTTTTATTATTTTTACCTTTGCACCGTTTTGGAGTCCTGCTGCATTGGCATCGTCTGTGTCAATGTGCATTTCAGCATTAAAATCATCCCGAACTCTGACTTGAACATCGTAAAAGCGAGTGGGTTTTATGCCCTCCACTTCAACATCAACATAATCATTATCCTTGATACCGTTCATTGCAGCATATTCAGATGTCAGATGTATATGACGATTGGCAATTATAACACCTTCCTTAAGGTACACACTACCTTTGGGTCCAACTATAACCAGTTTTTCCGAACCTTCAATGTTGCCCGACGGACGCACCGGCGGACTTACCTTTAGAACAAAGGTATCCGTCCTTGATATTTCAACCTGGGTAGCCTTACGCACCGGACCAAGAACTCTTACATTCTCGATAGCCTTTAGCGACGGGCCCACAAGCGTCACTACCTCATTTGATGCAAATTCACGACCCATAAGGTACTTCTTAACCGTCAGCTCATAGCCTGCCCCGAAAAGGGTCTCTAGATCCTGCTGTGACAAGTGGATATGTCGTTGAGATACGCCGACTTTAACCTGACCGTCAGTATTCAAATTTTCAAGTACATTTTTGACCGCTTTTGCGATTGTGTCTGTATCATACATCTGCTGCACCTACTTTATTTTTCCATATCAAAAAACTTTGTTACTTCCTCGTGAGGATTTGCAATTACCTCGCAACCAAAAACCTCACCAAGTTGAGCCGCACATTCAGCACCCGCTTCGACCGCAGCCGTAACTGCCGAAACTCCGCCGGCAATAACAAGAGTCACCAATCTTCCGCCAAGACGTTTTTCTGTGTGAATAAGTCTTACATCAGCCGCTTTTGTCATAGCATCAAGCCCCTCAATTGCCGCAACGAGACCCTGAACTTCAAGTAATCCAATAGATTCCATTCCCGTTACTCCTCTCCTATAAAGCTTTTGGGAAGCTTTTTGTTGTATTTATCCTTATTTATATCCATAAGATATGCCAGTTTTTCAACACCCTCACCAGGATTGGCAATGATATGAGAAACAATATACTTGCCTTTTTGCTGTGCATAAGCCTTGCCTGCTTCAATCGCAGCCTTGACCGCATCAACACTGCCTGCAATCTTGACTTCCATAACCAAAGGAGCAGGAACATCCGCACTCTTGGGACGGTTACGGTCAAAAGCAATCACCTTAACATTAGAGGTCTTGGCACAGAGGTCTGCTACACAAACCGCTGTCGAAAAGCTGTAAACTTCTATCATACCTAAAGCTTTCATAGTTTTTATCCTTTCGTATGCTATACAATGTGCAAGCCGTCTGCCATAACGCAGCGTCTCTGACGAGTAAATGACCTTGCCGAAGTGAGTCCCTCACCGGTAGGACCTGCAATAGTAAAGGTTGTGTGACCTTCGCCGCCTGCGCCTATACCTGCGTAGGATGGAGCATTCTTTACAAAAATTGTTGTTTCAACAGCTCTTGCAAAAGCAGTAAGTCGGTCAACATTTTTGGAATGAATATGAGCCGAATGTCTGTTTCCGTGTTCTGCCTTAACTGCCTCACAAATTGCTTCTTCTATATCCTTAACTCTTACTATCGGAAGAATAGGCATCATCATTTCAACCTGAACAAAAGGATGCTTTGCATCTGTCTCGCATATAATCAGTCTCGGGTCTGCATCAATTCCAAGTTCCTTTAAGAATTTGCCTGCATCTTTACCAACCCAGTTTTTGTTTATACCAAACTTACCATCCTTTTCAACCAAGGCAACCTTAACCAGTCTTTCAACATCTGCGCCCTTTAATAAATATGCACCGCTTTTTTGCATATTGGAAATCAGCTCGTCTGCCACAGAGTTAAGAACAAAACATTCTTTCTCAGCAATACACGGGAGGTTGTTGTCGAAGCTTGCACCCTTAACAATATCCGCCGCCGCTTTGGCGATATCCGCTGTATCGTCAACAATAACCGGAGGATTACCTGCACCTGCACCAATTGCTTTTTTACCCGATGAAAGCAACATCTTCACAACACCGGGACCACCTGTTGCAACCAACATACTTACCTTAGGCGACTTAACCATAATATCCGAAGTCTCAAGAGTAGGATTTTCAACCGAGACAACAAGGTTTTCAGGTCCGCCGGCTTCAAGGATAGCACGATTCACCAAATCAACCGCATAGTTTGCAATTCTTTTTGCATTGGGATGCGGATTGAATACAACCGCATTTCCGCCCGCAATCATACCTATCGAATTACATATAACTGTCTCACTGGGATTGGTTGAAGGTGTGATACTTCCAATTACACCAAAAGGCGCCATTTCAATAAGGGTAAGTCCACAATCACCTGTTTTAACAGATGGTGACAAATCCTCTGTTCCGGGAGTTTTGTTTGCCACAAGCTGATGCTTGATTATCTTATCTGAAACACGACCCATACCGGTTTCTTCAACGCCAAGCTTTGCCATTACCTCTGCCTCTTCCAAAGTCAGACGGCGAATTACAGCAATCATCTTTTCGCGCTGTTCAACTGTATAGCTTTTATACTGAATATAAGCCTTTGATACAGCGTCTAATGCTTCTTCCATTGTGGAGAACACGCCCTTTAGCTTTTGAGCAGGCTTAATATCCATATTCTGTATTACACTTTCAACAATACGGCTTATGTATTTTTCATCAACCATTTTGTATCATTCCTCTCTGTAAACACGATTTTAATTACATAATTGTATTCCATAATTTGTCATCCGGATTTGCAATTACCGAGCTGTCAAGGAACATCGTTCCATCTGCCACCTCAGCTTTTGCCCTTTCGATGGCGGCTTCAACTGCTGCCACCTCACCGGTGAGAAGCATATACGACTTACCGCACATTCCTCTTGCTATACGGAGTTCAATTAAATCAACAATCGAAGTCTTTGCCGCAATATCTGCAGCCGCAATAATTGATGCCGCCGAATACGTTTCAAGAACCCCTAACGCACGTCGGTCTGCCACCTCTGTTGTTCCGTAAATTGCAGGGAAAATAGATTCATGCGGATTGCCCAACACAAAGCTATCAATC
This sequence comes from Monoglobaceae bacterium, assembly GCA_045120135.1. Lineage (GTDB taxonomy): Bacteria > Bacillota > Clostridia > Monoglobales > Monoglobaceae > SIG440. The sequence goes on along the minus strand of JBGVEN010000001.1, from coordinate 135,962 downwards.
AGTTTTTCAGCAAATGCCGACTTTACAGTATCCACAGATGCTTTAACCGCACTTAAGTCGCCCTCTATCAGAATAATATATTTACCAGGACACACAACCTCAGCCTCTATAACCCGGACTTCGGCTGTTTTTATCATCATATCGGCTGCACGGATACCGGTGGAAACCGTCATAAATTCAGCCATTGCCAATGCTTTTCCCATTGCTTTGATTTCCTCCTGTTCTACCAGCCTTTAACTTTCAATGTAATGTATTTGTCCGTAACTTCCAACACCTTTGCCGCACACGGACTATGCAGTTCTGCGCCCAAGCCTTCGCAAATTGCAAGCTTTGCAAATCGTTCAACCTCTTCACCAATTGATACAATCGGTTTTGCAGGTTGACCAATGTGCTGGGTTAAGGCTATTTTCAATTCTTTAAAATCTAAAGTTGTTTCGGTCAACGGTGCTTCAACATCATATCGCTCAAGACCGAGTCTTGAAACCAGTCTGTGCATCGGCACTCTTCTGTATTGTCTTTTATCACTTACTCCCGTGAACTTCGGATTCTTTTCAGGGGCTATCCCCTTTGTCCGCATCTCACCTCTGAACGCCGCAATAAGCGATGCCGGCGAAAGTCCCTGCTGACATGCGTACATCTCACACAGTCTGCATTGCGAACAGTACATAATATTCTTTATAGAAACCACATCCGATGTCATCCCTTTTGAAACAGCACGCATAAAGCTGTGCGGCTCAATCGGATGGCCAATCAGATTACGCGAACAGAGGTCAGTGCACATTCTGCATTGACAGCACGCACTCATCGCTCTGTATATATTAATTTTTGTATTGGTCTTTTTTTTCAGCACAACCGGATGGTCTTTGGGCAAAACCAGAACTGCATTGGTTGTCTTGGTAACAACATCATTCGGCTTACCTATACGTCCTGTCATTGCTCCACCGTTTAAATACACAACATTGTCTGTTGTTATTCCGCCCGCCATCTTAACTGCCTCTTTGAAAGTTATTCCCAAGGGCACTCTGACAGTGCACGGATTTTTGACCTCACCTGCAACCGTTATATACTTATAACAGACAGGTGTGTTTTCCTTTAGTGCATAATAAGTATTGAGCATAGTTTCAACATTAAAAACTATTACTCCTTGAGATATAGGCAACTGACCCGGTTCTACCACTCTGCCTGTGGCCTCGTAAATTAAAATCAGTTCGTCACCTGCAGGATAAATCTCCGGCAGTTTCGCCACCGTCATATATTTGTACGAGTCAAGGTGCTCCTCCACCGCATCAAGTGTCTCCTGATACGACTTTTTCACAGCAACTATCGCTTGCTTTGCTCCCACAGCTTTACGCACAGTATCAAGCGCCCACAAAATTTCAGATGAGAATTCCGAAAGCAACTGGCGGTGAAGTTTAAAAAGAGGCTCACACTCAGCACAGTTCAATATAACCGTATCTGCCTTTTCATTAAGCTTTGCATACGAGGGAAATCCTGCTCCGCCGGCACCGACTATTCCGCATTCTTTCATAATCTTTACAAGCTCTGTCATCTGCATCAGCTAAATCTCCCCTTTCTGTAAAGCATTATTTTCAAAATCTAAATGAATTATTTTTTGTAATTTTCGCCATCGTCAATAATTCCGACGATTGCAGCATCAATTGGTGCTGTTTCCTTGCCGCAACCAACACGTGCCGCACTACCGAGTGCAACCAGAACATATTCGCCAATGCCTGCACCGATATTGTCAACAGCAATTATTTTGCCGTTTTTACTTTCAACAGGTTCAACAATCATAAACTTGCTTCCAACCAGATTTTCATTTTTGCGTGTTGAAACAACACTACCGATAACTTTTCCTATAATCATAGTCAAAATTCCTTTCATTGTACAACACCAAGGGCGAAAGCAAGGCTGCCTCGCCCCATTTTGTGCCGTATACCCTTGCAATTCAACTATTTAATTGCGGGCAAAATTTTCTCAACATCCGAATGAGGTCTCGGAATAACATGAGTTGCAATGATTTCGCCAAGCTTCTGAGCACTCTGGCCACCTGCTTCAACTGCAGCCTTAACTGCACCTACATCACCGCGAACCATAACGCTTACAAGACCTGAACCAATCTTTTCGGTACCAACCAGAGTAACATTTGCAGCCTTGAGCATTGCATCAGCAGCTTCAACAGCAGCAACCAGACCTCTTGTTTCAATCATACCTAATGCTTCCAGTGCCATCTTTTTTTCCTCCTTTATGGATTTTGTAACAGTCTCAGCTTTTGGAGCTTTGACCTGATTATTTGTCTTTGTCTCTGCCTTTACCTCGGCAGTCTTTTTTACAGCCTTTGCAGCCATACAAAATCACCTCTTACAGTGTAGGTAAAATTTTCTCTACATCAGCGTGGGGTCTGGGAATTACATGAGTTGCTACAATTTCGCCAAGTCTCTGAGCTGTTGCACCGCCTGCTTCAACTGCAGCCTTAACTGCACCTACATCACCGCGAACCATAACACTTACAAGACCTGAACCAATCTTCTCTGTGCCAACCAGAACAACCTCTGCTGCCTTAACCATTGCATCTGCTGCCTCGATTGCTGCAACCAGACCTCTTGTTTCAATCATACCTAATGCTTCCTGTGCCATTTTAATAATCCTCCTACTATATTTTATTTTTATTTATTAACTACTGCTATTTTGAGGCCTTCCATCTTTACGTTTGTAATGAATGCCTCATTTATATTCTCAAGCGGATATTTATGAGTAATAAGTTCCTTAATGGGAAGGCCTATTGCATTTGCCCGCTTAAGAAAATCAAATGTTGTTGCGTAGTCGCGAAGAGTATATACCCACGAGCCAACAAGTGTAATTTCCTTTGAACACAAATCGAAATGCGGATTAATGGTTGCGTCGCCGCCATTAATAAAGAAGCCAAGCTCGCAAAGACCGCCGCCATTTCTTATAAACTTGTAGATATTGCTATGTGCCACAGGCGAGCCTGTACACTGGAATGCAAAATCAGCAAGATATCCGCCAAAGCTATCCTCAACCGCCTTGCTAAGTGCTTCAATACCATTGTGGTTCTTGAAGTTAACAACATTATCTGCACCCATACGCTTTGCAAAGTCAAGACGCTTTTCTTCGCCATCAACTGCAACAATATTTTCTATACCCATCGTTCTGAGTACCGCAATGCAGATAAGACCAATCGGTCCGCAGCCCTGAACAACAACCCTGCTGTTGAACTTAAGAATACCTGTTGTCTTTGCACGTTCTACCGCATGTATAAGAACCGCACAGGGTTCGATAAGTATTCTCGAATCCAAATCAAGGTCGGATACATTAAACACAGTTGAACCTTTTGTTATTACTATGTAGTCAGCAAACCAGCCCTTGAAGTGCATATTGTCATCAGGAAGAAGTCCGTAAACATCTGCACCTCCTACATTCTGTTTATTTAAGTCAAACATTGTGATGTCGGGATTATCCTTGAATATCATACAGCTTACAACCTTATCTCCAACACCAAGAGGCTTGCCTGCGCTATCCTTTTTAACATTTTTGCCAATCTTCACAACCTCGCCTGTGCCCTCGTGTCCAAGAACAACAGGAATAAGTCCGAACGGGTCACGCTTATATTCGTGAGCATCTGTTCCGCAAACGCCGCAACCTTCGACTTTAACCAAAATATCGTCATCGCCGATTTCAGGAAGCTCATACTCCTGAAGCTCAAACTTTTCTATTCCGGTAAGCATTGCAACACGAGCAGTTTTTGGAATCGGTCCCTGAGACTTTGCCGAAGCTGATTCTGCACCCTTCATACCTGCAATAACCTGCTTCACGATCTGTTCAATTTCCATATTATTCATATCGAATTTCTCCTTTCTTAAGAGTTTTTCAGAATTTCTTCAATTATACTTGCACCATAGGCAGAAAGTGCAGTATCCTGCTCCTCAGAACCTCCACTGACCCCAAGGCCGCCTACGATTTTTCCATTCCATACAAGAGGGTCTCCCCCTCCAAAAATAACTATTTTACCATCGTTTGTATTCTGTATACCGTACAACGGAGCACCGGGTGCTGCAAGACTACTAAGTGTTTTTGTTGACATCTTAAGCGACACAACTGTAAACGCCTTGTTAACCGCTATGTCATAGCTTGCAATGTATGCATCATCCATACATTCCACAGCAATAGGTCTGCCGGATTGGTCAGACACAGCAACAACAACATTTACCCCCATAGTCTTCGCTTTTTCCTCTACCTTGCGGATGAGTATTCTTGCTTCGTTAAGTCCGAAGCCGCAACTTTTTTTACCACTTGAGGCTTGAACTGCACGTGTAACAGCATCAACAATACGGGCTATTCTTTCCTCGGTCATTTGGTACACCTCGCCAGAGCTATTTACCAAGCTGCTCCATAACCTTTTTGGTAATTTGTGCAATAAGGTCAGCATCTGCTGATTTATCTTCCGCTACCGCACAGTCCGGAATGTGGCAGTTGTGACAGCTTACATTACCGTCCTTGTAGTTGGGGCAAAGGTCTGCAGGATGCTTACCCGACATATTGAATGCACGTCTTACATCATAAAGCTTTTTAATCTGTTCCTTATTGAATTCCTGAGGTCCACCAAGCTGTTTTGAGAGGAACAGGAGTTCTGCATAAAATTCAAGAGATTCCATCTTGTGATATGCAGCAAGCAGAGAGTTTGAGTAAGCAAGTGCACCGTGGTTTTCAAGAAGAACTGCATCGTAGTAGGGCAGGTACTTCTCTACTGCATCAGGGATTTCGTTTGTTGAAGGTGTGCCGTATTCAGCAATCGGTACACAACCAAGAGCAATAACTGCCTCCGGCATAATCGGCTGAGTCAGCGGAATACCTGCAATAGCAAAGCTTGTTGCATAGATAGGATGCGCGTGAACAACCGCCTGAACATCGGGACGATGCTTGTAAACTCTGAGATGCATCTTTATCTCGGATGAAGGCTTGAAGCCCTTATTTGCCTGAAGAACATTTCCGTCACCGTCAATCTTACAGATGTATTCAGGTGTCATAAAACCCTTACTTACACCTGTGGGGGTGCAAAGAAATTCATTATCGGAGATTTTAACCGATATGTTACCATCGTTTGCAGCAACCATTCTTCTGTCGTAAATTCTTTTACCAATGTCACAGATCTGTTTTTTGATTTCGTATTCTGACATCATTGTCAAACACTCCTTTATATCTTTAATTTTCTTTATTTGCTTTTGCATTGACTATATTCTAACATAATTTTCTGGCTATGTCAATAGTTTTATTTGTGTTTTTCTTTGTTTTTGTATTTTTTTGTGGGTTTTTATTCTTTTTTTAAATGTTCCAACAATTCATCAATACCCTCACCCGTCACCGCAGATGTAAAAAACACCTTTTCGCAACCGGCAAGTCTTAGCCAATTTGCGGCTTTGTCCGAATCTGCATCAGGATGGTCGATTCTGGTTACAATTCCCACAACCTCTCGGTTTGCCTGAGCTGTACAACACGGACTATACAAAGAGTACTGTTCTGTTGCAGAAAGAAGAAGTCCCACAACATCCGCCTCATACGAATAAAGGGCGAGAGCTCTTGCAAGCTCTTTGTTTTCTGCATATTCGCCGGGTGTATCAATTATTGCATCATAATAATTAATGTACTGAGTTTTGTGATAACCTAATGTTTCGCCTTTCAAAGCCTGGGTTAGCGTAGTCTTTCCGCTGCCACTTCTGCCGACAAGTATAAGCTTTTTCATTATGTTTTTGTTATAGGACACACCGTAAAGCCAAGAGTGCTCTCCGAATATTCGCAAAGAGCCCTGAGCGCTGCCTCAACCTCCGAAACTGTTCCGGTAACAATAAGTGTGCCACTGAAACGGTCAACAAACCCTATTTCAGAGCCTGACGCCTTAATCGCAATATCCGCCGCAATAATCGAAGTCTCAGCAGGAGACATAGTTACTATACCAATAGCCGACTTTGCATAATCTATTGATGGGTCAAGGCCCAGCTTTTTATAGAGAATTTTGTCCGGATTGGCTATTATATGAGCAAGGGTTATCTGCTTGCCCGGAACAAGTTCCTGAATAATTCTCATTCTGTCGTTCATATCCATAAAATCTGCCATTTAATCAACCTCCTGTCTTACAAATAAGACCAGTAGCTTCCACCACACATTTAAGTCTTTCAATATGCTCAGACGGTATCAGCTCCGCATTTTTCATTTCGTAAGTTCTGCCCAAGCCCTCGTACTTGACCTCGCCAAGACGATGATACGGCAGAAGATGCAGTTCCTTTACCGTTTGTAGACCCCTTGCAAATAGTGCAATGTCACGAATCTCAGACTCTGAATCATTAAAGCCCGGTATAACAGGAACTCTTATAATAAGCTCTTTTGCACGCTGTGCAATTTTTTTTGCATTTTCTAAAATAAGTGCATTGGACTGCGTAGTGTAAGCCTTATGTTTTTCGCTGTTTATGTGCTTAATATCCATCAGGAACAAATCAAGATGCGGAAGAAGCATTTCAATCTTCTCAAAAGCAGCAAAGCCCGTTGACTCAATCGCCGTATTTATACCTCTTTCGTGGCACGCTTTTAAAATTGCAGCAGCAAATTCCGGTTGTGCCAGACATTCACCGCCCGACAGAGTAAGACCGCCGCCTGACCTGCGATAGTATATCCTGTCTTTTTCAACAACGTCTATTATTTCTTCAACAGTCACATCGCGCCCCATTATCTTTTCCTTGCCGCCCACCGTCATGGTTTCAACATCATAACGCTGAGATTCAGGATTGCAACACCATTTACAGCGCAAAAAACAACCTTTTAAAAATACGATTGTCCGGACCCCCGGTCCGTCATGAACCGAAAACCGCTGAATATCAAATATTCTGCCTGTCCGTTTTAAGTAATCATTGTTCATATCTAAAATCCCTTTTGTTCGGTTCTGTTAATAATATCATCCTGCAGTGATTTTGAGAGTGTTGTAAACAAAGCACTGTATCCCGCAACACGGACAACAAGGTTCTTATAATTTTCGGGATGCTTTTGTGCATCAAGAAGTGTTTCACGGCTTACAACATTAAACTGCATATGTGAACCTTTCTGGTCAAAATATCCGCGTATAAGTGCAACAAAGCTTTCTATTCCCGAAACGCCCTCAAGAGCTGATGGGTGGAACTTCATATTGAACAAAGTACCGTTCGAGGCAATATAGTGGTCAAGCTTTGCCACAGAGTTTGCCGCAGCTGTCGGGCCATTTACATCTCTGCCTGCCGCAGGTGACACCCCGTCTGCAATAGGAGTTTTTGCATATCTTCCATCCGGAGTTGCCCCTGTCTGTGCACCAAGCGGCACATTTGCCGAAACAGGATACAGACCCGCCTGGAAGATACCGCCTCTCGGGTTTTTGTACTGTTCAAGAGGTTTTGTATAGGTATATGCAACATCGCGCGCAAAAGCGTCAACCTCAGGTATATCATTTCCAAACTTCGGGACTTCCTCAATTGCACGAAGAATTTCCGAACATCTTCCATCAGCTGAAAAGCTGCCACCGCTTACATTTTTGTAAATGTTCGCTATTTGTTCCTCGGTGACCTCAACGCCTTTTTCCGCAAGACCCTTAACCACACCAATAGTTATCGCCTTTGCATCATCTGCAGTTTCTTTTTTCCCAAAGTTGTTCAAAAGAGCTTCTTTAAGCTCTGTAAGGGTGAATTTGCGTTCCTCAAAAACAAGCTTCTTTATAGCATACAACGCATCCGTCATATTGGCAATTCCAAATCCCTGCGGTCCGGTAAAGTTATATATTGCACCGCCTTCCTGAACGCTTTTTCCTCTGCCGATACAATCTTCAATCATACCCGAAAGGAATGGTAACGGGCAGCGTTTTGCATGCGCCATATCAATTGCATTATCTGCATCTACAAGCAACGAAATCATATATTCCATCTGTGCCTTGTATGCATCATAGAATTCGTCAAACGAATTCATATTTTCAACCTCTCCGGTTTTAATACTTATCTGTTTACCCTCGTCCATACCGTTTGAGAACACCAATTCAAGGGGTCTGCACATATTAAAGAATGCCGCATCGTGCCAGCCTTCGGTTTTGCCGGACTTTTGAGGTTCAACACAACCGATAATGTTGTATTCACGAGCATCTTCAAGAGTAAGTCCGCGACTTATAAGTGCCGGAATTATTACTTCATCATTGTAATATGCCGGAAGACCGCTTCCTGTTCTGGTCAGCTCTGCCGCTTTAACTAAAAGCTCATGAGGTGTTTTGTTCCACACACGAACCGAAAGTGATGGTTGCGGCAACATAACATGCATTGATGAGTTTATACACATAAAAGACAAGTCATTTGTTATATCTTCACCGTTTTTATCCTGTCCGCCTGCAATGAGATTCTGAAACAGACTGTATCCCGCAAAGCCTTCTGCAGATGCCGCGTCTCTGCATTTATTCAAATCGTTCAGCTTAATCCATATACAATCCATAAGTTCCTGAGCAAATTCTCGGGTTATCTGTCCGTTTGCCAAATCTTTTTCAAAATACGGATACATATACACATCAAAACGACCTGGTGAAATCGAGTGTCCGCTTGATTCTATCTGAAGAAGCATCTGCACAAACCAGAACGATTGGCACGCCTCATAAAAGCTTTCCGCCCCAAATTCCGGAACTCTTCCGCAAATTTTACCTATTTGTTCAAGCTCGCTGCGTCTTGTCGCATCACTGCAGTTCTTAGCCATATTAAATGCAAGCTGTGAATATCTGCGCGCATAATTAATTGACGCTTCAAAGCTTTCAATAACCGCCTCAAGAAACATTCTTTTTTCACAAGCATTTTCAGCCTTTATATCAATATTATCAAGCTCCGATTTTGCCTTTTTTATTATACCGTCAAACCCAATTTTAAGAATTTCCCCATAATTAACAGTAACATGTCCAACCCCGTTATAGAAGTAATTACCCGGTGTAAAGATATTATGTTCAATCGCCTGCAAGGTTTCAGGACGCATATACGCCGTGGCAAGGTCACTTGTAGTTTTACCATCCCAATACTTATACACTTCACGCAGGGTCTGCTTGGTTTCCTCTGCTATGTAGAATGGGTCTGCAGTCCTTTTTTCAACAGTATCAAGCTCGGACTCAAGCCATTTGTATGAAAATTCAGGAAATACCTGACAACCGCGGGGCGCCCTTGTTGCACTACCTACAATGAGTTCATCATCACGGATTGTTACAGGAATGTTTTCAAGAATTTTCTTATACGCTTTTGAACGTCGCAGAATAACCGGCAGTCCTTCCGTTTCCCTGTACGCCTCGGTCACCAAGACAGCTCTGTCAGCCTCTATCTCCGGCATTTTTGCATATAATGCGCTTTTCAGTTTTTCAATTCTGGGTGACTTTTCAATATCCTTTGTATAAAATTTAACCACTGCAATTCCTCCCATCTTCGGAAAATTACATCTTAATTCATAATTTAACAAATACATATTACAACAAAAACAAAAAAATGTCAATACATTCACAGAAAAAAAAAGATAAAACTTCATTTTTCAAAGAAAACAAAAAGAACTGTGGTAAAACTCCAACATTTTATCACAGTTCTTATATTAGTTTTCACTTACATATGCGCAAGCAGCAAGAGCAGCTACGCTTCCGTCACCAACCGCTGTTGTCAGCTGCCGGACAGTTTTGTTACGGCAATCGCCTGCAACAAAGATTCCTTTTTTATCGGTAAAGCAATTTTCGCCGGCTGAAATAAAGCCTCCGTCATCAATTGCGATTAACCCTTTGAACATATCGTTCTGTGGAATCTGACCTACGGCCACAAATACTCCGTCAAGAGCAATACGGCGAACTGCATTAGTTTTCACACTGACAACATCAATTCCGCTTATTCCATCCGCACCGCCGCAAAATTCCTGAACTGTCGTGTCAAGAACAAATTCTACATTTGGTTTTTCCGCAAGGCGCTTTACCAACTTTTCTTCAGCGCGAAATGCGTCTCTGCGATGGATAAGATATACCTTCTCAGCAATATCCGAAAGATATTCCGCATCTTCAACCGCAGTGTTACCGCCACCAATCACTGCAACTGTTTTACCTTTGTAAAAAGCTCCGTCACACACCGCACAGAACGAAACGCCTCTGCCGATAAATTCGTCCTCACCTTTTACTCCAAGCCGTCTGTTCTGAACTCCGGTTGCGATAATTACACTTTTAGCTTGATACTCACCAAAATCGGTTACAACCGTTTTAATCGCCCCGTCTTTAATTTCAAGAGCTGCCTCATACTCAATCTGACCGCCAAGGGCTTCAACCTGACCCGAAAGGGTCTCAGCAAACTCTGCTCCGCTCATCTGCGCAACACCCGGAAAATTCTCTATCTTTCCGGAGAGGGCAATCTGACCGCCAAGTCCCGACTTTTCAAGGACCAGAACCGACTTTTCCGCCCTGAGCGCATAGAGGGCGGCGGTAAGTCCCGCAGGACCTCCGCCGATTATAATTATATCATACATTTATGATTTTCCTTTCCCTCAAATGTGTACTATTTAATGCTGTCTGTATATTTTTTGATTTCGGACATTCCGGCAAACTTCATAACCTTGCCATCCTTTTCAACAATCAGAGTGGGTGCCTGACGGATGTCATAACCCTTTGATGTTTCTGCATTGTCTTCAGCATCAATCTTAGTATAACCAACATTGTTCTTTTCAAGCACGGACGCTGCAGCTTTACAGTTGGGACAGGTCTTTGTTGTAAAGAGCATAACTCTTTCTTCACCCTCGTCACAAGCCGGAGTTACCTCCATAACAGGTGTTTCCGCAATCTTGCCCTCTGCCTTTTTCTTAAGAACCGAGTTCTTTATATCATAAAGCTTGCGTTCCTTGTATTCCTGAGTCTTACCATCGTTCCAGTTACCTACCGGACGGTAGTAGCCTGTTATACGACTGTAAACCTCTGTTCTGCCGCCACAAATAGGACAAACTTTCTGTTCGCCGTTAAGGTAACCATGGTCCTTACATACCGAGTATGTGGGGGACAGCGTGTAATACGGAAGCTCATAATTTTCCGCAATCTTTCTCACAAGGCTTGCGGCTGCGCTCCAATCAGGAAGCTTTTCACCGATAAATGCGTGGAATACTGTACCCGATGTATAGAGGGTTTGCAGTTCGTCCTGAATATCAAGGGCATCAAACACATCATTTGTATAGTTAACTGGGAGGTGTGAGCTGTTGGTGTAATAAGGTGTTCCGCCTTCCTCTGCAGCTGTAATGATTTCGGGATATCTCTTTACATCATGCTTTGCAAAACGATATGTTGTTGATTCTGCCGGAGTTGCTTCAAGGTTATAAAGGTCACCGTATTTTTCCTGATAGTCGGACAGTCTTTCACGCATATGGTTGAGAACTTTCTTTGTGAATTCCTGTGTTTCCTTTGCGGTCATATCCTTGCCAAGCCATTTTGCATTCAGGCCCACTTCGTTCATACCAATAAGACCGATTGTTGAGAAATGGTTTTCAAATGAACCAAGATAACGCTTGGTATACGGATAAAGTCCTTCGTCAAGAAGCTTGGTAATAACGTTTCTCTTAATACTGAGTGAGCGCGCCGAAATATCCATAAGCTTATTGAGTCTTCTGAAGAAATCCTCTTCGTTAGCTGCAAGATATGCAATTCTGGGCATATTGATTGTTACAACACCAACTGAACCGGTGCTTTCACCACTGCCGAAGAATCCGCCTGTCTTCTTTCTGAGTTCACGGAGGTCAAGTCTTAGGCGGCAGCACATACTTCTGATGTCGCTGGGTTCCATATCACTGTTGATATAGTTCGAGAAATATGGTGTACCATATTTTGAGGTCATTTCAAAGAGAAGCTTATTGTTCTCTGTTTCTGACCAGTCAAAATCCTTTGTAATTGAGTATGTGGGGATAGGATACTGGAAGCCACGGCCGTTTGCGTCACCCTCAATCATAACCTCGATGAACGCCTTGTTGACCATATCCATTTCCTTTTTACAATCCTTATACTTGAAGTCCATTTCCTTGCCACCAACGATTGCAGGAAGCTCTGCAAGGTCTGCCGGAACGGTCCAGTCAAGTGTAATATTGGAGAACGGAGCCTGAGTACCCCAACGAGAGGGAGTATTTACGCCGTATATAAAGGATTCGATGCACTTCTTAACCTGGTCATAGCTGAGGTTATCAACCTTGACAAAGGGTGCAAGATATGTGTCAAACGAGCTGAAAGCCTGAGCACCTGCCCATTCGTTCTGCATAATACCAAGGAAGTTAACCATCTGGTTACAGAGAGTTGCAAGATGGCTTGCAGGCGCAGAGGTAATCTTACCCTCAACACCGCCAAGACCCTCCTGAATAAGCTGTTTAAGTGACCAGCCAGCACAATACCCTGTCAGCATTGAAAGGTCATGAATGTGAATATCCGCATCGCGGTGAGCGTTTGCAATTTCTTCATCATAAATTTCACTGAGCCAGTAGTTTGCAGTTATCGCACCGGAGTTTGAAAGAATAAGACCGCCAACAGAGTATGTAACGGTTGAATTTTCCTTCACACGCCAGTCATTAATTTTGAGGTAATTGTCAACAACCTGCTGATAGTCAAGCACGGTTGACTGCATATTACGCATTTTTTCGTGCAGTTTTCTGTAAAGGATATACGCCTTTGCAACATCGGCATAGCCTGCCTGAACAAGAATTTCTTCCACACTATCCTGAATTGTTTCGACAGCAATCGCTTCATTCTCAACCTTGGGTTCAAAGTGTGCTGTTACTTTCAGTGCCAGCAAATCGATTATGTCAGAATTATATTGTCTGTTCTGCGCTTCAAAAGCCTGGGTTATAGCATCGCTGATTCGTGCTAATTGAAAGTCTACAAGCTTATTGTCTCTTTTCCTTACCTTATACATATCTTTCTCCTCCGTTACTAAAAATTCCAAAATTTATATTCCTCTCAAAACAGCATCAGGAACATTCCGCTGTGCAATTTTGAGTAAAATTTCAAGCTCATCCTTTGTGTATTCCTCCAAGGTATTGTCCGGAGCCCTGTCGCTCTTAACAAATGCCTGAAGAAAATACTTTTTTTCGTCCTTTATGAGTGCCGAAAGTGCCTCTATACTCTTTTCGGTATGCAAGCCCTTGACTACCGTTGTACGAAATTCGTGGTCAATTCCCGATGCTTTAAGGATTTCAATGCTTTTTTCAACCCCACCGGTGTCAAAGTCCTCAATTCCAACAGTCTTTCCATATTCCGGCAAAGAATTTTTGACATCCATCGCAACATAATCACAAGCCTTAGCTGCAATAACCGCCTCAAGCCTTTCGGGGAAACACCCGTTTGTATCAAGCTTTACAGCAAAACCCATATCTTTTATCTTTTTCAAGAACGGAATAATTCCATCATATAACAAGGGCTCACCGCCTGATACGCACACGCCGTCGAGAATTCCTTTGCGTTTTTCAAGGAATTTAAAGAATTCTTCCTCGGAAATCTCGTCACCGCAACCCTCAAACGCAAGCTCTGCATTGTGACAAAAAGGGCATCTAAGGTTACATCCTCCAAGAAAAACTGTACATGCCACTTTCCCCGGAAAATCCAGAAGAGTCAGCTTCATAAGTCCACAAATTTTCACACAAAACCCTCCAATCCTACGCACAGCAAGGCTTTGAGGCCCTTGTGTCTAAATTTTGCCAAAAACCACAATATATTGGGTTGTCTTTTTTCTAAATTGCACTATATATGCTATTATATAGCAGTCTAAAATCTTTGTCAATACGATTTCCGAACACATTTTTATTTCCATTTACTTCCATATCCCCGTAACCCTTGCGGCAGTAAAGCAAAGCCGTTTTAAGCAAAAATGTATAAAAATATTTTCGACCTTTTTCACAAATTTTAGACATTCTTTTTGTAAATCTTTTTATGAAATAATATAAAAAAATGCCACCCAAACACAATATATTGTATTTAAGCAGCACAACCTTATCAATATATTCAACTATAGCAAAAAAATATCCACTCCATAAGGAGTGGATATTTTAGTTAGCGTAAATTTAAATTACTCAACGATTTCAGTAACAACGCCTGAACCAACTGTACGGCCACCTTCACGGATAGCAAAACGAAGACCTTCTTCGATAGCGATCTGTGTTGTGAGCTCAACAGTCATAGTTACGTTATCACCAGGCATACACATTTCTGTGCCTTCGGGAAGGTTAACAACACCTGTAACGTCAGTTGTTCTGAAATAGAACTGAGGTCTGTAGTTTGTGAAGAACGGTGTATGACGGCCGCCTTCTTCCTTTGTCAGAACGTAAACCTCACCCTTGAACTTTGTGTGGGGGTTGATTGAACCGGGCTTTGCAAGAACCTGTCCTCTTTCGATTTCGTTTCTCTGAACACCACGGAGAAGAGCACCTACGTTATCACCAGCTTCAGCTTCGTCGAGGAGCTTTCTGAACATTTCAAGACCTGTAATAACAACTTTTCTTGATTCGTCTGAAAGACCAACGATTTCAACTTCGTCACCAACGTGAGCAACACCTCTCTCAACTCTACCGGTAGCAACTGTACCACGGCCTGTGATTGAGAATACGTCCTCAACGGGCATAAGGAAGGGCTTGTCTGTTGCTCTTTCAGGAGCAGGAATATAGCTGTCAACTGCAGCCATGAGCTCGTGGATACATGCATATTCAGGAGCGTTGGGATCTGTTGAAGTACATTCAAGAACGCCAAGACCTGTACCCTTAACGATAGGTGTATCATCGCCCGGGAATTCATATTCTGTAAGGAGTTCTCTGATTTCCATTTCAACGAGCTCGAGAAGTTCGGGGTCGTCAACCTGGTCAACCTTGTTCATGAATACTACGATATAGGGAACGCCAACCTGTCTTGAAAGAAGGATGTGTTCTCTTGTCTGAGGCATAGGACCATCAGCAGAAGAAACAACGAGGATAGCACCATCCATCTGAGCTGCACCAGTGATCATGTTCTTAACGTAGTCAGCATGTCCGGGGCAGTCAACGTGAGCGTAGTGACGGTTGTCTGTCTCGTACTCAACGTGTGCTGTAGAAATTGTAATACCTCTTTCTCTTTCTTCAGGAGCCTTATCGATCATATCGTAAGCTTCGAACTGTGCCTTACCTGAAAGTGAAAGCACCTTTGTGATTGCTGCAGTAAGAGTTGTCTTACCATGGTCAACGTGACCGATTGTACCGATGTTAACATGCGGTTTGGTTTTTTCGTATTTAGCTTTTGCCATTTTAATTTCCTCCTAACTTATATAAGTTAATTGTTTACTAATTATTTTACTACATTCAAAGCTACTTTTCAATAGCTTTTTAAAAATTATCTTGCAAAAGATTTCGAATCTTTGAAAAATTACTCGGATTTTGCTCTTTCGCTGATAATCTTTTCCTGAACAGACTTCGGAACTTCGCTGTAGTGTGAGGGTTCCATTGAGTACTGTCCACGGCCCTGTGTTCCTGAGCGGAGAACGGTTGCATAACCGAACATTTCTGAAAGCGGAACATCAGCTGTAACCTGAGTTACACCGCCGGATCTTGATTCCTGGCACTTAATCATACCACGTCTTGAGCTAAGGTCGCCGATAACGAAGCCGAGGTAATCATCAGGTGTAATTACATTAACAAGCATAATGGGTTCTTTCAGAACAGGGTTTGACTTTCTCATACCTTCCTTGAACGCCATTGAAGCAGCAATCTTAAATGCCATTTCAGAAGAGTCAACTTCATGGTATGAACCATCGTAAAGTGTAGCCTTAAGGTCAACTACATTGTAGCCTGCGAGTACACCGTTGAGCATTGCGCTCTGGATACCTGCATCTACAGCGGGGATGTATTCCTTAGGAATAGCACCGCCGACAACCTTGTTCTCGAATACATAGCCTTCGCCTTCTTCGAGGGGCTCGAACTTAACAAGTACATGACCGTACTGACCCTTACCACCTGACTGACGAGCATACTTATGCTCGATGTCAACTGCGTTCTTGAATGCTTCACGGTAAGATACCTGAGGAGCACCAACGTTTGCTTCAACCTTAAATTCACGTAAGAGACGGTCAACGATAATCTCAAGGTGAAGCTCACCCATACCTGCGATAATTGTCTGACCTGTTTCTTCATCTGTATAAGTTTTGAAGGTCGGGTCTTCTTCAGCGAGCTTTGCAAGAGCAATGCCCATCTTTTCCTGACCAGCCTTTGTCTTAGGCTCGATAGCAACACGGATAACCGGTTCAGGGAAGTTCATTGATTCGAGAATAATAGGATGCTTCTCATCACAAAGAGTTTCACCTGTGGTTGTGTTCTGGAGACCAACAGCTGCTGCAATATCACCGGAGTAAACGATATCAAGGTCTTCTCTGTGGTTTGCATGCATCTGGAGGATTCTACCAATACGTTCACGCTTGCCTTTGCAAGAGTTGAGTACGTGTGAACCCTTTTCAAGTGTACCTGAATATACACGGAAGAAGCAAATCTTACCTACAAACGGGTCAGTTGCAATCTTAAATGCAAGTGCTGCGAAAGGTGCATCATCTGATGACGGTCTTTCATCAGCTTCGTCTGTTTCGGGATTTACGCCCTGGATATTGGGTACATCTGTGGGAGCCGGCATATACTCGATAACTGCATCGAGAAGAAGCTGAACACCCTTATTTCTGTACGCTGTTCCGCAAAGAACAGGTACGATTTCGTTGTTAATTGTTGCACGACGAAGTGCAGCCTTGAGTTCATCAACAGTGATTTCCTCACCGCCAAAGTACTTCTCAAGAAGTTCTTCATCTGTTTCGCAAATAGATTCAACCATCTTATCGCGATATTCCTGTGCCTTTTCAAGCATATCTGCAGGAATAGCGTCCTTATGATAAGTGTTACCAAGTTCATCATCATAAATCTCAGCTTCCATATTCATAAGGTCGATAATACCAACAAAAGTCTCCTCAGCACCGATAGGGAGCTGAATCGGAACACCGTTAGCATTAAGTCTTTCGTGAATCATATTCACAACATTGTAGAAGTCAGCACCCATAATATCCATTTTGTTAACAAATATCATACGGGGTACTTTATATTCGTCAGCCTGACGCCAAACTGTTTCTGACTGGGGTTCTACGCCGCCTTTAGCACACATAACTGTAACCGAACCGTCAAGAACTCTGAGAGATCTCTGAACTTCAACTGTGAAGTCAACGTGTCCGGGAGTATCAATAATGTTTACTCTGTGCTTCATGCCGCCGTAAGGACCTTCCTTGGGTTCCCAGAAACATGTTGTAGCAGCAGAGGTAATTGTAATACCACGCTCCTGCTCCTGAGCCATCCAGTCCATTGTAGCGCCGCCCTCGTGGGTTTCACCAAGCTTATGGTTAATACCTGTATAATACAAGATACGTTCTGTAGTAGTAGTCTTACCGGCATCGATATGAGCCATGATACCGATATTTCTTGTTCTTTCAAGTGAATACGCTCTACCCATAACTTTTCTCTCCTTTCATAATAAAAGTAAAGTAAATCGAAAATTGGCTTAATTCCTAATAGTATATCGCACAGAAAATTGCTTTTGGTTTGGCAGATGTGAGGTGCAAAAAAGCGGAGCATATATGATATATGTGAGCATTTTTCGTCACCGAGCAACGCTGCCAAAGATGAAGTAATTTTCAAAGCGAGATTACCAGCGGAAGTGTGCAAACGCTTTGTTTGCTTCAGCCATTTTGTGTGTGTCTTCTTTCTTCTTGAATGCTCCGCCTGTGCTGTTTGTAGCATCCATCAGCTCGTTTGCAAGTCTTTCAGCCATTGTTCTTTCGCTTCTCTGTCTTGCATAAAGAGTGATCCATCTGAGGCCGAGAGTCTCTCTTCTTTCTGCTCTAACCTCAATCGGAACCTGATAGTTAGCACCACCAACACGTCTTGCCTTAACTTCGAGTACAGGCATAACGGCATTCATAGCTTCCTCAAACACTTCAACAGGGTCCTTACCTGTCTTTTCCTTTATGATTTCAAATGCATCATAAACAATTGCCTGAGCAACACCCTTTTTACCGTCGAGCATGATATTGTTAATAAGACGTGTAACAGTTTTGCTGTTGTACATAGGATCCGGCAGCACATCACGGCGTGCAATATGTCCTTTTCTTGGCACTGTTCTTCCCTCCATTCTTTGTGGTAAATGTTATCCACAGGTACTCAATACCCACTTTGGATACTGTTAGTGCTGTATTGACTATCGCATCCGAGACTGCTGTCTCATATATATTAAATAGTAATACGCACTATAAACTAAATTTCTAACTGATTTTTTGTCTTACACTACTAAGCCTTAGGTCTCTTTGCACCATACTTAGATCTGGACTGGTTTCTCTTCTGAACACCCTGTGTATCAAGTGTACCGCGGATAATGTGGTAACGAACACCAGGGAGGTCCTTTACTCTACCGCCACGGATAAGCACAACGCTATGTTCCTGCAGGTTGTGACCGATACCGGGGATGTAAGCTGAAACCTCAATACCGTTTGTAAGACGAACTCTGGCAACCTTACGGAGAGCAGAGTTAGGCTTTTTAGGTGTCATTGTTCTAACAGAAGTACAAACACCTCTCTTCTGCGGAGAAGCCTGAACAGTGTGCTTTTTCTTAATGGTATTAAATCCATCCAAGAGAGCCGGTGCTGTAGACTTTTTCTCAGCAGTCTTTCTGCCTTTCTTAACTAACTGGTTAAATGTTGGCAACGAATCTCACCTCCTGTATATAATTTGACGGAAGCAAACACTTCCTATATAAAAACGCCTAAGCGCTTTTAACAATAGTAGCAACCGCAGTGGGAACATCAATACGGCAAGCCTTGCCGAGTTCCTTCATATTATCTACATATATCACTTCGGTTTTTTTAACCTCACAGAGCTTTTCCAGAGGAATCACCACGTGCGCGTCTGCATCCTTTGCTATAAACACAAGTTCTGCCAAACCCGCTTCCAGTGCTTTCTTTGTTTGTTTGAGACCAACCACATGAGTGCTTGTCTTTATTCTTTCCATTTTTTCACCTTTGCATTTTTAATGCGACAGGATGTGTGAAACCCCACACTATCCCAATATTAAAAATCTTATATATTGTAACAATAATTTGTTATTTTGTCAAGTACTATATATATAAATTTTTCCAAAAATTTATACATAAATATGGTATATTATTCGTAATTTGTATACAGAGTCTACAAACGCTTATTTTTCTTCGTCAAGTGCCGCTCTAAGTGCCTGTGCAAGCTGGTCGGGGCAGGATGTTCCTTTACCGCCGCAGTTAATTCCTTCAAGTCGGGAAATCGCCTCATTTGCCTCCATACCCTCAACCAGTCTTGCTACGCCAGTGGTATTACCCTGACAACCCATTACAAACTGAACATTTTTCACCACACTGCCATCAAGTTCAAATCGTATTTCTCTGGAACATGTTCCTCGTGTTCTATATGAAAAACTTTTCATTTTTTTCATTCCTTTCATTATATATACTGTTATGTAATTTACAACGAAAAAAGGAACGCCTTAAGGCGTTCCTTTAAGAGCATAATTTATGCTTATTTGTTGATGAGATCCTTAAGTGCCTTACCTGCCTTGAAAGCGGGAACCTTAGCTGCAGCAATCTTCATCTCAGCACCTGTCTGAGGATTTCTGCCAGTTCTTGCTGCTCTTTCTCTAACTTCGAAACCGCCGAAGCCTACGAGCTGAACCTTGTCACCCTTAGCGAGTGCGCCTTCAACTGCACAAACAAATGCGTTAAGAGCTGCTTCTGCATCCTTCTTAGAGAGATTTGCCTTTTCAGCCATTGCTGAAATCAATTCCTGTTTATTCATTCTTAAAACTCCTTTTCTTTAATATTGTTTTGTTTAGAATGTTTTTTCATAACGTTAAGATTATTTTACTACATTATTTTTGAAATTTCCATAGTTTTCTGTATTTTTTCCCAAATTCGTGAGTTTGCACAAATTTTAACAACCCCTTTTATGCTAAATACGCAATAAACTGGCTGTTTTCAGCGGTTTTTCACTAATCCGGACTGTTCATAATCATTTCATTAAGCTCATTTCTGGTTATAAGAACCTGTCTTGGCTTAGTTCCCTCATACGGACCAATAATGCGATTTTCTTCAAGCTGGTCAATAATTCGAGCCGCGCGCTGATAACCTATTTTATAACGACGCTGGAGCATTGCCACCGATGCCTGACCGGATTCAAATACAAGCTCCGCTGCTTTTACAAACAGCTCGTCCTTATCACCGCTCCTTGTGTGGCTGTCATCTTCATTTGCAGCATTCTGCGCCTCCTGAGCATTTTCAATATGTTCAAGTATGGATTCATCATATTCAGCCTCGTACTGCTTTTTAACAAAGTTAATGACATTTTCAATTTCGCTGTCTGAGATAAAGTTACCCTGAATTCTAATAGACTTACTCTCACCTCTGGGTGCATACAGCATATCTCCTTTTCCGAGGAGTTTTTCTGCGCCCATAGCGTCAAGAATTGTACGGCTGTCGACCTGAGAAGAAACTGCAAATGCTATTCTAGATGGAACATTAGCCTTAATCACACCGGTAATTACATCAACAGACGGCCTCTGGGTTGCGATTACAAGATACATACCCGCCGCTCTTGCAAGTGCTGCAAGACGATTTATCGCGTCCTCGACCTCGTTTTTGGCTGCAAGCATAAGGTCCGCAAGCTCGTCAATAATTATGACGATTTCGGGAAGCTTGTTTTCCGGAGTTCCCTGTTCCTCCATAAGCAAATTATAGCCCTGAAGGTTACGCACTTTATTATCCTTCATCAACTGATAACGGTTCTGCATCTCAGCAACTGCCCAGTTAAGTGCACCTGCCGCATGCTTTGGGTCAGTAACAACCGGTATAAGCAAATGCGGAATTCCGTTATATACACCAAGCTCAACCATTTTTGGGTCAACCATTATCATTTTAACCTCGTTGGGCTTTGCTTTATAAAGTATACTCGTAATCAGAGAGTTTATACATACACTCTTACCCGAACCGGTAGCACCGGCAATCAGAACATGAGGAAATTTTGAAACATCGGCAATCACTCCTCTGCCACTGATGTCCTTGCCTAGAGCAAATGCTGTTTTTGATTTAAAGTCTCTGAACTCGTCCGTGTCAATAACCTCACGTATTGGAACTGAGCTTGCCTCTTCGTTCGGGATTTCAATACCTATTGCCGCCTTACCGGGGATAGGTGCTTCAATGCGCACGCCCGATGCCGCAAGACTGAGTGCGATGTCATCAGCAAGATTTGTTATTTTAGAAACCTTTACACCAAAGCCCGGCTGAAGCTCAAATCTTGTAACTGTGGGGCCCTGAGTAATATTAAGAATATCCGCCTCGACCTTAAAGCTTGCGAGTGTTTCAAGTAGCTTATTTGCCTTGTTCTCAAGCTCACGCTTTATCTCAGCACGGCTTTTCGCTTTTGCCTTAGGCTTTTCAAGAAGTGATACCGCTGGCAGCTTGTAATTTATAATCTTTGTTGCCTCTATATTCTCTTTCGCCATTATATTTATGCTATTTGCCGCCTGCTCTGCCTCTTCGTGCTTTATGCGCTTACCTGCCTCAACTGCACGGTCAAATGATATACCTTCGTCAAGAGCCGCCTGAGTCATCGGGTCAACTTTCTCTTGCATCTGCACAAGGCTAGGTGGTTCAAACTCGCCGTCGTCATTTTTGAAATTACCATTCTCGTCCGGAAGCTGGGTGAGAACCCCTGCATTTTCCTCGGTTATCTCAAATCTCGGAGCTACCGCCGTAGTCTTTGCAGAATTCCCCTGTTCACGGATTACCTCGGACGCAACCTCGGCAATATCAACTGCTCCGTTCGGTTCATCATCCTCCACATCAAACCTGAACGGCTTTCTGGTTGTTGTTTTATGACCGTCTGCAATTTCTGCAAGAGCATCGTTCTTAAAATACACATCAAAGTAATCGTTGTTTGGAGTATGCTCTGCGCTCTCGCCCGGATTTTGTGGAATCTGCCGGGTTGTGACTTTTTCCTTTTTCTTTCTTCCCAGTTTCTTTTCTTTCCGGGGTTTTTCTTCTATATCCAGCTCCACTTCCTCATCAAGTGCCGCTGCCATATCCTCTTTATTCCGTTTTATGTATGATGAAATTGACTTAAACAGTTTTTCAAGCGATACCTCTGTGAGTATTAGCAACAATATCATTGCCGCCGCAATGGACAGAATTGTTGTACCAACTGTTCCGAGGCACTTTACGAGCCCGATGCAAAGAAGTGTTCCTATAACACCGCCCGAGCTACCGTCCTTGCCCCAATCGTACATACTGCGAATTGCACTTAAAAAGTTAGGATAACTCCATGCAGTATCTTCGTGCCAAAGTGCCCAGATTACAGATGTGACAATCATAAGTGCAAGAAGTACCCATATTTTGTAGCCTGTATTCTCTTTACGTTTTTCTATGAACATATTTACACCCGTCCATATAATAAACACAAAGAAAATCACTGCTGCGCCACCAAAGAGACCCATAAGCATCCCTCTGAATATCTCACCCACAATCCCTGTTGCCCCTTCCCAGAACGAAAGTGCAACAAATATACCGAGAGCAATAAGGACTATACCCTTAATTTCAGCACTGCGTTTTTTGGTTTTCTGGTTCTGTGCCCGCGTTGTTCTACCCTTGGCAGAAGTGCTTCGGGTTGTACGGGAAGTTGTGCGTCTCCCCGAGGTTGTTCTTTTTCTTTCAGCCATAATATCTCCCTTTTCGTCGGTATTTTAAAATTTTCAGATAAGTACAAAATACAAAATTACAACTATACCTAGGATTATTCTATATATACCAAATGCCTTGAAGTCATGCTTTCTTACATAATTCATAAGGAATTTAATCGACATCATAGAAACAATGTACGCAACCGCCATTCCTGAAAGAAGAATAATCGCATCCTGCATACTCATAACAAGTCCGTACTTCAAAATTTTCAAGAGGCTTACTCCAAACATTACCGGAATGGCGAGGAAAAACGAAAATTCCGCCGCAACACTTCTGGAACAGCCAAGAAGCATTGCCCCGAGTATTGTTGAGCCGGACCTTGATGTTCCCGGAATAATTGACAGCACTTGAAACGCACCGATAAGAAGTGCTGTTTTGTAGCTCATATCGTCCATTGTGAGAACGGTGGTCTTTTTATTTATTCTTTCAATTAATATAAATGCGATACCATATACTATTAATGTAGCCGACACAACCTGCCAGTTTTCAAACTTCTCCATTATCGGGTCAAGCAGCAGTCCTATAACCGCCGCCGGAATACAGGCAACTATAACCTTGCCCCACATATTCCATGTTCCTATTCTTTCGGTTTTGGATTTTGACGAAGCAAATGGATTAAGCTTGCGGAAATAAAGAGTTACAACAGCAAGGATTGCCCCAAGCTGAATAACATAAAGATACAAGTCTGACGAAGTAAAGCTGTTTTCGTTCCGAATAAATTCATTTACGAGTATCATATGCCCGGTAGAGCTTATGGGAAGCCACTCCGTAATACCCTCTACAACTCCTAAAATGAATGTTTTGATCATTTCTATCACAAACATCAGTTGACCTCCATAACACATTTTACTATATCTCTATTCGTTCATGCACATAGCTATACATATTAAATATTTTACCACAAAATTTCAGCAGATACAATAGTTTTTTAAAAAAATGGGCAGTTTAAAAACATTGTTTTTAAACTGCCTTCCATTAGGGGATAGGTAAAATTGATTCAGAACACACAAACCGAGCCAAAGTCAAGACTTTGGGTTACCCGAAGGTGTACTTGTGTACACCGAGAGGCGAGGTTTGTGCGTAGCGCAAAAAGATTACAAAAGCAGAAAAATCGCATTACTATGCGATTTTTCAACATTTATAAAAGTTTTTTATTGCTAATTTGCAAGGAATATTCATTGTTTTTCCAGTCTTTTTGTGGTCTGGACTATTTTAACATCCCCTTTTATCACTGCAGATATTCTTTAGGGTTCTTATATTCTCCGTTTTCGATTAATTCAAAATGCAGATGCGGCTCTGCCTTTGCTTCAAGTGCACCCGGCTCACCAATACCGCCAATTATATCTCCGGCTTTGACTTCTGTTCCCGTTTTTATGAAGTCTGCACTCTGAAGATTTCCGTAAAGTGACGAAATTCCGCTTCCGTGATCCAGAACAACAACCACGCCCAAAAGGTCATCCTTATATACTTTGGATACTACCCCAGTGGCAGCCGCCTTGACCTGGTCGCCCAAAGCTGCGGCTATATCCATACCATTGTGGGTTCGCCAGTCGTCCATAGCGTCACAATACACAAGCTCATCCACCGAGCACTCTGCAACTACCGCTCCGGTACACGGCATCTGAATCGAAAACTTTGGGACTTCGGTTCTCTTTTCGGGCGTTGCAGATGTAGGAACTGCCGCCTCAGCGTTTTTTGTTTCAGAAGTTGCGTTAACCGTTGCTTGTTTCGCTTCTGTGTGCGGCTCATTGACTGTTTCATCAACATTTACGATTTGGTAACCGCTATCCTCAATCGCATCTTTCCAAGCCGTATCGTCAAAAGATGCAACCTCTTCCTGAAACTCACTTTTCATTTGTCTTGCATAAACCGTAAAGCCTATTATCACAGCCAGCGAAGCCGCAGCTATGTAAAAGCCCCGGCTTTTCACCGCCTGCTGAATAAAGCTTGTCTTTTTCTTTACTTCCTTTTTTGTTTTTTTCAAATTCAACACCTCCACAAATGGAAGTATTGACCGTATTTTGAATTTTATACCGCACTCTCTAAATTCTTTGGGATTTTTATTGTATATTCAATATATTCATCATTTTCAATGCGATTGGATTCTGCGGCAATCCCCGACCGCTTCATCATATCAACTGCCTGACTTATTGTATTTGAAAAAATCCGCACATCACGAAACGCTCTGATATTTTTCACTGTTTCAGATCGCTTAACTACTCCGTTTTGATTAAGCATTCCCGAAATCAACTCTTCGGTTTTTTCAACATTTAAGCCTTTACTCACTATTACATTAAGTGCACGAAGTTTTGTCTTTTCGTCAGGAATTCTGAGAAGTGCCCGTGCGTGACGCTCGCTTAGGTTATTTTCTTTAAGCATCTCCCGTATTTGCGGTGAAAGTTTGAGAATTCTAATTTTATTTGCAACAGTCGACTGGGTTTTGCCAAGTCTTTCCGCAAGCTCCTCCTGAGTTAATCCGTGCTCGGAAAGCAATGCACAAAACGCCTCCGCCTCCTCTATGTATCCTAAGTTCTCTCTCTGTATGTTTTCAATAAGCGCCATAACCGCACTATCTGTTCCGCCTGCACGCATCACTACTGCAGGAATTTCACGCATGTCAGCCATACGACAGGCACGCAACCGCCGTTCACCTGCAATTAATTCAAAATCCCTGTCGTTAATCTGCCTTACCACCACCGGCTGCATAAGACCGTACTGGCGAATGGATTGTGCAAGCTCCTCAAGTGCCCCCCTATCCAGTTCTCTCCTCGGCTGATATGGATTAGGTCTTATAGAATCTACCGGCAGATATAAAACCTGAGAGCTTCTCTTTTCTTCAAACATTCTTCATCTCACCTTTCTTTTGTAAGTATTTTTACATATTTTACCATATGTGATTTAAAAACACAAATTTTTTGATATGCAAAAGGTGAGAAATTAGACATATATTCAAAATATTTAGACTGTAAAACAACAAAAGGTTAGTTTTGTGACAAAAAAAGCCGGACAAACTTTTGTCTGTCCGGCTTAAAAACTCATTTACAGTTCTGCAAGTCCCTCTGCTATCCCCATTATTATAATACCGCCAAACACGGCTATTAATGAAGCGTAATGTTTCCACGAAAGGCGTTCTTTTAAGAAAATTGAACTCCACAGCGAGGAAACCACACAGTATGCACAGATAATCGGTGCTGCACCGACAGGATTTGCAGAAAGTGCATACACATAAGCAAACTGACCTGCCGTTTCGCAAATTGCGCCAAGACCTTTGGGACCTTCCTCTTTGAAGTTAAGCGCAGAAAGCTTTTGCTTTTTTATTACAAACACATAGATAAACGCAACAACCGCCATAAAGAGGAATGTAAGCTCGTAAGCCACATTTGCCACATCCTCGTCAAGGTAATGGAAAACACTCGTCATAAATGTATTTCCCTCTTCCAGTATTAAAGCATCAAAGAATGTTCCAAGAGCATCAATCAGGCAATAGAGAACAGGCAAAAGTATTGCAAGAACACTTTTAGTATACTTGCGGTTCGCCTTAAGCTGACGCTTCATCTTTGCTTCATCGTCCTCGGTATATTCTGCAATACCAAGGAAAATAACACCAGCTGAAACAATAACTATACCAATGGTTGACAGACTGTCAACAGTCTGTCCCAGCACCAGAAAGCACAGAATTGCCGCAAGTGCTCCAGATGAATTACAAATAGGTGATGAAACCGAAAGCTCAATGTATCTGAGTGACACATAGCCGAATATCATCGAAAGTATGTACATTGAAGATGCCGGCAGATAATAGATTATATCCTGCATTGTAATCTTTGTACCGTTTGCTATTTCGATAAATGCGTGAATACCCATAACAATACCGACAGCAATCACCATCTTCCAATGACTGTACTTGTCAGAGGGTTTTGAACCGAGCTTGCTGAAAAAGTCCGAGCCGCTCCAGCAAAGCATTGCAACAATTGCCAAAATTAACCACATTTTTACATCTCTCCTTTGAGTTTTGTCTTATCTATCAAGCCCTCATCAAGCATTGCCTGAACAGACTTTAATATTCCGAGTTTTGCGTGATACCAGGTTATCCCGCCCTGAAAATAAACAGCATACGGTTCACGAAGCGGTGCATCGGCGCTAAGCTCGATTGACGAGCCTTGAACAAAAGCACCTGCCGCCATAATAACCTGGGACTCGTACCCTGGCATATCTCCCGGCACGGGAGTTACATAACTGTCAACCGGTGCTGCCGCCTGAATTCCCTTACAGAACGCAATCAATCGTTCGGGACTGCCTAATTCAACTGCCTGAATTATATCGTGCCGGCTTTCGGTTGCATTGGGAACACATTTAAAGCCAAGTCTTTCATAAATATTTGCCGCAAAAATTGCACCTTTAAGTGCACCGGCAACAACGGTAGGTGCCATAAAAAGCCCCTGATAGAATTGACGCATAAGGCCCATATTTGTTCCAACCTCTTTGCCGAGACCGGGAGCAGTAAGACGATAACCGCAGTTTTCAATACATTCCTTTGTTCCACATATATATCCGCCCGACGGAGCAAGACCGCCGCCAAGATTTTTAATAAGCGAACCTACAATCATATCCGCTCCGAAGTCTGACGGTTCAATTTTTTCAACAAACTCCCCGTAACAGTTATCAACCATTACAAGCACATCCGGCTTAATTTCCTTAACAAATTTTATCAGCTTTGCAATCTTTTCAACCGAGAATGTCTCTCTTGTTTGGTAACCCTTGGAACGCTGGATTGTAACAAGTCGTGTTTTTTCGTTTATAGCCTCACGGATTTTGTCGTAGTCGAAACTGTCGTCGGGGAGTAAATCCACCTGACGGTAGGTAACGCCGTATTCCGCAAGCGAGCCCTTTTGCGGACGGATACCTATTACCCCCTCCAATGTGTCATAAGGCTTGCCAGCAGGAGACAGAATTTCGTCGCCCGGTCTTAAATTTGCACTTAAAGCAAGGGCAAGGGCGTGTGTTCCGCAGGTAATCTGAGGTCTCACCAATGCATCCTCTGTACCAAAGCAATCAGCATACACCCTTTCCAACGTATCTCTGCCCACATCATCATAGCCATAGCCTGTTGACTCTGCAAAGCACGCAGCGTCAACACGGTTATTTTGAAGAGCCTTTATCACCTTTATCTGGTTGAACTCCGCAGTTTCGTCTATTGTCTTGAACCGCTCGTCGAGTGAGCTTAAAATATTCTCACCAAATGCAAACAGTTCGTCCAAGATGCCCATTTGTCTGTATATATTTTCTTTAATCATTATTTTTTCCTCCATAATACAGAAAATTATACAATAAAATATCTTTTTAGTCAATAAAAGGTATGGTATTTTTTTAATAAATATGATATACTAAATTATTCCCATTTGTAAGGAGGATATATTATGAAAATTTGCGTATACGGTGCATCAAGCAATGCAATAGATAAAGACTACATTCTTGCCGGCGAGGCTTTGGGTGAAGAAATGGCAAAACGTGGACACAGCCTTGTTTACGGCGGTGGTGCAAACGGACTTATGGGAGCTGTTGCACGGGGCTGTACAAAGGGCGGAGGCGAAATAATCGGTGTTGCGCCATCGTTCTTTGAGGTTGACGGTGTACTCTACGAAAAGTGTACTGAATTTGTTTACACCGAAACAATGCGTGAACGCAAGCAGATTATGGAGGCCCGTGCAGACGCATTTATTATGACTCCGGGCGGTGTTGGTACATTTGAAGAATTTTTTGAAATTATGACCCTTAAGCAGCTCGCCCGCCACAACAAGGCAATTGCAGTGCTGAACACCAAAGGCTACTTCGACCCGATTGATAAATTAATGAAGGATATTACAAAATCCGGGTTTATGAAAGAGGATTCCCTCGAGCTTTACGAATTCTTCACTGACCCCTCTGCCCTACTCGACTACCTTGAGGGTTATACCCCGGAAGACATTGATATACACGAAATGAAGCACATACGATAATATTCCGCATCAAAGCCGACAAGGATGTCGGCTTTTTTAATTTTGTGTAAATTATTGTTAAATAAATTTTTCCTTTGTTGCTTTTTGGGATGGGTTATGCTATACTTTTATAAGAGGTGATTTTATGGAAGAACTCATCAGTAAAGGCAAAGCGGCAAAAGCTGCCGAAGCAAAGCTCGCCCTTGCCACAGCCGACACAAAAAATACCGCTCTTCATAGTGCTGCAAAGGCTCTTGTTGAAAATACAGAATATATACTTGCCGAAAACGTCAAGGACATTGATGCCGGAAAGCAAAACGGTATGAATGAGGGACTTATAGACCGTCTTACGCTTACTCCAGAACGCATAAAGGATATGGCTGACGGAATAATACAGATAACCGGGCTTCCCGACCCAATTGGTGAGGTTGTTTCAAAATTTAGCCGTCCCAATGGTTTGGAAATAAGCGAGATTCGTGTTCCGCTCGGCGTTGTTGGTATCATATACGAGGCTCGTCCCAATGTAACAGCAGACGCTGCCGCACTTTGTCTAAAGTCGGGTAACGCCTGCATTCTTCGTTGCGGCAAAGAGGCTCACCGCTCCAGTATGGCAATCACAAAAATTATTCGCGATGCAATCAAAACCACCGGTCTGCCCGAAGATGCAGTTGCACTTGTGGAGGATACCTCACGTGAAAGTGCTGTTGCTCTTATGAAGCTCAGCTCATATCTTGATGTGATTATTCCACGTGGCGGTGCAGGTCTTATACGCACTGTAGTTGAGAACGCCACCGTGCCTGCAATTGAAACGGGTACTGGCAACTGTCATATTTTTGTTGACGAATCCGCAGACCTTGAAATGACAAAAAGTATAGTTATAAACGCAAAAACTTCGCGCCCGTCTGTTTGCAATGCTGAGGAAAAGCTCCTTGTTCACAGAAAAATTGCAGAAGAATTTCTTCCCGATATCCTTTCTGCTCTTTCCGAAAAAGGTGTTGAAATAATTGGCGATGAAACGGTTTGTAAAATTTATCCGGATGCAACACCTGCCTCAGACTCAGACTGGGGAACAGAATATCTTGCACTCAAAATAGGAGTAAAAGTAGTTGACTGCACAGATGAGGCAATTGAGCATATAAATAAATATGGCAGCCGTCATTCCGAAGCTATAATTACAGACAGCAACGAAAATTCTCAGCGATTTTTGCAGGAGATAGATGCGGCTGCAGTTTATGTGAATGCATCAACAAGATTTACAGACGGCTTCGAGTTTGGATTTGGGGCAGAAATAGGCATCAGCACTCAAAAGCTCCACGCTCGTGGTCCAATGGGACTTAAGGCTCTTACAACAACCAAATATACAATCCGTGGCAACGGTCAGATACGATAACTAATTTTGAAAGGACAGCATTAAATGGAAAAGGATCTTAATAAAGCAGTACTCGCTCAAATAAATATTCCCGAAGATACTGCTGAGATATTTGCAGAAACAGCACATCGGTTTGAGGAACTGATGATGATGTATCAATGTGCAATTCAGGAGGTCACCACCAAGCTCGAAGTTTTAAACCACGAGATGTCGGTGCGTAACAACCGGAATCCTATTGAGACAATTAAATACAGAATTAAAAAGCCAAAAAGCATTGCTGAAAAGCTCGCAAGATACGGGCATAAGGTTTCAATTGAATCTGCCTTTGAACACCTAAACGATGTGGCAGGTGTCAGGGTTATCTGCTCGTTCATTGAGGATATATACACAATATCAGATATGCTGACAAGGCAAGACGATATCCGTCTTGTTCAGGTTAAAGACTACATAAAAAATCCCAAACCAAATGGTTATCGTAGCTATCATATGATAATTGAAATTCCCGTATTCTTTTCGGACCACAAACAGCATATGCGAGTTGAAGTTCAGATACGGACAATGGCTATGGATTTTTGGGCAAGTCTTGAGCATCGTGTTCGTTATAAAAACGATATTTCAAACACACATGAAATATCCGGCCGACTGAAAAAATGTGCAGATGTAATTGCAGCGACAGATGCCGAGATGCAGAACATTGCAACAGAAATAAATGTTTTATAAAATTTTTTAAATTATGCAACCTTTTTTGCGTTTTAAAAGTATTACAAGTGTAAAAAATGTTTTTTAAAGGAGAAAATACTATGAAAAGAATAATTGCATTAATTCTGGCACTTGCCCTTGTCATCACTCTTGTGGCTTGCGGCAAAAAGAAAAACAACGAGGAAGAAACCAATGCCGAAACACAGGTTGAAACCTTAACCCCTGAAACAGAAACAGACAACACAGAGGTTTCCGAAACAGTTGATAACAAAACCGAAGTTAAGCCCGGCGGCGAGCAGGACAAAAAGCCCGTGGCAGATCCTCCCGTCTCAGGAACACCAACAAAGCCTGCCGACACAACAACAAAACCTGAGGCAAAACCCGAAGCAAAGCCTGAAGCAAAGCCTGAAGCAAAACCCGAAGTGAAGCCGGAAGCAAAGCCAGAGGCAAGCACTCCTGCAACATTGGGTAACACTCTGCTGGCTGACTTCAAGGCAAAAGCATCCGGCTCTGATGTAGTGGCAATTGCTGAAAGCCTTTTACAGAACCCCGCAATCAAATTTGGCGGCGGTGCAATGCCCATTGAACCGGGTCTGCTTTCCGGCTTTGACAACAACGAAATTACCGGTTTTAAATCCGGAGCAGTATTTATGCCTATGATAGGCTCAATTCCCTTTGTTGGATATGTGTTCGAACTTGAAAACGCAGCAGATGCTCCTGCGTTTATCTCAAAGCTCAAGTCATGTGCTAACCTCAGATGGAATGTCTGCGTTGAGGCTGATGAGATGGTTGCCGGAAGTGTCGGTACAAAAGTATTTTTTGTAATGTGCCCCACAAGCCTCGAAGATTAATTACTATTTGATTAAAACGGGTGCTGATGCACCCGTTTTTTTAAGGAGCTAAGCTATGTTATTCTCAAGCATCCCATTTTTATATTACTTTTTACCCGTTGTGCTGATTCTTTACAGCATAACGCCAAGGATATTAAAAAACACCGTACTTTTACTTGCTAGCCTTGTATTTTATGCCTGGGGCGAGCCCAAATATGTTTTTTTAATGATTGCAACAGTAGGTCTTGGCTACATTTTCGGTCTTTTAATAGATAAATTTCGTAGCAAGGCGTTAGCTAAGATATTTTTATTCTTATCGGTTGCATCAAGCCTTGCAGCACTTGGCTACTTTAAATATGTCGACTTTTTCATTGATAACTTTAATCGTGCAACAGGACTTTCCTTGCCGCTTCTGAGACTTGCTCTGCCCATAGGTATCAGCTTTTACACATTCCAGATTTTGAGTTATACTGTCGATGTATACCGCGGCACAGTAAGAGTGCAGAAAAATCCTATTAATCTTGCAACTTATGTTGCACTCTTTCCCCAGCTTATTGCAGGACCTATTGTTAGATACTCGGACATTGAAGTTCAGCTTACCGAAAGAACACACAGCTTTGATAAAACAGCCAACGGCATAAGGCGGTTTATATTTGGTCTTTCAAAAAAGATTATTCTTGCAAACTCGCTTGGTGAGCTTTGTGACGCCTTTCACCAATCTGCAGACAAATCGGTTGCTTTCTTCTGGTTGTTTGCATTTTGCTATATGCTTCAGGTTTATTTTGACTTTTCCGGATACAGCGATATGGCAATCGGTCTTGGCAAGCTTTTGGGATTTGAATTTATGGAAAACTTCAACTACCCGTTTATTTCAGCAAGTATAACCGAGTTCTGGCGCAGATGGCACATTTCGCTTGGCTCGTGGTTTCGTGATTATGTGTATATCCCATTAGGTGGCAACCGTGTAAAACGTGCAAGACTCCTCTTCAACATTTTTGTTGTGTGGTTTTTGACCGGCTTCTGGCACGGAGCAGAATGGAACTTTATAATCTGGGGACTTTATTTTGGCGTATTACTGACAATCGAAAAGTTCTTCTTACTTGACGGTCTCAAAAAGCACAAAGTCTTTGGACATATATATGTTATATTCTTTACCGCAATCAGTTTTGTAATATTTAGTGCCGACAACCTGACCAACGCTCTTCGTTACGCCGGCGGAATGATTGGACTTGGCGGCATTCCGCTTGTATCGGGCGAATGGCTTTATTACATCAGAAGCTACGGCGTAATTCTTGTAGTGGGAATCATTGCGGCAACTCCACTTGTTAAAAATACAATCAACAGGCTAAAAGAAAATGCCGCCTTCGAAAAGACAATTAACCTTTTGGAGATACCCGTTCTCATTGCTTTGGTTTTTTTGTGCACAGCATATCTTGCCGATGGGTCATTTAATCCGTTCTTATATTTCAGATTTTAAAGGAGGGTTTTGAGTTTGAATAACAAATTAAAAAATATTATTTCCGTAATCTTATTTGCTGTTTTGCTTTTTGCAACCTCGGCAATATGCCTTTTCAAGCCGGAAACCGCCTTTTCAGAAAGCGAACGCAGACCTCTTGCGGCAAAGCCTGAAATATCGACCGAAAGCATCTTTTCCGGCGAATATATGGAGAATTTTGAAAAATATACAGTTGACCAATTTCCACTCCGTGACAAGTTCAGAACGCTTAAGGCACTTTTCACCACAAAGGTTTTTGCAAAGATGGACAATAACGGACTTTTCGCCACGAACGGACATATTTCAAAGATTGAATATCCTCAGAATGACGAGATGCTTAAAATTGCAGCAGAGAGGTTCAACTACCTTTATGAAAACTATATGAAAGGCAAAAATCAGAACATTTACCTTTCAATTGTTCCTGATAAGAACTTTTATCTTGCAAAGGACAGCGGACATCTTGCAATTGACTATGAAAAGTTTATCAATGACTTTAGAGTCTTAGTTCCGTATATGGAATATATTGATATAACAGGTCTTTTATCAAGAGACGATTATTATCGCACCGACTCGCACTGGAAGCAGGAAAATATCACCGATGTTGCAGAGCTTTTAGCAGAAAAAATGAGTTCATCATTCAGCGGCGAATACACCAAAGTAACCGTTTCCGATGATTTTTACGGAGTTTATGCAGGGCAATCTGCACTTCCAACCAATCCGGATACTCTCAATTACCTGACCAACGATATAATAGAAAACTGCATTGTTACCTATTATGACACAGGGCTCCCCGTAACCGGTGAAATGTATAATATGGACAAGGCGGCAGGAAAAGACCCGTACGAAATGTTTTTGTCGGGAACATCTTCGCTCATCACAATCGAAAATCCCAACATCAGAACCAACAATGAGCTTATACTGTTCCGCGATTCCTTTGGCAGTAGTATTGCCCCGCTTCTTGCACAAGGGTATAAAAAAATAACGGTTGTTGATATCCGTTATGTTCAGAGTGCTTTTCTTAAAAACTTTATTGACTTTAACGGTCAGGATGTACTGTTTTTATACAGCACAACCTTGTTGAATAACAGTACAGCCTTGAGGTAAACTCAAATACCTCTCCCGAATGTCACAAGCATTAATATTTCATAAGCTTTATAATCCGCTCTTAGACTCTCATCGTCTAAGACGGATTTTATTTTATCTATTAATTCCTCTGCACACTCGCAGGCTAATTCTTCCGTTGTATATTTATTATATTTAATCGCTTCTAAATATTTTGTTGTATCAGCGTCTATTGAAAGCAGAATTTCATATTCAAACAGGTACATACTGCATCGCTCCTTGAAATAAAAAAGTGCGCAGGCAAAACCTACGCACAAAAAACGCATTGCTCTGCCTGATGCGACTCAGCTTAATATGCAACTTAAAGACGGTATGCATAATAGAGCATGCGTTTTTATCAAAGATAAAAACGCTACCGTCTTATTATTAACCACAATATTAAACTGAGTCGCAAATTTAGTATAACACTAATTGCAAATAATTACAATACTTTTTTGCATATAAAAAGACCGCAGTTTTTGCTGCGGTCTAAATTTTTCTTTATCTGTTAAGAATAAGCTTTGTAAGTTCAACAGGGTCAACAATTTCATTACCCTTGTAAACACGCATATTACCTGATGCAATTTCGTCGATAAGGATAACTTCGTCGTTGTTGTAACCAAACTCAAACTTGATATCCCAGAGGTCGAGGCCAATTGATTTAAGGTCGTCTGCAACAACCTTTGTAATCTTTAAGGTCTGTTCCTTCATACTCTCGAACATTTCAGGGCTCATAACACCAAGTGCTGCAAGACCTTCGCCTGTTACCAGCGGGTCGCCCTTTTCGTCGTTTTTAAAGGTACATTCTACATAACCGCCATCAAGAACTGTTCCGTCCTCAATATACTCGCCGTATCTGCGGATGAAGCTGCCTGTTGCAACTAGACGGCAGATAACTTCAAGACCGTGACCAAACACCTTGCCGGGGAGAACCTCCATTGTTGCGTTGTCGATATCAGCATTTACATAGTGGGTCTTGATGCCTGCTTTTTTAAGAAGGTCAAAGTAGTAAACAGAAGTTTTGAGGTTTTCCTTACCGATACCCTCAATGGTAAGACCTACGCTGTTTTCGCCCGGGTCAAACTTACCGTCTTTGCCGGTGCAATCGTCTTTGAACTTAAGGAGTACATTGCCGTTTTCAAGGCTGTATACATCCTTTGTTTTACCTTTGTAAACTAATTCCATTTTTCATTACCCCTAACTTTTAAAATTTAAAAGATTAATAATTCCAAGAATAATTTTAACACAAAAATTCTATCTTGTCTTTATTTTTTACAAATTTTTTTGAATTTTTATATATCCGTCAACAAGCGGAAACACTTTGTCCGACATTTTGTCACATTTAACAGCACGGCCGCCAACAATAACACTCTTTTCGCCGTTACGGTCATAAATGCATTCATAACCATAAAACGCTTTTAATATAAGGTCAGCTTCCTCCACCGTCATATCCGGTGTTACCGTATACTGCGATTCATCCGGCATTGGCCAGTATTCACCCTCGCCTTGCGGCACGGCATTTTGCCAAAGAGGGTTAAAATTCTTTATCAATTCCTTCATCATTTCGGGAAGTTGTCGGTTTGCCTTTTCCATAAAGGTCTTATGGGTTTCGTCTGCTGCAATTTCAAATTCCTTTTGTAGCAGAATATCACCTGTATCAAACCCCTCGGCAATTTTGTGTATTGTAACACCGCTCTTTTTGTCGCCACGAAGTATACTCAGTGCCATTGGCCATGAGCCCCGCCCAACCGGAAGTAGTGACGGATGGATATTAACTATCGGAAGATTGGTATCTGCCGGAATTTTAAAGTAATATCCACCGCAAATCGCCATTTCGCAACCGTTTTGCAAAAGCCTTGCAATATCGTCACGGGTTATACTGCTGGTTTTGCACGGAATATTTCTTTTAGCCGCAAAATCCATAATTTTCACATTAAATTCGGTAACATTGTCCGTATCACAAGTGAAAATTTCAAAAATTTCACAATCTAAAGCATCCAATGTTTCAAGTGCCGGATAGAATAAGTCAATGCCTATATACGCAATTTTCATTTAGAACAATCCACTTATAACGCCGTTTTCGTCAACATCAATGCGTTCTGCAGCTGGAACCTTGGGGAGTCCGGGCATGGTCATTATATCGCCTGTGAGGGCAACAATGAAACCTGCACCTGCTGAAACCTTGATATTGCGAACTGTTACTGTAAAGTCCTCGGGGGCACCGATTTTGGTCATATCATCCGAGAAGCTGTACTGGGTTTTTGCCATACAGATAGGAAGCTTATCGTAGCCAAGCTCATTAAGCTTTGCAATCTGCTTTTTGGCATTAGGTGTAAACGCCGCGCCCTTACCACGGTATACACGCTTAACGATTGTATCAATCTTGTTCTCGATTGTGTCATCAAGCTCGTAGCTGAACGAGAAGTCGTTGTCCTGTTCGCAAAGTCTCACAACTTCCTCTGCCATTTCGATACCGCCATTACCGCCCTCTGCCCATACATTTGAGAGAGTAACATTTACGCCAAGTTCCTTACACTTGTCAATAACAAGCTGAACTTCGGCATCCGTATCAGTGGGGAAGCGGTTAACCGCAACAACTGACGGGAGTTTATATACATCTTTAATATTAGAGATGTGACGAAGCAGGTTGGGAATACCTTTTTCAAGTGCTTCGAGGTTTTCCTCGCCCAGTTCGGTTTTAGGAACACCTCCGTGCATTTTGAGGGCACGGATTGTTGCAACCATTACAACTGCTGATGGCTTAAGACCTGCATAGCGGCACTTGATATCAAGGAATTTCTGAGCGCCCAGGTCTGCACCAAATCCGGCTTCTGTAATTACATAATCGCCAAGGCGGAGTGCCATTTCGGTTGCAATAACAGAGTTGCAGCCGTGAGCAATATTGGCAAAAG
Source organism: Monoglobaceae bacterium (assembly GCA_045120135.1). Classification (GTDB taxonomy): domain Bacteria; phylum Bacillota; class Clostridia; order Monoglobales; family Monoglobaceae; genus SIG440. Next base: position 98,755 of record JBGVEN010000001.1, on the reverse strand, counting down.
GTCCACCATGAACAAATGCAGGTACACCCTCGAGGGTCTGTACCAGATTAGGCTTGAGAGCATCCTTTAAGAGTGCTGTCATTGCACCTGCTGCACCAATCTGACCTGCAGTAACGGGTTCTTCGTCATAGGTATAGCCTACAACTATATTTGAAAGTCTTTCTTTTAGGTCAGTTATTGACGAAGCAAGACAAAGAACTGCCATAACCTCGGATGCAACTGTAATATCATAACCATCCTCACGGGGAACACCATTTACTCTGCCGCCAAGACCGTCGGTAACAAATCTCAGCTGTCTGTCGTTCATATCAACACAACGCTTCCAGGTGATGCGTCTTGGGTCGATGTTAAGCTTATTACCCTGATAGATGTGGTTATCAAGCATTGCCGCAAGAAGGTTATTTGCCGCACCGATTGCGTGGAAGTCGCCGGTGAAGTGGAGGTTAATGTCCTCCATCGGAACAACTTGAGCATAGCCGCCGCCTGCTGCACCGCCCTTAACGCCGAATACGGGGCCAAGTGACGGTTCACGGAGTGCAACCATTACATTTTTGCCTATCTTCTGCATTCCGTCTGCAAGACCAATTGTTGTTGTAGTCTTACCCTCACCTGCAGGGGTGGGGGTTATTGCAGTAACAAGAATGAGCTTACCCTTTCTCTCCTTATCCTTAAGGAGAGAAAGGTCTACCTTTGCTTTATAGTTTCCGTAATATTCAATATACTTGGGGTCAACACCGGCTGTCTTTGCAATTTCAGAAATATGCTGCATTTTTGCGCTCTGCGCAATTTCGATATCTGTTTTCATAGTATTTACCTCCCAAAACCTGATAATTTCTCAAGTCTGCGGAAAAATTGATTTAGATTGCGCGGTGGTCGACCGCCGCGTACTGTGTGTACGTCAGGAAGACCGACCGCGTGATATAAACAATTTTAACCAGACTATAGTTTAAAATATTCTACTGCCGACTTGAACAGTCCCATATCAAAGTTACCCTCAACATTTTTGTAAAGACCGTCTGCCCATCTTTCAGTATGACCCATCTTACCAAGAACTCTGCCGTCGGGTGATGTGATACCCTCAATCGCAAAGGTTGAGCCGTTGGGATTGTACTGAATTTCGTTTGTGGGATTACCTGCCAAGTCGACATACTGAGTGAGTATCTGGCCGTTTTCTGAGAGTTTCTTTACAAGCTCGTCACTTGCCATAAATCTACCTTCACCATGAGAAATCGGAACTGAATAAATTCCGCCAACTTCGGCATTTGCCATCCAGGGAGACTTGTTTGATGCAACACGAGTACGAACAATCTTGGACTGATGGCGTGAAATTGTGTTGTAAGAAAGCGTGGGGCAATTTTCATCGGTATCAATAATCTTTCCATAAGGAACAAGTCCAAGCTTTATAAGTGCCTGGAAGCCGTTACAAATACCGCACATAAGACCGTCACGCATATCAAGAAGTTCGGATGTTGCTTCCTTGATTTCGGGGTTACGGAAGAATGCTGTGATAAACTTTGCTGAACCGTCAGGCTCGTCACCGCCGGAGAAGCCGCCGGGGATAAATACTATCTGTGACTCCTTAAGTGATTTTGCAAAAGCTTCAACAGACTCGGAAATCGCCTGAGGTGTGAGGTTGTTGATTACAAAAATCTCGGGGTCTGCACCTGCATCACGCATAACCTTTGCAGTATCAAATTCGCAGTTTGTACCGGGGAATACGGGAATCAAAACCTTGGGCTTAACAACGCCAACTTTGGGAGCAACACGGCTTTCAGCATTATAAGTGAATGCCGGAATATCCTTCTTTTCAGTTTCGATATTGCAGGAATAAATCTTTTCAAGCTTATCTTCATAAGCTTTGCCAAGCTCTGCAAGAGTTACAACGCTTGTCTTATATGAAATTTCTTCGTTTTCGGTAGTATAACCTAAAATCTCACCTACATTCGCATCTGCTGCAAGTTCAACAATGAACGATCCATAGCTGTAACCAAAGATATCATTCATCGAAACAGCATCATCAAACCTAAAGCCGATACCGTTACCAAAGCCCATCTTCATTACCGCTTCAGCTATACCGCCGTAGCAGGGTGTATATGCCGAAACTGCCTTACCGCTGTGGATAAGCTCGGTTACCTTTTTGAAGCAGTCAAGCAGGCTTTCTGTCACAGGAAGATCGTTCTTGTCATATTCGGGCTTAATCCATACTACTTTGTGTCCTGCCGCCTTGAATTCGGGCGAGATAATATTCTCGTTCTTTTCAGTTGTAACAGCAAAGGAAACGAGTGTCGGGGGTACATCAATGTTTTCGAATGTTCCGCTCATTGAGTCCTTACCGCCGATTGCCGCAATTTGAAGATTCTTCTGTGCATCAAGTGCGCCGAGAAGCGCTGCAAGAGGCTTGCCCCAACGCTTGGGATCCTTCTTGGGCTTTTCAAAGTATTCCTGGAATGTGAGGTACACATCCTTGAATTCTGCACCTGCCGCAACCAGCTTTGCAGCTGATTCAACAACAGCAAGGTACGCACCGTGGTACGGGCTCTTTTCTGCAATAAACGGGTTATAACCCCATGACATTACAGAGCAGGTATTTGTATGACCCTTTTCAACCGAAACCTTATTAACCATCGCCTGAATAGGTGTCAACTGGTTTTTACCACCAAAAGGCATAAGAACTGTACCTGCACCGATTGTTGAGTCAAATCTCTCGGAAAGGCCGCGCTTTGAGCAGACATTGAGGTCGTCTGCAAGAGCCTTAAATCCATCATTAAAGTTTGCAGGGATTTTCTTATCAATTGCTTCAGGTTTTGCGGGTGCAATATCAATATGCTTTTCTGCACCATTTGAGTTGAGGAATTCACGGGAGATATTTACAATCTCCTTGCCGTTCCAATGCATTACAAGGTACGGCTTTTCTTTAACTTCTGCAACAACTGTTGCTTCTAAGTTTTCGCTCTTTGAGAGTTCTTTAAATCTTTCAACATCCTTTGCTTCAACTACAACAGCCATTCTCTCCTGAGATTCGCTGATTGCAAGCTCGGTGCCGTCAAGACCATCATACTTTTTAGGAACTGCATTAAGGTTGATTTCGAGACCATCAGCAAGCTCACCTATTGCAACAGAAACACCACCTGCACCAAAGTCGTTACAACGCTTGATAAGCTGTGATGCTTCCTTATTACGGAAGAGACGCTGAAGCTTTCTTTCTTCGGGAGCATTACCTTTTTGAACCTCTGCACCGCAGGACTCCAAAGATTCAACAGTATGTGATTTTGAAGAACCTGTTGCACCGCCGCAACCGTCTCGGCCGGTTTTGCCGCCAAGGAGAATTACAATATCGCCGTCTTCGGGGCGTTCACGTCTTACATTTGCCTGAGGGGCTGCTGCAATAACTGCACCGATTTCCATACGCTTTGCCGCATAGCCGTCGTGGTAAAGCTCGTCTACCTGACCGGTTGCAAGACCAATCTGGTTACCGTATGAGCTGTAACCTGCTGCCGCACCGGTAACAATCTTTCTCTGAGGAAGTTTTCCCTCGATTGTCTCTGAAACGGGCTTGAGCGGGTCTGCCGCACCGGTAACACGCATTGCTGCATATACATAGGAACGGCCTGACAGCGGGTCACGGATAGCACCACCGATACAGGTAGCCGCTCCACCAAATGGTTCGATTTCTGTGGGGTGGTTGTGTGTTTCGTTTTTGAAGAGGAGCAGCCATTTTTCTGTTTCGCCGTCTACCTCAACATCAATTTTTACGGTACAAGCATTAATTTCTTCACTCTCGTCAAGACCGTCAAGCTTGCCGTTTGCTTTTAAGTATTTTGCGGCAATTGTACCAATGTCCATAAGGTTAATGGGTTTGGTTCTGCCAATCTCTTTTCTTGTTTCGATATATCTGTCATACGCAGACTGAAGTAGCTCGTCCTCAAATTTTACACTGTCAATTGTTGTAAGGAATGTTGTATGACGGCAGTGGTCTGACCAGTATGTGTCTATCATTCTGATTTCTGTGATTGTGGGGTCACGCTTTTCGCTTAAGAAATACTGCTGACAGAACTTTATGTCGTCGATATCCATTGCAAGACCCATGTCATCAATCATCTTGCCAAGACCTGCTTCGTCAAGCTTAATAAATCCGTCAAGTGTTGCTACTGTTTCGGGGATATCGTAATCCACCTTAAGCGTTTCAAATGAATCAAGAGTTGCTTCTCTTGATTCAACGGGATTGATTACATATTTTTTAATTTCTGCAACTTCGCTGTTTGTGAGGTCACCATAAAGCAGATATACCTTTGCCGCCTTAACGGTAGGTCTCTCGCCTTTTGAAATCAGCTGAATACATTCCTCAGCAGAATTTGCACGGAGGTCGAACTGTCCGGGCAAAAATTCAACTGCGAATACTGCGTCAGAATCAACTTTGATTTCTTCAGAAACAATATCGAGCTGGGGTTCTGAAAAAACAGTGCCCTTACAGTAGTCAAAGAGTTCCTTTTCAATATTTTCAACATCGTAGCGGTTTATAATTCTTAGGTCCTTAAGCCCCTTTATCTGGAGAAGCTTTACAAGGTCATTTTTAAGCGACTTGGCTTCTGCAGCCAACTCACTTTTTTTCTCTACATAAACTCTGTAAACCATAACTTTTTTTGATTTCCTTTCTTATGCTTTTTTTGCCGCCAGGGCCTTTTGTCCTATATCTTTTCTGTAATATGCATTGCCGAAATTAACTGTGTTTACTGTTTCATAAGCCGCAGCAATTGCATCCTCCAGAGTAGCTCCTGTTTCTGTAACACCAAGTACTCTGCCGCCGGCAGTTAAGAGCTTACCGGACTCCAGCTTTGCGCCTGCAACATAGATATTTTTACCGCTGGGCATTGTGATTTCAAAACCAGACTCATATTTTTGAGGATAGCCGTCCGATGCCATAACAACGCAACAAGCCGACTTGTCAGCAAACTTAACCTCTGCATCCTTTAAAGTTCCGTTGGCAGTATGCTGCATAATTTCAAATAAATCACTCTCTAAAAGCGGGAGCACTACCTGAGTTTCGGGGTCACCAAAACGGCAGTTGTATTCAATTACCTTGGGGCCCTTTTCGGTGAGCATAAGTCCAAAGTACAGACAGCCTTTAAAAGTTCTGCCCTCTTTATTCATTGCCTCGATTGTGGGGAGGAAAATCTTTTCCATACACTCATCAGCAATTGCCTTTGTGTAGTAGGGGTTTGGTGCAATTGTTCCCATACCGCCGGTATTTAAGCCCTCGTCATTATCCTTTGCACGCTTATGGTCCATTGACGATACCATAGGGATCACAACCTCGCCGTCTGTGAATGAAAGAACAGATACTTCAGGGCCGGTGAGAAATTCCTCAACCACAACATTGCTGCCGCTTTCGCCAAAGATTTTATCTTCCATCATTGAACGGACTGCAGCCTTTGCCTCGTCACGCGTCATTGCAATTATTACGCCCTTGCCAAGAGCAAGACCGTCAGCCTTAATCACTGTAGGGATAGGTGCAGTTTCAAGATACTTGAGCGCTGCATCAAGGTCAGAGAAAACCTCATACTCCGCTGTGGGAATATTGTATTTTTTCATCAGGTTCTTTGAAAAGACCTTGCTTCCCTCAATAATTGCGGCATTGGCTTTAGGACCAAAGCAGGGAATACCTGCTCCCTCCAAAGCGTCAACTGCGCCGAGTACAAGAGGGTCGTCAGGAGCAACAACTGCAAAATCTATCTTTTCGTTTACAGCAAAGTCACGGATTTTGTCAATTTCTTTTGCTCCGATTGCAACGCACTCGGCATCCTGAGCCATACCGCCATTACCGGGGAGTGCGTATATCTTTGTGACCTTGTCGCTTTCTTTCAGTTTTTTAATGATGGCGTGTTCACGGCCGCCACCGCCTACTACCATTATTTTCATAAATATGGAATCCTTTCTTTCGTCTTTGATAAAATTCCGAAAAGCTGCAAAAAATAGTGCAGAACTGACAAATCACACCCGCAGCTGTACTGACCTGTACCGCAAGCGGTGGAATTTGTCCGTAGCACAAAGCTATGCTTTGTGCGGTCGGTGCTGCTTTTTGCAGCTTTTTAATTAGTGATGGAAAAGTCGCATCCCCGTAAATGCCATTGCCATATTATGCTTATTGCACGCTTCAATAACATTATCATCACGAATTGAACCGCCGGGTTCTGCTATATAGGTTACTCCGCTGCGTGCCGCTCTTTCGATATTATCGCCAAAGGGGAAGAACGCGTCACTGCCGAGAGCTACACCGCTAAGCGATGCAAGGTATTCTCTCTGTTCTGCTCTTGGGAATGCCACGGGCTTTTCGGAGAACAACTTTTGCCAGTTGCCATCCCCCAGTACATCCTCTGCATCTTCTGAAAGGTATACATCAATTGCATTATCACGGTCGGGTCTGCCGACTGTGTCAAGGAAAGGAAGATTAAGAACCTTTTCGTGCTGACGAAGATGCCAGATGTCCGCCTTGTTACCTGCAAGTCTGGTACAATGAATTCTTGACTGCTGACCTGCGCCAACGCCTATTGCCTGACCGTCCTTTGCAAAGCATACAGAGTTACTCTGTGTGTACTTAAGTGTAATAAGCGCAATTATAAGATCACGCTTTGCGCTATCTGGCATATTCTTATTTTCGGTAACAATATTTGAAAGCAGTTCTTCGTCAATCTTGAAATTGTTTCTGCCCTGTTCAAATGTGATACCGTAAACCATCTTTGTTTCCTGCTCTGCGGGAACAAAGTCGGGGTCAATCTTTACGATGTTATAGTTGCCGTTTCTCTTGCTCTTTAAGATTTCAAGTGCTTCCGGCTCGTAGCCCGGAGCAATAACACCGTCTGAAACCTCGCGTTTAATAAGCTTTGCTGTTGTAACGTCACAAACATCACTAAGAGCAATCCAGTCACCAAATGATGACATTCTGTCTGTTCCTCTTGCACGGGCATAAGCTGTTGCGAGGGGTGATTCGTCAAGACCTTCGATATCATCAACAAAGCAAGCCTTTTTGAGTTCTGCACTCATAGGGTTACCAACTGCTGCTGATGTGGGGCTTACATGCTTAAAAGAAGTTGCCGCAGGCATACCAAGTGCCACTTTCAGCTCCTTCACTAGTTGCCAGCTGTTGAATGCATCGAGAAAGTTTATATATCCGGGTCTGCCGCTTAAAATTTCGATGGGCAGTTCGCTGCCGTCGTTCATATAAATCTTTGACGGCTTTTGATTAGGGTTACAGCCATATTTAAGTTCAAATTCTTTCATTTGTATCAATCCTTTCAAAAATCTTAGGCATTTTTATTAATCATACGATTGGTTTCTGCACCTGTTTCAAGGTCGATGTATCTTACATAAAGTGAAATCTTGTTTGCCTCATTGAGGTTTGTCCAGATTTTTTCTGTGAACTCGTCAATATCGTTGGGGATTTCAACTCTTTCAGGCTCGCCCTGGAATGTGGGAATGGGATTTCCGTCGCATACATAGGTGTGAATGAAGTGTCCAAGACCCGCGAGCGCTTTATATGAATATGTAAATCTGTTGCATGCTGTACCCTCAGCATCAGCGCTCTTGAGAATACTCATTTTATATGTGAAGTCCTTGTCCTCAAATGTAAACATACCGCTGATTCGGGGCGTCCAGTTAGGACCGTCCGGCTCGAACTCACGGGTATCAAGTGCCTCTTCAAAGGTCTTGCCCTTTTCAAGGAATTCGATTACTGTATCGGTCTGGTCGCCGTTTGTAACAACCAGATTGTTTTTGTGAACACGAACCGGTGAGTAGATGATAAGTGACGGGTCCTCAACCTTTGATGCATCAAAGGGATGGATAATTACCTCGCTGCCGTTTTCGATAAACACACGGTTGCGGCTGTTTTCCGACCTACCCATAATGAAGTATGCAAAAACCGCTGATTTTGCATCCTTGGACTTGCCGATTACAATACCTCTGCCCACATAAGAATTATCCTTTATGAGCTCGCCCATATCGTTTATAGCATAAATATTCATAATAATCTCCATTCCGCCGCTCTGCGTCGGCACAAATAGTTTATGAAATTTCTCTTATCCGCAGAGCAAGGAATGATAAGAGATTATTACGTCCATGTGCATTTTCGAGCATTTATGCGAGGAAAATTTTGCACGGACAACAAAATCCGCCGGAGGCTTAACGGGAAAGGAACTTTCACGTTAATTTGCTCCTTTATCTTGATTTAACGATTTTCTCCGAAACCATTTCTGCCGCTCTGGGAAGAAGATTCCATTCAGCCTGCTCCATTACACGTTTCTGGAGAATTTCGGGAGTATCACCCTCTTCAATTTCAACCGCCTTCTGGAGAATAATCTCTCCGCCGTCGGGGATTTCGTTTACAAAGTGAACTGTTGCGCCCGTAACCTTTACGCCGTACTGGAGTGCCGCCTCGTGGACACGGAGTCCGTAAAAGCCTTCGCCGCAAAATGACGGAATTAGCGACGGATGAACATTGATTATCCGTTTGGGATACTTTGATGTAAATCTTTCGCTGAGAATACACATAAATCCGGCTAAGATAATCAGCTCAATGCCATTCTTTTCAAGTTCAGCAACAAGTGCTTCTTCGAACTTCTCTGCACCAAGCTCCTTTTTGGAGACAACTGCTGTTTTTATCCCTGCATTTTCAGCACGGGTAAGAGCATACGCACCGGCATTGTTGGAAATAACAAGTGAGATTTCGCCATTTGCTATTATCCCTGCCTTTTGTGCATCAATAAGTGCCTGCAGATTTGTGCCGCCGCCTGAGACCAGAACCGCAATTTTTGCTTTGTTTAGCATATAACCACGCTTTCGTCGCTCTTAATAATTTCGCCCATGATATATGCATCTTCGCCGTTTGCACGGAGAATTTCGATTGCCTTGTTAGCGTCCTCTTTTGCAACAACTACGCTCATACCAACGCCCATATTAAAGGTATTGAACATATCACGTTCAGGAATATTGCCCTCTTTTGCAATAAGGTCGAATATGGGAAGAACCTTAACAGCACTTCTTTCAATCTTTGCACCAAAACCCTTAGGAATGCTTCTGGGAATATTTTCATAGAAGCCACCGCCTGTGATATGTGACACAGCCTTAACTGTAACTTCGTCAAAGAGAGCCAGCATAGGCTTTACATAAATTCTGGTGGGGGTCAGAAGAGTTTCGCCAACTGATTTGCCGCCAAGTTCCGCGCGTGGCGCTTTGATATCTGCGTTTTCTACATCAAACACCTTTCTTACAAGTGAAAAGCCGTTTGAGTGAACACCACTTGAGGGAAGAGCAATAATCACATCGCCCTCGGTAATTGTTTTGTTGTTTAAAACCTTACCCTTATCAACAACACCAACAGAGAACCCTGCAAGGTCATATTCGTCTTCGGGGTAGAAGCCGGGCATTTCTGCAGTTTCGCCACCGATAAGAGCACAGCCGGACTGAACACATCCCTCTGCAACACCGGATACGATGTCAGCTACCTTTTCGGGATAGTTCTTGCCTACTGCAATGTAGTCAAGGAAGAACAGCGGCTTTGCGCCGCAGCAGATGATGTCATTTACGCACATTGCAACGCAGTCAATACCAACAGTATCGTGCTTATCCATAAGAAATGCCATCTTAAGCTTTGTACCAACACCGTCTGTTCCGCTAACTAAAACAGGCTTGTTTATACCTGTAAGGTCCATCTCAAACAGACCGCCAAAGCCGCCGATATCTGATGCTGCACCTGCAGTAACAGTTCTTGCGATGTGCTGCTTCATAAGCTCCACAGCCTTATAACCGGCAGTAATATCAACGCCTGCCGCCTTGTAACTTTCACTAAAGCTCTTTTCCATTTTCTTTTATCCTTTCTGTATGTCAAAAATAAATTTAATTATATACATTTAAACGAATTACGCTATAACCGTGGAAAAATATTATAGCGTAACCAAATCTAACCCGAAGCTGTACTTTGTGTACAGCGAGCGGTGTAATTTGATTGCGGGATAATGTTTTTCACAGGTTATTTATTCTTTGCCGCTCCAGCAGTAGGTACACAATTTGCAGGGTTCAAGGCCTATTGCCTTGATTACACCCTCCAATGACTGGAAGTCAAGAGATTCAAAACCAAACTTTTCAGAGATTGTTTCTCTGAGTTTTTTACCTCTTTCTGTGCTGCCGTCGCTGTATTCGTCTATATGATTAAAGCCATCTTCACCCTCAAGCTCCATTACCGTCTGACGAGCAATAAGCTCCATCTCGTTTTTGCTGCTTGTAAAGTTCAGGTACTTACAACCGTACATAATCGGCGGACACGCAGAACGCATATGCACCGATTTTGCGCCATGCTGATAAAGGAAATCAACTGTTTCCTTAAGCTGAGTTCCACGAACAATTGAGTCATCTACAAAGAGCAGGTTTTTATCTTCAATCAGCTCGTGAATCGGAACCTGCTTCATTCTCGCTATCTTAATTCTGTCGCTTTGATGCTTTGGAGTAAAGCTCCTCGGCCAGGTAGGTGTGTATTTTATAAACGGTCTTGCAAATGGAATTCCACTCTCGTTCGCATAACCTATTGCGTGGGGTGTGCCCGAATCCGGAACACCGCTTACAAAGTCAATATCCGCCTCATTACCGTTCGCCTTGTCTGTCTGAGCCATTATTGCACCGTTACGGTATCTCATTGTCTCAACATTTATACCCTCGTACACCGAGTTGGGGTAGCCATAATAGCTCCATAAAAATGCACAGATTTTCATTTCTTTGCCCGGTTTTACAATCTGCTTTATTCCATCCGCAGTAATCTCAACCGCCTCACCGGGGCCAAGTTCCATTTCATCGTCGTATCCAAGCTTTTTATAAGCAAAATCTTCAAAGGAGACTGCATATCCGTCTTCGTTCTTACCAATAAGCACCGGAAGTCTGCCTACTTTGTCACGAGCGGCAATAAGCTTGCCCTCATTTGTGAGAATCAGTATTGAAACTGTACCCTCAACTACATCGTGAACATATTCGATACCCTCAGCAAAAGTGCTTTTCTGATTGATAAGTGCCGCAACAAGGTCTGTTGAATTTACCTTGCCTCCTGTCATAACGCCAAAGTGTCCGCCCTTTACGAGATACTTTTCAATAAGCTCCTCAGCATTGTTTATTCTGCCGATTGTCGAAATGGCATAAACACCAACCTCAGACCTTATCAAAAGCGGCTGCGGGTCAGAATCACTGATGACACCGATTGCCGAGTTGCCTTTCATCTCATTGAACACATTATCAAACTTGGTTCTGAAAGGGGTATTTTCAATATTGTGTATATCTCTCTGAAGTCCTATTTCGCTGTCATACGCTGCAATACCGCCACGCCGTGTTCCAAGATGCGAATGATAGTCCGCACCGAAAAATACATCTGCTATGGCATCATGTCTGCTGACTGCTCCAAAAAAACCGCCCATATATGTCCTCCTAAACTTAGTTGTTATACTTTTCAGCAATCTCAGCATTCTTTTTAAGAACCTTTTCCATTGCTGCCTTTCTCTGAGCATCAAGTTTTGCCGCAAGTGCTGCATCTTCAACCGCTATAATCTGTGCAGCAAGCAATGCCGCGTTCTGTGCACCGTCAATCGCAACAGTCGCAACCGGAATTCCGCCGGGCATCTGAACTGTTGAAAGAAGCGCATCAAGACCGTCAAGAGTTGATGACTTAATCGGAATACCGATAACCGGAAGTGTGGTGTTTGCCGCAATAGCACCTGCAAGGTGTGCCGCTTTACCTGCCGCTGCAATAATTGCACCAAATCCGTTTGCACGGGCATTTACCGAAAACTCCTTTGCCTCAACAGGTGTTCTGTGTGCAGAATAAACGTGCACTTCAAAAGGAACTTCAAGCTCCTTTAATGTATCAATTGCTTTCTCAACAACTGGAAGGTCGCTGTCGCTGCCCATAATAATTCCAACTTTTTTCATATCATTTTCCTCCTGAGATTTTGATTTTAAAAACAAATAGGGCAGTCCTGTAGTTTCAGGACTGCCCAGACGGTCGGCTTTAAATCAGTTTTTTGTTTCCCTGTGGTTATTCCACTTTTATCCGTCAGTCGCAAAAAACTCTTAAATTTCGTTCCAGAATGCCCCTCTGCAGCATCTGTAAATCTACCTATATATTCTAACATAAAAACAGTATTTTTGTCAAGAAATTTCAGCCGTTCTTTTGAGGTTTTTGTCAAAGTTTTAACTATTATCTAGAAAATCTCCGAAAATACAAATTTTTTAATTTCTTCCGCTATTTCAAGCATTGGCTTATCACCGTCAAAAACCTTAATTTTCTCCTCATTCTTCACTCTCTCAAACGCCTTGAAATAGCCCTCACGCACAGCAGTAAGGCGTTCCTCCGTTTCATAAAGCTCTGTGGTTTCACGATTATTCGAGATTCTCTCCATAGCAACCTTGGGACTGACATCTATAAACAGCGTGCAATCGGGTCGAAGCGTTTCGGCCGCAAGCTTGTTGGCTTCTATCACCCACTCGGACGGAACTTCAACGCTTTGGTATGCATACGACGAAAAATAGTACCTGTCGCATATAACCGTTATGCCCTCCTCCAGCGTTTTAACAACGCCATTTTCCGCATTGGTCAGATGGTCAAGTCTGTCCGCCACAAAAAGCGCCGCCGTAACCTTGGGGTCGGCTTTCTTTTTGCCGGAAAGTATATCGTGAAGAACAGTTCCCACCGTGCCAAAGGTTGGCTCAAGCGTTTCAACACACTCTATTCCGCTTTCTCTTAAAGTCTCGGCAAGCATTTTAAGCTGTGTGCTTTTACCGCTGCCGTCTATACCCTCAAATACAATAAACTTACCTTTTTGCATTTTATTTTCTCCTTGCTTTCACAGTATAATTATTTTACCAAATTATATCTGCTTCGTCAATAAAATGTTATCTTATTTTAAAAATATTTTACCGGACAAATCACACCTTTTAAAGTTCTCCGTATAATACATTATACTTACAAATTAAAAGTTCAGAAGACACCCAAGATAAAGTTGAATTCAAGAATAAATATTTCATCGGGAGGTGCTAGTGTATGGGATGCTTTGGCGGATGCGGAGGTAATAACTGCTGGTGGATTATTATCCTCATTCTCCTTATCAGTTGCTGCGGTTGCGGCTCTGACTTCGGTTGCAACAACGGTTGCAATGGTGGTTCTGCTCGTGACAACAACTGCTGCTGCGACTAAGGACTTTCGTTCATTTTGTTTTTGAAAGGAGGTGCCCACTGTATGTGTTTCGGTAACAATAGCTGTCTCTGGATAATCGTTTTAATTCTTATCATCAGCTGCTGCTGTGATAACGGTAACTCAGGCTGTGGCTGCGGCTGCTAATTCCTGAATAAAAACAACGGCTCAAAAAATTTTTGAGCCGTTGTTTGATTTTTCCGAGCAACTGTGATATACTATAAAAATAAAACGAATTTTAATCGAATTGAGGATAAATATATGTCAAACGCACTTGGTCATTTTCGCACAATAACAAAACACAGGCACAAGGTTATTGTTCATTGTTTCAAAGCCGGAATTCCGTTTCGGGGTCTGCTTCACGACCTTTCAAAGTACTCCCCGTACGAGTTTTTGCCCGGAGCACGATTTTATAAGGGAACAAGAAGTCCCAACGAAGCCGAACGAGAGAACTTTGGATATTCTTCTGCGTGGATGCATCACAAGGGCAGAAACCGCCATCACTTTGAATACTGGACAGACTATAACCCCCAAACTAAACGGGTTGGTCCTGTAAAAATGCCCATCAAATTTGTCAAAGAGATGTTTTGCGACCGGATTGCCGCAAGCAAAATCTATCAAGGCAAAAACTATTCCGAAAAACATCCGCTTGAATATTTTCAGCGAGGTATGGCAAACCGCTCCATACATCCTGAAACCTCAGCGCTTTTGGAGAGCTGGCTTATAATACTTGCCGAGCAAGGCGAAGCCGCAGCGTTCAGACATATCAAAAAAATAAAGGATTATAATAGCAAAGAAGAGCAGGACTAATTCCGCTCTTCTTTATTTTCAGCCAGTTTTTCTGCAAGAAGCGTCTCTACTTCCTCCTTAGTTTTCACGCTCAAAAATGTGAAGCGTTTATCAAGTGACTGGCGGATTAAATCAATTCCGCGTTCTTTCTGACCCTGATTAATTAACAAAAGTCCATAATTATAGTAAGGTTCGGGAAAATGCGGTTCTTTTTTGAGAAGAGCCTCGTACTGAGCCTTTGCCTTTTCGGTCTCACCGCAAAGCGCATACGCTTCAGCAAGGTTATCCATAATAACCATATCGTCCGAATTATAATCGTAAGCTTCAAGGTTAAACGCAAGAGCTTTTTGTCTGTCACCCTTGATGTTATACATAAGACCAAGGTTTTGGTAAAAGCTTGTAAGCTTTACCGAACATATTGCATCCTCCATCATCTCAATTGCGCTGTCCAAATCGCCACGCTTCCACACAGCAAGGGAAAGCAGTGCCTTGATACGCCTTTTAAGAGGATCTTTTTTTGCCTTGAGCGATGCGTGGGTCAAAAGCTGCTCTGCAGCGTTGATATCTCCTGTACGAAGTAAAATATAGCCGTAATACATCTGGCTTGATGGTTTAAGTGGGCCAAGTCTGTTGGCAATCGAAAACCACTTTACAGCCTTATCTATATTTCCTTTTGAAAACTGAATTCTTGCATAAAATGCCGGAATTTCAGCTCTTCTCAGATAAATCATAATAAGCAATGCAAGAAATGTTATATAAACAAGCATTTAAATCGTCCCTTCTCTTCTGAAAAATTTTTCATACCATGTATTATACAGAATATTTTTCATAAAATCAACCATAATATGTAATATAAATATTTTTGTTATAGGGTGATACTTGCCGTGAAATTTATTCCTCTTGGTGACAAGCACGACGATTACGATTTTTTTGAGGATACTCCCCGTGACAACGATGCCGGAAAGCCCAGAAAAATCCCGTCATATCTTGAAACTGCAAAGAAGCGAAAAAACAAACATCAAAAATAGCCGAAGCTTCCGCAAATGCGGAAGTTTCGGCTATTTCTATTCATCTATAAACTGACCGTTACGGGCATCATAATAAAGGATTTGCCCCGAATCCGTTGCAATTTGCCACACAGGGATAGCAAGGATGTTGCGATAGCTTTCTGCCGTGCTGCCGATATAATAACCGGATTTTATACTCACCACCGTATGAGCGACATTTTTCTCAAGCCTGTTGTTCCGTGCAAGGTCAGGAAGAATACTTATAATACTGTAAAATTTGTCATTACCGTTGGTTTCGGTAAGCTCTGATACAAGGTTTCTTCCCGAGACTGCAGTTATACCATTTTCAGATATATCAAATGATACGTATGCATCAAAAAACACTTTATCACGATGCTGCATTGTAAAAATAGCACGAATACCCTCATCTACGAAATTTACGCCACCAAATATATACGGCTCGGATGGAATTCCAAGCTTTTCCATTTCAGCATTACACAACCTCCGTATGTTCTCTTCAGAAAAATCAGATACCGGAATTTTGGGATTAGTATTTTGGAATCTGAACTCATCGCCCTCAATATGAAGTACTCCTGCAGCTGCGGTATACACATACGGCTCAATTTCCTTATACTCATTCCCCAAAAATCTTAAAATAAGTTCTTCATTACTACCAAACATTTTCTCAATATAGAAACCCGAAATTTCCGGCGAATCAGGTATTTGGAGCTTTTGAGGGAGATATATCATATTTTTCGCAAGAAGAGCGGTTAAGCTTTCGGCCATTGTCCTTCGTTCCTCTTTTTCATAATTTAAGGCATTATTAATAAGAGCAAAAAACATAATGTTAATTGCAACAAGAACAAATATAAAAATTGTCTTTAAACGCCGTAAATCCATTCTAATTTCCTTTCTGTATTTCCCATTCTGCCAAAATTTTCTCACCACTTCGACGGAATTTGTATACGGGTTCAATACTTTCTATAAACTTTGTCTGAGGACTTGATGTAACAAATTTCCCAAGTTCATCAAGCACAGGCGGCATTTCGGTGCCACTTTCTGTCTTTTTAAATGTTTTAATATGCATTTTTAACTCGGTAAGAACTCCACCGTTGATTATTGCTGTGATTGCCGGTCCGGTCGAAAAATTTACCCTACAACCATCTACATAATAATCAAACTCCGTTCGTACTGCGGAGGTTTGTCCGTTTGCTACAGAAAAGCTCGAAAGCTTCAACGAACTGTCATTAAGTTCCGGCAATACACCGCTAATTGTATTAATACTGTCAATCATATTTATAAGCTTTGAGGTTACCCCGTATACGCCGTTTCCGGATTGACCATCAAGCACAACGCCTTCGCTGCTGCCAAGCGTGCGATATTCAATATAACCCTCCGGATATACACTGAGAGTGCCTGTCTCTCCTACAAAAATCAAAGCATCCTCGCTGTTTACATACTGTCTGACTGTGTTTTGGTTATAGCCGAATATATCAATAAGACCCATCGTAAAATCTGTTGTTTTTATAAAATTAAGACCTGTTTTGTATATTCTCGGCACATCAACAACTATGTCAGCCACCGTTTTGCCTGTTGTGGGAACAACCAACATTGACGAAGTTTCCACCTCGGTCTCCGAATGGTTATCAAGATTCAGTTCAAAAGCAAATGCAAACGCTTTGGAGTTGATATCAATACAATTTTTTACCAGCAAATCTATTTTCTCAACCGCTTTGGTTGCAAGTTTTATCTTTACAATATTTTTATAATCTTTATCGGGAATATAAACTGTCACAAAGCCATTTTTCACATCCGGAACAAGACACACTTCCTCATACACATCAACAACAGATATAAGTGCGTTTTGTGGTGTTTTATATAATTCGCCCTCAAATGCCGTAGAGCGCATTCCGGCATATCTGATATATACCGAATCAGTTCCAACGGCAGCTTTCCACTCATCCATATCCGCCATAATAAATTCAGAGTCGGGTATAAAATAAGTTTCCTTTATCACATCATTAACAACTTCCGAAATTTCCGCAAAGGCTTCGTCATCTACCGAAATCTCGCCTCTTGCATCTACTTTATTAATCAATATAAGTTCCGGCTCGGACAGTTTCAGAAACGCCTTGAGAGTATTCTGCGACCCTTGATAAGTCTGTTGTCCGTCAAGTGTCAAAACAGGGTCGGAGTTTTGCCAAAACGAGCGCACAGCATCCAAATCACGATACATATCAAAAACATAATACCCCGAAGCTAAACAGCTGCAAACAAGCAATACTATCAGAATAGTCTTTGCCCGCTCAGTAAATTTGATTTTTTCGTTTCGTGTCAGTTTTGGCATCACTTTTACTCCTTTCTACAACAAAATCAAAAAAGAGGACAACCCGCTTGGGTCGTCCTCAATGTAAGCACTTTACTTTTTACACAACCTCAATCGCTGTATCTAAAACCTTTGCTTAGTCTGTCAGGGATTTGATTATGTCAAACAGATTGTAGCTGTATTTTGTAAGTGACAGCTTCATAAGCTGAATTTTGTCACCATTCTCCGCACGGACAAGAACATCATTTAAACCCTGGCTGAGGGGGATTGTATTCATAAAAAGTCCTGATGTTCCAATTTTAACTTCGCATGCAACATTTGCTTTCTGAGCTACCCCGTTTTCATCAACATACTGAGTTTCGTTGTAAATCTTTTTATAGATACCGTCTTCTGTCGAAAAACTGTATAATGTAACAGTTGTACCTTCCTTACCATAACCCGAAATTATATAAGCATTGTCAAAGGTTGAATCCTTCTGGTTCTTCGGTCTGGTAACAACAACCAACCCGTTTGAATTACCAACGTTGTCTGCCACAACAGTATCAGGCGATGCAAAAACAGCAAGCTGACTGAACACCATAACCGCTATCAGCAGTACCGCAGTAATTACCTTTCTCATAATAATCTACTCCTTTATAATCACTCAAAAACAGAGAGTTTCTCATTTTCGTAAACACAGTATAACATACTATTGTTACAAAGCCATTACAACGACATTACATTTTTCTAAAACATTTTAACCATTTACCATAACACTACATATTATGGAATAAAGACCATTTATAAAAACAAAGGAGGTTCTCCTTATGAAGATATTCATAGACCCGGGGCATGGTGGACCAGACCCTGGAGCCGTAGGCAACGGCGTAACTGAAGAATTTGTAAATCTTAATGTTTCTCTGGAGCTTGCCAGACTTCTCCGCGATGCAGGCTTTGACGTAAGACTTTACCGCACCACATCCGACGGCGGTGTTTTGGAAGACAAAAACGCTGACCTCAGAAACCGTGCCGCACAGGCAAACCAATGGGGTGCAGATTACTTCATCAGCATACACACAAACAGTTCGGCAAACCCCGCGGCGCAAGGGGTCGAAGCCTATGTCTACCGACTTGGCACAACCTCGGAACGGCTTGGGCAATCAATTGTTGATTCTGTTGCAAGCGAGCTTGGTTCAGTCAACCGTGGTGTTATGCAAGCCAATTTTGCCGTACTCAGGCGCACAAATATGCCGGCAGTTCTGGTCGAGCTTGGATACCTGACAAATCCGACAGAGGCACTTAACCTGAACAGTCCTGCGTGGCAAAGAGCGGTTGCAGATGCAATATTCCAAGGCATTGTAAACTATACGGGATATCCCGACTAACAAAAAACCTCCTTTTCCAAAAAAAGGAGGTTTTTTTATTAGTCTGTTATGGTTTGTTCCTGTATTTCCTGCTGAACATCAGGCTCTGCGGGCACTTCCGGCTTAACAGGCTCTTCCGGCAATGGTTCTGCCGGTGGTGCTACCGTTTCTTCTGGTGGTGTGTCTTTTATATCCGGCTGAGGTTTAGGCTCTTCAACCGGCTCGGGAATTTTCATTCCCGGTGTATATACTTTAAGACTTTCCGACGGGGTATCCTTATCTGCGGGATTAACTACTTCCTCAATGGGTGCCGCACGGTACACACTTCGGGTAAGCTTTTCGGTTTTAACAATCTCGCCGTTCATTTTCACAATACGGTTCGATGCCACGGTATAGCCCGGAGCACCCTTATTGATAATCTGCTTATAGCCTTTTGGAATTGCCGCATCCTCGGTACGCTCGGTCTGTGGCTGTGAAGTTGAAATCGTGCTGTGAATAAGTTCAACCGTCTGTCCCGGTACAGAAACACCAAGTATTGAGCAGGTGATTTTTCTGCCATTCACTATTGCTTCAATTTTCACCGGATATTCGGTATTGTTGCGTATTTTCAAATCTATGTAACCCTCGGCAATAGTTGCGTCCATTCCTGCCGGAACATAAGAAACCGGAAGCGAATGAGAGGTTCTGCTGACAATTTCAAGATTGGCGTAAAGTGCCGCCGAATAGAGTGTTGATGAGGTCTGACAAATTCCACCGCCGATACCGCTCTCCACCTTATTCCCTACATAAACACCAGCTTCACGAAAGCCGTTTGCCACAGTACGTCTGCCAATTGTTTTATCATACGAGAACACATCGCCCGGCATAAGAATATATCCGTTAATACGCTGAGCAGTTAGCGTAACATTGCTTGCCCTTGCGGCAGTACTTGCTGCAAAGCTTGACGAGAATGTTCCCAATCTGTCGCGAAACAACATTTCCTTAAGCTGCGCTGCTGTCATTTTGGGAGTTTCTGTTTCAACAGTCAATGTCATCCCCTCGGTATCGCCCTCAAACGCCTGTTGTATCTTTTGCTTATCAACGATTACCTTTACCTTTTCATCAACTATTTTTACTTCTCCGTTTTCGTATTTATACTCTGCATCCTTTGCAGGAGCAACCAACTCCTCATAAATCTTATTGACATCAACCTTTTCAGCTTTAATTTCCTCTACCGCAAGTAATATTTTATCAAATTTTGCCGTTGCAACAGCCTTTTGGATTCCCGCTATTGCCTTTTTACGGTCGACTTTTCTGCCGCCGTGACCCTTTTTCAAAGTCAGTTGTTTGCCATCTATCGAGTAGCCTGCCGACTCCGGCTCAACCTCTTTTCCGGCAGCAAGCTCCAAGATAAGTTCTTCCAGCTTTGCTTCATCAACCGAAACCTCAAGGGGAACTTCTGTTTTTTTAAAAACTGCCAATAAAAGCTTTGCTGTTTTTTTTACAAAACCGCCATCTCTGCCCGCCTCAAATGCGTTTTCAGCAGTTTTATTTTCATCAACAGCAACCTTCAGGTCATCAAGCGCCACTGTCTTCTCGCTTCCGTCACACTCAAAAACTACATTTTTATCCAAAACTCCCAATGCAAAAGCTGAGCGAAGTTCCTTTGCTGCGTCAAGCTTATCCATTCTGCTAACATCAAAGCCTTCAACATAAACATTGGGCAAAATTTTATCATACGATGCTGCATATGCAAAAAAACAGCCCGTCAGAACAGCAGCTGTACAGCACAGTACCACCACGGCTACTGTATATTTAGACCCCTTGAACAGAGTTTTAATTTTAGCAAAAGCTCTTCCCATAAAGTTTTTCACGCTCCATACCCCGGTAAATTATCCAACTTTATTAATATGTATTTGGCGCGAACGCCTTGTATACCTTGATTTTATCACAAGCTAACAAAATGTCAATATATTTTTAAACTTTTTAATTTGTGGATAATCTGCCAGTTTGCGGAAATACTTAAATAGAGGTGATAAAGATGAATCTCAAAAACATGTTTTTTTACCATCCGGCAGACAGTTCAAAGGCACGCCAACTTACGTCATCTGTAGAAGGCGTTGAGAATAACCCCGGACTGAACAATTATATAAAGAACAACATCAAAAATAAGAACAGTTATGTTTACCGAACAGGAAAAGTCAGCACCCATCTTGGTGAAAATCTTGAATTTATCCATGATGCATTTGAATGCGAAAAAAATTTTGATTTAGTAGTCCGCCAGTTTAAAATACAGTGCAGCGGCAATGCTATTGATTCATTTTTGATTTTTTATGACGGACTTGCAAATAAAAACTTCATAAACCGTGATATTATGCGTCCGCTTATGACCAGCACAGCAAACACCGAAAGCATTAATAATCGTGAAGATGCTGTGTATGAATTGATGCTTACACAAGCGCCAAATTCAAAGAACAACAGTATGCAGTCAATTATCGAGCTTGTAGGATTCGGCAACTGTGCCGTTTTTGTTGACGGATGTAGCTGTGCCTTTGTTGCAGATGTAAAGGGCTGGAACACAAGAAGTGTAGGTAAACCCATTTCCGAGGCGGTTTTATCCGGACCTCAGGAAGCCTTTACCGAAACCGTTATGTCCAACATTGCACTTATACGAAAAATTCTTAAAGACCCCAACCTGATTGCAGAGAATATTCCCGTAGGTACAAAAAGCAAAACGCCTTGTGCTCTTATGTATCTTAATGGAATTACAAATATTTCATTGGTTAAAGAAGCACGTAACAGACTGAAATCAATTGATACAGAATACATTTTTTCATCAGCCGATATAGAAATGCTGATTGAGGATAGCACCCTTTTCCCCTTTCCTCAGCTTTTAAAAACAGAACGCCCTGATCGTGCTGCGGCACAGCTTGCCGACGGCAAGGTAATAATAATTGTTCAGGGAAGTCCGTTTGTGCTTATTTTGCCTGCAACCGCAGCGGACCTTGCCGAATCCTCAGAGGATAATTATGTTCGGATTGCAGAGGCAAATTTCATGCGCGCAGTGCGGCTTGCCGGTTGTTTTTTGGCTCTTTTTCTACCTGGAATTTTCATCAGTGTGGTTCTTTATCACCACGAAAGCATCCCAACGGACCTGTTGTTTGCAATAGAGGCAACCCGAGAGAAGATGCCGTTTCCTATTGTTTTGGAGCTTATCATAATGGTACTTTCGTTTGAGCTTATAAAAGAAGCATCAACCCGTGTTCCCGACCCTATCGGCTCCACATTGGGTATTGTAGGCGGCTTGATTTTGGGACAATCAGCAGTTTCCGCCGGCATTGCAAGTCCTTTGCTTATCATAATCGTTTCAATTACCGCACTTGGCTCATTTGCCGCACCGTCGGTTTCAATCTCCCGTGCTCTTTCGGTTATGCAGTTTGTATTTATTTTCCTTGGCGCAAATGCGGGATTTACCGGAATTGCAGCCGGCATTTTTGTTCTTTCGGTATATCTGGCTGCATCACAGCCTTTTGGTGTCCCCTATGTCCCTGCATCAAACGGCTCAGACAGCCCGTTTTTTGTTCCTCCAATCTGGAAGCGCGAAAGACGTCCACGTATGCTATATCCCCAAAACTCATTCAAACAACCACATATCAGCCGGAAATGGAAAGGAGATGAATAACAATGTCAAAGCAACCATCTACTTTGTCATTTAACAGTTTTGACTGTTCTTGTATTGTTGTAAATCTTTTGATATACCGTCTGTTTACTCGTATTCCCACACTTTTCCCTAAAACTGCAGGCACTGCCGCCGCTTTATCAGCAGCCTTTTCTGCCGTTTTAGCTTTTGGGCTGGCTGCACTAATTGTCTCTGCATTTCTTCATCTTCCGAAAATCAACATTTTTGATGCGGCAGAATGGGTATTTGGAATTTTGGGACGAAAAATTGTTGTTTTGATTGTTTTACTGCACCTTGCTGTTTCAGCTATTGTTGCATTAGGTGAATTCTCAGAGCTTACAAAGCTGATTTCGTTTCCTACCGCACCGACTGCTTTTTGTGCATTGTTCTTTATCATTGCCACAATCGTTGGGGTGTTTGGAGGGTTTTCTGCAATTTCACGCCTGCACCGCATTTTTGTTCCGATAACCGTATTTGTACTTTTTGTAATAGTAATTTCCACGCTATGGAACGGAGATTTCTCCAACCTTTTCCCCGTCCTTGGTTGTGGTACAGAGAGCGTTTTCGGCAAAGGCATATCCGGAATAATTATGTATACCGACCTATGTTTACTACTCCTAATTTCACCTACCGACAAACTAACCGTAAAACCTAAAAAGTCAGTTTTGACATCCGTTCTTTTCGGCATTTTTACAGTTGTCCTAATTATTTTTGCATATAATGTGAGAATTCCATACCCCATATCTGCAGAGGGTCAGTTCCCCATCTATCTCTTGCTTAAAGAAATTCACTATGGCAGATTTTTTCAAAGAATTGATGCTATTCTTCTTATGGTAGCAACATTAAGCGGAATGCTGTATCTTGCCTTAAATCTGTTATTTTTCACCAACACTCTGAAAACCGACTTTGGCTTATCAGATGCAAAGCCGTGTATTCTTCCTGTTGCGCTGACCATATTTTTCTCATCCGCCGGTGTTAAATTTATTCCGGCAGAATTGTTGGAAACACTTTTATTTTGCAGTGGCTTTGCGGTATGGGCGGTTTTTCTGCTGGTTATATTTTTTACGAAAGTGAGGCGAAAGCAGCTTAATGAAAAAGCTTAGAATTTTTCTTCTGTTTGTGGGATTGCTTGCTGTATCAATGCTTTGCGGTTGTTTTGATAATCGCGAAATTGACGAAACAGCCTATATTATCGCCATAGGCATTGACCGCACGGAAAACAGCGACTTCAGCTACACTTTTCAGTTTTCAAAACCGATTTCCGGCGGTTCACCCGAGAGCGGTGAATCAGGCGGTGGTAGTGAAGGTCAGTCGGCAAATAAAAGCGTAACCAACATAACGGTAACTGCGCCCGACTTTTATGTTGCCAAGAATATGACCAATAACTTTCTGGCAAAAAACATTGATATGTCGCATCTTAAGCTGATTGTTTTTTCAAAAGATATCGACCCCAGCGGACTTTCCCGACATTCGCAGTTCCTCTTGAGAGAAAGAGAAATTCGTCCGCACACTGCAGTTGCCGTCTCAAAGCAAACAGCAAAAGAATATATAGAAAGCGTCAACCCCGACCTTGAGGCAAATACCGCAAAATACTACGAACTGATGGCGCTGCGGTCAAACAATGTATATGCCCCCGATAAGACACTCTCCGACTTTGTTGACGAAATCAGCACCCACGGCAAAGCATCTGCTTTGCCGCTTGCAGCTATTGCCGATAAAGATAATTCCACCACAAAGTCCCAAACAAATGATAGACTTTGGGTAAGTTCAGAAAGCGCCACACTCACCGCTAAGCAATCAGATTTCCGTGGCATGGCAATTTTCAGAGACGGTGTTATGAGCGGAACAATGGACGGCGATAGTGCAATGCTTTATAACATTTTAAATCAAAATGTTCAAAACGCCGTTATAACGCTCAGAAGTCCATTTAACCGAACAAACACATTCAGTTTCAGGCTTTCGGTCAGCGAGCCCGCCCGATATACAATTGATAACTCTGCTAACCCCTGCCGAATATCTGTTTCACAAGCCTTGGGAATTGAATTTTTAGGCAGTAAAATTCCCGACGGCTTTGAAAGCTTCGAGCAGCTTTTTTCCTTTGTAAGAAGTATTGTTGAATCAGAGATGACCAGGTTTTTTGCAGATATTTCACACAATAAACGAGCCGATATCTTGAAAATCGGCGACCATTTTAAGCAAAATTTCATCACCCAACAGCAATGGGAAGACGCAAACTGGAGCAAAATCTATGAAACAGCAAAATTTAATGTGGACATTTACTTTGAGTAGGAGGCTGCGCAAATTGAGCACGGTATTCAGTATAATTTCAGGGATCGCCGCAATATGGAGTGCAACTTATGCCATCAGCTTTGCGGTAAGTGAGTTCAAAAACAAAAAATACGGCGGCGGTCTTACCACCATTTTCACTGTTGCAACAATGCTTTGGACATTTATAAAGGGCACCGGCGTGTAACGCCGATGCCCCGTATTCTATTCAACTGTGTATTCCACAATCTTGCCGCTGATATCCTCTTTGGAGTCTATATATACATCCATATAGTTTGAAAGCGTTGCATGGAATTTGCCGTCCTTTGTACGGGTCTCTGCCAGAACCTCAACCCGTTTCCCACGATAGGATTCATAAAACGCCTTTTTCATTTCTTCACCGAGGGCAATAAGTCTTTGGCTGCGCTCCTCTTTCACCGGCTCGGGAATCTGATTTTTCATTTCCGCAGCAACCGTGCCTTTTCGTGGCGAATATTTGAATATGTGCATCTGCATAAATCCGACTTCTTTGCAGAACTTATATGATTTTTCAAACTCCTCATCTGTTTCGCCCGGAAAGCCGACCATTACATCTGTGGTAATCGAAACATCCTCTAAATTTTCACGCAATAACTTTACCGCCGACATATATTCTTCTGCCGTATACCTGCGTTTCATCCTTTTAAGAGTTTCGGTGCAGCCGCTTTGAAGCGACAGATGGAACTGCGGACAAAGGTTTTTGAGCTTTTTCGCACGCTTTACAAAGTCCTCCGTAATCACCACCGGCTCAACCGAGCCAAGGCGGACACGCCTTATCCCCGGGACGGCACACACCCTCTCAATAACATCTATCAGGCTTGTGCCATCCTTAAGGTCTTTGCCGTAAGAGCCGATATGAATTCCCGTCAGCACAACCTCTACAAAATTATTTTTCGCAAGAAGCTCCACTTCCTCAACTATTCTTTCAATACTACGGGAGCGCACTGGTCCTCGTGCGTAAGGAATAATGCAGTATGCACAAAAGTTACTGCAGCCGTCCTCAATCTTCACCGTTGCGCGGATACGGCTCTGGTCAGTCGCAAGGCATAATTCCTCAAAGGTGCGTTCTTTCATTATGTCGGTATGAAGAACTGTTCGTTTGCCCATCACGGCATTCTTTACAAGCTCAACAATTTTACTGCGATTTGCCGTTCCTATAAGCACATCTACATCCTTGGAATCACGCAGATTTTCAGGCTCTGTCTGGGCGTAGCAACCCATTACCGCAACTATCGCATCGGGGTTTTGCTTTTTTATCCGGTGGATTTGCTGGCGGGATTTTTGTGCACCCATACTTGTAACCGCACAGGTATTCACAATATATATGTCTGCAACACCCTTCTGAGCAACCGTATAGCCTTCTGCCCTGAACATTTCTGCCAGAGCCTGACTCTCGTAGAAGTTGGTTTTGCAGCCTAAAGTTATAAATTTTACTCGCATATTTCAAATCGTCCAATTCTGTTTAGTATTTTGAAAAAATTTTTGTGATAAAATTATACACTTTTTTATTGACTATTGCAAGAAAAAAATATATAATAATGTAGGCAGAGTGAAACATTGCTATATTTTCCTGTTTTCTACTCTGTGCGAAAAATTCTTTTGGAGGTGTTTTTATTGAAAACATGTACTGTACTTCTCAGTTCAATCAACGATGTAAAAAGCTTCGTTAATATCGTAAGCAAGTATGACTGCGATATCGATTTGGCATCAGGCAGATATGTAGTTGATGCAAAGTCAATTATGGGTATCTTCAGCCTTGATCTCAGCAAGCCCATTACAGTTGAAATCCAGAGCGATGACTGCGATAAGGTTCTTGAAGACCTCAAACCCTATATTCAGTAATCAACACAAAACCTAAAAACTCTGCACGGGCAAAACACTTCGGTCTTCTGTTTTTTGACAAACGGAACTTGATCGCGGTTTTTTGTGCCCTTTTGTGCGTTTAATGGATTATACTATGAACAGTAAAGAATTTTTTATGGCAGAAGCACTTAAAGAAGCCGAAAAAGCTTACGCCCTTGGCGAAACTCCAATTGGTGCGGTTATTGTCAAAGACGGCGAGATAATTGCCGCAGCACACAATTTACGTGAGACCGGCAAAAACGCCCTTTACCACGCAGAGCTTATTGCAATAGATGCTGCGTGCAAGAAACTAAACGGCTGGCGACTTCACCAATGCGACCTTTATGTAACTTTAGAGCCTTGTATTATGTGTAGTGGAGCAATCCACCACGCCCGTATAAAAAATCTTTACTTCGGTGCGTCCGACCCCAAAGGCGGTGCTGTTCTTTCGGCACTTAATGCGCCTACGGCGGACACGCTGTTCTGCCACACAAACTGTGAGGGCGGAATATTGCTCGACGAATGTTCCGGAATTCTCAAACGATTTTTCAAGGATTTACGCTCGGGCAAAATCAATACTGATAAATAATTAATTAAATATACTACTCAAGGAGGAATTTTTGTAATGAGCAAAAAATTCGTTTATCTTTTCAGCGAAGGCGACGCTTCAATGAGAGAACTTCTCGGCGGTAAAGGCGCAAACCTTGCTGAAATGACCAAAATCGGTCTCCCTGTTCCCCAGGGTTTCACCGTTTCAACAGAAGCTTGTACTCAGTACTATGAGGACGGCAGAAAGATTAATGACGCAATCCAGGCTGAAATCATGGAAAACATCACCAAGATGGAAGCTATCTGCGGCAAGAAGTTCGGCGACAAGGAGAATCCTCTCCTCGTTTCTGTTCGTTCAGGTGCAAGAGCATCAATGCCCGGTATGATGGATACAATCCTCAACCTCGGTCTTAACGAAGATGTTGTTGAAGCTATGTCAGCTAAGTCAGGCAACGCTCGTTGGGCTTGGGACTGCTACAGAAGATTCATCCAGATGTATTCTGACGTAGTTATGGAAGTTGGTAAAAAGTACTTTGAACAGCTTATCGACGAAATGAAGGAAGCTAAGGGTGTAACTCAGGATATCGAGCTTACAGCTGAAGACCTCAAGGTTCTTGCTGGTCAGTTCAAAGAAGAATACAAGAATAAAATCGGTAAGGACTTCCCCGCTGATCCTAAGGAACAGCTTATGGGTGCAGTTGAAGCCGTATTCCGTTCATGGGATAACCCCAGAGCAAACGTTTACCGTCGTGACAACGATATTCCTTATTCATGGGGTACTGCTGTTAACGTACAGATGATGGCATTTGGTAACATGGGTGACGATTGCGGTACAGGTGTTGCATTTACTCGTGACCCTGCTACAGGCGAACCCGGACTTATGGGTGAATTCCTTGTTAATGCACAGGGCGAAGACGTTGTTGCAGGTGTTCGTACACCTATGCCTATCGCTGAAATGGCTGCAAAGTTCCCTGCAGCATTTGCTGAATTCCAGAAGGTATGTGCAATCCTCGAAGACCACTACCGTGATATGCAGGATATGGAGTTCACAGTTGAAAACGAAAAGCTTTATATGCTCCAGACAAGAAACGGTAAGAGAACAGCAAAGGCTGCCCTCAAGATCGCTTGTGACCTCGTTGACGAGGGTATGATCGATAAGAAGCAGGCTGTTGCTATGATCGACCCCAGAAACCTTGACACACTCCTCCATCCCCAGTTTGATGCAAAGGCTCTTAAGGCTGCAACACCTATGGGCAGAGGTCTTGGTGCATCTCCCGGTGCTGCTTGCGGTAAGGTTGTATTCACAGCTGAAGATGCTGAAGCTTGGAACGCAAGAGGCGAAAAGGTTATCCTTGTTCGTCTTGAAACATCACCTGAAGATATCACAGGTATGAAAGTATCACAGGGTATCCTCACAGTTCGCGGTGGTATGACTTCTCACGCAGCCGTTGTTGCTCGTGGTATGGGTACTTGCTGCGTATCAGGTTGTGGCGAAATCAACATGGACGAAGAAAACAAGAAGTTTACTCTCGCTGGCAAAACCTTTACAGAAGGTAGTGAAATTTCAATCGACGGTTCAACAGGTAACATCTACGATGGCATTATCCCCACAGTAGATGCTGAAATCGCTGGTGAGTTCGGTAGAATTATGCAGTGGGCTGACGAATTCAGAACTCTTAAGGTTAGAACAAATGCAGATACTCCTGCTGACGCTAAGAAAGCAAAGGAGCTCGGTGCTGAAGGTATCGGTCTTTGCCGTACAGAGCATATGTTCTTTGAAGCAGAAAGAATCGCTGCATTCCGTGAAATGATCTGTGCTGACACAGTTGAAGAAAGAGAAGCAGCTCTTGATAAGATTCTTCCTTATCAGCAGAGCGACTTCGAAAAGCTCTACGAAGCTCTCGAAGGCAACCCCGTAACAATCAGATTCCTTGACCCGCCTCTCCACGAATTCGTTCCCACAGAGGAAGCTGACATCAAGGCTCTTGCTGATGCACAGGGCAAGTCAGTTGCTGACATCAAGGCAATCATCGCAAGCCTCCACGAATTTAACCCCATGATGGGTCACCGTGGTTGCCGTCTTGCGGTAACATATCCTGAAATTGCAAAGATGCAGACAAAGGCTGTTATCCGTGCGGCTATCAATGTTAAGAAGGCTCATCCTGACTGGAATGTAGTTCCCGAAATCATGATTCCGCTTCCCGGCGATCTTAAGGAATTCAAGTTTGTTAAGAACGATGTAGTTGCAACAGCAGATGCTGAAATCGCAGCTGCAGGTGCTGACCTCCACTATGAAGTTGGTACAATGATGGAAATTCCCAGAGCTTGTCTTACAGCTGACGCTATCGCAACAGAGGCTGAATTCTTCTGCTTCGGTACAAACGACCTTACACAGATGACATACGGCTTCTCAAGAGACGATGCAGGTAAGTTCCTCGATGCTTACTATGATGCAAAGATCTTTGAAAACGACCCGTTTGCAAAGCTTGACCAGACAGGTGTTGGTCAGCTTATGGAAATGGCTGTTGAAAAGGGTACAAAGGTTAGACCCGAAATTCACTGCGGTATCTGCGGTGAGCACGGCGGCGACCCCGTATCTGTTGAATTCTGCCACAAGATTGGTCTTGACTATGTTTCATGTTCACCTTTCCGTGTTCCGATTGCAAGACTTGCAGCGGCTCAGGCGGCAATAAAAGACATGAAATAACAACCTCACGAAACAAAACGAAATCAAAATTTCTGTGTTTCGGAGAACGTTTTATCACAACACTACGGCGACGTTCCACCGCCTCCGTTATTGTTGTATAATAACCTTTAGGTTATTTAAGAGGAGTATCATTCGATACTCCTCTATTTCTTTTATAGCTGCCTTCGCATGATGGTTAAAACGCAAGCGTTTTGTCCCATTTACAAAATGCTCTCGCATTTTGTAATCTTTCGCTAAAAATATGCCACCGGCATATTTTTTACGCTCCAGCAGGCGGCAATAAAAGAATCTTTTTGTCTTGACTTTTATTTTGTATTTTTGTAAAATATGGAATAAGGGCGGTGAAATTATGGCGACAAATTGTGAGACCTGTGCAAATTACGAATACGATGAATATATGGATTGCTATGTATGTGCCATCAACCTTGACGAGGACGATATGCAAAAGTTCCTGAGCGGGGCAAGCTTTGACTGTGTATTCTGGCAAAACGGCGACGAATACGCCGTGGTAAGAAAGCAAAACTAAAAAATAAGACGGTTGAGTAAACATCAACCGTCTTATTTTTTAGAGAGCCAAAAGCTCCTTCTTTCTGTTGCTAAGCGCTGTGAGGTAAACCTCAACGCCCTTTTCAAAGTTGCGCTTAAGCCAGAGAGCTTTGTATTCCTCATTAACCCAGTCGATAAGCTTACAGATTTCCTCACGCTTTTCATTGGTAACATTTTTATTTATACGCACTTTACACAGCTCTGCTGAAAGAATAACCATTTTTGAATTGAGAATAACCTCCCGTTTAAGCTGTGTATCAAAGTCAATCTTATCTACATCTTTAAGTATTGACTTTACATAGTTAATGACATTGTCAAAATAAAAATCATCAATGCAGTTTGCAAGGTCAAAGTATACATAATGCTTGGTTACATCAAGCGGAGACGGGAATATCTCACCGCAAATTGTTCCAACATGAACACGCTCAGGTTCAAGCAGATAGTAGTTTGAAATTCTGTAAAGGTATTCCGAAACATTTTTACCATCAAACCAGTAATCGTCCATAAACTTGTTTGCAGCTCTTATGTATTCAGCCTTGAAGTCCTCACCATTTTGTTCTCTGCCCACATTCCATGCATACTGACCAGCAAGCGCCGCGGGGAAATATGACCACACACCAAACTGTGCGTGACCATCAGAGGGCATACCCCAGTCGGTAAGGAGGTAACCTCTTGCGCCATACTTTCTGCCGACTTCACCGGCAGTTCTGAGGTTAAATGTTGTTACATCGCTGCGACCTGTATAGCTGAGATGAGTGTTACAAGACGGGCAAACATAGAAGTCGACGTTCTTTTGCTGAAATGCCCAGCAATGCTCAGCCATGGTTTGAGACTGAATCAGCTCATAACCCCATTCAAGGGCGGTTGCATTCTTAGGAATACGGGTATGAGCATTCGGATAGTTGGTAATCATATCCGCCCAGAACATAACCTTTTTGCCGTGTTTCTTATTTATAACCTCACTCATTCGATTGAGATAATCCATAAACACATTGTCTTTGCCTTTTTCCTTGCAGTATTCCTCAATCTCGTATCTGCCAAGTCCGTATGCCTCATCCATACCGATATTTACATATTCGGAGCTGAAGTGCGGAAGCATCGAATCAAACAGCCCGTCAACAAACTCGTATGTTTCGGGGAGAAGTGGGTTGAGTGTTCCCGAATTTTCACCTTCACAGGCACCAAGTGCAAGGTGCTTGTATTCGTCCCTTGCCAGCCATCTTCCCATATGTCCAAAACAGTTTTGATTTGGAACAAGGTCAATAAATCTTTCCTTACAGTATGCATCAAGTTCTTCAATATCCTCAGGGGTCAGGCAATCAAAGTCTGCGTTAACCTGGGGATATGCTTTATACTTAAAGCTGAAGTCCTCGATATAAATCTGGAATTCGTTGTACTTAAGCAGAACAAGGTAATCAATAAGCGATTTCAAAGTCTCAACCTTAGCTTTTCTTCCGCGGCTGATATCGAGCATATATCCACGGCGTTCAAAGTCAGGGTTATCTTCCACCTTCATACAAGGTAAAGTGTTTCCGTTTGCTTTTACCAGTTGGAAAAGAGAAGTAATTGCACGGAACTTACCCTCCTCAGTTGAATATGTGATTTCGATACCGTTTTCGCAAATATCAAGGACATATTCCTCCTTGGCAAGCATTGCGTTATTTGCCTTCTTAATTTCATCTGACACATCAACGCTTTTTGCAAAGCACACAATACAGGCAGTTTTAAGTGCATTTTTTATGGTGTAACTTCCATTCTTTAATTCTTGTTTTTTAGGTTCCGGAAAAATCATTTGTAGCCTCCTGAAAAATAATTTTGTGTAAATATCTATCGAATTTTAGCTCTTCTTCAAAGCTCCATTTTGTTTTTGTTGCGAATTAACAGCTTCTTCAAAAAACCTTCTTATATAAAGCCTTGAAAAATAGCCGTTTTCACTATATTTATAATTCATTAAATCACTTTCTTAATCCAGATAATTTTAGCATTTATTCCTCTACCGACTCAGGCATAGGAACTAATGCAACCAAAGCATTACGTGGACATTTTTCAATACATTTGCCGCAACCGATACATTTTTCAGTATCAACCGATGCAAGGTTGTTTTCAACCGTGATTGCACCGCTCTCGCAGACTCTTGCACAGAGTCCGCAACCGATACAACCAACGCCGCATACTGCACGGGTTTCCTTACCGTGAGCCTTTGAACTGCAGGCAGTAACAACCTTTGTGTCGTAAGGCAGACTTTTAATAAGTCCACGGGGACACTCTTTAATACAGGTTCCACAATGCGTACACTTATCTCTGTCGATTACTGCAACTCCGTCAACTATACTTATAGCACCAAATACGCACTTTTCCACGCAAGAACCAAGACCGAGACAGCTATACTGACAGCCTTTCATACCACCGCCAAGACGGTGAGCCGTATAACAGTCAATATCCTCATTGTTTATATATCTGTTCGGGGCAACTGCAGAGTTTCCGGTACACATTACAAACGCTGTGCGCTTTTCAACAGTACCTGCCTCAATACCCATAATCTCTGCAATCTTAACCGCCGCATCGCTTCCGCCAACAGGACAGCAATTTGCCGGCGCTTCTCCTTTGCAAACCGCCTCAGCATAAGCCGAACATCCGGCATAACCGCAACCGCCACAGTTTGCACCGGGAAGAACCTCGGTAATCTGCGGAATTCGTTCGTCCTTTTCAACGGCGAAAATCTTTGCGGCAACAGCAAGCAGAGCACCAAATATAAGTCCCATACCGCCAATCACAATAACCGGGAATAAAATTTCCATATTTTTGTCCTCCCTTTCGATTAAAAGCTAAGTCCCGAAAATCCCATAAACGCAATAGACAGCAAACTCGCTGTAATAAGTGTTATAGGCATCCCCTTAAGGAATTCGGGAATATCAGAGCTTTCGAGACGTTCTCTTACCCCTGCAAAAAGAACAATTGCAAAAGTAAAGCCAATACCTGCTGTCGCACCGTAAACCACAGACTTAATAAAGCTGAAATCAACTGCACCAAACTTTGTGATATTTACAATCGCAACACCCAGAACCGCACAGTTTGTGGTTATAAGCGGTAAGTATATACCGAGGGAGCTATAAAGGGACGGTATTGACTTTTGCAGGAACATTTCAACAAACTGAACAAGCACCGCAATTACAAGAATAAATGCTATTGTCTGCAAATATTCAATACCAAATAACACCAAAAGCTTTTGAACCGCCCATGTTATAGCCGAAGCGCACGCCATTACAAAAACAACGGCAAAGCCCATGCCAAGAGCAGTCTCAACTTTTTTTGATACACCTAAAAAGGGGCAGATACCCAAAAACTGAACCAGAACAAAGTTCTGTATAAAAATTGCGCCGATACTGATAATTAGTAAATCCTTAAGCAACTTCCTTCTCCCCTTTCTTTTTTCTGTTTAAAATCAGATTAATTGTCATAACTACAAGACCGAGAGTTAGAAATGCACCGGGGGGTAAAATCATAATCGACACTGGCTGGAATGCTTCACCAAAAAGAGTCAGACCAAAGAATGTTCCTGCACCCAAGATTTCACGAATACTGCCAATAATAAACAGAGCACATGTAAAGCCTACGCCCATTCCAAAACCGTCAACTGCCGACTTGATGGCACCGTTCTTTGAAGCAAATGCTTCGGCACGACCAAGAATTATACAGTTTACAACAATAAGCGGAATATATATACCAAGCGACTCAGAAACCGCCTGAGCATACGCCTTGAGTATCATTTCGATAATAGTAACAAAGCTTGCAATAACCACCACATACGCAGCAATACGAACCTTATCAGGTATAAATTTGCGAAGCAACGAAATAAATATATTTGAAAATATAAGAACAACCATTGTGGAAACGCCCATACCTACCGCATTAAAGGCACTTGTTGTAACCGCAAGAGTCGGACACATTCCCAGAAACAGGACAAATGTGGGGTTTTCTTTTAAAATACCGTTAAGAAATATTTTCTTCATTACTTCTCCACCTCCTCTGAAATCTGAGCCGCTGTCTCCTGCTTGATTTCTTCAAGCTTCTGCACAGTTTCCTCAACCTTATTGTCCGCAGCCTTTGCCTGTGCTGCCTCTATTGCTGCGTTTACACAGCTTGTAACTGCTTTTGAGGTAATTGTGGCACTGGCGATTGCGGAAATCTCATTTTTACCGGCTTCGCCTTTCACAACAGAAAGTCTTTCCTTTGCACCAATAAACTGGTCAGCAAACTTTGGCTTCGACGCATTTGCTCCGAGACCTGCAGTTTCAGCCGACTCCATAATTTTGATACGGTTAACCACTAAATCCTTATTGATGCCTACCATAACCTTAATGTTGCCACCGTAGCCTGCGTTAGAAACTGCAGTTACAACATATCCTGCAACTCTACCGTCGCCGTTCATAGAAAGACCTACTGTCATTTTTTCTATGGTAACAGTACTGTCCTCAGGTTGTTTTGCTTCGCTTTCAATAAACTCCAGGGCAGACGGAAGAACATCCTGTTGCGCTCTTACTTCTGCCGCTGCATTATTTTCCGCAATGATCGGCAATGTGATTTTATTTACTGCAGCAAGGCAAAACGCTGCAACCGCTGTAATTATAAAGAGTTTAAGGGAAGTAATTAATGTTTCTTTGTTAAGCATTTTTTCCGCCCTCCTTTTTCTCTTTAAAAGCACCAAATCTTTTGGGGGCTGTATATCTGTCGATCAGCGGTGATGCGACATTCATAAGAAGAATTGAGTACGAAACACCCTCAGGATAGCCGCCCCATAGACGGATAACAGCTGTTAAAACGCCGCAGCCTATACCGAATATAATCTGACCCTTGGGGGTATAGGGAGTTGTTACATAATCGGTTGCCATAAAGAACGCACCAAGCATAAGACCGCCCGACAAAATGTGATAAAGTGCATCACCAGTGAAGAGTCCGTCTTTGCCGCCAAACACAAATGTCAATACTGCAACGGTAGCTATGTAGGTCACAGGGATTTTTATGCTGATTACCTTTTTTGCAAGAAGGTATAATGCACCTATAAGAAGTGCAAGGGCACATGTCTCACCTATACAGCCGCCTGTTGTACCTAAAAACAAATCAAGATACGAGGGAAGCTGAACCGGCTCCGCTACAGAAGTAGCAGTTGAAACAGCATCTATGGACTTAGCCAGCTGTGCCAAAGGGGTCGCTTGGGAAATCGCATCTGCTCCCACCTTTGTAAAAGGTGCAACCCATGTAGTCATAGCTTGTGCCCACGAGGTAAGAAGAAATGCTCTTGCGGCTAAAGCCGGGTTTATAAAGTTATGACCGATTCCGCCAAAAAACTGCTTAACAATCACAATTGCGAAAAACGCACCTACTACCGCCATCCAGAACGGCATTGTAACCGGAAGATTCATAGCAAGCAAAAGTCCGGTAACAGCAGCACTGTAATCACCAATAGATGATGGTTTTTTTATGATTTTACACCAGAGCCATTCGAAAAACACCGATGCAGAAACACATACAAGCGCCAAAGTTGCCGAACGGTAGCCAAAAATAACCACACCGGCAATAAGTGCAGGCATCAATGCAATAATTACATCAAGCATTATTCCCGCTGTTGTGTTTCCCGACCTTACATGAGGGGATTCGGTAACAATAAGTTTTTCTTTTAAATTTTCCATTATGCCTTCACCTCCCGACGGCTAAGTTTTGCCTTGCCCGTTCTTACATACTGGAGCGGATGCTGTTCTGCAGGGCACACATAGGTACACGAGCCGCACTGAATACAATCGTTAATATTAAGTTTCACAAGCTTGTCAAAATCATTTGCACAAACCGCTTCTTTAATCACATTGGGAAGCAGATTCATAGGACAGCCGGTAACACATCTGCCACATCTGAGACAGTTTGCTGTGGGCTGGGGCAATGCCATCTCCTCGCTGAATGCAAGCATACCTGATGAACCTTTAACAACCGGCACATCAAGCTCTGTCAGGGATATACCCATCATAGGCCCGCCCATTATAATCTTTGCCGCTAGCTTTGTAAAACCGCCGCATTTTTCGGTTAAATACTTAAACGAAGTTCCGACAGGAACACGGAAGTTAAGAGGCTCGACAATACAATCACCGCTGACTGTCACAATTCGCTTGATTAAGGGTTGACCTTTCAACACCGCTCTGGCAATTGCGGCGCAGGTGTCGATGTTATTAACCACCGCCCCCACATCCATAGGCAGCTTACCCGGAGGTACGCATCTGCCCGTCAAAGCCTTGATAAGATGCTTTTCCGAACCTTGCGGATACTTTGTTTTAACCCCTACAATATTAATTTCAACATCCGTTTCCTTTACCGCATATTCCTTAAGCTTTGCAATTGCATCAGGTTTATTGGTTTCAACCGCTATATAGCCTTTATTAAGACCAAGAGCTTTCATAATAAGCTTTAATCCGGCAATTACCTCATCTGCTGTTTCAAGCATTGCTCTGTGGTCGGAAGTAAGGTACGGCTCACACTCGGCACCATTTACAATTGCATACTCAATTTTTTTATCCGCGGGGGGACTGAGCTTTATATGGGTAGGGAATGTTGCACCGCCCATACCTACTATTCCCGCATCCTTAACACGCTGAACTATCTCAGCCGGAGTAACAGTTTTTTCGTCTAAGGGGGTAAGTGTATCTGCCACTTCCTCGAGGTGGTCATTTTCGATTACAATAGCCTTCATCTTTACACCGTTAGGGTGGATACGGTCTTCAATTGCTTTAACCGTTCCCGAAACTGATGAATGGATGTTTGCAGAAACAAAACCGCCTGCCTCGGCTATTTTCTGACCCATAAGCACTCTTTCGCCCACTTCAACGCAGGGCACTGCCGGAGCACCAAGGCTTTGCTGAAGAGGAAACACCAGTTCGTCCGGTGCTTCAAGGTCTATTATTGGCTTATCCTTTGTTGCACCCTTCATATCGTGAGGATGGATGCCTCCGCTGAAGGTGTAAATCTCTGTCATGCCCATTAACTTTCTGAATGTGTTGAGGTTAATCATTGTTGCCTCCTTTTATTAATTTTTTGTTCGTTTCAGAGCCCTCAGGTCTTTGCCAAGGGTCTGGAATATTTTATATTCACCCATAAATCTCGACACAACACGCTGGCTGTAATTGTTTGAAAGCTCCTCAAAGCCAAGGTTAGATGAAATAATCGTGCTCTTACCTGCAATACTTCTTGAATTAATTATATCAAACAGTACTGCTGCTGTGTATTGGGTCTGAAATTCTGTTCCTAAATCATCAATGATAAGCAAATCGACATTGTATACATATTTAACCGTGTCGCCCGCATCCTCATCGCCCTTTCCAAATTTTGCATTTTCAAACAATTCAAACAATTTGAATGCGGTCTGGTAATAAACGGTTTTTCCACGTTCAAGGGCACGATTTGCAATACAGCTTGTAACAAAGGTTTTACCCGTACCGGCGTTACCCATAATCAGAAAATTCTCGTTGGTTTTATCGAAGTTTTCAGCAAAGTCAATCGCCTTGTCACATATCACCTGCATAACCTTAAGAGTTTTTTCACTATTCTCGCCCTGATTAGCAAAAAGTGAAAGATCAAAGTTTTCGAACCGCTGTTCTCGCATACTGTCGGTCAGATTTGCATTCGCACCGATATGCTTCACAATAAGATGTTTAAGACAAGTGCATCGATGTCCTTCAACAAATCCTGTATCCTTACATTCCTTACAGGAATATATATCGTCAATGTAATCCTCCGCAAAGCCACCTTTTTTCAAAAGCTCTGCTTTATCCTTTTGCAAGCTTTGAATTTTACTCTTTACCTCTTCAAAGTCACAACTTTTATTTAACACACAACCAAGCAGCCGTGAACCCTGACGCATAAGCTCGGCTTCAATATCTGCAAGCTCCGGTGCTTTTAACAGCACCTCTGC
Source organism: Monoglobaceae bacterium (assembly GCA_045120135.1). GTDB lineage: Bacteria > Bacillota > Clostridia > Monoglobales > Monoglobaceae > SIG440. The sequence goes on along the minus strand of JBGVEN010000001.1, from coordinate 60,514 downwards.
ACGGTGTATGCTTTGTTTCTCCCGATTTTTCTGACGGATTTCCTCCAGTTCTCTGTTAGCAAGAACATAAGCTGATTCCATAAATCTCTCACCCCTCCAGCATATCCTCTAATATTTTTTCGGCAAAGTCTGAATAGTCAGGCTTGTTTGTATCTGTGTAGTTATCAAATTTACTCTTTTTACCACCAGTCTTTTCCTTAGTTGGTGCAGACTTGAGTTTGAACAAAGCTTCCTTCTCACGAACACCATCCACCGTTGAAATTCCCTCTTCTACCCAGCTCATAAGAATTTTGTTCATATATGCCCAGCTGAGCTTACCCGTTGCGGCAACCGTGCGGTCATACGCCTCTGCCACAAGCTCTGCCGGAACATTTTTTTCAAATGTCCAAAGCTTTATATATTTCTTCTCGGTCTGAGTGAGTGCTCTATCGTATATCCCAAGAATACTTCGAACCTTACCCTCGTTGGAAAGCTTGAGCTCAATCTCTCTTATATACTCCTCAGCACTATCGTATGTGTCAATTCCCTTATCCGCCCAGTCAATTGCAACTGTTTCAAGATACCTCTTGCCGGTTTTACCCCGACCTGCTGCAAACCGAAGAAGCATAATTACCACTTCAACGGGAAGTCCCAGCCAATCAACAAATGAATACAGCATTTCAAAATCCGACGGGCTTAGTATCTTTTCCAGAATTTTTTCTGCCTCACGGAAAAGATAATCTACCTCTTTATTGACTGATGCTGCCGCATCAATCTCCGCTGATGCATAGGACGGTCTTGCACGGAACTTACTTGCCGTGTCTTTTTCTGTGTCTTCCGGCTTTTTCTTTGGCTTTGTTGGTGCTGTGCCGTCAGCAAAAGCAAAGCCGGTGTCTGTCTCGACCATTTCACCCACAAGCACCCAGAATTCCAGAGCCGCCTGAATGGTTTCAAGCTCTTTTTCCAGCTTTTTTGCCACGGTTTGCGCTTTTGGCATTTTGCCGGACTTTTTATACTGGCTTAATATATATATGTAGATTTGCAGATATTCGGTTTTTGCGTGTCTGACCCATTTTTCTGCAAAATCAAATCTGATTTCAAATACTTCTGACATTTTTCCTTTCGTTTCCTTTCACCCGAGAAACGGGCATATATCATTTCAAATGCAGGACGGACGGTATAAGGTGATTTTCAGCCTTACTTTCCTACGCAGAAGCGGGCAAATACCTTATCAATAATTTCATCTTGCACCGTAACACCCGTAACTTCACCCAATGCCGCTATCAGCTCCTCTAAATCTACATAGAGAACATCTGTTGGCATTTGATTTTTTATGCATTGTTTCATTCCGTCAGCAATCTGCTTTGCTTTTATAAGTGCGTCTTTTTGCCTGTCATTTGAAATAAAGACATCATCCTTGGAAATTCCACCCTTAAGGAACTTTTCACTTATTTTTCGTTCAAGCTCGTCTATCCCTGACGGTTGTTCTCCCAAAGGTGTCGCCGTTGCAACAATCTCTTCGGGAGCAATTTTTAATGCAGCGGCAAAGTCCTCAGCTGACATTTCCATAGACTTGTCTGTTTTATTTAATATAACTATTACGGTTTTTCCTTTTGTATACTCAAAAATTTTTAAATCTTCGTCCGAAATTCCCTCTGACGCATCAATCACAAACAGGCAAAGCTCGGATTTTTCGATGTTTTCCTTGGCTTTTTCAATTCCTATCTTTTCAACCGAATTTTCACTTTCCCGAATTCCGGCTGTATCGATAAGCCTGAGAGCTATTCCATTAACTGTTACATACTCCTCAACTGTATCCCGTGTTGTTCCGGGTATATCCGTAACAATCGCTCTGTCTGTACGGCTTATTGCATTCAAAAGCGAGGACTTACCCACATTGGGTCTGCCTGCAATAACCGTTTTTATTCCGTCACGCATAATTTTACCCTTAGCAAATCCTGACAACAACTCCTCTATTTTAGATGAAATACTTTCGACCCGTTCCTCCAGAACAGATTCGGGTATTTCATCAACCTCATCCGGATAGTCTGCAACTGCCGAAATATTTGCCGCAAATTCTATCGCCTCGGCACGGATTTCCTCCACCTTTTCCGAAAGCACACCGGTAAGCGTGCGTGCAGCATTATCACGGCCAAGAGCAGAATTTGAGTGGATAAGGTCAATCGTAGCCTCCGCTTTAAGCAAATCGGTTTTGCCATTCATAAGCGCACGGCGTGTAAACTCGCCCGGCTCTGCAAGTCTTGCGCCTGACAGAAGAAGTTCCTCAAGAATCGACTCCGCAACAAGATAGCCACCATGGCAGTTTATTTCCACTACATCCTCACCCGTATACGAATGAGGACCCCTCATAACCACCGCAAGGGCTTCATCAATAACAGCACCGTCGGATACTCTGCGGATATCCGAAAGGGTCAGTTTATGGCTTTCAAGCTCAGCAGGTAATTTCTTGTTTTTGGGGAAAATTATCTTCTCCGCACAATTTACAGCAGCTTCGCCACTAAGCCTAATAATGGCAATGCCGCCAACGCCTACGGGTGTGGCAATGGCAGCAATTGTATCAAACATTTTCATTGTTTAAATATTTCCTTTCCATATTAAATAACGATAGGGAAGGTTATCCTTTTTTTATATTGGACATAATTTCTCTCACCATATTGGCAAGCTCCTGGTCGGTTTCGATATCCTCGGATATCTTTTTTACATTATGCATTGCCGTTGTGTGGTCACGCCCGCCGAATTCCTCACCAATTCTGGGGAATGACGGGTCGTCAAGCAATTCACGGCAAATATACATACCCACCTGTCTCGGAAGTGCAATATCCTTGGAACGCTTTTTGGAAACAAGCGAGCCTTTTGTAAGTCTGAAATACTTTTCAACCTCGCCAATAATCAGCGATGCTGTAATCGCTCTTTGCGGTTGAGTTGCAAGAATATCACGAAGTGCCGCAGTTGCAAGGTCCATTGAAATCTCAGTGGTTCTTTTTATTCCGGCATAAACCAGAATTCTCTTAACCGCACCCTCAAGGTCACGGACATTGGATTTTATGCTGTCCGCAATGAATTCCACAATTTCATCATCAACAGACAAGTATTCACTTTGAATTTTGCTTTTGAGGATAGCCATACGGGTTTCGTAATCCGGCGGCTGAACATCCGCAAGGAGTCCGCTGTTAAAGCGGGTCTTAAGACGGACTTCAAGCTGAGGAATTTCCGACGGAAGTCGGTCACAAGTCAGAACTATCTGCTTGTCCTTTTCAAAAAGTGCGTTAAAGGTATGGAAAAATTCCTCCTGAGCAAGCTCCTTGTTGGCAAAGAACTGAACATCATCAATCAGCAAAAGATCAACCTTACGATATTTATTTCGAAATGTCTGATTGGTCTTTTCACGGATAGCCGTAACCAGCTCGTATGTAAACTTTTCACTTGTTGTGTAAAGAACCTTTTTCTTGGGATAATTCTCACGGTAATAGTTACCTATCGCCTGCATAAGATGGGTTTTACCAAGACCGCTGCCACCGTACAAAAACAAAGGGTTATAGGTTTTTGCAGGTCTTTCGGCAACCGCAAGCGATGCCACATACGCCAGATTGTTATTGTTACCAACGACAAACGACGAAAATGTGTATTTGGGATTAAGGGTATTTTCCACCGTAATGGGGTCAACCTCGGAATGCTCGCTGCCCTCATCATCAACTACAACCTCGATATCGAATTTATGTGAGGTTACTGATTCAAGGCAACTTTCGATAAGTGAAAAATACTTAGTCATAATCATATTTTTGTTTACCGAAAAGGGAACTTTAAGCGTTATTTTTGTTTCATCAATGCCCTCGGGTGTAATAGGCTTTATCCACGAATCATAGGAAACCGCCGAAATCTCCTTGGACAGCTCCTGGGCAACCTTTTTCCAAATACGTTCTAACTCCTGCAATTTAATACTTCCTTTCTCAATCAAAACTACCGTAAAAAAATTAAATATATGTAAAACACGCCGCTCGGACTCTACTTTTAAACATACACATATATAATAGCAGACTTTTGTTCTTTTTTCAACAGCTAAAAGTTTCAAAATTTTGTGTTTTTCTTCTATTTACCTACTAAAAATACAAAATATTGTCATTAATTCTATATTTGATTACAATATATTCTGTTTTTTCATCAAAAAAAATTTTTTAGAAAATTTTCCGTCCTTAAACTATTGACAATATCTGTTTCTTATGCTAAAATAGGTAATGCTGTTTTGCAGATTAGTATTAAATTAAGCTTTTTATACAATTAGATTATTAATCGGTTTGGAGGGATTTTGATGCTTAGAACATTTCAGCCTAAGAAAAGACATAGAGCCAAAGAGCATGGTTTCAGAAAAAGAATGTCTACCAGCAATGGTCGCAAGGTTTTAGCCAGAAGAAGACTTAAAGGCAGAAAGAAATTGTCAGCCTAAAGACGCCTTTGTGCGTCTTTTTGACTATACGGCCTTTTTTCAGGGGAAAACTGCATACAAAATGCCGGTTTTGTCCTGTTTTGCTATGTAAGAACGGAGGATTTTATGAAGCGAACTGCCCGAAAGCTTGAGACGCTTAATCTCAATACTCAATTCCGCAGAATTTATTCCAAAGGCAGCTCCTCGGTCAGGTCCTCAATTGTGGTTTATGTTAAGCCTAATGGTCTTTCATATAACCGCAGCGGAATTACAGTAAGCAAAAAAATCGGTAAGGCCACAGTCAGAAACCGTGCAAAACGCAGACTGCGTGAAGTTTTCAGACTGAATTCCCCGAAGCTTAAATGCGGATATGACTTTATTCTTGTTGCCCGGGGACGCACTGCATTTGTGGAGTTTTCCGTATTGCAGAGCGATTTTTTAAACACCGCAAAAGAAACAGGAGTCCTGAAAAGTGAATAGATTTTCTTCCTTTATATTAATAGGACTTATTAAATTCTACCGACGCTTTATTTCACCGCTCAAACCTGCCTCGTGCCGGTTTTACCCCACTTGCTCGGAATACGCAATACTTGCCATTAAAAAGTATGGTGCATTAAAAGGCGGACTTAAAGCCATATGGAGAATTCTTAGATGCAACCCTTTTTCAAAGGGCGGTATCGACTACCCGTAAATGTATTTTACTATTCCTAACACTCGATAAAATTGGAGGACAAGACTGTGACCTATATTATGATTGCCCTGGGTTGGATTCTGGACCTTTTTTACAGGCTTATCGGAAACTACGGTTTTGCAATTATTGCATTTACTGTTTTTGTAAAGCTTGCTCTGTTCCCGCTTGACCTGAAGCAAAGACGGTCTATGGCAAAAACTCAGAAAATTCAGCCTCTTTTAATGGAGGTACAGAAAAAGTACGCAAACGACAAAGACAAACTCAACCAGGAAACTATGAAGCTGTATCAGAAATACGGTATCAGCCCCACAAGCGGTTGTCTGCCTATGCTTTTGCAGTTTCCCATTATAATTGCCCTTTACTGGGTTGTAAGAAAGCCTATCTTCTATATGATGGGCGTTGACGAATCGGAAATCTGGCGTATTGCCGACGCATTTAACGCCTGGGCCTCGGCAAATCCCGACTTGCTTCCTGCAAATCTTAAGGATGCTGTTCCTGTTACCTATCTTAAAGAAATGCGTAACAACACCTTTGGCGCTTACGAAATCCAGATTGCTCAGCTTATCTATAAGCATCCCGAAATCCTTGAATATTCGGCAGTTGCAAACTGGAGCAAGGTAATCCGGCCGATTAACTTTGGCTTCTTCGGTATGGACCTTTCCGAAATTCCCAATCTTAATGCATTTTTCGGGATGTTCCTCGGCAAGTTCTCAGCACTTACACGGGAAACCGTTACACTCTGGTCAATCCCTATCCTGTCGGGTCTCAGTTCGTTCATTTCAAGCAAGATTGTTTCACCCGCACCTAAAAAGACTAAAGCTGAAAAGAAGCTTATTCTTTCAGAAGAAGAAAAGAAAGCTCAGGAAAAGACAGCAAATGCAACCAACAGCACTATGAGCTCAATGACAATGATTATGCCCATCTTTTCGGCATGGTTTGCATTTACCCTTCCGGCAGCTGTCGGTCTTTACTGGATAGTTAGCAACATCATTCAGATTGTTCAGCACATATTTGTTACAAAATACTTCACACAGGATGTAAGCCTTGAAGAGTTAGAAGGAGATATAAAAAATGTTAAAAGTAGAAAAAAGCGCAAAAAATCTCGATGAAGCAGTTGAGCTTGCCGCTCAGGAGCTTGGCGTTTCGAAAGACGAAGTTGCATACGAAATAACCCGTCAGGGCAGCAAGGGCCTTATGAAATTAATATTAGGCTCACTCGGTTCAGAGGTTGAAATCGTTGCCTGGAAAAAATCTGACGAAGAATCCGAAGCAAAACCTGCAGAAAAACCTGTAAAGCCGGCAAAGACTCCTAAAACCGACAAAGCTTCGGCGTCAGAAAAGCCTGTCAAGGCAAAGAACGAGCCTGATGAAGATTTTGTTATTCCCAAATCAGCCGTTGATGATGCTAAGTTCTTTGTTTCAGAATTGCTTACAAAAATCGGTCTTACATTTGACCTGCATATTAAGCTCGAAAGAAATGTTATTAATATTGAAATTTCAGGCGAAAAGATGGGACTTCTTATCGGCAAGCGCGGTGATACAATTGATGCAGTTCAGATGTTGACTGTTCTCTACGTAAACAGAAACAAGAATATGCCTTATGTCAAGGTTAACCTTGATACCGAAAATTACCGAGCAAAAAGAGAAGCTACTTTGGTAAGACTTGCGCACGGTCTTGAACGCAATGTCCTCAAAGACAAAAAAGCAATTACTCTTGAGCCTATGACAGCAAATGAAAGACGTATCATTCACTCAGCTCTCCAAAATAACCCCAAGATTAAAACATATAGTATAGGAGAAGAGCCTAACCGCAGAATGGTTGTTGCTCTCAATAAACCTGAAGAAGAATAACATTTTATAGCCGCCGGCAAACAATTTACCGGCGGCTATATCTTTGCACATATTTTATGCCAAATATAACCGTATATTTGTTACATATTTTCTGAATATTTATGCAAAAACTATTGACTTTTCTGCATAAATATAGTTTAATAGATAATATGTTTTGAATAATTATGCAGGAGGAACAGCGAAAATGGCTACTAAAGTATTTATCGATGGCAGTGTTGGCACAACAGGTCTCAGAATTCACGAAAGGCTGTCCCAACGCCCCGACATTGAGCTTATCACTATCCCGGAAGAAAACCGCAAGGAGCTAAGCGCCAGAAAGGAAGCCATTCTCTCGGCTGACGCTGCTTTTTTATGTCTCCCGGATACTGCCTCCATTGAAATAATAGAAGCAATCGGCAATGCACCGGTTAAGGTTCTTGACACCTCCACCGCTCACCGCACTAATCCGGCTTGGGCATACGGATTTCCGGAGCTTTCAAATGAATTTAAAGAAAAGCTCCTTTCTTCCAATCGCATAGCCGTTCCCGGTTGTCATGCAAGCGGTTTTTGTTCGATTGTTAAGCCGCTTGTAGATAATAAAATTATTCCGGCTGATTATCCCATAGCTTGCACTTCCGTTACAGGATATAGTGGTGGCGGTAAAAAAATGATTGCAGAGTACGAGGATGGTAACCGCAGCGAAATTTATGACAGCCCCAGACAATATGCACTGACCCAAAAGCACAAGCACCTTCCGGAAATGAAGGCTGTATGCGGATTAGGCTTTGAACCTTGTTTCTCGCCCATTGTTGCAGACTTTTACAGCGGTATGACCGTTTCAGTTCCACTTGCGGCAAGACTTCTTTCCAAAAAAGTTACCGCAAAGGATATATACGATATTTTGGCTGAGCATTATGCAAATCAGAAAATGATTTCGGTACGACCCTTCGGGCAGGAGGGAATGCTTGGAACAAATGAAATGACGGGTAGAGACAGTATGGAAATTATTGTTTCAGGTAACGACGACAGAATTCTGATTGCCTCCACCTTTGATAACCTCGGCAAAGGCGCATCAGGTGCGGCAATTCAATGCTTCAACTTGATTACGGGAACAGACGAGACAACCGGACTTGTTCTTTAATACAGAAAGGAAAAACAGTTATGAAACAAATAAACGGCGGCGTTTGTGCCGCAAAGGGCTTTAAGGCTGCAGGTATCCATGCAGGTATCCGCAAAAACAAAGAAAAAAAGGATTTTGCTTTGATTATAAGCGAAGCACGTGCTTCTGCCGCAAGTACATACACACAAAACCTTGTTAAGGGCGCACCTATCTATGTAACAAAGGCAAACCTCGAAAATGGCTACGCATCAGCTATTATATGCAACAGCGGCAATGCCAATACCTGCAATGCAAATGGCATTGAAATTGCTGAGGGAATGTGCGAGCTTGTTGAAAAATATACCGGCATCTCCAAAAAAGATGTTGTAGTTGCATCAACCGGTGTTATTGGTCAGCCCCTTGACCTTACTCCTATGGCAAATGCTATGGAGGGTCTTGTTGCTCTTTTGAACGAAGACGGCAGTAATGATGCAGCTGAAGCTATTATGACTACTGATCTTGCAAAAAAGGAAATTGCGTTCGAATTTGAAATCGGCGGCAAAACCTGTCATATTGGCGGAATTGCAAAGGGGTCAGGTATGATTCACCCGAATATGGCAACGATGCTTGTATTTGTTACCACTGACGTTGCAATTACGCCAGAAATGCTCCAAAAGGCGCTTAGTGCCGATATTCAGGACTCATTCAATATGATTTCTGTTGACGGCGATACATCAACAAATGATATGGTTTCTGTTCTTGCAAATGGCATGGCAGAAAATGCCGTAATTGACAAAATCAGCAAAGACTATGATGCTTTCTGCAAAGCGCTTTCAGCCGTTACAACCTATCTCTGCCGCCAGATTGCCAAGGACGGCGAGGGTGCATCAAAACTTCTTGAGAGCCGCGTGCACGGCGCAAAGGACACTAAAAATGCAAAAATGATTGCAAAGAGCGTTGTTTGCTCTTCACTTTTTAAGGCTGCAATGTTTGGCGCCGATGCCAACTGGGGCAGAATTCTCTGTGCAATAGGTTACAGCGGTGCAGAATGTGCTGTTAACAAAGTTGCCGTAAGCCTTGCATCAAGTGCAGGAGAAATTCTTGTATGTAAAAACGGCAGCGGCGTTGATTTTGACGAAGACACAGCAAAAACGATTCTCAGCGAGGACGAAATTATTATTGACATTACTCTTGGCGATGGAGACGGCGAAGCTGTTGCCTGGGGCTGTGACCTGACATACGATTATGTAAAAATCAACGGTGACTACCGCACCTAATTCAAACGAGGTAATATAGAAATGAACAACGAATTATTAAAGAAAATCCCTATAGAAACCCGTGCCGAAATACTTATCGAGGCACTCCCCTATATTCAGGACTACTACAACAAAATAGTTGTTATCAAGTACGGCGGCAACGCTATGCTTAATGAAGAATTGAAGCAGGCTGTTATGGGCGACATACTTCTTCTCTCACTTATTGGAATTAAAGTAGTTCTCGTCCACGGCGGCGGCCCTGAAATTTCAGAAATGCTTGTCAAGGTTGGGGCTAAATCTGAATTTATTGACGGACTTCGTGTTACCGACAAGGAATCTGTTGATATTGTCCAGATGGTGCTTGCCGGTAAAATCAACAAGAGTCTTGTAAACCTTATCCACACAATGGGCGGCAACGCAATGGGACTTTGCGGAATTGACGGACATATGATTCAGGCAGAAAAGCTTGACGATGTTCACGGCTATGTTGGCAACATTACCGACATTGACCCCACACCAATACTGGATATTCTGGACAAAGGATATATCCCTGTTATTGCAACCGTTGGTTGTGACAGTGAGGGGAATGTATACAACATCAACGCAGACACCGCTGCTGCAAAAATTGCGGGTGTACTAAAAGCCGAGAGTCTAATTTCAATGACGGATATCCGTGGTTTACTTCGCGACAAAGATGATGAGTCCACACTTATCCCTATCGTTAAGACAAGCGAGGTTCCGGAGCTTATGAACGAAGGCGTTATCTCCGGCGGAATGATACCAAAGATTGAATGCTGTATTGATTCCATCCGTCAGGGTGTTCAGAAAGTATTTATTCTTGACGGCAGAGTTCCTCACGCTATACTGATTGAAATTCTTACCGACGAGGGTATCGGAACAATGGTCGTTTAGAAAGGTGGAGAATTATGCAGGAAAAGGATTGCATAAAGAATTCAAAAAAACAACGACACAACACAATCATCAGAATTATCTCAGAAAAAGCAGTTGAAACTCAGGGTCAGCTTACAAAGCTATTGATTGCAGATGGGTTTGATGTTACCCAGGCAACCGTTTCAAGAGATATAAAAGAGCTTCGGCTTATCAAGATTGCAGACAGGGGTGACAAATACCGCTATGCTCTGCCCGGCAAAGAAACTGATGTAGACATACGTACCCGTTACACCGCTGTTCTTACACACGCAGTTATCACAATACAGAATGCATCGAATTTGGTTGTTGTTAAGACCATCCCCGGTTCTGCTCAAGGCTGCGCAATGGCAATTGAAACGCTTGATTTCGACCGTGTTGTAGGGGTTATAGCAGGTGATGACACCGTATTTATTGCAATGAACAGCGAGAAAGAGGCTGCTGCATTCTGCAAAACCCTGATGAATGTTGTAAACTAAGATAGGCGAGGTAGACATTATGAACACAAAGGAAAAAGACTCAAAATATATAATGGGAACCTATGGAAGACTCGATTTGGAGCTTGACCACGGCTGCGGCAGCACTCTTTTTGATGCTGACGGGAAAAAGTATATTGACTTTGGCAGCGGCATTGCTGTTAATACATTCGGTGCATGTGACCCTGAATGGGTCAAAGCAATATCTGACCAGCTTGGAAAGCTTCAGCATACTTCCAATTACTATTACACCAAGCCTTGTGCCGACCTTGCAGAGATGCTTTGCAAAAAGACCGGTATGAGCAAGGTATTCTTCTCCAACTCGGGAGCAGAAGCAAACGAATGCGCCATTAAAGGCGCAAGAAAATACGGAACAGATAAAAACCCCGACAAAAACATCATTATTACGCTTAAAAACAGCTTTCACGGCAGAACAGTAACAACACTTTCGGCAACCGGTCAGGATGTATTCCACACGAGCTTTACGCCCTTTACCGAGGGTTTTGTATATGTCGAGGCAAACAACTGCGAAGCTTTGATAAATGCAATGTCCGACAATGTATGCGGTATAATGTTTGAGATTATTCAGGGTGAGGGCGGCGTTCTTCCGCTGACTGCAGAATTCATAAAGACCGCTGAAGAAATGGCGGCAAAGTACGACGCACTTTTGATTGTAGACGAGGTTCAGACCGGCAACGGCCGTACAGGTACACTTTATGCATACGAACAGTTTGGTCTTAAACCGGATATCGTTTCAACCGCAAAGGGACTTGCCGGAGGATTACCTTTAGGTGCTACAATGTTTGCAGAAAAAGTTGAGAACATTCTCACTCCCGGAACTCATGGTTCAACCTTTGGCGGCAACCCCGTTGCTGCTGCAGGTGCACTCAGTATTTTAAGCAGAATTGACGATGCTCTGCTTGAAACAGTTCGCAAAAACAGTGAGTATATGATTGAAAAAATAATGAAGATTGACGGCGTAACCGCAATTTCTGGTATGGGCTTTATGCTTGGCGTTGAAGCCGAAAAGGATGCAAAAGAAATTCTTAAAAAATGTCTAAATGATGGACTTTTGGTTCTCACTGCAAAGGATAAGGTAAGACTTCTTCCTCCGCTTAATATCACTCGTGCGGAAATTGACTCAGGTCTTGCAATTCTTAAAAACGCTATTGAAACACTTTAAAAATAAACCAGAAAGGATAGATTAAAATGAAACATTTACTTAAACTTTCGGACTGGTCCGCAGAAGAAATAACCGCTGTTTTGGATATGGCTGACCAGCTTAAATATGAAAAGAAAAACGGTATTCCCCACAAGCATCTCGAGGGTAAGTCTCTTGGTATGATTTTTGAAAAATCATCTACCAGAACCCGTGTTTCCTTTGAGGTGGGTATGTATGAACTTGGCGGTAATGCACTCTTTTTAAGCTCTGCTGATCTCCAGATTGGTCGTGGCGAGCCGGTAGAGGATACCGCACGAGTTCTGTCCCGATACCTTGACGGAATTATGATAAGAACCTTTGAGCAAAAGGAAGTTGAAGACCTTGCAAAGTATGGTTCTATCCCGATTATCAACGGACTTACCGACTACTGTCATCCCTGTCAAGTGCTTGCTGACCTTATGACAATCCGTGAGCACAAGGGAACATTCAAAAACCTTAAAATGTGCTTTATCGGCGATGGCAATAATATGGCAAACTCGCTGATGGTTGGTGCAATCAAAATGGGTATGGAATTTGCAATTGCGTGTCCCAAAGGCTACGAGCCGGATAGTGACCTTATGAAGTGGGCAAAGGAAAACGGAACATTTACCTGTACCGAATCCGTTGAAGAAGCTGCAAAGGATGCAGACATTCTTGTAACCGACGTTTGGGCATCAATGGGTCAGGAGGGTGAAGCAAACGAGCGTAAAAAGATTTTTGCAGGCTATCAGATAAACTCAAAACTTATGTCTGTTGCAAAATCTGATGCTATGGTTCTTCACTGTCTGCCTGCACATCGTGAAGAAGAAATCACCGCCGAAGTATTTGAAGCTCACGCAGACGAAATTTTTGACGAGGCAGAAAACAGACTTCACGCACAAAAAGCAGTTATGGTTACACTGATGAAAGACTAATTGCAAGAACTTTCCGGGAGCTTGTGGAGAATTACCCCACAAGCTCTTATTGTATGTCGAGTACCAAGCTATATCTGTATACAAAAAAAGTCACACGGCTTTGCCGTGTGACTTTTGATTTTTATATAGATTATCTTTCAACGATAATCAAAGTTTTAACTGTGTCTGTGTTGCCTGTCATATGAATAAATATTTCAGCAGGAACATTTCCCGTAGAAGTGTTTCCTTCATAAGCCCGTGTTAAGCTTTCAAGAATGCTTTCATATCCATCTTCTGTGACATTATTTAAAAGTTCATCTTCATTTGCGTTAAATCTAAAGATTTGGGCTCCGCTAAACTTACTCTTTTCCAACGCATAGGTATCTGTTGCTTCCTGATTTGCATCAAGCACATCATCAGTTGCCACTATAAGGCGATCGCCATCATACTGATATACCGAGCCCCATATAATTTTGTATGCAACATTTCCGTTTACAGATTCAGTCTTTGGATACCCCCCTCTATTGTTACCATAATCTATAGCAATATCACGATAGTCATCTTCCATACTGAATATAATGTGTTCAGGCTTTACCGTATAATATCCATCAGAGTCGGTGCCAACTCGAATTACATCACCTACTTTAAGATCTTCTGCGGTTTCTTCTGTGTCTTCATCTGTTATTGAGAGAATCCATTCCTTCAGAGTCTTGCCTTCATAACCACTGATGACAAACCTTCTCTCTTCTTCTATAGTAGTATGTTCAATTTCACTTATCACTACTACAGGAGAATTGCCCTTAACCTGGCCTACTGCGGCAGCGCCATCATAAACAACTACAACCTTAGCTGAATTTGTGCCTGTAACATCAAAGCACTCAACTTTATAAGTTGCATTGTTTTCTAAATCGCTAAGGCTCATAGCCTTATATTTTCCGGCTGTTCCGCTGTTGCTTGGTGTGCTTAAAATAAACGCACTGCCAATATAAATTTTTTGTGAGCCTAATCTGAGTTCCTTTGCCGAAGAACTATATGTGCAACTATCAGTTTTATCTATACCACTATAAAGGTAAAGCTTCTCCGCCTCAATATCACCACTGGTATCCTTAAGCTCATGGGTTACTATTTCATCAATTTCAGAACCCTTTGATACTGTAAACTTAACGAGCTGTTTGTAGTCGCCATCCTCTGTATCACTGAGGTTACTAAGCTTATCAAGTTCTTCTACAAAATCGCTAAGTGATTTTCTTGAGCCGTTAAGTTTTGACTTAGAGGTTATTGTATATATGCTACCTTTAATGTTAGATTTTGTAATAATCTCAATCTGTGCTATTTCCTCAAAGTTTCCATTTTCATACTTCACACCTGTAATATATCCATACTGCTGATTTGACACTGTCTCTGTCTTGTCATACCAGATAATATTACCTTCCATATCAAGATAGAATTTAGCTGTATCTCCCATTTTAGGAGCTGCTGTCAAATCAGGTGTTGCTGAACCAATGGTTTTCTCCCATGGTGCAAAAGCTGAGAACTTGTAGTTGTTGCCATTAACTGTAATACCCTTTGAAGAGCTTGTTGCTGTGACCTTGCCGGAAACTGTATCATTGCAAACAATTACCTTGGTAACACCACTCACATGACTACTTTTTGCAACAAATATAACACTTCCTTTTTTGATTGTATTAAATGTAGTTGCCTTACCTTCAGGAGTGTAAAACTCGATATCATCAGACTTATAGTTTAAAACTATCTGATTATCAGATGAAGAAAGTCCCTTTCTCAATGCATTATCTGTAACTTTGTAGTCAGAAGCAGTTACAGAAGATACAAAGTACACTTCATAATCGTTTACAAAAACAACATCATAGGAATTGTCTCCGTCACGGTCCAGAAGTTCAACACCGCCAATCTCCGGCACTCCTTCATTTGTATAATATGTTGCAAATGTACTGCTTGTATCGTTAGCAGTTCCATAGAGCTTACCATTATACACAACCACGCTGTCTGATGAAATACTTGCTGTCAACTCGCGTTCAGCCTCTGCATCCTTAAAATAAGTTATACCAGATGTTGACGCATCCTGAATAAGACTTGCATCAATCTTAATTGTTGTACTATTCTTAACAGTAGCAAGAATAAGGTGCTTAAGTCCGGTATTGAAATCGTTTTTATAATAGAACTCAATCTTTGCACCAAGCATATCGTTATATTTTGATGCATCATCAACCTTGTAGGTAGCTGCAACGCCGTTAACAGTAATTTCAACCTCGTCATCACGAAGATTTGCGTCGGGCTTAGAAAGGCTGATTTCGGGATTTGATGAGATGTAACCAACATTCTTTGTAAGCTTCAAGTCATTTTCAAGAATTGTCTTTTGGGTAATCTCGTTGTTTTCTGCAAGCTTTACTTCAAGACAGTTATAGAGCATACTTGCAATGGTTGCACGAGTTGCAGGAGTTGAAACTGCACCGCCTGCGCCCTCAAGGAATCCAAGTGATGTTGCTGTCATAAGGTACTTTGAATACCAGAATGCACCCTCTGCGCCCATTTCGCCGTAACCCAGAGCGCAAACAATCATCTTAACTGCTTCTTCATAAGAAACATTGTTGTTGGGCTTAAAGGTTCCATCATCATAACCATTAATAATCTTAAGTTCGCGGGCTGTTCTGATATTGCCGATAGCCCATGATACATCAGGGGTTGTAACATCAGGGAAGGGAGGATTTTCAAGGCTTGTTGAACCGAGGGCCCCCATTCCACGGGTTCTGAGCAGCATTGCTGTGAACTCGGCACGGGTAACATTGTTGTCAGGCTTGAAACTACCGTCGTCATAGCCGTTGATAACGCCTAACTTATTGAGGACATTTACTGCATCATATGCTGCATGGTTGCTTGCCACATCTGTGAAGTCAGCAAATGCCGGCACAACTGCAAAGTTTACAAAAGTGAAAACTACTGCAAGTAATGTGCACAAAAATCTTTTTGAAACTTTCATCTTTCTTACCTCCAATTTTTGGAATATATAAATTTAATAATTTTTCATTATTAGTTTTCTCTTGGAGCACGCATCATTACGTTTTCCCCAAGAGGAGTATCTATACGAATTCTGGCAATGGATTGCGGCTTGTTTGCGACTTCAAGCTCGCATCCTGTTTCGTCCTCCATATATTCAATCTTATGCTTGACAAAGTCACCCTCAGGTCTTAAGAATTCCACCTCTGAGCCTTTAAAAAATCTGTTTTTCTGAACAACAGAAACCATTTTTGTTTCCGTGTCATACCCCGAAACTATTCCCAGCAGCTCATATTCACGGATATAGGAGCTGGTTTTATAGTTCTGCTCTTCTCCGTCTGGCTTACCAAAGAAAAATCCCGTTGTGTAATCACGATGACTGACTTTTTTAAGCTCATCAAGCCACTTTGTATCAAACCTGAACCCGTCAGGATTTTCAAAATAGCTGTCAATTGCTTCTCTATATGCCTTAACCACTGTTGCAAGATAGTACTCTGTTTTAACTCTGCCCTCAATTTTAAAACTGTCAAGACCGCTTTCAATCAATTTATCAATATGTTCAATCATACACAAATCCTTTGAGTTGTATATGAATGTGCCCCGCTCATTCTCAAATACGGGCATATACTCACCCGGTCTGGTCTCCTCCATCAGGTAATACTTCCAACGACAAGGATGCGAGCAAGCACCAAGATTGCTGTCACGGTTAGTCATATAATTGCTGAGCAAGCATCTGCCGGAATATGAAATACACATCGCTCCGTGGACAAACGCCTCAAGTTCGAGGGCCTTTGGCGTTTTTTGGCGAATCTCCGCAATTTCATCAAATGACATTTCACGTGCAAGAATAACTCTTTTTGCTCCCATTTTGTACCAGCTCTCGGCACTTTTGAAGTTAACATTATTTGCCTGAGTACTGATATGAATTTCAAGCTCTGGGGCAATCTCCCTTGTAATTTGAAACATACCCAAATCCGAAAGGATTACTGCATCAAATCCTGCCTTTGAATACTTTTTCAGAAAATCCTCGTATTCTTCAATATCGGCATTGTGCGGAATTATATTTGCCGTAAGGTAAACCCTTTTGCCGCGCTCATGAGCAAATTTCACGCCTTCGGCAAGCTCCTCTGGGGTAAAATTTTCAGCCGCAACACGAAGCGAAAACTCTTCACCGCCAACGTATACCGCATCAGCACCGTAGGTTATTGCAATTTTCAGTTTGTTTAGACTGCCTGCCGGAGCAAGCAGTTCCGGTTTTTTTATCATATTCTATTCCTCTGATAATTCTTGTGTTTAAATCGAAAGCTCGTCAAATTTTGCTGTCTCTACAATCGGGTCCATCAAATCAAATTCACGTATTGCTGAAGCAATCGCACCGGCAATCTGATTCTGACCCTCCTCTGACATTAAAATTTGAATATCCTTTTCGCTGTCAATAAAGCCTGTCTCAACCAAAATCGTCGGCATAAGCGTATTCTTGATAACAAAGAAATTTGCTGTTTTAACGCCGCGGTCATACAAATCACTGCCGTCTGCAATGCTGTTTTGAATAAGCTCGGCAAGACGTCCTGAGTATCCGGTTTTGGCAAAGCAGTAGGTTTCAACACCCGAACCGCCGCCTGCATTGCAATGAATTGATATAAACAAGTCCGCCAATACCTCGTGAGCCATATCCACCCTCGCCTGCAGACTTTCGTTAACCGAGGTATTGGCAATACTGTCGGTTAATTTTTCACGCGTCATAATTACATTGTAACCCCAATATTCAAGCTCCGCCTTGAGCTTGTCCGCAATCTGGAATGTAATTACTTCTTCTTTTGCATTGTATTTGGGATTTTCAGCCCCTATATCCTTACCGGAATAATTGTGTCCCGCATCTATAAGAATTGTCTTTACATTAGAAAAATCCTTTTCTCTGTACGCTGCAATAATCTCGGGAGGTATCGAAGGCTTTTCCACCTTATCAACAACCGGTTCTTCCGGTTTTTCCGTTTCGTCCGTCTGGTTATTGTCCGTATCTTCCTCTGTTTCAGAATTGGTATCATTCTTGTCCTCTGTCGGCATTTCGGTAAGTCCCGTCTCGACCATATTAAATACAATCTGAGCAACATTGCCACGACCTGCATTCTCGCCAAATTCCTGATTTACCGTTGTCAGAAGCCCATATCTGCCTGCAACCTGTGCATAGCCGGTATACCATTTTTCGCCGTTTACACGAAGTGCCTCGTCTTGCTTACCTATTGCACATACAGCCATTTTAACAGCCTGCTCCAGCGTAACCTTTGCCGCCGGTGCAAATGTTCCGTCACCCATACCATCGATCAAACCGATTTCAAAGCAGAACGAGATAAACGGCTCTCCCCAGTAGCCCTTATTGACATCCGAAAACGGAACATCAAGCACTGTATAGGATTCTTTATTGTAGCCAAGAGTTCTTGCCATCAAAGCACAGAACTCTGTGCGGGTAATTTCACGCTCGGGTTTAAAGGTACCGTCATCATAGCCTGCAATAACCCCAAGTCCTGTGAGATAGGTCACCGCATCGTAATTAAGGTGACTTTTTTCAATATCAGGAAAGTCTGATGCAAACGCATTAGTCCAGCCTGCAAAAATTAAGGAAGCAGTCAACACCAGAACATATGCCGTTACTTTTATCAATTTGTTTTTCATACGGGTTTTCTGCGCTCCTTTAGAATCTATATAAACGGGCACTTTTCCATTTATACATACTACATTATACAACGAAACCTCCGCTATTTCAATAGAAAACTGCATTTTCTTTTTTGAAATATGTAGAAATTAAAGGCTATTTATCCTACATATTTGCCAAAGTTTGTTACAAGTATGTTACCTTTGTGTTTCACATCGTTAAAGTACATAATCGGGTTGTTTAAAACGACAAAAAACCGCATCTTTTCAGATGCGGTTTTAATAGCTTTAATTATTCATTAATCAGCAGAATAGGGCAGGAGCGCCATATATCTTGCTCTCTTAATTGAAACTGTAAGCTCTCTCTGATGCTTTGCGCAGCATCCGCTGATTCTTCTGGGAAGAATCTTTGCTCTTTCAGTGATATAACGACGAAGCTTTGCAACATCCTTATAATCAATGAAATCTACTTTATCAACACAAAAAGCGCAAACCTTTCTCTTAGGTCTTCTGCCTCTTGCCTTATCATTTCTTTCCATTTCAGGCATTTTTCTTTCCTCCTATCTTCAATAGTTGCGACTAAAAGCCGTACTTAAAACGGCAAATCATCATTGGTTTCCAGAGCAACGAAATCGTCCTCTGCATCATTAGGCATTTCTGGAATGCTCGGAGCATCACTTGTCAGCTTCGGTGAAGCTGAAAAACCGTTTTCTTCAGCATTTCTCTTTGACTCGCCAAATGAAACCTCGTTTGCAACAACCTCTGTTACATAGTTCTTCTTACCGTCCTGACCTTCCCATGTTCTGGTCTGGATTCTTCCCACAACGATAATAAGTCTGCCCTTTGTGAAATACTTTTCAACAAATTCAGCAGTCTTGTTCCACGCAACACAGTTAATAAAATCTGTTGTTCTGTTGTCTCCGTAGCCATTATCAATAGCAATGGTAAAGCTGCATACAGCCGTTCCGTTGCCGGTATGACGGAGTTCGGGGTCTCTTGTGAGTCTGCCCATCAAAATCGCTTTGTTAATCATAAGCAATCTCGCTTTCTATGCAACTTGTGCATAAATTATTTCTCGTCTTTTTTGATAGTCATATTTCTCAGAATGCCGTCTGTGATGCCGAATACACGCTCGAGTTCTGCGGGGAAGTCAGCCTTTGCAGCGTAGTTCACGAGAACATAGTAGCCTTCAGCCACATCATTGATAGGATAAGCCAATCTTCTGCGTCCCCATTCGTCAACGCTTTCAATTGTGCCGTTAGCTTCTATCAATGCCTTGAACTTATCAACGAGAGCAGTTGTTTCTTCTTCGTTCTTTTCAGCACTGATAACAAACAATGTCTCATACTTGTTAATAACTTCAACCATTTCTTTCACCTCCTTATGGACTTTGACTTTCGGACATACCGAAAGTAAGGAATTTTCTAACCAAGTAATTATAATACATTCTTTACGACTTGTCAAGCAATTTTTTGCATTTTCGCATAACGCTTAATCTATACGAATATATTTTTAGAATAAAATCTTTGCAAAGGATGATTTTTTGAAGAAAGTAGCCTTAATTATAATTGTGTCATTTCTTTCAATGGCTTTGGTCGGTATTGTTCCTGGACTTTTTTCACAACTGCCGTCAAAGCCTCAGCGCTCTCGGAAAACCGAAATTCAAAACGGGGACGTTTATCTTACTGTATACAATACCATCTCCAAAAAGACGGAATATGTAAATATTGAAGAATATCTTCCGGGCGTTATTGCTGCAGAAATGCCTGCCTCTTACGAATTCGAAGCCCTTAAAGCTCAGGCAGTTGCGGCACGAAGTTATATTTTCTATAAGCTGGATACGGTATCTCCCGAACACCCCGAAGCTGCAGTGTGTGATAACCCAAGCCATTGCAAGGCACACATAAGTAAATCAGATGCAAAAGCCGGATGGTCAAAGTCGGATGCCGACCGCTATTGGAGTAAAATTGTCGACGCCGCAGGTGCAACACGAGGCGAATATATGGTGTGTGACAATGAAGTGGTTGAAGCATTCTTTTTCGCACAAAGCGGCGGCAGAACCGAAAACTCCGAGGACGTCTGGGGAGAAAGCCGGCCATATCTTAAATCGGTCGAAAGCCCCGAAAACTCCTCATCTAATAACCTTTCAACCAAAGAAATTAGTTTTTTTGAATTTCGTAAAATGCTAAACAAGCATAACCCCCAAATTAGCATAAACAGCTCCGCTCCCGTTATTGGCGAAATAGTCAAGACCCAAGGCCAAAGCGTTAAGTCCCTCACCATTGACAATATTCCTTTTACGGGACGGGAAATAAGAACAATTTTCGGACTAAAATCCGCCAATTTTACAATTACTCTCTCGCAAAACTTAGTGGTCTTTTCAGTTATCGGCTACGGCCACGGTGTGGGAATGAGCCAGTCTGGGGCCAACGAAATGGCAAAAAACGGGGAAAAATATACAGAAATTTTATCGCATTATTATACAAACATACAAATTATGAAAATTTAATGTAATTTTTCTTTTCTAACGGCAAATTGTGTGTTAAAATAATTAGGGAAGTATATCCCCCGTTCATCATATAGAGAAAGGCAGGAACAATTATGAAAACAGTTATTACTCTTGGCCGTCAGCTCGGCTCTAACGGCAAATTGATAGGCAAAGCTCTCGCAGAAAGGCTTGGCTATAAATTCTATGATAAAGACTTGATTGCACGGGTTGCAAAGGAAAGCGGACTTAGCGAAAACCTCTTCGACGAAATGAACGAAAAGCCCACCACCAGTCTTTTATATTCCCTTGTTATGGGTGTACAGTCCAGCAAAGGTCTTTACTATCAGTACAACGATATGTTAAACGGTGACAGTCTGTTCCGTCTTCAGGCAGATGTTATCAAAACAATTGCAAACGAGGGTCCGTGTATTATCGTGGGTCGTTGTGCCGATTATATTCTCCGCGACAACCCCAACCTCATCAAGCTCTTCCTTTACGCAAACACAGAAGAAAGAGTCAAGACCCTTATGGCTCGTGACAATATGTCAGAAAAGGAAGCTCGTGGCGCTGTAAGTAAGGCAGACAAACGACGCTCCAACTACTACAACTTTTATACCAACAATTCCTGGGGTAATGTAAACAATTACCACTTGTGTCTTGATACCGGCTCACTTACTCAGGACGAATGTGTAGACATTCTTTATTCCTATGTAAAAGAAAGAGAAAAATCTTTTAACGACTAATTTTACATTCATAATCACAACCCCTCTTTGATATACATTCAAAGAGGGGTGTTTTTTTGAAAAACAGTAATATTCTCAGAAGTACAGCAGCACTTACCCTTTCGGGTATACTTGCAAAAACAATAGACTTTGTGTTTCGTGCCTACTACTCACAACGGCTTGGCAGTGAGGGTCTGGGCATTTTTTCACTTGTTTTTTCAGTACATGCAATTATGCTGAATATTGCAACCGGAGGCCTCGGCGTAGCCGTTTCAAAAATTGTCTCAGAGCAGTATTCCGCGCGGCTTACCGGTGACATCAGAAGGACAATGCGTGTTGCATTGTTCTCTGTGCTTATTCTGAGTGCCGCGGTCATTGCAACAACCTTAATGTTCTCACAACAAATATCTATACACTTCCTTAAAGAGCCGCGTTGCCGCACAAGTATTGTTTATCTTTCGCCCAGCATTTTGTTTATGGGTATATCCTATTGTATCAAAGGCTACTTTTACGCCTCCCGCAAGGTGCTATGGCCGGCATCATCGGAATTCCTTGAGCAGGCTGTAAAAATCACCGTAATTAAATTCTCACTTGACCGAATGCTGCCCTTGGGAATTGAGCACGGCTGCGAGGCCGTGTTCCTCGGCATAAGTATTGGTGAGCTTTCGTCCTGCCTTTATCTTTCTTTTATGTATCTTTGTGATTGTCGTAATCTTATCGGAATATCTACACAAAGGCGAGTAATTCCGGCTATCTTCAAGGTTTCACTCCCCGTTATGACAACCTCAATTGCCGGCTCGTTCCTTCGTATGCAAGAAGAAGTTCTTACAGTTTCAGCACTTAAACAAGCAGGCTTAACACAGACTGCAGCGTTAAGGCAGTACGGTAGCATTTACGGAATGGTTATACCGCTGATTGTCTTCCCCTTAACTCTGCTTTCCTCTTGCTTTACACTTCTCGTCCCAGAAATTTCCCGTGCGAACACTATGAAATGCAGCATCCGGCTCAAAACTCTTGTCAGCCGTATATATCGTTTTACTGCATTTTTCGGATTTCTTATCGCTGCAGTTCTTTTCACTTTTGCGGATAATCTTTCTATTCTGGTTTACCAAAATATCAAAATTTCACCGCATCTGCGTACAATATGCATACTCACTCCGGTTATGTTTATGGATACAGTCTCCTGCCGAATTTTAAACGGCATAGGCAAGCAAGGAGCTCTGCTTTTTTATAGTTTGACAGACTCGGTGCTGCGAATTGTTCTCATACTTCTATTAATCCCAAGGTTCGGAATTAATGCACTGGTTGCGGTAATATTTGTAAGCAATATTTTTACAGCTGCCAAAACGGTTAGAAAGGTCATAAAAGAGACAAAGCTTCATTTTGAACTTTCGGGGTGGTTGCTTCGCCACCTTGTAAGTGCAACTGTTACCTGTTTTATTGCCGGCTGTTTTTTCACAACGCTGTCACCCTATTCAAAAACAACACCGGTTCTGTGTGCAATTTTATTTTCCGCACTCCTTTACGGCGTAACAGGATATTCCATAAGCACCAACCTGAGAGGTGACTTCTCCTGGCTGGTGCGGCGTATGTTTTTTAATACATAAGTCTTCCACAAAATGCGAAAACTATTCGCAGTCCGAATTCAAAGGAGAGCTTGTATATGCTGAAAACCAAATACCGTAGAGAATTTTTTTGGCTTGTCACGCTTGTAACTTTATCATTTTTTCGTTTTTCATATCTTGGTTTCCGCTATACTCCGTATCTGGACGATCACATTCAGTACATTTTTTATCCATCTCTCGACAACGTATGGGAAGATATTTTTGTTGGGGGCGCACGTATTCTTGCCACAAGACCTCTTGCCGGAATTTTTGATTATTTTTTGTGGAGCAGGTTTTCGCACCATCTTGGAGTTGCGGTTGCAATAATATCAATAATGTATGGAATTTCTGCCGTATTTTTTTACAAAGCCTTTCGACACATCGAAATCGAGCTTGGTCCAATATTTTTTGTTTTTTTTCTTTTTCTTCCTTCCAATTCTGAGGGAACATATTGGCTGTCGGCATCGACACGAATTGTTGTTTCACTTTTTTTAATTTCTGTCTCTCTGATGTTTGTCACAAAAGAAAAAACTGTACTTTTTACAGTTTTTAATTTTCTCAGCATATGGTTTTATGAACAAACTGCGATATTGTCATTGTTTTGCGCAGTAATGTTTTTTATAGTTCTAAAACAATATTCAAAAATCATAATACCTTCTCTGAATTTTGTATTACTGGTCTTTTTCTACCTTTCGTTTGGGTCAACCGGAGATAATGCCCACCGCTTTTCTATGGTACACTTTTCTGAATTGCTATATCACTCAGGTAAAACCGCCTCCGACATTATAACAGCCTTTATTCCTGTCACCTTTAGGATTATAACAAATGGATTTATGCGTAGTGTAAATACTATTTTTGAAAATTTCTCCTATCTATGGTTCGCTGTAATCGGGATTTTATCTGTTTGTTGCGTTATTCTTGCAAAAGAGCATCAGGGTAAATCTCCAAAAACAAAAATTGTATACGGAATTATACTTGCTGTCTCACCTACACTTCCTTTTTTTGTCACCAATAATGAATTTGCTCTCAGAAACCTTGTTCCATGTCTTTTGGGGGTCGCAATAATTTTTGACGGACTTATGCCGTTTTTACTCCGAAGCTTTACTCCCATTTTGGCTTGCGTCTGTCTGATTGTCTTTTCGGTAGCAACCGCATCCGAAACTATTGACTACGAAAAAACCGCCCGACACGACGTGTCTCTTGCACAAAAAATTTCACAAAGCGTACTGCCCGAAACAAAGCAGATTTCCGTAAAAATAACCACGCCCGCTTATCTGCCCCAAAACGCTATATTCGGCGACCATATTAAAAGTATGGTTGGGTCAGACTGGGGAGTTATGGGAATTGTCCGCACGGTCAGCGGCAATCACCATTTGATTGTTGACGTTTTTCGTTAAGCATCTCCTTAAAACTCGCTCTATGCTTAAAAACTAAGTATGGAAAAATTAACAGTCGCCATAAAACAAACAGTAGTATCCCAATAAATTTAATCGGCATTATAAAAAATCTAAATTTATATAAATAATAAATCTTCCGTTCAACAACAACTACCTTTTTCCACTTTCCACCCCCTTCACATAACCACACATCATCTGACATTATATACTTTCTTTGAGAATCTTCTGTATCATTAAGTTCATTCCAACATTCCAGGCAAAATTCTGCCACATTTATCACCTCAACTGTATTATAGGTCAATTTCACCATAATTTCAATAGGGGATTTTGACATAATATTGTTAGGGTGATACTATGAACAGATTAAAAGAACTTAGAAAAGAAAAGGGATATACTCAGATTAAAATTCAAATAATGACAGGAATAGACCAAAGTGACTACTCGAAAATTGAAAGTGGTAAAAGGTATTTCACATTTGAACAATGTCGCAAGCTTGCTCTAGCGCTTGACACAAGTATGGATTATCTTGCAGGCTTAACGGATGATAAAAAGCCTTACCCACGAAATGGTCAATATTAACTCTATGAAACAAAAAAATGCAGACATAATGTCTGCATTTTTTTATTTTCCAAATAAGATAAACCCTATCGCATTTGTTGCAAAGTTAGCAAACATATGGACAAGCCACGATATGTAAATATTGCCGTACTTTTCGTCAAACGCATTGAATATTATCCCACCGGCAAAGAGTCCTGCAAGTGAAATAAGAATAACCGGCGCACCAAACCACCCAATCATCATTGCAATGTGGTATATCGCAAAGAAAAGTGCACTGAAAATATACGCAAATTTTCGGGTTGAAACTCTCTTTAATGTCAAAAATGCAAAGCCGCGGAAGAAGAATTCTTCAAGCAGGGAATTCACAAATGAAATATAAATTGCCACCCATACAAAATTCTGTGAGTTTACACCGGTTGTTTGAGTCAGACTTTTTGTAAGTGCTGAAAAATCAAACACATTCTTAAGCAAAAAATATGCGCCCAGAACAACGCCAAACACGAGACATCCCGCTAAAATCGCAACTTTTATACCCTTTTTATCCGGCCTCAGCAATGCGAAAAGCCTACACCTTTTATCAAAAGCAGAGTACCCGAGCGGGATAAGTAAAAACATTAAAATTTTAACAAGTGACTTTGCAACATAGCCCGGCTGAATAACTGCATCGATAATTCCCATTGCTATACACACAAGCACTACGGTGATTATAATTGAATATGCTCTTTTCTTCATAGCTTTATCTGTTTGCCTTGTCACGCATTTCTTCAAGGCTTTCTTTGCCATAGGTATATGCCTTGTTGCAGAACTGACACACAATTTCCGCCTCGCCCTGCTCGTCAATTATGTCCTGAATTTCCTTTTTACCAAGGCTGATTATTGCACGCTGCATACGGTCATCAGAGCAATCGCAATGATAGCATACGTCCTTTTCCTCAAGGATATCCACTTCAAACTCCTTCATTACTTCACGAATGAGTTCCTCGTTGGAAAGACCTCTTTCAAGCATCTGGGTTACGCTTGTGATGCTTTCGGCGCTCTTTTCAAATTTTTTCAGGTTGAATTCGTCGCAATCGGGCATTATCTGAACAATAAATCCACCTGCCTGTTTAACCGAATAATCACGGTCAACCAGTACACCCAAAGCAACAAGACTTGCAACCTGCTCGGACTGTGCAAAATAGAATGCAATATCATCGCCTATCTCGCCCGTCTGAATGGGAACCTGACCGATGTATGGTTCTTTCATATTCATATCCTTAACCACGCTTAAGTAGCCTTGACCTATACCGCCACCAACATCTAGCTTACCAACCCGGTTAAGAGGGAGGTCTGCCAGCGGATGTTCAATATATCCCTTTACCTCGCCTTTAGAATTTGCAACTGCAAGGACTCTGCCCAAAGGTCCGTCTCCGTGCATTTGGAGCGTCAGTGAAATAGCCTCGTCCTTTTGCATATTACCCATCAGAACTGCACCGGTCAGAAGTCTGCCAAGTGCTGCTGTACCAAGGGGCATTGTGCTGTGGAACTTCCGTGCTTTTTCTGCAATATTTTTTGAATTAACCGCATAGATACGAATAAGTCCGTTTTTCGTAACGGCTTTTGTAAGCTTGTCTGCCATATTAATAAACCTCACTATAAAAAAATTTCGGGAGAAAAAATCAGCTCATTTTTATAAATGAGCTGATTTCAAGTCTTTTTTGTGATCGTCTAATATAAGAATATATTATCAAAAGGATTAAACGCGGGTAACATTTGCTGCCTGCGGACCCTTTGCACCTTCTACAACCTCAAATTCAACTTCTGCGCCTTCTTCAAGGGTTTTGTAACCATCCATAGCGATTGCTGAAAAATGAACAAATACATCTGTACCTTCTTCAGTTTCGATGAAACCAAATCCCTTCTCGGCATTAAACCACTTTACCTTACCTTTTTGCATAATTCGTCCCTCCATTTTCGGTCACTTCTTTGTTGACCACCCGCTTAGTATATCACTTCACCCAATTTATGTCAACATATTTTTGGGGAAATAACAAAAAAAATCCGTTCTTCTTTGTCGTCCGGTGCCGAAAATCCAAAAGGCTTGTAAATTCCTGCCACAGTAAGACCTGCATCATCTGCAATATCCTTTATTTCCTCAATATTATACGCCTTTTCCGATTGGAATTCGTCGAACCGAATATACCCACCGTCCGGCTGCTCACAAAAGAAATTCAGTTCAAAATCGCATATTCCGAATTTCTCATCAAACTCGCTTTGCCAAACATAGTAAATACCCTGTTCCTCGTTAACAAAAGTGTTACCACCTAAGATTTCACGAAGCTTATATTCGCTGTTGATGTCAAAAATCATAATGCCATCAGGATTGAGATAATTCTTTACCAGCCTGAACACCTGTTTAAGGTCCTCTGGGTCGGTTATATAGTTAAGTCCGTCAAGAGCGCAGACTATGGCATCAACCGTGCCGTAGAGTTCCATCTCGGTCATATCCTGATTGAGAAACAGGATATCAAGCCTCTCTGCCGCCGCTTTGTCACGGGCAATATTCAGCATCTCGCAGGAAAGGTCAAGTCCTATCATATCATAGCCACGTTTTGCCATAGGAATTGTTATATTTCCCGTTCCGCAGGCAAGGTCTAAAATAAGCTTTGGCTTTTTGCCGAATTTCTCAAATATTCTTTCATAGTAGTCCACAAACGCATAATAATCAACATCCTGAAGTTTGTCGTAGACCTCTGCAAAATCGTTATACATCTAATCACACCTTTCGCAGCCTACAGCTTTTCAAGCTTAACATAGGCGGCCATCAAGTTCTTTTCACCCACCGAGTCAAACTTTACCCGAAGGAACATATCCGCGCCAAGAGCCTTTGCCTCTATTACTGTGCCCTCACCAAATTTGCGGTGCATCACCCTATCGCCGGGTGCAAAATCAAGCTCTGCAGACGGAGAAGCCGCCGATATTTTGGATGTTGGCTCAGTTTTAAATGAGGATTTATCCATTGTAGGTCTTTTTGCAAAGCCGTAATCAAACAGCTCGTCACTTGCCGTGCGGTGTTTTTCCTCATTGAGAAATTCCTTGGGAATTTCTTTGAGAAATCTTGACTTCATATTATATTTGGTCATACCAAACAATGTTCTTGAGTCAGTATGGGTCAGGAACAATCTTTGCTTTGCACGGGTTATACCCACATAGCAAAGGCGGCGTTCCTCTTCCATTTCCTCTTCAGTATTCATTGAACGGACACCGGGGAACAATCCCTCCTCCATACCAACAAGGAATACATTTTTAAATTCAAGACCCTTTGCGCTGTGCAGAGTCATCAGCGTAACGGTTTCCTGCGCCTCATCATAGTTATCAACATCTGCAACAAGTGAGATATTCTCAAGCAAATCCTCCAGCCGTGTTTCGGGGTTTTGACGGACAGTTTCCTGTACCATTGACAAAAATTCCTTAAGGTTCTCAACCCTTGTCCGGCTTTCAACTGTATCCTCTGCTTCTAAGGCAGACATCATTCCGGTATCATACATCACATTGCGGACAAACTCTTCAAGACCAATCTCACCGTTTCGTTTTGCAGACAACCCTAAGATAAGCTTTGAAAACTCGCCCAGCTTTGCAACGCTTCGTTTAAGCTCTGCATACTCGTCAGCGTGACCGGAAATTTCAAGGGCACTAAGTCCAGTTTCTGCTGAGATTGTCATTATCTTATCCACGGTTGTATCACCTATGCCACGCTTTGGCTCGTTTACTATACGAGCAAAAGCCACATTATCTGTATGATTCTGAATAAGTCTTAGGTACGAGGTCAAATCCTTTATTTCCTTACGATCATAGAATCTGAGGCCGCCAAAAACCTTGTAGGGGATAGCGTTACGCAAAAGCGTATCCTCGACCACTCGCGACTCAGCATTCATACGGTAAAGGATTGCAAAATCATTGTATGTGCCACCCTGTGAATGTATTTCGTTTATCTTCTCTGCAATATATCGTGCCTCGTCGTGCTCGTTACCGGCATTATACACCGTAACAAGGTCGCCTGCACCGTTTTGGGTCCAAAGCTTTTTGGATTTTCTGCCGCGGTTGTTGTCGATAACACCATTTGCGGCACTCAGAATATTCTGTGTGCTTCTATAATTTTCCTCAAGTTTAATTGTTTTTGCATTCTCAAACTCGTCCTCAAAGCCTAAGATATTTGTAATATCTGCGCCACGGAACTTGTAGATACTCTGGTCGTCATCACCCACAACGCAAATATTTTTGCGTTTTGCCGCAAGCAGGCTGACCAGCCTGTACTGAGCGTGGTTGGTATCCTGATACTCGTCCACCAGAATGTATTTAAACTTATTCTGGTAGTACTCTAAAACATCGGGATTTTCTTCAAAAAGCCGAACAGTACACATAATCAGGTCATCAAAATCAAGGGCATTGTACTTTGCCAGCTTTTCCTGATAAATTTTATACACTCTTGCCACTATCGTCTTATAGTAATCCGTTTTAAATATTTCGGCATAATCATCGGGATAGATAAGTTCATTTTTTGCTTGACTTATTGCCGCATCGATAGATTTTGGAGGATACTGTTTGGTATCAAGATTAAGTTCCTTCATACAGTCCTTAATAAGGGTCTGTCTGTCCGCCGTATCAAAGATAACAAAGCTTTTATCGTAACCGAGACGGTCAATGTCACGGCGCAAAAACTTTACGCAGGACGAATGGAATGTAGATGCCCAGACTCCCTCACCCACAGCACCAAGCTTTGCCGAAAGTCTCGCTTTCAGTTCTGCTGCCGCCTTATTGGTAAAGGTGATGGCAAGGATATTGTAAGGGTTAACCGGCTCGACAGAAAGAAACTTGCGAATTTCGGGCGGAAGTTCGTCGATTTCGCCATTTGAAAACCACTCCAGAATCTCAAGCTCTTCCTCGGATATATCAGGAACTTTGGTATCAAAATACGCCTTTCCGTAAAGCATCAAATGGGCAATCTTATGTATGATAACAGTTGTCTTGCCCGAGCCTGCCCCTGCAATCACAAGGAGCGGGCCCTCGGTATTTACAACCGCTTCAAGCTGTTTGTTATTTAAATTTGACCAGCTGTTTGCTATTATTTTTTTTCGTATATCTAAAAAATTCATTTTGTGTTCTTCCTTTATTTCTCCATTTACCGGATTATTCCGCCGCCAACAACACCATTGCCACTCAACTCGTAAAAAACAACTGCCTGACCAGGGGTTACCGCCCGTTGCGGTTCATCAAACACCACTTTTACAAAGCCGTCTTCTTGCGGAAAAGCCGTGGCTTTGGCAGGCCTTGCGCTGTAACGCACCTTAGCAAGAACCTCAATTGGCTGGGTAAGCTTTTCGATACTGATAAAATTCAGTTTTTCAGCTACCAATTCCTTTGAAAATTCGGTGCCCTTTTCACCCAGCACAACCTCATTTGTTTCGGGGTTAATTTTTGTAACAAACATCGGCTTGCCAAATGTGACACCAAGTCCCTTACGCTGACCGATTGTGTAGTGGATAATTCCTTTATGCTTGCCAAGAATATTTCCATCGACATCAACAAATTCACCCTCCGGCATAACTATTCCGGTATGCTCTTCAATAAAAGCTGCATAGTCCCCATCGGGAATAAAGCAAATTTCCATACTGTCAGACTTATGAGCGGTCAAAAGTCCCAATTCCTCTGCTATTTTACGGGTTTCGGCTTTACTCTCAAGTTTGCCAAGGGGCATAAGGGTCTTTGAAAGTTGCTTTTGAGTTAGAGAATACAGCACATAGGTCTGGTCCTTTTGTGCCGATTCGGCATTCTTTAGAACATATCTGCCTGTGCTTTCGTTATATTCAATTTTTGCGTAGTGTCCTGTTGCAATATAGTCCGCACCAAGTTCTTCGGCACATTTCAGCATTTCGTCGAACTTAAGAAATTTATTGCAGACTATACACGGGTTAGGAGTTCTGCCGATTTGGTATTCGCTGACAAAGTATTCAATTACATTTTCTCGGAAGCTTTCTCTGAAATCTGCAACAACATGCCGGATTCCCAGCTTTTCGCAGACAGCCCTTGCGTCGCTTACTGCAGAACACTCACTTTCCCCGTCTTTTGTCTTATCATCCCAAAGACGCATAGTCAGACCGATTACCTCGTATCCGTCCTCTATCAAAAGTGCTGCCGCAACGCTTGAGTCAACACCGCCCGACATTCCTATAACTACTTTCTTTTTGTTCATAATCTTATATTTTTAAAAAGACCGACAAAAACAGTCGGTCTTTTTAACCTTTCGATTTTGAATTTTATTCCTCGTCATCGTGATGACCGTGGCAGCACGCACAGTCACCATTACAACCGACAATACCTGTCGGGTCAATTCCCTGACGGTTGTAGTAATCGGCAATCGCAGAATGGATTGCTTCCTGTGCAAGATTTGAGCAATGCATCTTTACCGGAGGAAGTCCGTCGAGAGCCTCTGCCACTGCAACATTGGTAATCTCAAGTGCCTCGTCAATAGTTTTGCCCTTTACCATTTCTGTTGCCATACTTGATGTAGCAACAGCCGCACCGCAACCAAAGGTTTTGAATTTTACTTCTTCAATCTCCTTGGTTTGGTCGTTTATCTTCATATAAATTTTCATTATATCGCCGCACTTAGGGTTTCCTACCTGACCTACGGCATTTGCATCTTCTATTTCTCCCACATTTCTCGGATTTGAGAAGTGGTCCATTACCTTTTCACTATACATAATTAACTCTCCTTTACCGCCTATTTTTTCTTAACAGCCTCATAAAGAGGCGACATATCCCTCAGTCTTGCAACTATTGTTTTAAGTTCGTCCGCAATATGTTCTGCATCTTCCATCGTATTACTCTCACCAAATGTAACTCTCAGCGAGCCATGGGCAACCTCGTGCTTTAAACCGATTGCAAGCAGTACATGTGACGGGTCTAACGACCCCGATGTGCAGGCACTGCCACTTGATGCCGAAATGCCTTTCATATCCAGCATAAGGAGAAGTGACTCACCTTCAATAAATTCAAACGAGATATTCGCATTACTTGCCATTCTTTCGTTACGGTGTCCATTAAGGCGAGTATACGGAATTTCAGATAAAACTCTGTCAATAAATCTGTCACGCATAGCCTTAAGCTTTTCAGTATGTTCAGAAATATCCGCTGTTGCAAGCTCGATTGCCTTGCCAAGACCTACAATAGCCGCTACATTTTCCGTTCCGGCTCTGCGGTTTCGTTCCTGTCCACCGCCTGTTATAAATGTAGAAATCTTTGTTCCCTGTCTCACAAACAGTGCGCCCGACCCCTTAGGTCCGTAGAACTTATGTCCGGTGAGCGAAAGCAGGTCAACATTCATTCTGTTTACATCTATGTCCATCATTCCGATTGCCTGAACAGCATCGGTGTGAAACAGTACGCCTGCTTCCTTTGTTATTTTGCCTATTTCCTCAATCGGCATAATTGTACCAATTTCGTTATTGGCTGTCATTATTGTGACAAGAATAGTCTTGTCGGTTATTGCATTTTTCACCGATTCAGGTGATACCATACCAAACTCATCCACGGGCAGGTATGTAACCTCAAATCCTTCCTTTTCAAGAGCCATACACGTGTGTAGCACTGCGTGGTGCTCAACCGCTGTGGTGATAATGTGATTACCCTTTGCACGGTTTGCCATAGCCACACCACGGATAGCCCAGTTATCCGCCTCGGTTCCCGAGCCGGTAAAGAAGATTTCCTTTTCCTGTGCACCGATAGCTTTTGCTACCTGTTCACGTGCAGTATTAATTGCTTTTTTTGCTTCTCTGCCTTCGGCATATACAGTTGAGGCATTACCGAAATTTTCTGTTAAGAACGGAAGCATTGCATCCAGTACCTCACGTTTAAGCGGTGTGGTGGCTGAATGGTCAACATAAATCCTTTTATCCATTTTATCCTACCTTTCCCGGCAGATTTCTCTGCCGCCTGCGGAGTATCGCATTTTTGCGAATAATCTATGAAAAGTAGACCTCTCCGTTTTATGTAATTTTTTCAGAGCTATGCATTTTTGTATTTTTCAGTTTCGGCAACCGCCATTTTGTCACACCGCTCGTTTTCGGGATGACCCGCATGACCTTTTACCCAAACCAATTCAACAACGTGCTTTTCAAGAAGATTTAACAGCTTTTCCCATAGGTCGGGGTTAAGAGCCTTGTCCTTTTTGGTGCGCATCCAACCGTTTTGCCGCCACTTTTCAGCCCAGCCGCAATTGATTGCATCAATCAGATACTTTGAATCGCTGTAAAGTGTAACCTTGCACCGCTCCTTAAGGGCTTCCAGACCAACTATTGCCGCGGTAAGCTCCATTCGGTTATTGGTGGTTTCCTTTGCACCGCCGGAAAGCTCCTTTTCCACCGTGCCGTATCTCAGCACAACACCATATCCACCCGGACCGGGATTGCCGCTACACGCACCGTCGGTAAAAATTTCAACCTTCTTCAAATCACTCATCAGTAGCATTGCTCCAAATTCTTTTTTACAGGCAAATTCGGGGATGCATCCCCGAATTTACACTCCACATTGTATTGTAACACAAGTTTCTGAAAAAATCTATATTATTTTAACATTTATATGAAAAAATATTAATTAAAAGCCGATATATTTAAGCCAATTGAGAAGCAGAGTTGTCCACTGTGCATTGTGCGCCAAAATTTCGGGTTCCTCGTATTTATTTATGTCCCCCACACAAAGTCCAATACCGTGCTTTCCATCAGGAAAAATGTGCATTTCAACAGGAGTTCCCAAGGCTTTTAGTTTTTCCGCATAGCATAGGCTGTTTGTGATGTGAACAGTTCCGTCCGCAAATGTTTGCCAGATAAACGCCTGAGGTGTTCCCTCGACCGCGATTTCTACCGGAATCACCTCGTGCACAAGCTCGTCGTACTTGTCGCCGAGAAGATTTTTATATGATCCTATCGGTGCAAACTCGCCAACACCTTTAATAACAGGATAGCACAAAACCTGTGCATTGGGGAGGTATGCTTCACACTCGACCTCATCAGTCTCCACATCAAGATCAATATCTTTTCTGTATGTGGAAACAAGCGCCGCAAGATGTCCGCCGGCAGATGAACCCATAACCGCAATTTTATCCTTTGATATTCCGTACTTTTCAGCATTAAATCTTGCAAACTTTACCGCACGTCTTGCGTCAAGCAGCTGAACAGGGAACTTGTGACCACCCACGCGGTATGCAACATCAAATGCAGTTATTCCGTTTTCCGCAAAAAACTTGGCATAACCTGCGCCCTCGTGCTTTGCACGGTCCCAATACGCACCACCGGGGAATATCACTACCGCCGCATCACTTGTTTTATTTTCAGGAATATATGCCGTAATAGTCGGCACTTCCTCACACATTCCGGGTACATTTGTCCATAAATTGAATTTTTCCGTTTTCATATCATACATCTCCTTTAATATTCCACGCATGCCTGTACGTTAATTTTGCCTATTTTCTCTCTGCATATTTCACGGTAAAATGCCGCCTGTGCGGTTTCCATATACGGAACAACCCATAAGAGCAAAATTCCTAATGTAAATGCACTCAGGATAAACCAACCAACAAAGCTTAGATGCAGGCAAAAAAGTCTCCCCTTGTTACCATCCATAATTTTCATAGATGCTCTACGTGCCTCTTGATGCTTCATCTCCGGATTTTCAAGTAATATATAATAGCTCATACTGTATTCATAATACTTTATAATCCCCGGCACAACAAAAAGAAGCGACCATAAGAATATAAAAAGATTATTTACCAAATACAAAACAAGAGCATCTGAAAACCGTTCAAAACCGTCAAACAGATTCTTGACATCGAACTCAATATTATCTAAAACCTTAAACGCAATGCCTGCCATTCCTAAAAGAAACGGTCCACCGATTATCAGCGTTGCCACATTGGAAATTGAAGCACAAACACCAAGAATAAGCTCATAAATTAATGTTACCAGAGCAAATCTTCCCCACTTGCCTGACAAAGCATTCCATGCAATGTTCCTAAAGTCTTTTGCAAACATACAAGTCCCCCTTTAGATACTGTTTTTATTATATAATTATAAATGTGTTTATTATGTTTGTCAAATATTTCTTTGGATAATTTTTCGTGAGTTACAGATAATAGCAATGTAAAATTGATTTAAAGGAGACTATATATGAAAGCAACAGGAATTGTTAGAAGAATAGATGACCTTGGAAGAATTGTTATTCCCAAGGAAATCCGACGCACAATGCGAATTCGCGAGGGCGACCCGCTTGAAATTTACACCGAAAGTGACGGCACAGTAATATTTAAAAAATACTCACCCATAGGCGAGCTCGGTGAGTTTGCACATCAGTACGCCGAATCACTGGCAAAAACAACAGGTCTTGCCTGTGTTATTTCGGATAAGGACACCATTATTGCCGTTTCGGGCGCTCCCAAAAAGGAGCTTGCCGATAAAAAGCTATCCTCAGAAGCAGAAAAGATAATGCACAAAAAGACCGGCTTTCTTTCAACCCAATCAAGCACAGATGTCACAATTGTTGACGGAAACGATAACTACAAAGCCGGCGTAATTGCCCCAATTGTATTTGAGGGAGACAGCATCGGCTCGGTTATGATCATCTCGCCTGACGGGAAAAAGGATTTCGGTGATGTTGAGTCAAAGCTTGCCGAGGTTGCTGCTGGATTTTTAGGAAAAACAATGGAATAAAAATTTATAGGAAAAGAATACTCCGCTATGTCATTTTGAGAAAAGCCAAAAATTTTATGAAATTAACGAATTCTTAGATTTGTTTGGCTCTCTCAAAATGACATTTTTTATATAACAAAGAAAACCATTAAATCCACTGTTTATTGAATTGACAAAGAGGTATACTTATGGTAACATAAAAATATCATTATATATTTTAAGGAGAACACCTATGAACAATGAGTTAATCTATGACAAGCCACGGTCGCAAGGGGTGAACAATGCACTTCGACGGGTGGAACAGCTAGTAAAAGCCAAATGGTCCCCCGTAAATGAACTTGTAATAAACAGCACAAATTTTCTTCAATCCACACGTAGCGGAAAACCACACACGGGAGCTAAAGAATATATTGGATTTCCGTACTCCTCATCACGTGTGATGGATAAAATGGTGGGGCTTGATATTTCGATAGATACCTTTATGTCCGCAGTTGATAATCCTGCATCCATTTTTTACACCAGAGACCTTGCTGATTTTGATGACGAGGCATATAACTGCACCATTTCAAACACATTTCTTACATACGGAGTTGTTTGCAGTTCGCTTGTAAACTATGCATTTAATTTGCCAATACATATTTCAACTCACGAATGGGATATTAATCCCGACCTTGTTGAAATTACTGACAGAAACCCCAATTCACTTGAGCTTTGCGATTCGATGGTTACCACCCGTCCCGACGGACGTACCGGCGGTCACGTACGTATTGTAACCGGCATAGCAAGAGATAAGGACGGTAACGTAAAACAGGTTGAGATTTCTGAAGGATGGGAGCCTCATCAGCGATGCCTTGTTCTTACTGCAGACGAAGTCGACTCAACCTTCCTCGGAAAAACAGATGACGAAATGAAATACCGAATTTTCCGTTACACCAAGCTTGATTCCGTTCCGGAACCTATGAAAGAAATTGCTGTTAAAAACTCCGACCTGATGCTGAACCTCGGTGACTACTCCAACTATCGTACAGGAGAAGCCGTTGAATTCAATATAAATTGCGATACCGATGAGCTTGTAATCGAAGGTACAGATTCAAAAATGGTTGTTTCTGCTTCGGAAATTAAGCCCAAAACCATCTTTGGTAACACATACAACATTTACAGCATTTCCAATCTTAACCCGGACCATTACACCGCTTACTGCGTGAAAAACGGCAAAAAAACATTGCCGGTACATTTTATAGTTTTGAAGACTCCGGATATTAAATTAACCAAAGCTGACGGCTCTGAATTCAAGCGAGTTGCTTTAACGCCTGTTGAACCTAATGGTTCGCCTTTGACAAAAGCCTCAAGTTGCTTATATACCGAAGATGGAAAGTTAAACAACGCAGATGTTACTATTGCCCTGTCTGATGGTAGCAGACTTATTCCGGCAAGGGTAGGTGTTCGCGAAAAGGATGGCGAGCTTTATATACGTACAGCCGCAATGCTGACCGATGCGAACGGCAACCCTATTAAGTCGTTCCGCATAGGTGATGATATCACACTGTATGCATTTGAAGCAGAGGAAAATACTCCTGTTAAAGTTTATTTCTCAAATTCACAATGTTGTGTGCCTTATCATCTGTCCTGGAAAGAAGAAGCTGCCATAACATACGAACAACGGCTGATAACCTCTGGCGAAATTGATAAAGCTCAGCTTGAAACAAAAGCATTTTCTCACTACAACGCCTTTACTCACTTTATGATTTTCTGTAGCAACGAATACGGCAGAATCACCTCTGAATCTATCCCCTTTGTAATAAAATAAATTTAATAAAAGTGGACTGCACCATTTTGTACTGTTTGAACAAATTGGTGCAATCCATTTTTTGTTTTGTCATAGAGTGTTCATTTTTATTGTCTATTTTTTTCTGAGCCTTGTACAGAAAACTGCATTTATTCTTTTATTATCCAAATGCAAAGGCATATCCCAAGTTTAATAGGAGAAAAAAACACCCACAAAAGTGGGTGTTTTGAAATTGATAAACAAATTATCTCTTTGAGAACTGAGGTGCACGACGAGCAGCCTTGAGTCCGTACTTCTTTCTTTCCTTCATTCTGGGGTCACGAGTGAGGTAACCTGCAGCCTTAAGGGTTGCACGGAATGCTTCTTCATCAACTTCGAGGAGTGCACGAGCAATACCGTGACGGATAGCACCTGCCTGACCTGTGAAGCCGCCGCCCTTTACGTTAACAAGAACATCGAACTTGCCGAGTGTGCCTGTGAGTTCAAGGGGCTGACGAAGAATTGTCTTGAGTGTTTCAAGACCAAAGTAATCGTCGATATCTCTGCCGTTGATTGTAACAACGCCTGTGCCGGGTACAAGTCTTACCCTTGCAACAGATTCTTTTCTTCTACCTGTTCCGTAATACTGAACTGTATTTGCCATATCTCTCTACCTCCCCTTATATCTCGCCAGTCCACGCAACGGGTGACTGTGCTTCGTGATTGTGGTTTGCATCTGCGTATACCTTGAGCATCTTAAGCGCCTGTCTGCCCAGAGTGTTGTGGGGAAGCATACCTGCAATTGCAAGTTCCATTGCCTTTTCGGGGTTGTTAGCCATCATATCCTTGTATGAAACTTCCTTAAGGTGACCGATGTAGCCAGTGTGTCTGTAATACTTCTTCTGTTCAAGTTTCTTGCCTGTGAGAACAGCATCCTTTGCGTTGATTACGATAACATATTCACCGCAGTTAACATTGGGTGTAAATTCAGGACGATGCTTACCTCTGAGAATTTCAGCAGCCTTTGCCGCAACACGACCAAGGGGCTTGCCTGCAGCGTCGAGAATGTACCACTTCTTTTCAAGCTCATTAGCTTTTGCCATGTAAGTTGACATTTTTGTACCTCCTAAGATTATTTCAGACTATGAGCAGATGAACACACCAATTGACATATGTGCATTTGCCCACAGTCTGCAAACTGAAATTTTTTACTTGCGGAAAGACATCAAAGCACCGATCCCTTAACGCAGCATATCCAATTATAATATCTTTTCTTCACTTTGTCAACCCTTTTTTTAAATATTTTAATTTAGCATTAGCAAAGGTCTTTTTTTCTTTATTTTTCTCTCTTATACTCTCGTTTACTCCAACTCAGAGTCAAAATTTTTTTAAATTAATGCGTAATTTAGCCCTATTCTTTAGAGATTTTATAAATTTGTTGAAATATAATGCCGGAAATGTTATAATTTAAAAATCACAAAGGAGGCGCATCAAATGCATAACGATCAAAGTTTGTTTTTCCTCGAAATACTTTCCGCTATAAAGCAGGCTGCCTATACCGCACATGATTCCTTGGACCATATTTCTGCAGATAATCTTACCCTTTCAGATTTTCAGTACTATAAAGCCACACATTTAGGGATTTTTCAAGTAAACCGACTCTGTAGCTCCGCAGAGTACCTTTTTGCCAACGATAATAGTAATATTACATATTCTTCTTATAATATAGAGCAACTGCTTGAGCAGATTTCCTCTGAATTCAGCTCGACTATATCTGAATACTTTCCCGTCTCTGTCAAACACTACACACGGCTTAGCCGTGCATTTGCTGTTTACACAGATGAACGTAAGCTTGAGCTTGCAATTCTTCAACTGTTTTACTGTTCTTTAAAAAACTCTTCATTTGAAAGCTTTGACCCTATAAAAATTACGTTTTACGCTACTGAAACAAACAACCATATTGTTTTTCACATTCGTGACAACGCCAAGACGCTCAGCAATTCGGTTGTAAGTTCTTTAAACTCTCCCGTCAATTCCATATTGTTCAAAGGTGACGAATTAAACTTTAATGCCGTTATGGCTCAATCTGTCGCAGTTGCCAACAAAGCTATCTCGGAACTTTCGGGTAAGCTTGAATATACACCGCTTAAAAGTGGCAATCGCTTTGATATTTATTTGCCGAAACACCCGGTCAGTGCACAAATACAGATGGCTTCGCCCACTACCTATATTCCCGACCTTTCACTTTATTCAGCAATATTTGCTGAATTTAAGCTCGCACATACTCTCAACAAAATGCAAAAACCCGCAGACAGAACGGAGGATTTGTAATGATTGATGTTCCCGATTATGTAATTCGGATTTTAAACATTCTTGAAAGCACCGGCTTTGAAGCATATACCGTGGGTGGCTGTGTCCGCGACGTTTTTTTAGGCACCCCCCCATCAGACTGGGATATAACTACATCGGCACATCCAGAAAATGTTCTCGAATTGTTTTCGGATTTTACCACAATTCCCACCGGTTTGAAGCACGGAACAGTCACCGTTATAAACGAAGGTATTCCCGTTGAAATAACCACCTATCGTATTGACGGGAAATATACAGACTGCAGGCATCCCCAAAGTGTAGCCTTTTCATCAAATATTGAAGACGACCTTAGCCGTCGGGATTTCACAATTAACGCAATGGCATACAGTCCAACCAAAGGACTTAAAGACCCATTTAATGGGCAAAATGATCTTAACAACAAACTTTTGCGTTGTGTTGGCAATGCAACCAAGCGTTTTAGCGAGGACGCTCTGCGAATAATGAGGGCACTCCGGTTTGCCGCAACACTGAATTTTGAGATAGAAGTTGACACAGACGCAGCAATCAGAAGCTGTGCACATCTACTCAAAAATATTGCAAAGGAAAGATTATGCACCGAGCTATCAAAGCTATTGCTTGCAGAAAATCCCGAAATAATATTACTTAATTATAAAAATATTTTTTATGAAATTTTAGACATTAAGAGTTCGGTCTC
Source organism: Monoglobaceae bacterium (assembly GCA_045120135.1). Taxonomy (GTDB): domain Bacteria; phylum Bacillota; class Clostridia; order Monoglobales; family Monoglobaceae; genus SIG440. Next base: position 19,780 of record JBGVEN010000001.1, on the reverse strand, counting down.
CGACACCATATGGGCAGAAAATTGCAAGGCTGTATCTTTGAGTTTGCCATATCTTCCTCTTAGATTAGCACTTATGCTGAATGGATTACCTGTTTGGGATATACTTCAGCATCTTAAATTCAGCAATGCAATAAAGCATACGACCGATATAATTTCAAAAGGCTTAAATGCTGAACTTCTGTCGGATAAGACTCTGGTCAAAAAACAGCTCCGTGAGTTCGGTGCCGAAAATATGCATTATATTATTAAAGGAAAGTCTGCATTATGCGGCAACACAGAAAATCTGAGTCACATAGAAGAAATAATATCGGATATAAAAACGAACGGCGAATGTTACCTTATTTCGCAACTTGATATAAACGGGCAGGATATTTTACAGCACCTTGACATTCAAGGACCGAAAATAAGGACTGCCCTTGAAGTACTTCTAGATGCCGTTATTCGTGAAAAATGCGAGAATAAGAAAAACTCACTATTGGAATTTTTAAAAAAATAGCCAGACAAATGTCCGGCTATTTTTTAAAAATTTATAGATTTGCTTCGGTACTTTACGTTAAGCACAAGCCCAATTGCAATCATATTAGTCAGCATTGACGAGCCGCCATAGCTGAAAAACGGAAGCGGAATACCCGTTACAGGCATTATACCAATACACATACCGATATTTTCGATTATATGGAACGAAAACATTGCCGCAACACCTATGCATATATATCTTCCCAGATTGTTGCGAGCATTCATACCAATAGACAGACATCTTAGTACAATTGCAACAAGCAGAGCGATAACAAGCAGACCGCCTAAGAAACCCAGTTCCTCGCATACTACCGAAAAAATGAAGTCGGTATGTCGTTCAGGAAGAAAGTTGTTATACTGACTGCCGCCTTTGTAAAGTCCGTTACCAAACATACGTCCCGAGCCAATTGCTATTTTTGACTGAGTCACCTGATAACCAGTACCCGACGGGTCATTTTCCGGATTGAACAAATTTATTATTCGTTCCTTTTGATAGGGTTTAAGAACGAAAAACCAACCTAAAGGCGCTGCCACAGATACTGCACCGATGCCACAGGCTATATACCTCCAGCTGATATTTGCTGCAAAAAGCATTGACACCATTATAAAGCCAAAAACAACCGCCGTTCCAAAGTCCGGCTGCAGTAAAATCAATCCTATAAGAAGTCCCGCGTGGAGCAGCAGAAACAACACATTTCGGGGTCTATCAATTAAATCATCAACCTCGGACAAATGTCTGGCAAATGTAATAATAAACGCCAGCTTAACAAGCTCCGCAGGCTGAATTCCTATTACCGAACCTAACCTGAACCAGCTTCGTGCGCCGTTTTCCAGTTTACCGATGCCGGGGATAAGAACCAAGATAAGCAGTATCACCGAAATCCCATACAGATATAACATAAGGTCGGAAAGATATTCATAGTCAAGAACCATTAAAAGTCCAATCATACCAATACCGATTAAAAGTGCACCGCTCTGCACCGCAACATGCTTAACAGGAGACGGTGACGCGCTTGAAATCATCACTATTCCAAATATCGCTGTTGCCAAAACGAGAAAAAACAGCGGAAAATCAAAATTCTTTTTTAAATCCTTGTGCTTGTTCAGATTATCAATAACCAAAGCACCATCACTCCTTAAAACTTAACGCAACTCCGTCGCCGATTGGAAGTATTGCCGTACTGAGTTCAGAATGTGAATTCAGCATATCCAGATACGCCCTGAGTCTGCGGACAATTGTTATTTTTCGTCTTACAACCAGTTCATCGGTTGCAGTCATACCTTTATATAATACATTATCAGAAATAAGCACCCCGCCTTTTTTCAAAAGGCGCATGCAATGCGGAAAGAATTCCATATACTGACCTTTTGCCGCATCAACAAATATTGCATCATATTCCTCTGCTCCGGACATTTCCGCAAGGACCTTAACTCCATCGCCACGAATAAGCCGGATTTTTTCGTCAAGGTCCATCTTTTTTATATTAGTTTCAGCTATATCCGCCATTTCGTCCGACAATTCAACCGTTACAATCTCCGCTCCACAGCTTTGGCTCATTCTTATAGCAGAATAACCGATCGCAGATCCTACCTCAAGGACTTTTCCGGCACGAATAAGCTTTAGCAAAACCTCAATAAATCGTATGCTTTCAGGCTGAGAAATGGGGACATCGTTTGCCTTTGCAAAATCCTCCATCTCCTTTATGTAGCCCTCACGTTGCGGAATTGTATCTCTTATATATCTTATTATATATTCATAGTTTATATTATCTTCTTCAATCCAGGATTTCATATACGAAACCTCTCCCTCAAAGTCTTGTTTCATTTTTGCAGTTCTTTAACAATCCGTATGTGTTCCTCATTGGTCCGTGAAAATACATTTTCACTACCGTCAGCTCTTGCCGCAAAATATAGATAGTCAGTGTCCTCCGGCATAAGTGTCGCTTTAACCGAAGCCACACCCGGCGAAGCAATAGGTCCAACCGGAAGCCCAGGATTTATATAAGTGTTATAATCTGACTTTATTTTTATATCAGAATTGCTCAAAACCGCCTTGCGTTCCTTAATTATATACTGCACTGTTGCGCACGAGCCGAGAGCCATATTTATTCTCAACCGGTTATGGAAAACCGACGAGACCTTGCCTCGCTCACTGTCATTTGCCGCCTCGCGTTCAACGATTGACGCAAGAGTTACCACTTCGTCAAGTGTGTAGTCTGTTGCCGCATTTTTATAAAGCGGAACTATGTTATATTCAAATGCCTGAAGCATTTTTGTTATTATATCGTATTCGGATGCTCCGGCAAAAAATTCATAGGTTGCCGGAAACAAATATCCCTCAAGTCTGTTTTCGGTTCTTTTTATATCTTTTATAAAATCAAAATCAAACTCGCCCTCATCCAAAAGTCTTAAAAATTCGTCCTTGTCAGCCAACCCCATGCTTTCAAATTTTTCGGCAATCTGCCGAGCCTCAAACCCCTCAGGTATAAGAACGGTTACAGTCTCGTTTTCAGCAATTTCCGGCGTGCTGATAAGTTTTTTTATAATTGATGAATAGCTTTGACCTGTTCCCACGAGATGCCCACCTTGCTGGAATATATGTTCGCCGCCAAGCTTTTCATACATTCTGAAGGCAAATGGATGCCTTATAACCTCTTCGTCTTTTAGTATCTGCGAGATACCTTTAATGCTTGTCCCTTTGGGAATTTCAATCATAACCTCACGACCATTGCCCGGCATCAAGCCAAGCATATCTGAAAATACAGATACAACCCATATAAAAACACAAAGAACCAAAACCGACAGCAAAACCACCGCCGCCGATTTAAGGTTCAATCTGCCATAGCTTTTATTTTTGAATTTGTCAATCCAACGTTTCATAAAAATCACCCTGCAATATTGAGCAAAAAGCTCTTAAGCACAACAACAGCAATGCTTAATATAACCGGTAGGCTGAAAATACTGTTTACAACCAAGCCTCCGGTTTTAAACTCTGCCCGTGTGGGCATAGCACTTTTTTGCCTGATAAGAAGCATAAACGCCGTCACAAAAATCACAACCGCTAGTCCGAGAACAAGAAAAAGATAATTAAAAATTCCCGGCGCAATATATACACTGAAAAGAAGCGCCGTCAGATTGCTGAACGCATGATACACCATTGCTGCATAAAGCGAGTTGCTCTTTATCAATATCAAAGACGCAACAATACCCATAAACAAGAATCCTGCAAGCTCATTCAGGCGCATATGCAAAAAGGCGAATATGATTGCGGTAAAAAGCACTGCAGCTTTCGTATTACAGCGATTATACGCACGAAATATGATACCGCGCATCCAAAACTCCTCCAAAACTGCAGGAATAATAACAAGGCATAAAAGTCCCAGCAGTATCTCACCCCAGCTCATAGCAACAGGCACCGCTTCAGCAGCTTCACTACCTAGAATTTCGGTGATAAGAATATTCCCCGGAATATTAAGAAGCATCATAACAAACTGCCCACAAACTCCGAGTATTGCGGCAAACAAAAAGAAACCGATTTTGGTTTTGTTAAGACAAAGCTCCATCTTTGCACTTTTACCGTTCCACGCCGTTTTTGCATAGACAGTGATCGGCACACCAATCGCAATCAGTTCAATCGCTGCAATTCTGATATAGTTATGCGGAGGCGTTGACATAAAACTCACCGCTGCCTCAATTGCGGTTTCTGCCGCAAACTGAGCAAGAACTACCCAGAATATCATCCAGCGTACACTTTTAATTTGTCTTCTGAGCTCGTATTTTTTATCCGACATTTTTAACCTTCCTGTTTAACCGATATAATGTTGCATCTGCGCAAGAATTTCTTCGCCCTTGCCTGGCATAAAGAAATCAACAATCTTGGCCCCGAACAGCATCGATACACCTGCACCCTTGCCTGTAACTATGTTTCCGTCCATAACCGCTCCGTCGGTGCAAAGCTTTGCACCGTCAAGATACTGTTCAAAGCCCGGATAGCAAACGGCATTTTTATTTTTTAATACACCCAATCCGCCAAGAACCATAGGGGCTGCGCATATCGCCGCAATCAACAAATTATTCTCTGCACAGTATAAAATTGACTTTTTTACTGTTTCGTCGTTTTGCAGATTTGTTGTACCCGGCATTCCTCCGGGGAGAATAACACCTTGCATATCTTCAAATGACACCTCGGACATTCCTATATCTGCAACAATTCTGACGCCATGGCTGCCGCAAACTTCTTTACCCGAAACTCCAACCGTCTTTATCTCAATTCCGGCTCTACGGATAACATCGAGCGAACCAATTGCCTCGGTTTCCTCAAAGCCTTCTGCCAAAAACATATACAACATAAATTAACCCTTCTTCGCCTTAATGACTTCAATTATAAATTTGGGCAATGCTGCAAAACGCCCTATTCTTGATGGGTTTTTAAGCAATCTGTACACCCATTCAATATTAAGCTTTATAAATACTTCCGGCGCACGCTTTGCAACTCCTGCAAGAACATCCAGCGTTCCGCCTACTCCCATACAAAGATTGACATTAAGCTCTGCTTTATGCGCTTCAATCCACTTTTCCTGTTTTGGTGCACCAAGGCACACAAGCAAAAGCTTTGCTCCGGATTTATTTATTTCATCAATGATCTTCGGCTCGTCCTCAGTATTAAAGTATCCGTTTCTTGTTCCTGCAATATTTATTCCCTGATACTTTTTCTCAAGATTAGCTTTTGCCGCATCCGCCACTCCCGGCTTTGCACCAAACAGAAATACACCCTCTCCGGTTCTTGCAAGTCTTTCCAAAAGAGCGCAGGTCAAATCAAAACCCGCAACCCTTTCCGGAACAGGGTCATTAAGTATCTTTGCGCCATAAACCACACCAATACCATCTGCAGTACACAAATCTGCGCCATTGAGTATCTCCTTCAATTCGTCGTCCTTCTTGGCGCACATAATAATTTCAGGATTGGGGGTAAATATAGCCGATACACCCTCACTCTGAACAAGATTTTCGGCAATGTCCAATGCTTCATTAAATGTCAGCTTGTCAACTTTAACCCCAAGTATATCTACTGTATTTCTCATAGCCTTACTTCCTCCTATTCATCCAGAGTCCAATCAATTTCGCTTTCACCAATCGACATTAAAAACTCGTTGGTTTGTGAAAAATGTCTGCATCCGAAAAACCCGTTATATGCCGACAACGGACTTGGATGTGCCGTTTCAAGAATCTTATGCTGAGGGTTGGTTATAAGCTCCTTTTTCCGTCTGGCATTCGCTCCCCAAAGTATAAACACTATGGGTTTTTCACGATTATTGAGAATTTCTATCACCTTATCGGTGAAAATTTCCCAGCCCATACCCTTGTGGCTGTTGGCTTCGCCCGAACGAACCGTCAGAACTGTGTTGAGAAGAAGTACGCCCTGCTTTGCCCACTTTGTAAGCTCACCGTGGTCCGGAGTTTTCATCCCGATATCATCGCTTAGTTCCTTAAACATATTCTTAAGAGATGGCGGTGGCTCGACACCTTTTTTTACGGAAAAGCATAAGCCGTGTGCCTGCCCCTGCCCATGATACGGGTCCTGACCTAAAATAACCGCTTTCACATCACTGTAAGAAGTAAACTTCAGCGCATTGAAAATATCATACATATTGGGAAAAATCCGGCGGGTTTTATATTCCCGTGCCAGAAACGTCCGAAGCTTAAGATAGTATTCCTTTTGGAACTCTGCCCCGAGAAGTTCGTCCCATTCATTACCTATATTAACCATTTTACCCTCACAAAGGACAATTTATTTATTATAGTTTCTCTTAATCTTTTTGGTTGTTGTTTTTTCAAACTCGGTATCACGGAACAACACCTTCTGAACATGTTTAAATGATGGGAGTTCCTTATTAAGTGCCAAAACATCAGCCTTGATGCGTTCTTTCTCCTCAGGCGTTTCGGTGTAAATTTCGGCACATATTACATCATCGCCCTCAAATACTACAACCTCGTTCACACCCTCAACATGCTGAATAACCGCTTCAATCTCTTCAGGGTAAACATTTTTACCATTGGGAGTGATGATAATATTCTTCTTTCTTCCGGTAATGAAGATAAATCCCTCGTCATCAATACGGCCATAGTCACCGCTGCGGAACCACTCGCCTTCAAACACCTCGGCTGTTGCTTCGGGGTTGTTATAGTAACCCATCATAACAATAGGGCCCTTTATCAGAAGTTCGCCCTCGCCGTTCTCGTCGGGATTATCAACCTTAACTTCAACGCCGGGGATGGGAAGTCCTACGCTACCGAACTTATAGTCCTTGTTTCTGTCTGTTGAAACGATAGGTGAACACTCGGTTATACCATAGCCACTGATAAGGGTAATACCCAAATCTTCAAAACCTTTTGCAATCTTAAGGTCAATGGGAGCACCACCTGAGATAATCATTTCAAGATTACCGCCGAATGCATCAATAACCGACTTAAAGAATACCCTACGCATATCAATACCAATCTTACGAAGACCGTTGCTTACCTTGATAAGAACCTTAAGAGCCTTATCCTTGCCCGATTTTTTTGCGTTTTTCCAGATGCCCTTATAGAAAGTTTCAACAAACAGCGGAACAACCGAAACATGGCAAGGCTTTAATGTGTTAATGTCTTTAAGTACATTTCTAAGACTACTGTTGAGGTATACTGTGTAGCCTGCATAAACCTGACACAGCACACATGCCATCATACCAAAGGTATGATTAAAGGGCAGGAGCGCAACCGTGTTCGGCGGTTCAAGAAGGTTACGGCAGCTGTTTACCATATCGTAAATCAAGTTTCTCTGGCAAAGCATAACGCCCTTAGGCTTGCCGGTTGTGCCTGATGTGTAAATAAGTGCACAGAGCTTTTCAACATCGGGAACAATGGAAAGGATTTCAGCTTTTCCCTCAGCAATAATTGCTCGACCTTTTGCAAAAATTTCCTCATATTCCGAAACCACAAGTACTGTTTCAACTGTTGTCATAGCATCCCGATTTTCATCAATCGCCGCCTTTTTCGTTGCAGAGCATACAAGAACCTTTGCTTCACAGTCATTAACCAGATTCTTTACCTCAACACCGGTAATTTCCTTGTCTATCGGAACAATAACATTGTCACTGCAGATTGCTGCAAAATATGTAACAACCCATTCGTAGCTATTTTCAGCATAAAGGGCTATTTTCTCATTTTTTAGTCCCATTTCGGCAAAATAAGCACAAAGTGCGTCGATGTCAGCCTTGAACTGCGGATATCCTACAGTAACTTCCTTTTTATTGCGTTCGAACATAAATGCAACCTTTTCGGGGTAGCTTTCCGCAATAAAATTCGTCAAGTGACGAAAATCGCGAATTTCAGGCATTTCATAATACGGATAATGATTATTCTTTTTCATAATTTAACCTCTCAGATTTTATTTTTCAAGGCAACCATCCGGCGGTCTCCTCATAATTTACATAAGATACTCTATGTCGTCAGCTTTGTCCGAGCCACTTGAAGTTTCGGCATCATCAGCTTTCTTTTCTGCTTCTATAATATATTTTTCAAGAGCAGGATATACCCAGAAATTAACAGTAAATCCCGAAACCGCAACTAAAACAATCAGTTCCAGAATAATGAATATCAACCAGAACCATACCGGCCAACCGTTAAGTGCCGCAGTATAAGGAAGACCCAGGTGAACGAACAACAATACGAACTCAAGCAAAAGGTTTTTAGGTGCTTCAACAAGTGCAAAAATCGCAGAATTCTTAAAAACATCTTTAACCGAAAGCTTGAAGGTTATCATACACTGATAAATATAAAAATGCATTGCTGTATAAAGTATAATTATCGACAGAATTATATAAGACATATAATGCAGAAGTCCGGGCTGAGCGAAGTAAAAAAAGAATGCAGTTGTCAGCACGGCAAATGCCGCAAGGTCAACAATCCATACCACAAGCGCCTGACCAAAATTCTGTTTGGTTTTGCCAAAAAAGTCACTAAGCAACCATGCGTGTTCTTCCCTTGCATAATTACGCAGAATATATGTAAAGCCTGCCGTTACCGGACCCATACCCCACATAATCGCAACAGCAAATGAAATAACCACACGTACTCCAATATCCAGCGCCGCCAGCATTCCCGAAAATTCCACATTAGCCATGTCGGGGGCTGTAAGACCCATAATCTGAGCAAGAACAAGTGCACTCGCATTGGTAATGCGCGAAGAAAGCATCCCCGACAAAAACATCATTACAAGAAAAGTCGGAATACAGCACACTATGTATAAAATGTTGAGCTTTACCAGGCGACCGAATTTTCTAAACAACAATTCAAAAAATACAGATATTCTTGGCTCATCGTTATTGCATTTTTCAACCCCTTTACCCTCTTTCATATAACCATGTTTAAACATTTTCGTCTCTCCTAGAAAACTATTTTTTTGTAACTGTAACCATATCTTTAATTTTGGCAAGTGTTTTAAGACCTATACCCGGCGTGCACAAAACGTCCTCAACGGAATAAAACCCTTTCATCTTACCCCGCTGTATAACTATCTCTTTTGCTAGTTTTTCGCCTATCCCCGGCAGCAAATCAAGTTCACAAGTCTCTGCGGTGTTCAAATCGACTAATTTCTTACCGTTTTGGGATTTATCGCACACCTTGAATTTCACCGATTGTTCACAACTCTTTGTCATAGTAGCTTTGGTTACAGAAATTTTTATAGAGTCGGTTATCTTATTAAGATACTGTACCATTCCATTAGCCTTACAAAGCATTAACGATAACACAAAAACAATCGGCAAAAACAAAAGTCTTCTAAATAAACTTCTCCAATACAAAACTACACCCCAAATAATTTTTACACCTTTTCGCAAAATTTCCATTTACACTAAACCAATTATATTGTATCACATATTAAATTCAAATACAATATGTATTAAAAAAAAAGTCGTATCAAATCGGAAAAAACCCGTTTGATACGACTCTTTATTCAGCACTTACGCCTCTTTCTTTACAACTTCTTTTCCGTTGTAGTATCCACAAGCCTTGCAGACTCTGTGAGGCATTTTGAACTCACCGCACTGGGGGCAAGCAATCATTCCCGGAATTACAAGCTTCCAGTTAGCTCTTCTTTTATCTCTTCTTGCTTTAGAAGTTTTTCTCTTTGGAACTGCCATATTAGCTACACCTCTTTCCGATCAAATATAATTTTAACAGGAATTTCCTGCATAATCTACTATAATAATTTGTCCAGAATATCAAATCTGGGGTCGGTGGGTCTTGTGTCGCACTGACATTCACCCTTGTTAAGGTTCTGTCCGCAATTGGGGCACAAACCTTTGCAATTCTCCGAGCACAAATGCTTAAGAGGGATTTCAACAATAATATTGTTAAGTACAATTTCGTCAAGCTCGATATTGTTGCCTTTGAAGTAGATAGCCTCCGGATTTTTCTCGTCCAATGACCTTTCGTCTTCTTTTTTGAGAATTTCTTTAAATGAACATTCAAAATCCTCTTCAACCTCATCAAGACATCTGTCACATGAAACCCTCAGTCTGGTTTTTATATCAGCTTCAAGTTCAAGGCTTCCGCCAATATTTGAAAGTCTGCCGCAAACAGTAACAGGAGAAATAAATTTCACACCCTGTTCTTCCTTGCCGGTAAAATCCAGCTCGCCGTCAAACTCCAGTTTCTTGCCGTCGACATTAACAATAGTTGATAAATCAAGTATCATTTCGGTAAACCCTCAAAAAAAATGTGGTGGGCACAATAGGGCTCGAACCTATGACCCTCTGCTTGTAAGGCAGATGCTCTCCCAGCTGAGCTATGCGCCCACATTTGACTGCCGCTCATCTCAGCGACAGCTGATATTGTACCATTTCTATTTTTAAAAGTCAAGATTAAAATTAATAATTATATCCGATTAGCGTTAATTATATAGGCAAATGCTTTAATATTCTCCAAAATACTTTTAATTTCTTAATTTTGCAAAATAAAATGAGGGAATTTTTTACAGTATTTTGGGGCATATTTCAGATACAGGGCATTCAAGACAACGGGGCTTTCGTGAATCGCAGAATTCTCTGCCGTGAAATACAAGACAGTGACAAAAATTTGACTGTTCCTCGGGCGGAACAATTTTAACAAGATCAAGCTCTACCTTGTATGGGTCGGTGTTCTTTGTAAAGCCCATTCTCCGTGCCAGTCTGCCGGCGTGGGTGTCAACCACAATTCCGGGAATTCCAAAGCAATCACCAAGGACGAGGTTGGCGGTTTTTCGACCTACACCGGGAAGCGAAAGCAGCTCGTCCATTGTTTCTGGAACTTCGCCGCCAAAATCTGAAATCAGTTTTTTGCAGCAGGCTATAATATTCTTTGTTTTGTTGCGGTAAAAACCGGTCGAGTGGATAAGGGAAGAAAGTTCGTCAGGGTCTGCATCGGCAAAGTCATAAACAGTAGGATAACGCTTAAAAAGTGCAGGGGTAACCATATTAACCCGTGCGTCGGTGCATTGTGCCGCCAGTTGTGTCGCAATCAGCAGTTGAAGGGGAGACATATAGTCCAATGTGCAGTCGGCATCTTTGTATACTTTTTTAAATATTTCTATAATTTTTGATGCACGATTGGTTTTTTCTGTAAGATTTTCACGCATTTTGCATTTCCCCCTTGCATTTTGGTATATTTCAATGTATAATTATTCAGAGATAATTTTGATATTATTTATTATAATATAAAAGAATGTTTTTGTAAACATTTTTGAGTAAACCAAGGAGGAGAAGAATGATGTTTGAACTTAACCACATCACAAAAGCCGACCCTGCGGTTGCCGAGGCAATCAAAAAGGAAATTGGCAGACAGCGCAGTAAGATTGAACTTATTGCATCAGAGAACTTTGTAAGTCCTGCAGTTATGGAAGCTATGGGTACACCTCTCACAAATAAGTATGCAGAGGGTTATCCGGGTAAGAGATATTATGGCGGTTGCGAATATGTAGATATCGTTGAAGACCTTGCAAGAGACCGTGCAAAGGAGCTTTTTGGTGCAGAATTTGCCAATGTTCAGCCTCATTCGGGCGCTCAGGCAAATCTTGCTGTATTCTTTGCTGCAATGGAGCCGGGCGACACATACCTTGGTATGAACCTTGCTCACGGCGGACATCTCAGCCATGGTTCACCTGTTAATATTTCGGGTAAGTACTTCAATGTTGTTCCTTATGGCGTTGATTCTGTTACCCACAGAATAAATTATGATGAAGTAAGAGAACTTGCACTCAAGCACAAGCCGAAGCTTATCTTAGCCGGCGCAAGTGCATATGCAAGAGAAATTGATTTTGCAAAATTCCGTGAGATTGCCGATGAGGTTGGTGCATACCTGATGGTTGATATGGCACACATTGCCGGTCTTGTTGCGGCGGGTCTTCATCCAAGCCCTGTTCCCTATGCGGACTTTGTAACAACCACAACCCATAAGACTCTCAGAGGTCCTCGCGGCGGCCTTATTCTCTGTAAGGAAAAGTATGCTCAGATGATTAACAAGGCAGTATTCCCCGGTAATCAGGGCGGTCCTCTTATGCATATTATTGCGGCAAAGGCAGTATGCTTTGGCGAAGCGCTCAAGCCTGAGTTCAAGGAATACCAGACACAGGTTAAAAAGAACGCAGCGGCTCTTTGCGACGAGCTGATGAAGCTTGGTGTTGATATCGTTTCAGGCGGTACAGATAACCACCTTATGCTTGTTGACCTTTCAAAGAAGGGTCTTACCGGTAAAGAGGTTGAACATAACCTTGACGAAATCGGTATCACCGCAAACAAGAACACTATCCCCAACGACCCCCAGAGCCCGTTTGTTACTAGCGGCGTTCGTCTTGGTGCACCGGCTGTTACAACCAGAGGCTTTAAGGAAGAGGATATGAGAGAGGTAGCACAGATTATTAATATGGTTATCTCTGACTTTGAAAACAACAAAGAAGCTGCGGCAAAGCGTGTAGATGCACTTTGCAAAAAGTACCCGCTCTATGAGTAAGCCGCTTGCGGACAGGCTCAGACCCGAAACTCTTGATGAGGTGGTAGGTCAACGGCATCTTATTGGTGAAGATAAGGTTTTAACAGGAATTGCACGGTCGGGAAATGTTCCTAATATGATTTTCTACGGTCCATCGGGCACGGGCAAGACAACGGTTGCAAATATCCTTGCCAAGGTCAGTGGCAAAGCGCTATATAAGCTGAACGCCACAACTGCATCGGTCAGCGATATTCGTGATGTATGTGCCCAGACCGAGACCTTTGAGGGACAAAACGGAATACTTCTGTACCTGGACGAAATTCAGAACTTCAACAAAAAACAGCAGCAGTCACTCCTTGAATATACTGAAAACGGCAAAATAACTCTCATTGCCAGCACTACTGAAAACCCGTATTTTTATGTATATAATGCGGTGCTCAGCCGCAGTGTGGTTTTTGAATTCAAGCCGGTTTCGGCAAATGAGATTGTAAAGGCTCTCCGGCGTGGAATTGAGCTTATGAATGAGGATTTTTCGGGCGCAATTTCGGCAGACGATGAAGCACTTTTGCATATTTCAGAAAAAGCGTGCGGCGATGTGCGTAAGGCTCTTAATTCCTTGGAGCTTGCGGTGATTTATGCAAAGCCTGATGCCGATGGAAACCTGACGATTGATATGAATGCGGCGGAACAATGTACCCAGAAAAAGGCGTTTCGCTACGATAAGTCGGGTGATAGCCAGTATGATGTGATGAGTGCTTTGCAAAAGTCAATCCGTGGCTCCGACCCGGATGCGGCGGTACATTATCTTGCACGGCTGATTGCGGCAGAAGATTTACAGACAGCGTGCAGACGTCTTATGGTTATAGCGGCGGAGGATATTGGTCTTGCGTACCCTATGGCAATCCCTATTGTCAAGGCGTGTGTTGACAGCGCACTTATGCTGGGACTCCCCGAGGCGAGAATACCGCTCGGTGATGCGGCGGTCCTGCTTGCAACTGCACCTAAGTCCAATTCGGCACACATTGCACTTGATATGGCTCTTGCCGACATAGAAAAAATGGATACCGGTGAAATTCCAAGACAGCTGCAGAATAAGCATTATGACGGCGAGGGAGATGTGGCAAAGGGACAGAATTATCTGTATCCGCACGACTTTCCCAATCACTATGTAAAACAGCAATACCTGCCCGATAAGATAAAGGACAAGAAGTATTATGAATACGGTCCTAACAAGAACGAGCAGGCAGCAAAGGAATACTGGGACAAAATAAAAAATCAGAAATAGGAAAAGCCGGACAGATGTCCGGCTTTGATTTTAAAAGGTGAATGTTATGGAAAAAACCAATGTAATGCGTATACTCGACCAAAAGAAAATACCGCATAAGGAATATTCCTATCCTTGTGATGAGGCTATCAGTGGTATGGAGATTGCAAGTGTTTTAGGGCAAAATCCTTATCAGGTTTTCAAAACACTTGTTACGGTTGCGGCAAGCAAAAAGAATTATGTTTTTGTTGTTCCTGCGCCCTGCGAGCTTGATTTAAAAAAAGCGGCAAAGGCGGTGGGAGAAAAGAAGATAGAAATGCTCAAATCAAAAGAACTTCTGCCTCTTACCGGCTATGTTCACGGAGGTTGTTCACCAATCGGTATGAAGAAGTTCTTTACAACCGTAATTGATGAAAGTGCAAAGAACTTTGATACCATAATATTCAGCGCCGGCAAAATTGGCTGTCAAGTGGAAATGTCGCTTGCAGATTTAGAAAAAGTGATAAAATTTAAGATAGAAGAAGTTGCGGAATAAAAAAGGCGTGCAATGCACGCCTTTAAACTTTCGTCATTTCATAGATTTTATCAAAAATTCGTTCCCGTTCCCATAATTCTTTTATTTCAGGAACATTAAGTTTATTAACCTGCGAGGTATTGCGAACAATAGGGAGTGTTGCCGTTTTTTTAGCGGCGGCAATCAGTTTTTGACCGGTTTCATTATGGTTAAGAATTTTTATATATCGGGGCGGTGATTTTCGGTCGTTGTCGGTTATTCCTAAGAATGACGAGAGGATAATCCGTCGTACACGGCTGTGAGTGTAGCGTTTTGTTTTTACCAATCCAATCAGCTCATCAAGGTTGTTCGCACAAAGTACTGCATCCTTAATTCGGTTTTCAAGTCCCTCCGTAACATCGGATATTGCCTGTAACTTATGGACAGGAGTTTTTATCAGTTCGCATAAAATTGCATTTTCGATAGCTTTGATGGAATGAAGAGGCTCATTCTTAAATATTTCTTCTGCAAATTCAGGCATAAAAGAAAATGCACTACAGATGTCGCTATCTGTCAATAGTTTGCGGATAAATGATGCAGAGGCTATACTGCCGTGGGTATCTTCGGTATCGTGACCGGCACCGGTGCGCTCTATAATGCAAGGTTTAATTTTGCTGTTTAGTTTCAAAAGTGCCTTGCAGTATTCTATACCCAAAATATTGTTGGGCGAAGAAAGTATTTCTCCGGCATCAGCTATGGCAAATTCTGTTGCAGCTTTTGCACGTGCTGAGGGGAATGAAAGCCCGTCTTTTGAATATAATTTTATCAGGTTGGCAAATTCCGGAGGCTCGTTTGCAAAAAGGTCTGCAAGTTCAAGTAGTTTTTCTGAATTGCTACATTCTGCGCCAAATGAAAGGTAATCAACAAAGCCAAGAGCGTCAAGAATTCTTACTGCACCTTGTGCAAAGAATTCGGCAGAACCGGTGGCAAAAGGTACGGGAAGCTCAAGCACCAAATCTGCACCGCCATTAATTGCCGCTTGTGCGCGGAGATTTTTTGGAAATACTGCTACATCACCACGCTGAACAAAGTTGCCGCTCATTATGGCAACAACTGCATCTACACCGGTTTTGCGGCGTGTTTCTTCGATATGGAATTTATGACCGTTATGGAACGGGTTATATTCGCAGATAATCGCTGCAACCTTCATTTGCTCACCTCTTTTTTAGTATTATACTCCATTTTCTATTCAAAAAAAAGGGTTTTACAGTAAAAAAATAAAAAATTTGGTTTTTTTCTTGCATATCTTGGAATATTGGTGTATAATATCAGGTGGAAAATTTTTAATATCTTATATTATATAACGGAGGCGGAATATGAGTAAGTTTTTAGACACAATAAAGGCAAGAGCTAAGTCTGACAAAAAGACCATCGTTCTTCCCGAATCAATGGATGCCAGAATTTATGAGGCAGCTGAAAAAATTCTTAAGGAGGATTTTGCCAACATTATTATTGTAGGTACTCCCGAAGAAGTTGAAAAGTACAGCAAGGGCTATGACATAACCGGTGCTACAATCATCGACCCCTATACATACGAAAAGACAGAAGAATATCTCAACCTCTTTGTTGAGCTGAGAAAGTCCAAGGGCCTTACCTACGAACAGGCTAAGGAAACAGCTCTTGGTGACTATATGTACTATGCGTGCCTTATGGTTAAGGCAGGCGATGCTGATGGTGTTGTTTCGGGTGCTTGCCATTCAACAGCAAATACTCTGAGACCCAGCCTTCAGATTATTAAGACAAAGCCGGGCACAAAGCTGGTTTCAGCCTTCTTCCTTATGGTTGTTCCGGATTGCGAATACGGTGCGAATGGTACATTCGTATTTGCTGACAGCGGTCTTGTTCAGAACCCCAATTCTGAAGAACTTGCTGCAATCGCAGCTTGCTCTGCTGAATCATTTGAGCTTCTCGTTCAGGAGGAAGCAATTGTTGCAATGCTTTCACACTCAACAATGGGCAGTGCAAAGCACGACGATGTGACAAAGGTTGTTGAAGCAACAAGAATCTGTAAGGAGCAGAACCCCGAACTGAAAGTAGACGGCGAGCTTCAGCTTGACGCTGCAATTGTTCCTGAAATTGGCGAATCAAAGGCTCCGGGAAGCTCGGTTGCAGGTCATGCAAATGTTCTTGTATTCCCCGACCTTGATGCAGGTAACATTGGCTACAAGCTGGCTCAGAGACTTGCAAAGGCAGAAGCTTACGGCCCTGTTACACAGGGTATCGCAATGCCTATCAACGACCTCTCCAGAGGCTGCAGTGCTGATGATATTGTTGGCGTTGTTGCAATCACCTGCGTTCAGGCTCAGGCTCAGTAAAATTGAATAGCGAGAGGGCTGTATGTACAAAATAGTGCATAATGCCCCTTATAAGAAAGGATGTTAAACTATGAAAATTTTGGTTATTAATGCGGGTAGTTCATCACTTAAGTATCAGCTTATTGATATGGATACCGAACAGGTTCTTGCAAAGGGACTTTGTGAAAGAATAGGCATTGCGGAATCAAAGCTTAATCATACTCCTGCAGGCGGTGAAAAGATTGTTATTGCTCAGGATATGAAGGATCATTCAGATGCAATCCGTATGGTGCTTGATGCACTTACAGATGCAAATCACGGCGTAATTGCAAGCATGGACGAAATCTCAGCTGTTGGACACAGAGTTGTTCACGGCGGCGAGACTTTCAGTAAGTCTGTTATCATTGACGCAGATGTTAAAAAGGCTGTTGAAGCTTGTGTTCCCCTTGCTCCTCTCCACAATCCTGCAAACCTTATCGGTATTGCAGCGTGTGAGGCAGCAATGCCCGGCGTTCCTCAGGTAGCTGTATTTGACACAGCTTTCCACCAGACAATGACAAAGGAAGCGTATATGTACGCTGTTCCCTACGAGCTTTACGAAAAGCACAAAATCAGAAGATACGGCTTCCACGGCACATCACACAAGTATGTTGCACAGGAAGCTGCAAAGATGCTCGGCAAAAAGCCTGAGGATATCAAGATGATTACCTGTCATATGGGTAACGGTTCAAGTATTACCGCTGTTGACGGCGGAAAGTCTGTTGACACATCAATGGGCTTCACTCCTCTCGCAGGTGTGGTTATGGGTACCCGCTGCGGTGATATTGACCCTGCTATTGTTAAATTCATTGCTGAAGCTGAGAATATGACTGTTGATGCAGTTGACAGCCTCCTTAACAAGAAATCCGGTGTTCAGGGTATCTCTGGTGTAAGCTCTGACTTCCGTGATCTTGAGGCAGCTCAGGCAGAAGGTAATGACAGAGCAGCACTTGCCCTTGATATGTTTGTTGAAAGTGTAAGAAAGTTCATCGGTTCTTATATGGTTAAGATGGGCGGCGTTGATGTGATTGTATTTACTGCAGGTATCGGCGAGAATACTCCTGTTATGCGTGATGCTATCACAAAGAACCTCGAAGCATTCGGTATCAAGGTTGATGCTGAAAAGAACGAAAAGGCAATCCGTGGCGTACAGATGGATATTTCTGCTGCTGATTCAAAGGTTAAGGTTCTGGTTGTTCCGACTAACGAAGAACTTATGATTGCAAAGGAAACTCTTGAACTTGTAAAATAAACTATAAGCAAATCAGGGCTGTCTGTATAGGCAGCCCTTTTTACCTATTTTGAGATAAATGGAGGGGATAAGATGGCGGAGGAATTTTTTGTAGACTATGACGGTCTTTCGGATGAACAGCTGGTTGAGCTTTCAATAGCCGGAGACGTTATTGCAACCGAATGCATTCTTGCCCGTTATAAAAACCTTGTGCGTTCAAAATCCCGTATGTATTTTCTGGTGGGTGCGGACAAGGAGGATATAATTCAGGAGGGGATGATAGGGCTTTTTAAGGCGATTCGTGACTTCTCGCCTGAAAAGCAGGCGTCGTTCCGTGGCTTTGCCGAGCTGTGCATAAAACGCCAGATTATCACTGCGGTTAAAACGGCTACCAGACAAAAGCATATGCCCCTTAACTCTTATGTTTCACTGAGCAACCCGCTATATGAGGGCGAGTCCGAAAATGCCCTTGAGGAGCTTTTGGAAAGCGGGATTGAGGCAGATCCGGAGCATCTTTTTATTAGCAAGGAAAATGCAGCTTTTTTAAGTGAAAGAATGAATGAGGTCCTCAGTAACCTTGAAAAAAGTGTGTTGGCACTCTATATGGAGGGGAAGTCCTATCAGGAAATTGCGATTGCTTTATCTCGTTCGCCTAAGTCGATTGATAATGCACTCCAAAGAGTCAAGAAGAAAATGGAGAAATTCGAATACTTTTAAAGCAAATTTTTAGTTATTTTTTAAAAATAAATCAGTGAAAAAATTACTTGTCAAGAGGAAATGAAAATATATTTTCTGAAATTATGTAAACCTCTTTTGCGAATAGTTTTGGTTTACATAATATTGCTTGTGGACAAAGAATAGCGTAGAATAAGTTATTAACAGAGTTATTCACATTATCCACAGTTTGAACTTTTTAAGGTTGAAAATACCCTCGAAAATTGCCAAAAACGGTGGAAAACCCCATAAATTCAAGGGGTTATTTGAAATGCTAACAAAGTGAATTTGGTTTACAATAATAAATTTCAAGAAAATGGAAAATATAAACAAGAAGGCAAAAGAGAGATAAAAAAATAAAGAGTGGATTGTAGAATTTAGATTATTTTTTAGAGGTTAAAAAATGCTGGAAATGGATAAGGGGCTTTTGACAAGGGAAAGTCGAAAATTAAGATAGAGTGAAAAGGTTTATATTTAAAAACAGCTATATTGAAAGATAATATTTAAATAAAAAAACACTTGCAAATATGAAAAAAATAGAGTATACTATGAAAATGGTCATACAATTAGGATTGTTTTGGCTTTATACAGGTTAAAATATAAATAAAGATACTAAAAAGGAGCGATAAAAATGACACAGATTACAAAGGAAACAATTATTCTCGATGTACTCAGACTTGACCCTGAGACAGCACCGTTCTTTCTTGAGATAGGAATGCATTGCCTTGGTTGCCCGTCAGCAAGCGGCGAAAGCATTGAACAGGCATGCATGGTTCACGGAACAGATGCTGATGAACTGGTTGAGAAAATCAATGCATTTCTTGCGTCAAAGGGCAAATAATATTCTCTGAAATTTTCCGGTATATAAGCGATTCCGCGGGGTTTTCACTGCGGAATCTGCCTATAAATAATAAAATTTTTAGAAAAAATAAAAATTCTTATTGACAAACCGGAATTTGTTGTGTATAATAATTGTTGCTGATTTAATCGGCGCGGTATTTTGAAGCATGGGCGCATAGCTCAGCTGGGAGAGCATCTGCCTTACAAGCAGAGGGTCATAGGTTCGAGCCCTATTGTGCCCACCATTTTTTCAAAGTACCGGTTTATGTGGGCGCATAGCTCAGCTGGGAGAGCATCTGCCTTACAAGCAGAGGGTCATAGGTTCG